>CALVBP010000057.1 GCA_944325825.1 Candidatus Gastranaerophilales bacterium | reverse complement strand
CAGCATATAGTCGTTGCGCCTGAGAAAACAGCCGTCAAAGTAGGTTTCACTTAGGCAAACCACGTTGTCAGCCTTGCCGAGAATGGATTGATACCGCTCTTTGTCCGCAGGGCTGAACTTGCCGGATTGACCACGGAAAGGGATGACGGCTGTCAGCCGGATGTCGGGATGTTGCGCTTTCATCGCCAACAGCGTTTCAGCCGCGAGCATATCAAAGCCTAACGCCATGCCGCAAAGGAAGTGGCGGATACCCGAATCATAACAAACTGTGATAGCCCTTTCAAGTTCGATTTTCAGCCGTTGCCTATCTTGGTAGCGGATAAAGCGGTGTCCTGTGAACGCTGCCACCTTTGTGATGCCTGTCTGTATCATCATCTTACCTTGTAGAATGTTTTAGCTAAGAACAAACCTCCCAACATATTTGCCCCACACGCTTCCAAGTTGTCGGCTGTAGTGGCGTAGGATATGCCTTTGGTTATAATGTCATCAAAGAGTAGCACATCTTTGCCCTTGAAGAAATCCATGTCATAGTCTGCCATTTGTGCCCTCCGTGCCTCCGTTTCGTCCTTTCGGTGTTCGTGGACTGCCAAACGGCCTGCCGACACTTGCACGTGTGGATAGCCGTTGATGGCATGGGTGAGTTCGCACACCCTTTCTGAAAAACGCTTGTAGCGCAGCTCGTTCTTCTCTTGTGTTGACGCTGGAATACACGAAAACACGATGCTTGTAATCCGACTGCCGAACAACTCTTGCAAGTGCTTGGCGGTCATTTGGGCTACTTGCTCGTATGCCCGCCCGTCCTTGAAGTCCCAAATGGTCTGCCGGTCAGCCTTTTGCTGCTCGCCCACGTTCTTGATGCGCACGGGGTAGTATTTCATCAGCCACACCATTACCTTGTTTGTCTGTCCTGCTATTGTCTTATCCATTTCCATTGATTTTGAGGGTTTAACTTCCTCCCCTGTCTTCGGCTCTATTTCAAGCCTGCATCGGGGTTATTTTTCTGCCTCGTCAATGGGCAAAGGACAACCGGCAAATCCGGTGGTGGAAATACGCTTTCCGTGCAACAGAAAGGAAGATTTCCGCCAATCACCCGTGGGGGCTTGCCGGATTTGCAAGGATTGGACACAGCCTGTTAGTTTTGCAGGAAAATAACCCGAAGCAGGTGCAGGAACGAGTAGAATAAGATTGGTATAAGAGGAGAAGCGTCAGCGAACAAATGGTTCTATAGCCAATGATTGCTATATAAAAGTTAAAAAACGGTTTTAAGAATAGGAAAATAGCTTCTTGTTTATCAAAATATCGAATTTAACGGCTATTTTTGCAGTATAATTACAAAATAAGCCATAAGATGATACTTAAAATCGAGTTGGAGAATTTCTTTTCCATCAAAGACAGGATAAGAATAGATTTTAGGGCGGCAAACATCAATACAGTGCTTGCCAAGGAATTGTCTTACAATGTCATGGAATGGAAAGGAGTGCCTGTGCTTAAAAGCATCGGTCTTTTCGGACCTAATGCGTCGGGCAAGTCGAACATCCTGAAAGCCATCACGTTCTGCTGCCAAATGATTCTTGAGTCGCATTTGCATAATGAGGGAATGACCTTCAATTTTGAGCCGTTCAAGTTCGAGGGGTTTGGAAACAAGCCCAGCCGTTTCCTCATTGACTTTGTTTGCGAGGATGTGGAATACGAATATTCCTTTGAACTTACACGCGAGAAGATCGTGCGAGAAAGCCTGTATCACTACCCAGTGGGCAGGCGGGCGAAAGTATTTGTACGTGAAGCAGACGGGAAGTACAGTTTTGGCACCGGTACTATAGCCAAGCCGATGGATGTCGCACTCAACACAAGTGACAAGAACCTCTTTCTAAGCCGTGCCAGTTCCATGAACAGGGATGTGGCCCAGAAGCTCTACAGGTATTTCATGAACCAGTTTCTGCTTGGCCTTGTAAACGTGAACGACTTGATAGTGCTTGACAGCTTCAAAACGTACAAGAAGGTAATCCTCAAAGCACTGGAAATATGCGACACAGACATAACGGACATAGAAGTCCGTAAAGAACAAATACCGGCTCCCGTCCTTCCCATGCCTGGCCAGACGGAATTGTCTTTCAAGTTGGTGGACGTACTTCGTTTCAAGACGGTGCACCGCAACCAAAGCGACGTGATGTTTGACTTGGACATGGAGGAATCCAATGGCACACGGAAATTATTTCAGATCCTTATCCGCCTGCTTGATGTGGTCAAGAACAAGAAGAGCATCATGATGGACGAGTTTGACATGGGACTTCACACCCGTTTGGCCGATTTCATACTTGACCTGATACACGCCTCACAAGGCAGCCAGTTGTTGTTCTCCTCGCACAATACGAACCTGATAGATGTCAAAAGACTGAGGCGCGACCAGATAGTGTTTGTCAACAAGTCGGAACAAGGAGCCACCAGTGTCTATTCCTTGTATGACTTCAAGGATTTCCGTGAAAACATGGATGCGGAGAAAGGATACATACAAGGCCGTTTTGACGCTGTGCCATACGTGGATTCATCCGTCGAGAGCATCAAGCAAATATTGGAGGGGTGAGATATGGGGAGTAAAAGAGAAAAGGTAAAGCCGATGCGGATGCGCAAGATAATCCTCGTCATCTGTGAGGGCGAGACGGAGGAAAGTTACGTGAACTTGCTGAGAAATTGGTACAAGTTGCCTATCAAGGTTGTTTCACACGTGGCAGGCACGAGGGTGTCGCCGTCGTTTGTCGAGAAGCGGACAAACGAGCTGAAAATCTCACGAGAGGACAACGTGCAGGCTTATCTCATGTATGATATGGATGTGGAGGCTATCAACATGAAAGTACGTTTGTGCAAAGCCGACCTCTTGTTGAGCAACCCTTGCTTTGAGCTTTGGCTGTTACTGCATGCGAAAGATCAAAGGTCGGCTATTAGCACCGATGATGCCATCAAGGTACTAAGGAACAGTAATCCCGTTTGGCAAAGATATGCGAAATCCTCATTTACCGACAAGCAGAAAGTTTTTCTGAAAGAATACACTTCCATCGCTGTGGATAGAGCCATGCACTTGGCGGAATTCGACAACCCTTCCTCGGGTATCTATAAGCTGATACGGAATTTGGAAAACGAACATAAATAAGCAAAAGTAGCTATAAATGAACTTTTCATAACATCAATATGCAATAAGTATAAGAATTTTCAACCCAAGTTAGGTTCAGGAAAGGGATATAAACCTATGTATATCAAAGAAATTAAAATTTCAAACTTTCGTAACTTCAAGGATGCTTCAGTACCATTACATGAAGGAGTGAATGTCATAATAGGACATAATAATACAGGTAAAAGTAACCTACTCCGTGCAATAGGGTTAGTACTTGGCTATA
>CALVBP010000056.1 GCA_944325825.1 Candidatus Gastranaerophilales bacterium | reverse complement strand
AGGCAAACGGCGGCGCGGTTCGGGAAATATACGGACTACGGCGAGAGAAAGTATTATCACTTCAAACTCTCTCCCGACCGAGCCGACCATGCCGACCCGCTCATGGTGCAAGAGTACGCGAAGGCGTGCGCGGAAAAGATGTTTGGGGGCTGCGAGTGCGTTATCGCCACGCACACGGATACGCAGACCGTTCACGCGCACATGATCGTGAACGCCGTCCACCCTATTACGGGAAGAAAATTGCATTTTAACGACGCGGATTATACGCGGCTGAAAGATATGGCGAACGAGGTCGGCGAGCAGTTCGGCTTTTCTTCGTTGGACTTTCGGAAGAAGGCAGAGAACAACCGAACACAGGACGAGCGGCATATCCTTCTCAAAGGCGGTACTTCATGGAAAGAAGAACTCAGAGAGGTCATTGAGGAGGGAAAAATGTTGGCTACCGGCGAGGAGGAATTTGTTTCTCACCTTGCGGATTACGGGGTGAAGATCACTCGGAGCGGCAAAGACTATTCCTATCTTCACCCGCAGAAGAGCAAAGCCATCCGAGGGCAGAAACTCGGAGATAACTATACAAAGACGGAGGTATTGAATGGCATTGCCAAACATAAAAACGGGGCAGACGGCTACCCCACTACAACAATTACAGAAAATCAACGAGGAACGGCGGCAGCAGACGGAAAACGGGCTCCTCAAAGAGGCGTTGGCGATATCCAACGAGAGATGCAACACCTTGGTGAGCTTGCAGAATACGCTCATCTTGGACTTGACGGCGAGCGTGAACGAGATAAAGGGCGACAGCGGCAATTACGCGAAGAGGTTGAGCGAGAACGTGCAGAGCGCAGTCAGGGAGATACGCGAGATAACGCAGGACGAGCGGAAGTTCAAAGCGGAACTAAGTCAAACCATAAAGAGCGAGATCACGCAAACAGTCGCTGAGGCGAAAAACTACGCGCTCGAACAGGTGGACGAAACGCTGGACGAAGTGAGGCAGCAACTCAAAGCCACGGCGCAGGAGATCGAACGCGAGCGCGGCGATATGAAAATAGAACGCGGCTTTCGCAAGTTTTTATTTTGGGCGACGCCCGTTCTTCTGCTTGCGCAGACCTTTGCGATGCTGTTCCTGATTTTCGGTTAAATCAAATGACGGCTGACTGCAAGTCCGGTTGCGCGAGCGGTCAGCCCCCTGCCAAACACATTGCAGGCATACGGGCGCAAATGGCGTGGAAACCGAAGTGATATGCCGATAGTAATGAGACAAGGCAGACGGCAAGAAATGACTCCTATCCGCATCGTTTGGGAAGCGGTGCGCGTTCAGACAACAAAGATCATATCATGATAAAGGAGATAAAATGTCAACCTACATTCTTAATTGGGGGATCAAACCATTAAACAATCATTGCAACAATTACAGGAAAAATATGCGGACTGCCCGCGCGTCACCGCAGCTTGTGAGATCGAGGGCAGACAATACCATATCATACGGCACTTTACGGGGCAGGCGGAACTTGGGAAAATAGTGGCGGAGCTCGCCCTGCGCCGCGCCGACCGGGAGGCGGGGCTATGAACGTCAGGAAAAAGTTGCCGCGGGCCGTTGAAAAATTCGGCAAGTTGTGCTATAATAGAGCCGACTTTGACCGAATGGCTTTGACAGAAAAGGAGGTTTCATGTCAAAGCAAAAACAACTGAATCGAACGGTGCTTTACATGCGCCTTTCGCGCGATGACGAGAAGGCGGGCGAGAGTATGTCCATCGAAAATCAGCGGGTCATCCTCAAAAAGTATGCCGAGGAAAACGGCGGCACAGTCGTGGACGAGTATATCGACGACGGCTGGTCGGGCACCGACTTCGAGCGCCCCGCCGTCAAACGGCTTTTGGACGATGCCAAAGAGGGCAAGATCGATACCATCGTTGTAAAAGATCTTTCGCGCTTCGGCAGAAATTACATTCAGGTGGGACAGTATATCGACTATATCTTCCCAGCCTACGGCATCCGCTTTATCGCCCTTTCGGACAACGTGGACACGGCGGACAGAACGAGCGCGGGCATGGATATGATGCCAATCATGAACGTGTTCAACGAGTGGCACGCGGCGAATACTTCCAAAAAGATCCGCGCCGTGTTGGAAGCTAACTGGAAGCAGGGCAAGTACACCAACTGGGCGTACCCCTACGGCTACAAGGCGGGAACGGACGAGAAGCGCACGGCAGTCATCGACGAGGAGGCGGCAGCCATCGTGCGGCGTATCTACGATATGCGCCTTGCGGGCAGTTCCTATCGGGCGATCGCCCGCGCGCTCACCGACGAGGGCATCCCTAACCCCACGGCGTACTACACGCGGCTGGACGGAAGGAAGTCGGTGCGGCGGAACTTAGGCTATTGGACGACGCGCACCGTCTCCGAAATTTTGAGCAACCCCACCTACACGGGCAGGATGACGCAGCATCTGACGACGCGCTTTTCCTACAAGAACCATAAGGTGCTCCATGTTCCCGAGAGCGAACACGTCGTCAAGGAGAACGCTCACGAGGCGATCGTCGGCCGCGACACATGGGATAAAGTGCAGGCGATGCGCACGTCCGTTTCGCGCGGGAGGGCGGACAAGGAAAACAGGGTGCATCCGCTTTCCGGCTTGCTCTTTTGCGCCGACTGTGGCTGCAAGCTCAAATTTAAGTCGGGCGGGCAGCGCAGGGGCGTCTGCAATTACTATCTGTGCCGCCGCTACATCGACGTCGGCAAGAAGTACTGCACTTCCCACGCCATCAGCGACAGGCAGATCGAAGGCATCGTTTTGAGCGACATCCGCGCCATGCTGGGCGAGGTGGAACTTGACGAGGTGGCGGCGAAAGAACGCTTTTTGCGGGAACGCGCCAAACGCGGCGAGCGCAACAGGCTGTCCGACGAGAAAGAGCTGCGCTCTCTTCAAGACAGGCTTGCGGAGCTTGATAAACTCATTCAGTCTGCCTTTGAAGAAAAGGTGCTGGGGGCTTTGCCCGAGAGCGTGTTGAAAAGCCTTTGCGAAAAGTATCAGGCGGAGAAGGAAGCAAATGAACGAAAGATCGCGGAACTTGAAGCGCGGCTTGCCGAAGCGGACGGCATCGACGCAGAAGTCGAGGAGTACATAGCCCGCCTGAAACGGTACGCAAGGTGCGAGGAGCTGACGCGCGAAATGTGCTTGCAGCTTAT
>CALVBP010000055.1 GCA_944325825.1 Candidatus Gastranaerophilales bacterium | reverse complement strand
GCCTACTACCTAATGGAACGCATCCCCATCGTTTACCGATAAATCTTTAATGGTATTATCATGCAATCTTACCATACTATCAGGTATTAATCTTTCTTTCGAAAGGCTATCCCTGAGTAAACGGAAGGTTGGATACGCGTTACTCACCCGTGCGCCGGTCGCCATCAAACTTAGCAAGCTAAGTTCATGCTGCCCCTCGACTTGCATGTGTTAAGCCTGTAGCTAGCGTTCATCCTGAGCCAGGATCAAACTCTTCATTGTAAAATATTTTTATACATCCCTAAAGGATGTGTTTTGTCTCTGTTCAGGATACCGTTTTTTTTATTTCAATTGACGGTTTATCTTTTTTCATCACATCATATATATAATGTGACGCTTGTACTACATTCTGTTTGTTTATCTAAAATCTTTCAAAGAACTTGTTTTTACAATCGTTTCATTTGCGATTGCGGATGCAAAGGTACACACTTTTTTCATTCCCGCAATACTTTCTAAAACTTTTTTTCATTAAAAAATATCACTTTTCGCGTAAATATCTGATATACAATAAAATAAAATCACAATATTTTTTTCATCTTACCATACAGACAAATAATCAGAAGAAATACACACATTATTATATAATAAATAGAGAAAATTAAACCGAATGACGCACACAAGCCTACTCATACAAAACCAGGCATATTTTTAGGCCTAAAACGAAAAAACAAAATGCCTTGACGTTTTGATTAAAACGACAGCTCGTTTTACCTAAAACGTCAAGGCATTTTTCCAATTAGAAAAATCTATTTCGAGAATGAATAATCCTGATTGAGTTTTATTTGCTTTCGGCTACAGATAATATTTTCTTATAATCTGCCATATTATGCAAGATCTTCACAGCCTCTTCCAGATATTCATCATCTTTCAAGCGTTCCATAGCAGCGCCCCTCTGATAAAAATACCTGGTTATGACTTCCTGCGACAGATATTCACGTATTTGCTTCTCAAAAGTTTTCAAATCGCGGTCAAGATTATGATTCAATTTCTTCTCCAAAGCAGCAAACTCTTCTTTTGCTCCGTCCATATAACCTTCGAATTCCGCCATTTCCTTTAATGACTTAAGCATTTTCTCACTTTGTCTGTCGTAAGTGAAATCACGAGATTTAACTAAGGCCATAAAAGCAGAATAATCATCATCTGTCAACTTAAAAGCTTCCACCGATTCCGGAGCCTGATGTGTCCAACAATACTGGGTTGCATAATCAAAAATTATATCATCATTCATCAGATAAAAAATAATATTTGGGAATTTGGCACTTTTGACTTCAATATCCGGACGAATGCCTCCACCATCGCGTACTTCCCTACCAATAGCCGTATGGAAAACATTAGTAAGACTATCCGGTGTTCTTGCAACAGACTCATCGGCGTTTTTCTTTGAATAATCTATAGCCTGTATACATCTTCCACTTGGGATATAATATTTTGATGTGGTAACTTTCAGAGTTCCATTATACGGAAGAGGGCGTGTGGTCTGCACCAATCCTTTACCGTAAGTACGGCTTCCAACTATCACTGCGCGATCCAGATCCTGAAGCGAGCCACTGAGGATTTCCGAAGCAGAAGCAGATGCACCATTAACCAGAACTACGAGTGGAATTTCAGTGTCAACCGGTTCATATTTGGTTTTAAAAGAATTGTCAGCTTGCTTAAGTTTACCTTTTGTATAAACCACCTGCTGTCCTTTAGGAACAAATAGCCCTACTATATCAACAGCCTCAGCCAAAGATCCACCACCATTATCCCTCAAATCAATGACTAGTGATTTTGCTCCTTTCTGCTTGAGTTCGATAAATGCTTTCTTAAAATCTTTGGCGCAATTGTCTGTAAAGCTTTGCAAGGCAATATATCCTATACTGTCGCGTACCAGTCCATAATATGGAACAGGATTTGTGCGAATATTTCGTCTTGTTATCTTAAATTCCATCTCCACACTGTCTTTTTGCATAGGACGCAGCACTTTCAGCACAAACGACGTACCCGGCTCTCCTCTTAATGCATCACTAACCTTAGACGAGAACTCCTGAGGTTTCATGTCCCCCCTAAGCATTTCCTTACCACCTACCTCTAGAATTATATCGCCCGCCTTTACTCCTACTTCGGCAGCCGGCATACCCTCAGTCGGCTCAACCACCACAATACGATTGTTAGCTTCATAATACCTGATGGCCGCCCCAATTCCACCATACTTACCGGTAATCATCTCCTTCAGACTCCCAACTTCCTCCTCCGGATAATATTCAGTGTACGGGTCAGTCAAAGCCAACATCCCGTTAATACCATTCTGTATCATTTTTTCAGCATCAATGGTATCCACATAGAACAAATCCAGTTCTTTGAAGATTGAATTAAACAGATCAAGATTTTTTGCTATCTTAAAATTTCTGTCATCCCCCTTAAAACTTAACAATGCCACTCCAATGAAAAGAGTTATAGCAGCAATAATAATCTTTTTAGTATTCATATAGTTTACTTTACTTACATCTATAATATCTTATTGCAAAGAAAAACAATATTCTGATTAGAATGACAGAATGTCTTCAATATTTAACTTAATTTCGTCAAGATAAGCGATATATAATTAAGCATAATGCAACAAATAACCACTCCACAACAAAGGTTTAAAAGAATTTTATTATTTTTTTTCGTCAAAAGTGTTGCACAATTAAAAACAAGATAGTATCTTTGCACCGCAATCGAGAAAACAACCTTCTTCAGTAGCTCAGTCGGTTAGAGCATCTGACTGTTAATCAGAGGGTCGTTGGTTCAAGTCCAACCTGAAGAGCAAAAAACATATAAATTCTTCAGTAGCTCAGTCGGTTAGAGCATCTGACTGTTAATCAGAGGGTCGTTGGTTCAAGTCCAACCTGAAG
>CALVBP010000054.1 GCA_944325825.1 Candidatus Gastranaerophilales bacterium | reverse complement strand
ATCAATAAATCTTTCTATATAAACTGCTACTTTAAAACGATTCTCCAATGGTTTTGTACTATCGTTTTGGCTGATTATTGCCTTGAATAATTTATTCCATCCCATATCAAGAAAGTCCTTAATAAGCTTCCCTTCTTCTTCGGGAATTACACCAATGACGGCTTTTGCACCATTATTAAATTCCCAAAGAGCCCCTACTTGTTTTTTAGAACCAGTTAGATTATAGTCCTCAAGATTTGATACCAATTGAACTGTATCTCCTAGTTTAATTTCTTTCCAAGATTTTGCACCTTCACACTCAAGGATTTTTTTTAGACCAAATTCTTTGTAAAATGTTCCCATAACTATATTTATTTATAATTAAAAATATCATTATCAAATTGTTGCTCAACAGACATTTGCCTGATTTTATCAAGCCAATCAATGATTCTTCGAGGTGAATTTTTGAACCCTTCTGTCTGATTCCTTTCCATTGCTAAAGCTATCAATGAATACTCCCTCTCAAGTGATGTAGAAAATACACCTTGATCGTCTGTATTAATTGAAACAGCTATATCATGTTTATTATAAGGCGTATTTAAGCCACTATTATAAAATTTCAAGATAGGATGTTCATCGTAGTTTGACATCTCTCCAATCTTATAATTTGATGTAGGATTACATTCTATGGATATTCTCTTCTTCTCAATCTCTTTAAGCAATTGTTCCTGTATTGCCTCAAGAAGTTTGTAGAAGTCCTCCACATAACTTTCTTTTATGGTAAAAGTAACAGCATTCGCTCCTTTTTCGATTATTTTATCTTTATGATACTTGTCGAATAATTCAAGTGCATTAATATTGTACTTTGCATTTTCTGCTCCATCATGATGATTTTCAGCACAGTTATTCCACTCTTTCTCAATCTCTGAATCAGACTTAAACGCTTCGTTTGCAAAGAGAGGGTGATTACCACGCAACAACCACGACTGATAATAGTCATTGATATTATTTTTAACATCAGGATCTTCTAACAACAGATAATTAAATTTATCATCTTTATATATATCTTCCTGATACACTTCATAAAAATATTGACGAAAGACACCTTCCAAATAATAACAAAGAGAAGTATAGCCAAAAAGTCTTTTACACTTATGATGTAACCAAGCCATATTATCAAGAAGAACCTGTTTTGTACAACAGATAGTGTTATAACGCATACTGTAATATTTTCTTACATCAGTACCAAGAACAAGGCAATGACCTAACCTGTCTCCATTCTTCAAATTAAAGTAAATCATTGCTTCTTCAACAGCACGAAGCCCATCTGCTATGTCAAAAAAATCTTCTCCTACATGATAGGTAATATTTAAATCATTAGGCCGCTGTAAGCCATTGTTTTTTATATAATGGTTTTTCAAAAATCTAAAAGCCTGAGCAAAAACCTCAGGACGGCAATATATCTCTGAATTAGCTGCATCTATTCCCACTACATATCCGGCAAGGGCATAGTCCTCAGAGCCTACACCCAAATATTTGGCATTATTACGAAAATTATAGATAGCAAAAGCTCGCTTTTTAATATCTTCTCTTAATTCCTTATGCCTGTATTCCTTATCATTTCTTTCATCACGGCTTTTTATAAAATGAAAGATAATAGAGAAATTAAACCTGTATTTCTCATCAATACTATCTGCTATTTCCTTTATTTTTTCTGCTATACCCTCTTCTGTTGTATCAGGAACTATACGAGTCTCAAGATATCTTTCTTTACCATTTATTAAAAATGACTCTATCGCTGCCTTATAAAGAAATTTCTTATGCCTTTTTGCAATAAACTTATCTTTTATTTCTTCATACAATGTAAAATTATAAAAGCCAACAGTTGAGTTTAATTGTAAAATTGAGTTACGAAATTTAATTTTATAACATAAATAAGCATAGAAAAGCGAACTTATATTTTTATAGTCATCACAACCTATCAACAATAATTTGAAGACTCTATACATCAATTCTCTTTCTGATGAAAGTACAGACCTTATATTATCCTTATTATAATGAGGTATTCTAATATAGTCTAAATCCTGATAATCAGATCTGTTATCAAAGTGTTGTGATGTTTCTTTCACTTTGGACAGTAAAAAATCCAATGAATGAGATTCCAATAATTGACGTTTAACAGGCTCATCTATTGCACTTTTTACAATATCGTCATTTGTATTATTTATTTTATCGTCAATTATAATTGACAATTGAGCAAAAGTAAGCCTATCTTTTTCCAAAAGTAACCCAGTACGTGAAGCTAGATATAAACGTATAGCGCATGCTCTATACATTTTTGCATAAAGTTTCTTATCCCATCCATAAATTTTTCGTATGTTATAAACTTCTGTAAAAGTATTCTCCATGCTCGTAATATTGTTCATTATCGAAAGCCAACTCATATCAAAATTATATGAGGATCCTTTTAGGTGCATATGAAGGTCTGTCATTCGATTTTTAAACAGAGCATTTAGTTCCTTATTTTCGTGGTCAATATATGCTGGCCAATCAAAGAAATCTCTTTTAGACCTGTTGACAATATCAAGAGAAGCTGCAAATATTGTAGTAAATGTATCTTCTCCAAAAAGATTAGAAACATTATGCCACCTTAATAATTTAGAATAATGACAAACCGGATCATTATTTTTAAAATATATAGTCTTACAAGCAAAATGTAATAACATGTTGAATACTGACTGGTCAAAGAATTTTAACTCTTTGTGAGACTTTAAAGGTTCCATCCATTCAGAAATTACAACCTGACCTACCATAGATTCCTGATCCAGTGTATTATAGGCATTTACTTTTCTTAATAAGTATTGAATTTGAGATTCATTCATATCTGTATCAGGACGCGGCATTTCACCACAGTTATATTGATCATCCTTTTGCAACATATCCGCACAAAAAAGGACTTCATCGCCATCTTGTTCCTTAAAAACAGCTTTCAGCGCATTACTTAAATGTTCCATTATATTATAGATTTATTAGTCAAAAAGTTGTTTTATCTCTTCTATTGTAAGGTTTTCATTTATAGTATTGAATAATTCGGACATTTCCTCTTTATTTTTATGTAGTTCCAAAATTTTTTCTTCAACGGTATCTTTGCAAACCAAACGATATACCTTAACATCATTTTC
>CALVBP010000053.1 GCA_944325825.1 Candidatus Gastranaerophilales bacterium | reverse complement strand
TTCTTTCTTTTTGTATCGCAAGAAAAAGAAAGAATGTTGGTGCGGGGTACGGGGCGGCATCAGCCCCGATACAAAATCAACATTGATAGATTCCGGCTCGGAGTCCGGAATGACGGAAGTAAATAAACATTTTCCCTCTCCTCTTAGGAGAGGGCAGGGGTGAGGTTTTAATCACAGGCATTTTTCGATAGAAAAATGCAACAGTGCGTCGTTTTTCTTTCTTGTCCAACATTCTTTCTTTTTGTATCGCAAGAAAAAGAAAGAATGTTGGTGCGGGGTTCGGGGCGGCATCAGCCCCGATACAAAATTAACATTGATAGATTCCGGGTCAAAGCCCGGAATGACAGCAGGGGAGGGGTAAATAAAACTTTCTCTTTCCATCGCAAAAAAAAGAGAAAGAAATACACAAGATTAAAAATATATTAATACACCCTTTTATGTAAAAGAACTAATAAAGAGTGGGGCGGGTTTTTGTAAAAACCCGCCCCACTCTTTATTTATAATTTACTTGGTTATAACCATACCGGGAACTTTGTCTTTAACTTTCACACCCATAGGATCAATTGCATATTCTGTTTTATCCTCTTGAATAGTAAAGTTTATTGGAATAGCAGCTTTTTTAGAACAAGCTTTCACAACCCAAACTTCCTGCCATGCATTATCAATCTTTTCTTTTGATAACTTTGTATCCAAAATTGATAATGATTGGCATTCAGGAGCAGCAACTCTCAAGGCATAGGCATACACCGGCTGCAAAACTTCTGTTTGCATTTTTTCATCTAACATCGTTTCCCCGGGCAATGGAACTGTTGTTTCGCAGTCAAAAGCATAAACAGCAGATACCATACCCGCAAGCATCATTGTTAAGCATAATGTTTTTTTCATAATAACCCCTCGCACTAATTTATTTTGTACCATTAAACATTTCTTTTATACCATCAACCGAACTTAAAATGCCAGTCGCTTCATAAGGCATATAAACAATCTTGTTATCTTTGCCGCTCGTTATAGTTTTCATTGTTTCTAAGTACTTCATTGCAATTAAGTATTTATCCGGCTGTCCTTTATCTGCTAAGGCATTGATAATTCTTTGAATAGCTTCTTTTTCGCCATCAGCTTCCAAAATTCTTGCCTGCGCAACACCCTCGGCTTTTAAAATATTTGCCTGTTTTTCACCTTCAGCTCTGTTTATAGCAGCTTCTTTTTCTCCTTCAGCCTTTAGTACAGCAGATTTTTTCAAACCTTCCGCCTCAAGAATTGCTGCACGACGGTCTCTTTCAGCCTTCATTTGTTTTTCCATTGCAGATTGAATGTCACTTGGCGGAATAATATCCTGTAATTCAACTCTGTTAACCTTTACACCCCATTTATTTGTAGCATCATCCAGAATAGCCCTTAATTCGTGGTTTATTTTGTCACGAGATACCAAACTTTCATCCAAATCAAGCTGACCTACCAGGTTTCTTAGGTTCGTTTGTGTTAATTTTTCGATGGCATCCGGCAGGTTTTGAATTTCATAAACAGCAGACTTCGGATCTACTATTTGAAAATACAAGAGCGCATTTATGCTTATTGAAACATTATCTTTTGTAATTACATTTTGTCTGGGAAAATCATAGACGGCTTCTCTTAAGTCAATTTTAGTTCTTTTTTGAATTATTGCATAAGTCGACCCGTCAAAACCTTTCTGCGTAACCTTCCAATCAATTGCGCGGGGTGCCTCAATAATAGGAATAATGAAATTAAAACCGGATTCAAGAACACGATCAAACTTACCTAATCTTTCAACAATAACAACTTCTGCTTGCTGAACAATTATAACCCCTTTTGCAACAAACAGAATTGCTAATACAATTAAAAATACCGAAAATGTAAACATTAACTCACTCCCTCATTATTTAATAGTTCTACATACATTATTATACTTTCATTTCTTACAATTTTAACTTCGCTGCCTTTCGGAATAATTGTACGATTTTCGCTCCTAGCTTCCCATCTTTCGCCGTATATAGAAATCACACCGCTAAATTCAGAAATTTCTTCTTCAGCTTTTGCCACTGCATCTATATATTTGCTCTGAAGCCCTGTCTCCTTTGTTTTAGTAAACTTTTTAACAAGAATCGGACGTAAAAACAAAAACGAAACAAAAGAAAAGATAAAGAAAATCCCGACTAAAATATACGGGTTTTTCTCATAAACAGAAACAATAGCACATATAAAAGAAGCCAGAGCAAAGTTTAGAAAAAACATGCTCGGTGTAAACATTTCAAGAATAAGAAAACCTATTCCCAAAACTGCCAGTAATTCCCACAAATGCATAAAAACTCCTATTAATCACGGGGCGAAGCCCTAAGGGCTTCGCCCCCCTTAAATCATTATTCACCAATCAAAGCATTGATATCATCGACCATGTCGTCAGGATTAAAACCATGGACTTTTGCTCCTGCTTCAAGGTTTTCGAACCTTGCTGCCGCACAACCTAAGCAGCCCATACCATATTTTTGAAACACCTGAACTGTTTGAGGATATTGTTGGACAATATCTAAAATTCCCATATCTTTTGTTACTTTTCCCATCATTTACTCCTTTTATTGACAAATAAAACAAATTCATTAAAACAATACAGACATTATATCATACAACAGAGAGGATGAACACATGCAATTTTTAAAAGATTTTTTTAACCATGATAAAACAATTATAGGACTAAGCGGACTAAGAAAAGGTATGGAGTATGTAAAAATTACAATTCCTAAAGAATATAAAAAAACTCATCTGGCTGATATCAGTCAAAATTACTTATTATTCTAGAGTCTATCACAAATTTGTTTTAATTTATCAATATCTTCACGATTATCCATAACACCCCAATCTGTATCAGATACCGTAGTCATCAGTTTACCGGTTGTATCGTAAATACTCATGGCTAAAATTTTAACTTTAGGCTCGCTGCAGCTTGCAAGGATATCAAAATTTACGTCACCGATATTAGAAATAACTTTTTGCTGTTCTTCTGGTATCTTAGTAAAATTTGAAGCATTGTTCATACCTTTGATTTTGTATTTCATCCGAACATTATTACCCTCTTTTGTTATATCAGCATTCATTCCGAAATTACCGTCAGAAAGTGATATATTTATAGCAAAAGCACATAATGTACTCATAAACAAACAAGCTAAGATTAAAATCTTTTTCATACTTAATCCTCACAACTCACATAGATTGTATCATACATCAAAGGAATAAAAAAGAGCTGTATCAACTGATGCAGCTCTTTGATATTTATTAACTACCGATATTATTATTCAATAATTTTATCAACAACACCGGCACCAACTGTTCTACCGCCTTCACGGATAGCGAATCTCATACCTTCTTCGATAGCTACAGGAGCGATAAGTTCAACTTCCATAACTACGTTATCACCAGGCATTACCATTTCGCCGTCGAATTTGATAGAACCAGTAACGTCAGTTGTTCTGATATAGAATTGTGGTCTGTAACCAGGGAAGAATGGAGTGTGACGTCCGCCTTCTTCTTTAGTCAGAACGTAAACGTTAGCGGTAAATTTAGTGTGCGGATGAATTGTTCCAGGTTTAGCAAGAACTTGACCACGTTGGATTTCAGTCTTGTCAATACCACGAAGCAATGCACCGATGTTATCACCAGCTTGACCTTGGTCAAGAGATTTTCTGAACATTTCAACACCGGTAACTGTAGTTTTCTTAGTTTC
>CALVBP010000052.1 GCA_944325825.1 Candidatus Gastranaerophilales bacterium | reverse complement strand
TTAGATGCAGGACACAAAGACCCTCGTCGTGCTAGAGCCGGTGCTCTTAACATCGTTCCTACAAAAACAGGTGCTGCAAAAGCTGTAGCTCTTGTATTACCTCAATTAAAAGGTAAATTGGACGGTTTCGCTATGAGAGTTCCTACTCCGGATGTTTCTTTAGTTGACGTTGTATTCGAACTCGCTAAAGACGTAACTGTTGAAGAAGTTAACGCTGCATTAAAAGAAGGCGCTGACGGACACGTTCTTTGCTACACCGAAGAACCGTTAGTATCTTCTGACTACATCGGAACTTCTCAATCTTCAACTGTTGATGCTTTATTAACTCGTGTAATGGGCGGAAACCAAGTTAAGATTATTTCTTGGTATGATAACGAAATGGGTTACTCAACTCGTTTAGCTGAAACAACTAAGATGGTTGCTTCTAAATTATAATTTTAACAAATTATAATTAAAAATTTGCAAGGCGGGATTTTTCAATCCCGCCTTATTTATTACATAAAATGGCTGTAGCAGGCACAGCCTGCACTCTTTTGCGGGCTATTGTGACAACGTCACACGCCCGCAGGGGTAAATAAAACTTACACCCTCCCCCGCTCGGGGAGGGCTGGGGTGGGGAGTAATCACAGGCATTTTTCGGTAGAAAAATGCAACAGTGCGTAGTTTTTCTTTCTTGTCCAACATTCTTTCTTTTTGTATCAGGGGTAAATTAAGCTTGTAGATTTAACCAATAAACTATTCCGCCTGTTGTAAAAGAAAAAGAAAGAATGTTGGTGCAGGGTTCGGGGCGGCATCAGCCCCGGTTAAGATAAAATAATACATTTTATGTAAAAAGAATAAATCCGTGCTATAATATATTATGCCCAATATCATACAAATTCATTATTGTTTAATCAAATGTCTAATGTATAATTAAAGTGTCATTTAATATTTGTAGAAAGGAAATAAAAGATGAGTTTTGTACCTGTAGTAATAGAACAGTCTAGCAGAGGAGAAAGATCATTTGATATATTCTCAAGATTATTAAGAGAAAGAATCATATTTTTAGGCACTCCTGTTGATGATATGGTAGCTAATCTGATTGTAGCCCAGCTGCTGCTCTTGGACAGCGAAAATCCTGAAAAAGATATTATGTTATATATCAATTCTCCGGGCGGAAGTGTTACTGCAGGATTTGCAATATATGATACTATGCAGCATATTAGAGCTGATGTATGTACAATCTGTTTAGGTCAAGCAGCATCAATGGGCGCATTTTTACTCTCCAGCGGAGCTAAAGGTAAGAGAATGGCTCTTCCACATTCAAGAGTTCTTATTCACCAACCTTTAGGCGGTGCTCAGGGACAAGCTACCGATATAGAAATTCAAGCTCAGGAAATTTTAAGAATTAAAAAATCTCTGAACGAAATTCTTGCAGCTAATACTGGACAGTCTTTGAAAAAGATTGAAAAAGATACAGACAGAGACTATATTATGACTCCTCAAGAAGCTCTTGAATATGGTATGATTGATAAAGTCATTACAAAAGACGAGTCGTAAGCAAGCCGGTAATATAAATAGTTTAATTGGAGATATTATGTCATCAAACGACAGATTAAAATGTTCATTTTGCGGAAAGACACAGGACCAGGTTAAAAAACTTATTGCAGGTCCGGATGTTTTCATTTGCGATGAATGTGTAGAACTTTGTAATGAAATTCTTGATGAAGAATTTTTTGAAGCAAAAGAAAAAACTAAAGAAACAAAAGATGGTGACACTTCTGATATAGAAAACAAGCCTATACCAAAGCCGCACGAGATAAAAGCATATCTGGATCAACATATAGTTGGACAGGATGACGCTAAAAAGGTTTTATCTGTAGCTGTTTATAATCATTACAAACGGTTAAGACACAATAAAAAAGGTGATGTTAATGGTGTTGAAATTCAGAAATCTAATATTCTGTTAGTAGGACCTACTGGAAGCGGTAAAACATTACTGGCACAAACTCTGGCAAAAATGCTTGATGTACCTTTTGCTGTAGCTGATGCTACAACCCTGACAGAAGCCGGTTATGTTGGTGATGATGTTGAAAACATTCTTTTAAGACTATACCAGAATGCTGACTATGATGCTAAAAAGGCCGAAAAAGGTATTATCTATATTGATGAAATCGATAAGATTGCAAGAAAATCCGAGAATACTTCTATTACAAGAGATGTGTCAGGAGAAGGTGTTCAACAGGCTTTATTAAAACTTATTGAGGGTACTGTTGCAAATGTTCCGCCTCAAGGCGGCAGAAAACATCCGCAGCAGGAATTTATCCAGATTGACACAAGCAATATTCTGTTTATTGTCGGCGGTGCTTTTGTTGATTTGGATAAGATTATTGAACACAGAGTTAAGGACGGCTCTTCAATCGGATTTGGAAAAACTGCACCTACTCAGGCTGAAAAAGAACAAGCAGCTGCTAAGCTGTTGAAGAAATTGCAGCCGGAAGACTTGCTTAAATTTGGTTTAATTCCTGAATTTATCGGCAGAATACCTGTTTATGCGGTATTGGATGCTCTTGATGAAGCTACATTAAAAATGATTCTGACCGAGCCTAAAAATGCCGTACTTAAACAGTATAAATGCTTGCTCGAGATGGATGGAGTTGAACTTGATTTTGAACCGGAAGCTGTTGATTTGATTGCCAAGAAAGCTATTAAACGTAAAACAGGGGCAAGAGCATTGAAATCAATAGTTGAAGAATTAATGCTTGATGTTATGTACAACATACCGTCAGATTCAAGTATTAAGAAATTCACTATAACTAAAGAAATGGTTGAAAAAGAAGAAGAAAAAACTGAGACCAAAGGTGATTTATCAACAGAGCATGCGGAGTTAATACCGATGCCAAAAAAGTCTCAGGTTGAAATAGCCTAGAAAGGTTTATATAAAAGAAAGAGGTGTAAAGCATATATGCTTCATACCTCTTTTTTTTATAATTATTGTTAAGCAAGTTTATTAAAAAATTCTACAAATTTTTCATAGACTTTGGACATATCTATGCTTATACGATAACCGCGCGGACCAGTTGTCCATTCACCAAGCATAATTCCAGATGTTGACTTGCTACAGTTTGACATATCTACTTTCTTACTTTGAACCCTTGTCTCCTCATAGTAAGTAGTTGTTTCAGAGACTTCTTGTCCGCCTAAATTATATGTAAAGTTTACACCATAATTTGTCCCCCCTGTGTTGAGGTCAGCAGCTTTAGTGTGATCAGATATTGCGTTCAGTAATGCTGTATAATAAGATATAAGCGCATCACAGGTGCTCTCAAGTTGTGTTTCATTATAACCTTGTCCTCGTAAGCTTTCTTTGAGTTCATTAATTACATTAGTTATGCCCGCAATGGCTGCAGGAACAACAGTATTTTCAAGTGTTTTACTATAATTCCTACCACAATTTGTCATCTTATCAGTTATATTAACCCAGGCTGGATCAGGGTTTCCAAGCTCCTCTTTTGTAATAGTAGTTTTTAGCGTATTAACTCTAACCGTAATAACGAGCGGGTCTTGTTTAATCTCAATGCCATCAACAAAAACAGTGACTTTAATTGTCATTGTTCCGGCGGTACTTCCACCGGTAATAGTCACTTCACCTGTTGACTCATTAATAGTACCTGTACCGGCACCAGAGAATGCGGCTTTATAACTAACTCGAGATGAATCAATTGAATTAACACCAATAAAAACATTTGCTTTAAGCTGTAAATTTGTACTGCCGCCTGTGGTAACATCAACCCCCTCGTCATAGTTACGAAACCATGAGGATATGTAGCATTTTGATAGGTCTTCAATTTCATCAACAACCTGTTTAATATTATCAAGGAGGTCATTGATATCAGAGGGGAGCATTTGATTAATTTTAGCTTTATAATCATCGCC
>CALVBP010000051.1 GCA_944325825.1 Candidatus Gastranaerophilales bacterium | reverse complement strand
TGCTTCGTAAATAAAGAAAAAGAAAAGTACAGAATTAATTAAATAAAAGAAATATAAAGACCGCTCCCCGGCGGAAGAGAAAGTTCTCTTTACACCATTTTATGTAATCGGGTGCATTTTATAAATACATCCGTTTACATTCTCTTTTATGCTAAAATATTTTTATGATTAAACCAGAATTGTTAATGCCGGCAGGTAATATAGAAAAATTAAAATATGCAATCAAATACGGTGCTGATGCCGTATACCTGGGAATTATTGATTTTAGCCTTCGTGCGATGCGGAAAGGTGAATTAATAACTCTTGATAACTTAAAAGCTGCAATTGATACGGCACGTTCAATGGGAGCTAAAAGTTATCTTACTCTCAATATTTTTGCATTTAATTACGATATTCAACTGTTAGAGCAGTCAATGGATAAAATCGTAGAATCAAATCCGGATGCACTTATTATAAGTGACCCGGGAATAATGCGTCTTGCAAAAAAATATATGCCGAATACGGATATTCACGTGTCCACACAAGCTAATATTTTAAATTATGAGGCAGTACGTTTCTGGCAAGATATGGGCGCAACCCGTGCAATTCTCGCCAGAGAGCTTCCGATAGCTGATGTTGCGGAAATTAAAAGAAAAGTTCCGGATATGGAACTGGAAGTCTTTATTCACGGTGCACAGTGCGTTTCGTTTTCAGGCCGCTGTCTTTTAAGTGACTATATGACCGATGGAGAAAGAAAGGCTAATTCCGGAAATTGTTCACAGCCTTGCCGCTGGAGCTACAAGCTTGTTGAAGAGACTCGCCCCGGTCAGTATTACGAAATTGAGGAAAATGAAAAAGGTACTCACATCTTGAGTACAAAAGACTTATGTCTTGTAAAGCACTTAAAAGAACTCATTAATGCAGGTGTTGACTCTTTCAAAGTCGAGGGCAGAACCAAAAGCCTTTATTATGTTTCTGCAACAGCTAAAGCATATAGAGAGGCTATTAATGAAGTTATTAAAAATCCCGATGCGGATATGCAGCCATACTATAATGAACTTTTAAAAGTCGGAAACAGAGGCTATACAACAGGATTTTATTTAGGAGAATATCCTAAAGACGGATACAGCTATGATATTTCAAAAGGACTTGCCGGGGCGGATTTCCTATGTGAAATATGGGATAAAAATGATGATTGGTATAAAATTAAAACTAAAAATAAATTTAATAAAAATGAAGATATTGAAATAATTTCACCATCCGAAAAATTTATAACTCAAGTAACCGAAATAAAGAATATGAAGGGAGAAGAGTTAGAACTTGCAAATACAAACGATGAACTATGGGTTAAATTTACCAGAGAACCTGTTGAATATAATTATGCTCTTGCGAGGACAGTCGGTATTAAAGGAGAAACCAGTGAAAATAAAACCTGTTCTTGTTCGGGATAAACTGCGGAGAGAGATATGTTTTTAAAACCGGATTACAATTTAAAAAATATATATGAAATAAATTTTGAAGAGTTAAAAAATCAAGGTATCAAATGTATTATGTTTGATCTTGACAGTACAGTTATGATTTCAAAGTCTGCCGATTTTTTACCGGATACCATTGAATGGTTTAACTGTTTTATAAACGATTTTGAAGTAGCAATAATTTCAAATAACAAGAGTGCAGAGTATGTTGAAAAAGCATCGAAAATTGCGCCGTGCAAAGTTATAGGACATGCAAATAAACCTAATCCGAAAGTGATGAAGGATTATTTAAAATCAATAGGAGTAGAACCGAATCAAGCTGTTATGGTCGGCGATAGACCTCTTACCGACATTCTTGCCGGAAAACTTCTCGGTTGCAAAACAGTTTTGGTAGGTTCTATAAACCCCAAGGAAAATTTTCCGACAAAATTTGTACGTGCACTTGAAAGAAGTACTATAAGATAAGCGTAAAATCTATAAATACAGTACTTGCATGAACTTTTTTTTGTGTTAGCATGTTTTTCATAAGGAGAAATATTTATGAAAAACTATGAATTACTGGCAATTTTTAAGCCAAGTCTCGATTCTGAAGAATTGGACAAAATTGTTGAAAAAATTTCAGATGAAATTAAGTCATATAAAGGTTCTGTTGATTCTGTTGATAAAATGGGACGTAAAAAATTGGCTTATGATGTACAAGGTTACAGAGATGGTTTCTTTACAACAATAGTACTTTCTATACCCGGTGATAAAGTTGTTGACTTTAAAAGAAATCTTAAACTCAATGAAAATGTACTTAGATTTATGTTTATGGAAGTTTCTAAAAAAGTTCAAACCGTATAATTAAATACAAAGAATTTTTGAAAAACTTCAAATTATAAAAAGATAAATTTAAGAGGTAACTTTATGTCATTAGCAAAAGCAGTTGTCACAGGAACAGTACTAAGAGCTCCGGAAAAACGTTTTACACAGAATAATGTCCCGGTTTCATCTTTTGTTCTTAATATTGGAGACAGGGAAGAACTATTTATCAGGATTGTCGTAAAACGTGCAGCTCTTGATGATATTGTTTCCGGTATTTCTCAAGGTGATAGAGTCCTTGTAGAAGGCAGGCTTCAAATTACAACTGTGAAAAATGATAATGGAACAGAAAGAAGAATCTACGAGATTGATGCAAATACAATTGAGATGATGGGTGCTACAGCTCCGGTTTCTGTTTCTTCATCAAATAGTGACATTGTAAAATTTTCACAAGAAGAGTTCTCAGATGAGCTCATCGGCGAAGACGAGATTCCATTTTAATGGAATCTGTTTACTACTCACAATTCACTAATCACTAAGTACAAGGCTAGAAAGGCGAATTATAAAATGGCAAAACAAGATCAAGATCGTAAAAAACGCAAGACCTGCTCATTCTGTGCAGATCATGTTGAAGCTATCGATTACAAAGATGCAGCTAAGTTAAAAAGATACTTAACTGAAGCAGGAAAAATTATTCCTCGCAGAGTTACAGGTAACTGTGCTATGCACCAGAGAATGATTGCTAAAGCTATCAAAAGAGCCAGAGAGGCTGCAATTATTAACTATGTTTTTGACTAATATAAAGTCAGTATAAGTATTATGGGAATGGCGGAATTTCTGTCGTTCCCATGTTCTCTATGTTAAAGTTAATTGATAAGAAAAGGATGAACAAATGAACAATCAAATCACAATCAGATCAGACAGAAAAGATGATTACACCTTTCAGTACAAAGGAAAAGATGTTACACTTAAAGCAGGCAGTATCTTAAGTGTTGCTGACGGCTTAGCTGAAGTGGTGCTTCCTACTACAAAAATGAAAGTCGTTAAAAATCTGATTGTTATTAAAGATGACGAAAAATAGTTAATATCGGCTAGAACAAGTATTTGGCAGGGATTCAAAATGAATCCCTGCCGTTTTTTATAAAATAAATTAGCCATTTATCGGATAGCTAAAAACATGTTCTTAAAGTTAAATATAAGTATTAAATCTTTTTCATACTTCCAGCTATTCTTAATTCCAACGAGCCTTCGGGCTCTTTTTTTGTGCTACGCACGTAGACCGACTGTTGGGAGAGAGGGGTATTATGCCAAAACGGATTTGTATTTATAACTCTCCCTCGATAGTAAACCTCCAAAAAAGTATTCCTCAGTTGCTACGCACGTAGACCGACTGTCGGGAGAGAGGGGTATTATGCCAAAACGGATTTGTATTTATAACTCTCCCTCGATAGTAAACCTCCAAAAAAGTATTCCTCAGTTGCTACGCACGTAGACCGACTGTTGGGAGAGGGTAGAGCGGCTGTCAAAAGAAAACGAGTTGAAAAATTACTCACTCACTTATTTACTTATTTACTTATTTACGTAATCACTAATTCACTTAGCCACTCAGCCACCGCAATCCATGATTGACAATATTTTTTCAGATACTAAAATAGAGTATATAAACTTAGAGAGTAAGTTGACGTAGTATATTTAATCAAAGAAGGAGATTAATCTCATGGCACGTGAAAAG
>CALVBP010000050.1 GCA_944325825.1 Candidatus Gastranaerophilales bacterium | reverse complement strand
TCCCTTAATACCTCTTACGGCACTTTTTACCAAAATCTTTAATCTTTTTTACTAAATCGTTACATTTCGTTACAAATATTTATCCATGCGGATTAAGAAAAAATATAAATAGTATGGTATTCTAGACATATGAAAAATATTTGGGGTAAAACTTGGGGTATTTTAGTTTTAATAATACTTACGATAATATGTCTGAGGATTATTATACGGGCAGATATACCGGAAGATTATACTCCGGTGCTTCCTGACAGTTCTATTGATAATATTATTTATCCTGAATTAAATAAAAATATAACCATAGACGGCACTGATTTTCTCCAATCTCAGGCGCCTGTCGGGAAATATGGAGGAGAGCTCTTTATTTCAACTATCGGAGAAGGACCTAAAACCTTTAATCCATGCAACAGTAAAGATGCAACCTCATCATCAATGGCGGGAATGCTTTATGACGGACTTTTAACAACTGAGCCCAGAACCGGAGAAGTCGTGCCGCTATTGGCTAAAGATTTTAAGATAAACGGAAATGAGTATCTGATTCATATGAGACATGGCATCAAATGGACAGATGGGAAACCAATCACGGCTGATGATGTTATTTATACATATGAAGAAGTTGTTTTTAAAGGACTGGGCAACCCCTCATCAATGGAAAATATGAAAGTTGAAGGGAAACTGCCCGTTATAGAAAAAGTTGATGATTATACAGTAAAATTCATAACCCCAAAACCGTTTGCGCCTTTTTTAAGACAGCTTTCCTATCCGATTGTTCCTAAACATTATTTTAAACCTTATTCTGATAAAGGAGATTCTGAATTCAATGCGTTTTTAAATCCGAATACACCGCCCGAAAAAATCGTTTCCAACGGAGCTTTTAAATTAAAGGAATATGTAGCGGCTCAAAGGGTGGTTTTTGTAAGGAATCCTGATTACTATAAAATTAATACAAAAGATGAAAGGCTACCTTACCTTGATAAAGTTGTATATTTAATCGTAGGAGACACAAACAACGAAATTCTAAAATTCGAAGCGGGCGAATTGGATTTGCTGTCTATCAGGGGAGAGAATGTAGCTCGATATAAGCTTAAAGAACCTCTGTCCGACTATAAAATATACAATTTAGGGCCTGATACAGGTACGCTGTTTCTGGTCATCAATCTTAATAACCGAAAAAACTCCGAAGGGAAATGGAATGTAGACCCTAAAAAGCAAAAATGGTTTGCAAACAGAGATTTTCGTGCGGCAATAGACTGGGCTGTCGACAGGAAAAATATGGTACAGAATGTAGCGCAGGGGGTTGCCAGACCGTTATTTACAGCAGAAAGTTTAAATTCAATATACCTTAACAAATATATAAAAGGACATCCTAAAGATAAAAATGTTGCCCTAAAAAGTCTTGAAAAAGCGGAATTTTACAATAAAAACGGTGTTTTATATGATTCTGAAGGCAATAGAGTTGAATTTGATTTGTATACAAATGCGGGTGTTCTTGAAAGGGAAGCTCTGGGTGTAATGATTAAGCAGGATTTGGAAGATTTGGGGATGAAGGTAAATTTTAAACCGATAGAATTCAACTCTCTTGTTAATAAACTTTCTAACACCAACGATTGGGATATGGCAATAATGGGGCTTACAGGGTCTCCCCTGGAGCCGCATGACGGCAAAAATGTTTGGAAATCCTCTGGACCTTTGCATATTTTTAACCAGAGACCTCAAAATTATAAAATCGACGATAGATTCGACTGGGAAAAAGAGTTGGATGAAATCTTTGAGCAAGGGGCGCTAAAACTCACTTACGAAGAAAGAAAGCCCCTTTATGACAGATATCAAACGATTATTTATAACCAAAAACCAATAATTTACTTATACTCACCAATCAGAATAGCTGCCATTAGGAAAAAATTTAAGAATGTATTTCCGACACCATTAAGCGGACTGGTGTATAATTTGGATGAAATATATATAGATAACGGGGAGATTAAGTAATGGAGTTTGTAAGATACATATCAAAGCGCATACTTCAAACTATTCCTCTTTTGATAATAGTTTCGTTAATAAGCTTTTTTATAATAAGGTTATCCCCGGTGGATCCGCTTGCTGAACTAAGACTCAATCCTTCAATCTCACAGGAAACTCTGGAAAAAGAAATAAAGAGACTAAATCTTGACAAACCTATTTATATACAATATTTGTCCTGGGCAAAATCTTTTATAAAAGGGGATTTAGGGTATACATCCGCCGGGGAGAAAGTTTCAATTAAACTCAAAGAAAGAATTCCAAATACGCTGCTTTTAACACTGGTTGTGATTTTTATGACCTGGTCTGTCGGAGTTCCTCTCGGAATACTTTCTGCCATAAAAAAAGAAACAGCTTTTGATAGAATGCTTACCATACTTGCAAGTATAGGGATGGCAATCCCTTCATTTTTCTTTGCGATACTAATGCTTATGTTTGCAGTGAAATCCGGCTGGTTTCCGGTTGGAGGACTGACAAGCTACGACTTTAATGACTTAAATTTCCCGGAAAAAGTTATAGATATTGCTAAACATCTATTCTTGCCTGTTCTCGTATTATTCACAATTTCACTTTCAGGACTGCAAAGGCAGATGAGGGCAAATATGCTTGAAGTTTTGGACAGTGATTATGTAAAATTTGCAAGAGCAAAAGGGTTGAGCGAAGGTAAAGTAATTTTCAAGCACGCTTTAAGAAACGCTGTTAATCCTATGATAACTCTTTTAGGATTTGAATTTGCGGGACTGCTTAGCGGTGCTGCGCTTACTGAGTATGTATTTCAGTATCCGGGACTTGGAAGGCTTATATTGGAAGCGGTTATGAAATCAGACATAAACCTTGTAATGGCATCTTTGATGATGGGAACAATAATGCTTATTCTGGGAAATCTCATTGCCGATATCTTACTTATGTTAACAGACCCCAGATTAAGAAAGGGCGGTGAGTAAGATGGAACTTTTAAGAAAAATATTGAAAGATAAATTTGCAAAATCAGCCTTTATGGTTCTCTGTTTTTTATATCTGGTTATTTTATTTGCGGATTTTATAGCACCTTATTCCAACTATTATGCTAATAGAGAAATGGCATATGCTCCGCCTTCCAGAGTGTATACAATAGATGAGAACGGGCATTTTTCAAGACCATATACCTATAATTACATCAGGAAGTTTGAACCGGCGCTGATGCAGACAATATTTGAAGAAGATAGGAGCCGGAAATACTATATTAAACTTTTTGTCGGAGGTGAAAATTATAAGTTTTTAGGATTAATCCCGACAAACAGACATCTCTTTGGAGTCAATGAAGGAGGAGAAATACACCTTCTTGGCACTGATATCAACGGACGGGATGTGTTTTCAAGGCTGCTCTTTGGCGGGAGAATCTCTATGACGGTAGGTTTTTTATCACTTTTGATAGTTTTCCCTATTGGTCTTTTGTACGGCGGGATTTCAGGGTATTTTGGAGGAATTATAGATAATCTTATGATGAGGTTTGCGGAAGCCACAATGGCAATCCCGAGTTTTTATCTTCTGATTATACTGGCAGCCATATTGCCTTCCGGTATGACAAGCGTGCAGAGATTCAGTCTTATTATAGTAATACTGGCGCTTATTGGCTGGGCAGGCTTTGCCAGAGTTGTAAGAGGGATGGTGCTTTCTATAAAGAAGGAAGATTTTGTACTGGCGGAAAAAGCTCTCGGAGCTTCAAATTTACGTATTATTCTAAAACATATTCTCCCGCAGACAACGAGTTATGTAATAATTGCAATGACTCTTTCTGTACCTTCTTATATTCTGGCAGAATCCGGCTTGAGCTTTTTAGGCTTGGGGATTCAACAGCCGGATGCAAGCTGGGGTAATATGCTCAAAGAAGCGCAGGAGTTCACTAATATTTTATACAGACCCTGGCTTTTAACCCCTGGATTATTGATATTTCTTGCTGTTTTGTCATTCAATTTATTGGGGGATTTTATCAGAGATTATCTTGACCCCAAAGGCAGAACAAGAGTGTAAATATCACGCCTTCTCCGGTTTGGGGAAGGTCGGAATAGGGAACGACATTAGCCCCGATATCAAATTAACATTGATAGATTCTGGCTCTGGAGCCGGAATAACAGAATAAATACGTCATTCTGAGGCGATAACCGAAGAATCGCAAGAATTGGGAGTTTATGCCGTCAAACCTTGCGATGTTTCGCTTACGCTCAACATGACAGGGGTAAAATACGTCATTCTGAGGCTTTAGCCGAAGAATCGCAATGACCGGGAAGTATTTACTACTAGTC
>CALVBP010000049.1 GCA_944325825.1 Candidatus Gastranaerophilales bacterium | reverse complement strand
AATTTGCCCTTGGCCAGACTTGAACTGGCACCGAGGGTGAACCCCGATTGGATTTTAAGTCCAACGCGTCTACCGATTCCGCCACAAGGGCTTGCAATTTTATTTACTTTTCAAATATCTGCCGCTTAGCTGGTGGAGGCGTCTACCTCCCCTCTCCTCGGACGTGACATTTAGTCACCTCCGACTCGGCAGAGTGCCACAAGGGCTTGCTGTTTTTATGTCATGCTGAACTTGTTTCAGCATCTTACCAGCTTTGAGACTCTGTAAACAAATCCGAAACCTTGTAAGCTCAAAGTTAGCTTTGTTTACTTATAAGATCCCGAATCAAGTTCGGGATGACATGTATTCAGTTTTCAATCTTCTGCCGCTTAGCTGGTGGAGGCGTCTACCTCCCCTCTCCTCGGACGTGACATTTAGTCATTCGCCCGGCTTGAAATTTTACGGCTGATTATTTCCATTTACCCCCGCCGGCAGAGTGCCACAAGGGCTTGCTGTTTTTATGTCATGCTGAACTTGTTTCAGCATCTTACCAGCTTTGAGACTCTGTAAACAAATCCGAAACCTTGTAAGCTCAAAGTTAGCTTTGTTTACTTATAAGATCCCGAATCAAGTTCGGGATGACATGTATTCAGTTTTCAATCTTCTGCCACTTAGCTTATGAAACTGCGACACTTTATCAATTCAGGAGCCTTTCTATAAGCTTCCTCCTTGTTGACATTCCCTATGGTAATATAAACCTGATAATAAGTCAAATAAAAAAGAGGGATTACGTTTCATCCCTCTTTTTAAGCCTGTTTAAAAATACTCTAAGCTTCTGCTCCGTCTTTTTGTTTATTCAACATGTCCTGGAGTTTAGACATAATTTCTTCACTTTTTTCTTGTACATCGGAAACAATGTCATCAGCTCTTTTTTGAATATCTTTTACTGTTGCGTCGGTTTTCTTTGCCATATCAGAAGCCATATCACCGAGCATTTCTCTTGTTTCTTCACCTGATTTTGGTGCAAGAAGGATTCCTGCTACTGCGCCGAGTGCTGCTCCTACTGCAAAGCCTGCTAAAAATCTCATTACTGACATAATATTTTCTCCTTCTTTCGTAGTTTAACTTTTGTTGTAAAAATTTTTATCGGTAAACAAGGCTAAATAATTTGCTTACTTTTTCTTTTTGGAAAACATTTTAAAAGCCATGCACAAACCTGAAAAAAACCCTTTTGTAGCTTTCCCCGTTAGTGTTGTAAGTTTACCTAAAAACTTAAGCGGAGTTTTTGACATAAAGTTTTTAACCTTATTAATCCCTTCATCTGTTTTTATAATTAATCCGCTTATAATTTCAACAGACTTGTTAACATTTTTAAGTGTCGGTTCAAGTTCTGTTTTTACAATAGTAGTTGTTTCATCAATGTTTCTTGTAAGTTTTGACAGGTCGTAAAGAACTTTTACAAGCATTATTCCTACAAGTATTACAATAATTCCTGTTGCATATGACAGAAAAGTTAAACCCTGATATAATTGTGCAATCTCCATTTAGTCCCCTTTTTAGTTAAAATCGTAGTCGTTAATTTCTTCTAATTCTTTTGCTTTTCTCATCTTTGATGATTTTAACATGTTACCGAACTTTTTATATTGCCTTTCAAGCTTATATTTCAAAAGATCGATTGATTCAAGCGCCTGTTTTTTAGCTTCATTAACAGCAGGCGAATGTTTTTCTGCCAAATCGCAAACGGTTTCTTTGACTTTTTCCCTCATTTCAGCCCCGGGTGCCGGCGCATAAAGTATTCCGGCTATTATTCCGCCGACAACACCGGCTAAAAGTCCAAGCCCAAAACCTATTGATGATTTATCTTTACTCATAATTATACCTCTTTCTTTCGCTTATATATTATACCATAATTTGCAGCAGCGTTAAACCCTTGGCAAGGGTCTTTGTAATTTTGGATTTTCTTATCTTTCTTATGAGTTTGATGTTTATTTTCCAGAGTAAAATACCCGCAAAAATTTTCGACAAGAGTCTTACAGACATTTCTTCTCTTTTTTTAAGGATTTCATCCCTGTATTCATCAGCCATTTCTTTTATCTGGAAAGATATTGCTTTAATAAGCCCGCAGATTTCTTCTAACGACGGCTGAATTAACAGCAGGTCTTGATTCAGCTTATTTATTTTACAATCAATTTTCAATAGATTTACAAGAAGGGTAAATCCGATTATCAGTTCAGCTATAAAAACTATTGTTATTAATATTGTAAAAATCATAGGTTGTAGTTCGTATTTGTATTATTATATGATTATATTTTATAAACTCTAAAAATAAAATACGCTTGGAGGATTATTTTGGGGAAATTGGAATTCTATTTTTCGATTTTTATCGCTAAAATTTTATATTTTGGACTAAAACTCACAAAACTCTCATCAGGTACGTCTTTTATAGGCATGCTCGTATTAAAAATTTGTCCGGATTTTTTGAGTTTTGCAAATGAGTATATAGAAAAATCAAAAATTAATGTAACAGGTACAAACGGCAAGACAACGACTTCCGGGTTAATAACTCATTTGATTAAGACTTCAGGAGAGTCTGTTATTAATAACTCTATGGGTGCAAATATGCTCACAGGAGTAGTTAATGCTTTAGCGCTTGATATAAATCCTTTCCAAAAAGCGGACTATTCGGTTATAGAGTCTGATGAAGCTTATCTTGAAAAGATTTATGAAAAGTTTGATGCAGACTATCTTGTGGTTACAAACCTTTTCAGAGACCAGCTGGACAGATACGGAGAACTTGCTACAACAAAAAAACTTATCCAGAGAGGAATTGATAAGAAACCTGAAATTCAGCTTATTCTGAATGCTGACGACCCTCTTGTTTCGTCTTTTGATTCACCTAAAAGTCCGGTGTTTTACGGAATTGAAGAGGTAATATATGCCAATGATACCACAGAGCAGCAATCTTCTACTGAAGAGATTTTTAACTGTCCTCACTGCGGTAAGCCTTTAAAGTACTCTAAAAAATTCTTTGCCCAGCAGGGACATTATTATTGTAACTGCGGATATAAAAGACCTGAACCTGAGTATAAAGCTGTAGTTACACTGCATAAAAACTCTTCGATTTTGAATGTAAACGGAAAAGAGTATAAAGTTCCGCTTGTAGGACTTTTTAATGCTTATAATGCTCTCGGAGCAATAGCTCTTGCAGAAATACTCGGGATAAAAAATGTCGAAAAAAATCTTTCTTCGTTCCGTGTTGCTTTTGGCAGAAGCGAAGTCAAGTATTTAGACGGACACAAAACATTGATTCAGCTTATAAAAAACCCTATAGGGGCTAATGAAGTGCTAAAGACAGTTGATTTGGATTCTCAGATTCTTATTGCAATAAACGATAATTACGCAGACGGGCGGGATGTTTCCTGGCTCTGGGATGCGGAATTTGAGTTTTTAAAAGGTGCAAAAAATGAAATTATTGTATCCGGAATCCGTGCTAATGATATGGCTTTAAGACTAAAATATGCGGGGATAGAGAATATAAAACTTATTCCGGATATAAAGAAAGCTATTGATTATGCCGGCAAAACGGCAGATAATAATATTACAATCCTTCCGACATACACAGCTTTGTTGAGGATAAATAAGCTCAGGAGGTTAAAGAAATGCTATTAGGAGTAAATATAGACCATGTTGCGACATTAAGAAACGCAAGAGGCGGAGTAGACCCTGATGTTATTGCAGCAGCCAGAATCTGCAAAGACTGCAAAGTAGCTTCTATTACTACGCATTTAAGAGAAGACAGACGTCATATTAAAGATGCCGATGTTGAGGCTATAAGAATGCTGCCAAGAGTCCGGCTGAACCTTGAAATGGCAATGACTGATGAAATGCAGGAAATTGCGCTCAGGCTAAGACCTCATGCTGTATGTATTGTGCCGGAAAAAAGGCAGGAACTGACAACTGAAGGCGGACTTGATGTTGAAGGGCAGTTACAGCGGGCAATTGAGTTTACTAAACCTCTTTTAGAAAAAAATATTGAGGTAAGTTTCTTTATAGACCCTGATGTCCATCAAATCTCTGCCGTATCAAAAACTGGCGCACCATTTATAGAACTCCATACAGGACGGTATTCCGAGGCTTTTGGAACGGAAGAAGAAGAAAAAGTTTTTGAAGAACTTAAAGGAGCTGCAATTTTTGCCCAGAATTTCGGCTTAAAAGTCAATGCCGGTCACGGACTAAACTATAGAAATGTATCCAGAATGCATGAAATACCTAATCTTGTGGAATTAAATATCGGACATTCAATTATTGCACGTGCGGTTTTTGTCGGGCTTGAACAAGCCGTAAAAGAAATGAAAGCGTTATGCGAAGGAGTATAAAATGCCTAAATCAAAAGAAGAAGTAATCCAGGAAATGCAGCAGGTTGTCGAACAGATGAGACTTGACGATATCGAAGAAAATCCCGATTGCGAACATGAATTCTTTGTCTGTGATGCCTGCGGCAGCACAAAAGATCTTGCAGGTTCTGTTCAATACGGAGACTACAGGCTCTGTAACGATTGCGTTTTGTATGCCGAAGTCGGATTTGAACTCGGGCAAATAAAAGATATTAAAGAACTTATTGATGCGATGGAAGATAAAAGACTGGAAGCTGATTGCGAGTTTCTAAAAGCCGAACAGAAACGCCTTGAAAACTAGGAGGGGATTAATAAATAATTGGAATTTATATCGCAGCTTACAGCAATAAAGGCTAATTTTGTCACCCTGAACCGGTTTCAGGGTCTTATTACCGGTAAGATTCCGAAACAAGTTCGGAATGACATTATAGTTATATTTCTAGTTGCATATAAATTCTAAATATTTTCGGTTATTTATCTTACCTCTTTTTGTAGTAAAATAATAGTTATAAAATTCAACTTACACGAGGAGAAATATAATGTGGGAATAT
>CALVBP010000048.1 GCA_944325825.1 Candidatus Gastranaerophilales bacterium | reverse complement strand
CTCTGCGTGAGCTTTGCGAACACTACGGATATCTTATCCTAAACTTGTTTCAGGATCTCTGCGTGAGCTTTGCGAACGCCACGGAGGGGTAACTATCAGATTATTCCTGAACTTGTTTAGAATCCCCTATGCGAGTGGATGCGAACGTAAATAGAAAAAAAGCCCGGATAAACTCTTGAGTGGTATCAAGCAGGTTTGGGCAGAAAGGAAAACACCCTCGAAATTTAGCTATAAAACGTTAAATCAATCAGGGTTAAAGGTGAAAAAAATGATTAAACAAGAAATTAGAAAACCAAGAGTACAAAAAAGACATCAGGCTATCAGGGTAAAAATATCCGGAACTTCCGAATTCCCCAGATTAGCTGTATACAGAAGCACAAAACACATTTATGCTCAGTTAATTGATGATGAAAAACATATAACAATTTGTTCAGCATCTTCAGTTGACAAAGACCTTAAAGAAAAATTAGCACATGGCGGAAATATTGAAGCCGCAAAAGTTGTGGGTGAAGCTATCGCTAAGAAAGCTAAAAAAGCCGGCATTGAATGTGTTGTGTTCGATAGAGGCGGATTCCTGTATCATGGCAGAATTGCTGCTTTAGCAGAAGCTGCAAGAGAAGCAGGACTAAACTTCTAATTCAGAAAATCTGTTCAGAGCGGAGTTTGACTTTTAGTCAAACTCCGCTCTGTTTTTTTATTTATTTTTTTGATAAAATACCCTTGAGGGCATTTAATTATGAAAAGAACAAAACTTTATCTTCCGTTATTAATTATATCCGCAATATTATCCGCAAGCGGAGTTGAAGCTAAAATGACTAAAGAAGCTCACGCTCTTTATCAGCAAGCCTGCGCTTATGAGTATAAAAGTGATTATGTAAATGCGATTAAAATTATCAAACAGGCTCTTGATATCAATGGCGATGATGCAATGCTTTATACTAAAATTGCAGGATTATATTCTGATATCGGCGAGTACCGAGATTCTTTAAGCGCCTACAAAAAAGCGGTTAAGCTAAGACCGAATGATGCTTTTATATATATAAGCATGGGCAATATTCTCCAAACATTAGGAGATTATGAAAATGCTTATAATGCCTTTAATCAAGCTCAACAGATTTACCCTGAATATAAGTATAATTATTTAAATCTTGCAAATGTAGAATATTTCAGAAAGAATTATAAAAATGCAATTGAGTATTATAACACTTTCTTAAGCGCATATCCTGAACATATGGAAGCAAATGAAAATCTAGCAAATGTTTATTATTTGTCTAATCAGTCTGAAAAAGCGTGTGATATATATTCAAATATTTATAAGCAGTATCCGTCTGCATTTAAAGAATTTAAAAATTATGGAATGGTATTGTTTGACACAAAACAGTACCAAGCTGCCGCCGAGATGCTTGAAAAAGCCCTTGAAAATAATGTAGAAGATGAAGCTGTTCTGGCAAAACTTGCATTATCTTATCAGAACATAGATGAAAATGATAAAGCATTTAAAACTTTTAATAAGGTATTTGAAATTAACCCAAAACTCATTTCTCTCAGATTTGATTATGCAAATCTTCTCGGCAACATGGGTAAAAATGATGAAGCTATTGAACAATACAAGGAATACCTCGCTGCATTCCCGGATGATGCTAATGCATACCTCAATTTAGGGCTTGTTTATAAAAAACTTGATAATAATGAATTAGCTTTGTTTAATTTCGAAAAATCATATTCAAAAGACTCATCAAATGTAGAAACAAAAAAAGAACTTGCTTTGAGCTATCATAAAAAAGAAGATTATGTCAACGCTCTCAAATTCTATAATTTTGCACTAAAAACAGAGCCTGACAATCCTGAACTTCTTGCTAATAAAGCTTTAACACTCCATGCTATGCATAACTATGTTGCAGCAATAGAAATATATAAAGAATTGCTTGAAAAGCAGCCGAATGACAGAATAGAAGAAAATCTGACCGCTGCATCTATAGCTTATGGCTATGATTTATACGACAAACAGGATTACGGGCAGGCAATACTATACTTTGAAGATGCTATTGAATTAAATAATAAAGAAGCTTCCGCATATTTCGGGTATGCTAGAGCCAATGCAAAAATGGGATGCACAGATATTGCATTATCCGCTTATGAAAAAGCTGTATCTTTAAATCCGGGAAATACAGCCTACGTTAATGAACTCAATTCTTTTAGAGAAGAGTATAAAGACGTTATAAAAGAATCTATTGCGCGGGCTTCAAAATCACCGGAGCCGGAACTTTCAATAATTACTCCTGTTGTAACAGAGACCTCCGAAGAAGAACAAATTGACCAGCTGCCAATTGATGATGTTCAAGCTGCGACATATGATACACTTGTTCAAAAAGGAGATGATGCATACAGGCAGCAAAAATATGACGAGGCAATTGATTATTATACAAAAGCAGTAGTATTTCTCCCGGCAGACAAGGTTACAATGCTAAAAATTGCGAACATTTATAAGCTTATCGGAAACAATACAAAAGCCCTTAGTTTTTACGACAAAATAATTGCGCTTGATAAAGACAACACGGATGCTTATTTTAATAAAGGGCTGGTTTTTGCTAATCAAAAAAATTATGATGAAAGTATAAAATGTTTTGAAAAAGTTATAAGCCTGTCTCCTGATTACCCCTATGCTTATTACTCAATAGGTATGGCTTACGAATTAAAAAACCAGCCGGAAAAAGCTCTTGAATATTATTATTTATATACAGGAATTGAGACAGATGATAAAATGCTTAATCTTGTAAATAAACGAATTAAAAATTTGGAAAATAAATAATGCGCAAAATTTTACCGGTTGTACTTTTTTCATTAATATTTCTTTGCGGGTGTGTTTATGACAGAGGTGTGATTCTGTTTAATAAAGAACCGGTTAATGCATATAATGCTCTTAATAATGAAAAAGTTTTTGAATCCGGAGATAAGGTTTATTATCTTTTTATTGCCCCTAAAAAAATGAAGAATGAATATATCAGAGTACAAGTATTTAAAATGACTGATTTAGCACCTAAAGGCGGAGCTGAAATTGTTAGAACAAAAGACTTTCGATTAATGAAAGATGAAAGATACTATCACAGCGATTATTTTACTTTATATACTTCCGGCAAATACGTAATGCAGGTATTCTCTATTGATGATTTACAGCATCCTCTTTCTATCGGAGATTTTTATATAAAGTAGATTTAGGACTTAGATTATTGTATAATTAATTGTCAAGTACAATCCCGGAGGAATAAGAATGAGCGAGATATGCAAAAACTGGACAGAATGGCTTAAGAAAAATAGATTTGCAGGTCAAACACCGGAAATGATAGAACAGACAACACGCTGGCTTGAAGCTGTAAGAGATGTAATTCTTGTTTACGCAGAAATTAAGCCCTACGATGTTATTCTTGATATAGGTACAGGAACAGGACTGCTTGCTTTTAAAGCTCTTGAAATGCAGGATTGCAAGGGAAGAGTAATTTTTTCCGATAAATTTCAGGACTGTCTTGATAATTGTAAAAAAATACTTGAAGAATCGGGGATTACTACAGGATATGAAATGCTTTTGTGTCCTTGCGAACATATTGCCCTACCGGAAAGTACGGTAAGCAAAGCTCTTATGCGTTCAGTTCTCGTTCATATAGTAAATAAACAGCCGGCGATTAGCGAAGTATACAGAGTGCTTAAACCGGGAGGGAAATTCTGCGCTTTTGAGCCTATTATACGTTCTAATACAAGATACTGGGAAATACTTGATCCGGCTTATGTTGAAAAGTACGAGGATTTTAAACGGGTTGAAAATGAACTTATGGATAATCCGCTTGATTCTTTGTGCAATTTTGACGAAAAAACTTTAAAAACAAACCTTGAAATTGCAGGATTTTCAATCCCTGATGTTAGAGTTCAGGCTGTGCAGTCAAAATACGTAGTTCAACCGAATATGGTAAAAGAATGGTTTATGAATCCGCCTTCTCCTGACCAGCCGAGCACAAAAGAAAGATTTTTAAAATATTTTGATGAACAAACTGTAAATAAATATATGGAAGATGTACAAAACTATCTAACAGGGCGTGAAATTCAATTGAAATCAAATGCCGTATTTATAAATGCTACTAAGTAAGGGATTGATAAATGGAACAAAATCAAACAGCAATAATTATACCGGCCCGCTATGGCTCATCAAGACTTGAAGGGAAACCTCTTTTAAAAGCAAATAACAAACCTATTATTCAGTGGGTCTGGGAAAAAGCAAAGACCTGCCCTTACGTTGACAGAGTTATTGTAGCGACTGATGATGAGAGAATTTTTAATGCTTGCAAAAATTTTGGCGCAGAAGTTGAGATGACTTCTACAGAACACAAAAGCGGAAGCGACAGGATTGCAGAAGTTGCCAAAAGGCATCCTGAAATTGCTTATATTATTAACCTTCAGGGAGATGAACCGCTAATTGAACAATCCAATATCGAGCTTGTAATTAAAGGGGTTAAATTTGACGACAAGGCTGATATTTCTACTCTTGTAAGAGAAATTAAAGAAGACGATGAAATTAATAACCCTAATTTAGTTAAATGCGTTTTTGACCTGAACGGTTATGCAATGTATTTTTCCCGCTCTAAAATTCCTTTTGAGCGAGGGGTGAATGAAGAAAATGAAGCGGAAAAAAGGTTAAACGGAGGCTGGAAGTTCTACGGGCATTTAGGTATTTACGGATACAAAAGAGAGGCATTATTCAAGATGACTGAACTTCCGCAGGCAACTTATGAAAAAGCTGAAAGTCTTGAGCAGCTAAGAGCGCTCCAAAACGGTATGAAAATAAAAGTTGCAGTTGTAGACAATATCCCGGTCGGAATTGATACAATAGAAGATTTTGAAAAATTTAAGGCTATGGTAGAAGGTCAGGAATAAATTTGCGGTGAACCTAAAAACAAATATAACAAAACTTCATTATACAAAAGAGCCAAAGGGAGTTCTATTTAATCTCCTCAAGTTTTGTTCCTTTTTTTACGGATTAGGAAGCGGTTTCAAGAATTTTCTTTATGATAAAAA
>CALVBP010000047.1 GCA_944325825.1 Candidatus Gastranaerophilales bacterium | reverse complement strand
ACCGCACTTACAACAGAATATGATTCAGTTAAGAAAGTAATTGATGACAACATTGAAAGAACATTCGGTATCTTCTCGTAATTTAGTGAATAGTGAATAGTGAATAGATATGACAAGATAAGAATAAAAAAATATAACCTTAATTTTTAATCCCTTTTCCCTTTTTCCGCTTGAGTAACCCATTTGCTCAAGCTTTTTTTTCAACCTCAATGAAGAAGGACGGAAAAACAGTTATCAAAAGATTTCTACAAAACCATAGCAAGTATCATCAAGATCATTGCGCCTATTTCCATTGCAGTTGACATTCGCTGACTGAACTGCATTGAATCATATCTGTGAGAAGATTTTTTTGCTTTATTAACACTATTTAAACGTCTAATACGGCTTTGAGTATCTTCATTAGAAAACTCGGTTCCAAACATATCGTATTCCAGCTGAGCAAGTTCATCCTCCAGTTCATTTGCACTATATTTAGGAGGCAATGTGTCACCATAATTTGCATATGGACGTGTGTAGCTTTCCTGCCCGTAAGGCATTGTCGTATAGCGATTATATCTGTTTCTTTCGAGAGCACCTAAATCTACCGATGAAAGGGCATTACTGTCATAGTTATAAGAATTTTCCTTAGCAAGAGTTTGAGGCATAACCTCTGCTTTAATCCTGTCCATTCTGGTCGCATAATCATCAACATCATAAATTTTTCCAAATAATTTACGCTCAATCGTAACTATACGAGTGTGAAAATCCCTATTTTTATATGTTTTATTAAATAATTTCTGCTCAATTTCATCTACTACAGGATAGTTAACTGTGTTATCCGCTTGAGCAATAGAATCTTCTTCCTCTCTAAACGTATCTTCAACAGGAGTAATTTCAAGCCCAATCTGTTCTGCGGTTACATCTGCAGAAAGCTTTTCTAAACGTTTATTCAGATTTCCGGTCGAAGCTTCTCCATAAATAGTTTTTTCGAGTCTTGATATCCTGTTTTGCTCACTATCATTTGTATAATCAAAACCATAAAGGTTATTTTCTATTTTACTTATTGTAGCAATCTGTGTTTTATTCATTGCATAAACGGAGAGAGGATAAAATGAAAATAAATAAGTTACTATAAAGAGATATGTAAAAAATTTTTTCATAGCAGTACTACCTTGTGTAAACACTATAAAATGTTTAGCAAAGCAGCACTATTAAACGGTTTCATTAAAAATAATTTAAGTGAAATTATTAAAAATACTTACGCTTAATATTCATTGAATAATATTTAATCAAACTTTCAACCTAATATTCTCGGCTAAATATAAAGCTTAGCAAAATCTAAGTCGCTTTTTGTAGTAATTTTTATATTTGTATAACTTCCAATTACAATATAAACCGGTATGTCAAGATACTCGAGCATGGAAGCATCATCTGTAAAATGCTTATGCTGAAGTTTTTCATGTGCATTTTTAACTAAATCTGTCTTGAAGGCTTGCGGAGTTTGGGTATTATAAAGTTTACTCCTATCTATTGTCTTAATTATTTTTCCATTCTCGTCAACTTCTTTTATTGTATCTGTTGTTTTTGTCATTACAGAAACCGCTTTGCTGTGCATAACCGCATCCATAACTTGAGATATTACTCCTGACTTAATTAGAGGCCTGGCTCCATCATGTATAATTACATAGTCATTTGTTATGTATTTTAAAGCATTATAAACGGATTTTTGTCTCGAATCTCCACCTTGAATAACTTTCACTCTATTTTCCGGCTTAAAAAGTTTCGTAAGCTCGTCAAGAATTGCCTGATTTGCAGGCATAATTATTTCATTAATTTCTGAAAAATTTAAAAAATTTGATAACGTATGCTCAATTACCGTTCTTTCATCAAGTTTCTCTAGTAATTTATTATTATTGCCATACCTTGAGGAAGTCCCACCCGCTGTTATTATTAACGAAAAATTTGTCATAATTTATCTCCAAAATGGTTATAAGATTCTATTTCATCATAATTTGAATAGTTTACACCGTTTGCTGTAAATTTAATATTATATTTTCTTGCTACAACTTTTCCAATTTTTGTATAATGCCTGATATTCTTTAAAAATGTCTCCGGCACTGCCGCAACCAATCTATAATCTTCCGCCCCGAAAAGAATAGTCTTTTTATCTGTAATGTCTTTTTTATGAGGTATTTTATCATAATCGATTTCAATTGTAACATTACTTTGCTCAGCTATTTTATATAAAGCGTCTGCTAAGCCGTCTGATGTGTCCATCATGGCATAATCCGTATTTATTTTACCAGATATCTCATTTGAGAATTCAACGTCAAGAGAAGGCTCTAAATGAGCTCTTATTGAATCCGGTTTAACATGTCCGTTGATTAAAGCATTTAACCCATCTGCACTTGAACCGACTTCTCCGCTAATAATAACTGCATAACCAGGCTTTGCATTCGCACGTGAAGAAATTTTCCTGTCCAAGGTAGTACCGATAGCTGTAATAGATATAAAAACCTTATCGCTTCCCGTAATATCTCCGCCGGTAATTTCAGCGCCATATGAACCCGCCAAAATACCTTTATAGAGTTCTCTAATAAAATTAGTATCAATACCTTGCGGTAATGAAATCCCTACAGATAAATACTTTGGCTTACCTCCTGAAGCTAAAATATCACTTATATTCACTACAGCAGCCTTATATCCTATTTGATAAGGCGTTGCCCATTTCATTTTAAAATGTACATCCTCTACAAAATTATCTTGAGTAATTACAATACCTAAATCTTTAAGATAAGCACAGTCATCGCCTATCAATTTATTATTAATTTGTTTTTTTATTATATTTATAAAATCCAGTTCTTTCATATTCATATACTGAGGCGGCGGGTTAGAACCCGCCGCCTTATTACAACTAATTTTCCAGTCTTTTTAATGTTGGGAATGCTATTACGTCTCTTATAGTCGGAGAATTCGTCAACAGCATAACAAGCCTGTCTATTCCCATTCCCATCCCGCCTGTCGGAGCCAGACCGTATTCCAGAGCATTAATATAATCTTCATCAATCGGCATAGCTTCTTCATCTCCATTTGCTTTAGCCAAAGCTTGAGCCTCAAATCTATGACGCTGGTCAATAGGGTCAGTAAGTTCAGAAAAGGCATTTGCGATTTCCCATCCGTTTACTCTTGTTTCAAAACGTTCCGTTAATCTATCATTATCTCTATGAACTTTTGCAAGCGGAGATATTTCTCTCGGGTAATCTATTATGTGTATAGGTTGTATTAAAGTAGGTTCGACTTTTGCTTCAAACACAGCCTCGACAACCTGCCCCCAATTCATATCTTCATCAACTTCAACATGCAAAGCCTTCGCTCTCTCATAAGCTTCTTTTGCCGTAAAAAATTCACCAAAGTCTACTCCGGTATATTCTTTAATAGCACCAAGCATAGTTTTTCTGTCCCACGGCGGAGTTAAATCAATCTCATTTTCGCCATAAGTAATCTTTGTTGTACCAAGAACTTCTTTAGCAACATATGCCACAAGATTTTCAGTTAAAACCATCATTTCATTATAATCGACATAAGATTGATAAAGCTCAATCATAGTAAATTCCGGGTTATGACGGGTATCAATACCTTCGTTTCTAAAACATCTTGATAACTCAAATATTTTCTCACTTAAACCGCCAACCATTAGCCTTTTTAAATGAAGCTCCGGTGCAATCCTCAATGTTAAATCCATATTTAAAGCATTGTGGTGAGTTATAAAAGGCCTTGCATTTGCGCCGGATGCTTGTGTATGAAGCATTGGAGTTTCAACCTCTAAAAAGCCTTGATTTGTTAAGTATTCTCTTATCTTTTGAATAATTAAACTTCTTTTTCTGAAAGTATCTCTGGTCTTTTCATTAACTATTAAATCTACATACCTTTGCCTGTACTTTGTTTCAGTATCAGACATCGTATGATAAGATTTTAACTGTTCTAATTTTTCTTCGCTAATTTGCTTATTTGGGAGCGGAAGAAGAGATTTTGAGAGAACTTTAAAATTAACAGCTTTAATGGAAAGCTCCCCTCTCGGTGTTCTTCTTATTGTACCCGTAAATCCTAAGATATCACCAATATCTACGAGTTTAAGAGTTTTGATTAATTCAGGATCCATATTTTCTTTATGTGAAAATATTTGTATTTTACCTGATGCATCCATTAAATCAATAAACATACCGCTGTTACGAATAGCCATTACACGTCCGGCAACTGAATAAGTATCATTTGTTTCATCCCCTGCCGGTAAATCTTTATATTTTTCCTGTAAAAAAGCTGAATCTGCATCTTTATCAAAAACATAAGGATATGGATTAATCCCTTTATCTGCAAGTTCTGCCAGCTTTTGTATTCTTGTTTGTCTTATAGCCTCTTTTGCCGATACCGGCTCTCTTACCTGTTGTTCTGTCATTGTGTTTTTCCTCTTTTAAACTTAATGATTATATTTTATCATAAACATTTATTTTGCTTTACAAATAAATGAATTTTTGTTATACTCAACTTGTGAATAGTTTCTTAAAAAAGAACGGTTTCAATCCCGTTCTTTTTTTATTCAAAAAGGAGTCGTATGAAACAGGATATAAATAGATATGAAATCTTAGAAAAAATCACTCCTCTTATTGAAAACACAGCAATGAGATATAATTTAATCCCTGTTGAGATTGAATTTGTTAAAGAAAATCACAGATGGTTTTTGAGAATCTATATCTACTCATACGAAAAAGATGTTACTCTTGATGACTGCGAAAAAATGACAAGAAGTCTAAACGAATTTTTGGACGAACTTATTCCTGTCAAATACTATTTGGAAGTTTCTTCTCCGGGGTTGGAAAGAAAATTCAAATCAGACAAAGAATTTGTTATTTTTAAAGGCAGAAGGGTAAGCATTAAATTAAAAACACCTCTTGCAGGTGAAACAGAGAAAATTTTTAAAGGTGAAATCCTTGATTGGAATGAGAATTCAGGTCTAAAATTCTTCAGATTTGATGACGGAGAAGAACTCATAATTCCTAAAGAAAATATTCAATCCGCAAAATTATATATTGATTAACAAAAAAGAAACATAACAAAGGAGATAAAGATGATAAAAATCGGAACAGCATTATTTGAAGCTTGTGAAGAGCTTGAAAGAGAACGCGGAATATCCAAAGATGTTTTAATCGCATCTCTTTGTGACGCAATGGTTGCGGCTTATAAAAAACATATGCATGTTAAAGAAGCTGCTAATATAGAAGCTATTCTTGACGAGCAGACCGGTGAAATTGGTGTGTTCAGCACAAAACTTGTAGTTGATAAGGTAGAAGATTCTGACACCCAAATTTCGTTAGAAGAAGCTAAAGAAATTGATGATGAAGTTGAGCTGGATGACGAAGTAAAAATCGAAGTCACTCCGGAACAATTCGGAAGAATTGCAGCCCAAGCAGCTAAACAAGTCATAACACAAAGAATTAGAGATGCTGAAAGAAATAATATTTTAAATGAATTTCTTGAAAAGAAAGGAACTCTTGTTACGGGTATTATACAAAGAGTTGAAAACAGAAATGTTATTGTAAATATTGGTAAAACTGATGCAATAATGCCGCAAAGAGAACAGATTCCAAGAGAATATTACAAACCGGGTAACAGAATCAGAGTGTTTGTTCTTAATGTAAAAGAAACAAACAGACTCCCGCAAGTAATAGTTTCTCACGCTCACGCAGAAATTGTAAGAGAACTGTTTGAACTTGAAGTTCCGGAAATTGAAGACGGAATTGTTGAAATTAAATCAATTGCTCGTGAAGCAGGCTTTAGGACTAAGATTGCCGTGTGGTCAAATGACCCGGAAGTAGACTCTGTAGGTGCTTGTATAGGACCTAGAGGTTCGAGAATTCAGACAATTGTCGGCGAATTAAAGAATGAAAAAATTGATATAGTAAGATGGTCTCCGGATCCCGTTGAATATATAGTAAATGCTATTTCTCCTGCAAGAGTCGTTTCAGTTGACATTATGACAGATGATGAAGAAACTAAAGATGCTCTTGTAGTTGTTCCGGACGACCAGTTATCTCTGGCTATCGGACGAGAAGGACAAAATGTAAGACTTGCTCACCGCTTAACCGGCTGGAAAATCGACATTAAGAGCGTTTCTCAAATGGAAAATGAAGAAGCTTCTAAGACCACAAATTATGATTATGAGGAAGAAGAACCGGAAGAAAGAGCTGTTGATTCAGATGAAATTCAGGAAGAAATCGAAGAAGAAATGAATCAACAGGCTTATGACGAAGAAGATTTGGCTCAAGAAGAAGCTGAAGAGTCTGAAGAAGGTTCAGAAGAATAAGTAATATTAAATTAAATTATTTTAATAAAAGGATTGAACACCGTTGTCCAATCCTTTTTTAATATCAATTTCCCTAACGGGAAATGCAGCAATGCGAGGTTTCTTTTTCTTTCGCCCGTTTCTTTTTCTTTGCCTCAGCAAAATCCAAAATTGCCGTTATATGCAAGTGAGCAAGACCAACGCAAATTGAAAAACCCGCAGATTAACTCTCTTGTTTAAATCTGCGGGTTTTGAAATTTAGATGTTGGCAGCGTGCTATCTTCCCAGGGTGTTACGCACGTAAATATCTTTCAGGTTGGTAGGTCAACCTACAAGAACATTCTTTTACCCCTGGCCCGCCAAGTATTTTCGCCTCTGCAGGGCTTTACGACCGTGTTCGGGATGACTCTGCCGAAGCAAAGGTGACTAAATGTCACGTTTGCTGAGAGGCGGGTGGTTTACCAAGCGAGAATCCTTTCAATCTAAAAAAGCGAAAACCAATCTCTGACTGATTCTCGCTTTTCTTTAATTTAGATGTTGGCAGCGTGCTATCTTCCCAGGCGGTGGCCCGCCAAGTATTTTCGCCTCTGCAGGGCTTTACGACCGTGTTCGGGATGGGAACGGGTGGTTTACCTGCGAT
>CALVBP010000046.1 GCA_944325825.1 Candidatus Gastranaerophilales bacterium | reverse complement strand
GTTAAATATTAAGAAATGTAACATTTAATTTAATTTTTGTGGAAAATCGTAATAAATATTAATACCGGAAAGGGGGCTGGCGGTAGTTTTTTAAGGTTGTGGTAAAAATTAATTTTTACAAAACTTTATATTATTTTTGATATAATCATAGTTGTGCTGGTGGAGCTATGAGAGAAAGAATTCTTTTATTTATTATATTATCGATGTTGGGTGTATTCCTATTTGTATTCCAAAATTATGTGAATACTGTTGTTGGATTTGTCATACTCTGCGTATGTATGTCAATATACGGATTATACCTTATTGCAGCAACCAAGTACCAGAAGCGTAAATTAAGAAAACATCCGCCCGTAATAAATGAGAATTACAAACCGTTTGTAAGTGTTATGATTCCTGCACATAATGAGGAGTATGTAATTGTAAATACGGTTGAAAATGTTCTGCAAATGGATTATCCGAATTTTGAAGTAATAGTTATTGATGACAGAAGTTCGGATAATACGGCAAATGTTATCAGGGAGCTTGAGGCAAAGTATGATAAAGTTACCGCTCTGGTTCGTGATAAGGATGCATTTCCCGGTAAGTCGGCTGTTTTGAATGATGCTTTTAAGATTGCAAAAGGAGAGGCAATTTTAGTATTTGATGCGGATGCAACTGTAGAACCGGATTTTCTTAATAAACTTATTCCGAATCTGGAACCGGCAGATGTGGGTGCTGTTCAGGCAAGAAAGATTATTAGGAATAAAGACTATAATTTTTTAACAAGATGCCAGAATAATGAATATTCAACTGATACACACTTTCAGGTGGGAAGAGATGCCGTAAAAGGTGCTGTTGAACTAAGAGGCAATGGAGAATTGATTAAAAGGGCTGCGATTGAAGACATTGGCGGCTGGAATAATTATACAATAACGGACGATTTAGATATGTCCACAAGACTCCACATAAAAGGCTGGGATATAAGATTTTGTCCGGATGCATGCGTATATGAGGAAGGTATAATTTACCTTATGCCTCTTTTCAGGCAGAGAAGAAGATGGCTTGAGGGGACTATCAGGAGATATCTTGAGTATTTTGGCGAAGCTATGAAATCAAAACATATGTCTCTTCGTGCCAGGTTTGATATGGCTGTTTATATTACCCAGTTTATAATGCCGTTGTGGTTTATTTTGGAAATAGTTTTCAGGGTGATAAAACTATTTACGGATAAGATTGACCCGTACAGTTTACACAATGTGTTGTGGTCGTCTTTAATTGTATCTTCAGTTGTCGGATTGGGATTCTTCCTTGCAATCAGATACAGTCTGAGAAGATATGATTCGGTACCGAGGCTAAAGGCTATTAAGCAAGCCGCCGAGACAACTTTTTATTTCTTTATAATATGGTTTCCGATGGTATTATTTATTTGTGGTAAAATATTATTCTGTAAGAAAGATATGAAATGGGGCAAAACTGCCCATGGCCTTGTGGTTGAAGAGCAAATCAGGCAAGAACACGAGCTAAATGAGGTATAAATAGGAATGACAACTATGACAACAGACAGATATCATTATGTAAAAGAGCACGTAAGGATGGTTCCGGATTTCCCTAAAAAAGGAATTCTTTTTTTGGATATAACGACAGCAACAAAAGATGCCAGAGCAATGCATTATATGATGGACTTTTTATATGAGCAATTTAAAGATGAGAAAGTTGACTATGTTGCCGGTATTGAATCAAGAGGTTTTATTTTTGGAGCTCCGCTTGCTTGCAGATTAAATGCGGGTTTTGTCCCGATAAGAAAACCAAATAAGCTGCCGGCAGAGACAATAAAAGAAACTTATTCTCTTGAATATGGAACAGATACTATAGAAATGCATACTGATGCAATAAAACCCGGTGACAGAGTTGTCATAATTGATGATTTGCTGGCAACAGGGGGTACTGCGTCTGCTGCTTGTAACTTAATTAAAAAGGCCGGCGGAGAAGTTGCAGCAGCTGCATTTATTATTGAGCTGACTCCGTTAAAGGGCCGGGCAAAAATTGAAGAAAAAGGGGTTAAAGTAGTAACGATGCTGGATTATGATTTGGATTAATTATTATTCCATTTCAAACGGGTCATCTTCTTTATAATAATTCTTTTTTGCTTTCTTTAGTTTAGCGTTTTTCTTCTTGACATCTTTGGATACATTTTTGTAAGCATTATCAAGAGAAATTCTTGTAAGCGGTTTGTTCGTGGCTCTATCATTTACGACAAGCCAGTAAGAGTGTTTAACATTACTTACCGCAAAGGAAATTTTACCGGCTCTTCTGTCTCCCGGCTTAAACTGGGAGAATAAAAGCTTTGTGTCTCCAAAAATAGAAGGGTTATAGACGGTGTTATAATCGCTTACAAGCGCTAAGTCCATTCCTGCAAAACTTTTATCTGACATATTAGCAATAGATAAAGATAGCGTAATTGTATTAACTTCTCCAAAAGGATCTTTTTCGTATACTATATTTGCTATTCTTATTTCAAGACCCGGATATTTTTGTTCTTTTTTCTTCAAGGCTTCCTCTTTATATACAGGAAGTTCAACATCTGAAAGAATTTTGACCTTTATTTCATCTCCGGGAGAAATGAGGACATTTTTACCTTTTCTGTATAAAGACATTCCGAGTCCAACAGCGCTGCCTATTGCTGCACCGCCGGCTAATGTGTACCCCTGAGAAGCTATTGCAGCTTCAATGCCGAGTGCCTGTGCCGCAAGTACACCGCCTGCCAGTCCGCCCAGCGCAGTATATCCGATATCGGTTGCCACAATTTTAGTTGCGGCTTTTACAGGATGTAGTTTTGTAGACATTTTACCTTCAATTGGAATTTCTCTGCCGTCAGGTGTTACCAGATAATCAAAACTCAAGTCCAGATAGCCGTCCCGCCCAAATCGTTTAGCTTCGCTTGTTTCTTTGATTACCCCGTGTGCAACGGTTCCTTTAGGAATGATAATACCTTTATCCCCGATAACATCACTTGTAACTTCTGCAAAAAACTCATCTCCTTCAAAAGAAAAACTTCCGTCAAGGACTTGTGAAACAGTCATTTCAATCGTATCTCTTTTTTCAAGAGTTTCGGTTTTTCCTGTAAACATTTTTTCATCAAGGGAGGAATACTCATCATCAAACTCGGCATGCCCTTCAAATGTATCCGGTGCCGCAAAAACAAGATTATTAAGCAGTAATATGCTTATCAATAACAGCCCAAGTCTCTTTTTCATCATAATCCAATTATACTATTTTCTTAAAATTAAGTCTACAATAGCGATAATAATTCATTATAGATTTTGATTGTTGCCGGACAGATTCTTAAATTTCTGTCAACAAGACTTTTTATAGTATTTTTATAACAGATAAATAAAGCTTTATTTAAGCCGTTATCCTCTTTTAATGCATCCCTAATTGGCAGAACATAACTTTCAGTACGAGTTTTGGGCTCGATTTTATCGGCGATAAAGATTACTTTTTCAAAATCAGACATATTTGATTTACCGAGAGTATGACATCTTATGGCTGATAAAATTTCTTCATCTGTTATATTAAATTCTTTTGTTGCAACCGGAACTCCCGCAGGTGCATGGTACGTTTTAGGATTAATAAATTCATCTTCATTAATATCTGTCATTTTATGAAGGATATTTAGCAGTTCTTCATTTTTAAGGCATTTTGCACAATCATGGACAAGCCCGGCAAGATAAGCTTTCTCCTTATCGAGTCCGTATTTTTCAGCGAGCTCGGATGCGCATTCAGCCGTTCCTATCGAATGCAGATATCTTTCTTCAGTCAGATTATCTTTCAGCCATTTCTTAATTGATGTATAATCCATGTTCTTTTATATAAACCTCCACGTCACGGGTTGTCTCCCTGTTTTTATTTTCTTTTCTAATTTCAGTAGATGAAATATCTATATACTCCATTGGGGCTGTTTCAAAATCATAACCTTTATTTTTAAAATATGTATAATCAGGTTTGTCTCCTCTTCTTGGGAAAACAATAAAATGTACAAGGTCTTTGAGTTCATCTATTTTATACCAGCTTTCAAGTTTTGTGAACGCATCTGTTCCTATAATGAAGTTTAGTTTTGTTTGCAGGTTGTATTTTTCAATAATTTTTTTAACTGTTATAAGAGAATAAGAAGGTGAATTTGAATTATATTCCACATCAGAAACTTCAAATCTCGGGTTTTTGGATGTCGCAATTTCTACCATTTTATATCTGTGTTTAGCAAGATTTGATGAAATTTCTTTGTGCGGCGGAATATATGCGGGAATAAAAATTATTTTTTCAAATCCGTAATATTCAAGGGCAAATTCTGCCATCTTCAGATGCGCATTGTGGATAGGATTGAATGTGCCAGGAAAAATACAGATACTCATGTTATTACCTTTCTCTACACTATTTATTATATAATAAAATACTACGCATAAGAAAAAACCTGATTCTTGGGAACCAGGCGCTAAGATAAGTAAGTTTGGGGAATTAAATAGTTAAGTAAGTTAAGTAAGATTGGATTTGTAAAAGTTTTCGGGGTAATTTTTAATATGTTTACCCCGGGGGATTACCCCTTGGTTCTCGAAATAAACGTAACTCTTGATTTTAAATCCATTGCGAAGAGTCTCATTTCATCCATCAATACATAGGATTTATCTTCCGCCGGATTATCTTCTATATAAAATTCTTTAGAAATGCGTGTTGCCATAGCATTAATGTCATAACTTTGTAATAAAGCCATCTTATGCCTCTCTTAATGTCATTTCGTCTTACGTATATATAAAGTATATAAAATTTTTTAAATTTCACCCTGGTGAATCTTTGTTACATATCTTTACAATATATAATTGTCGTTAATTTTGCTCAAGAATTTAGCTCACTATTTATCGGCATTTTGGCGATATTTGTAAACTTTTGTAAATATTACCCCAAAATAATTAAAGTTTTTAGAAAAAATGACGATATACATTATATATCATATATGAGGTGTGTCATGTCTAATTTCACAGTCAATGGAGTTTATTCTTATACAAGTGCGAATATATACTCTTACCTCGGGAGAATTCCTTCAAGCTCCCTGAAGTTAGAGAGAGCATTTGATGAGTTTAACATTACTCCTAAAGGTAAAGTTGATGACCTGAAAAAATTAGAGAAGGCAATGTATGCGGAGTATTCTGAGCAGGTTCAGGAGCAGATTGAAAACCAGAATAACGAAAAGGTTATCCCCTGGGCAGGACTTATGGCTCAGATAGGAGTTCGTGCAACCGGCGATTATGAAAAGGATTATGCGGCATTCAATAATGCAATTGATCTTCTTAGCCAGAGTGCAATTGACGGACAGGCAATGACATATTTTGCAGGATTGAAGAGCGAAGCAGCCAGTGTATTCAGAAAAACTTCCGGTGAACAGCCGCCTACAATTACGTTCGAACAGTATCAAGCTCAATTCTTGAGTTGATAGTGTATTAATCTTTTAGAAACTTCTCTTGTGCTATAATTAGCTAAGGAGAAGTTTTTTTATGAATATACTTGTAACCGGTGCTTCACGAGGAATTGGAAAAGCCATTTGCGAAAGTTTAGATGGTGCGGTTTATGCTTCTGCAAGGAATGAAGAATTCTTAAAAGGATATAAAAATTACTGTGCGGCGGATTTATCTAAAACTGAAGATTTAGAGAAACTCGGTAGTTATATTGAAACAAATAAAATAGATGTTTTGATTAATAATGCCGGAGAGTATATGTATGCATTATCAGAAATGCTGTCTTTTTCAGATATTGAAAGGCTTGTAAAAGTTAATCTGGAAGCTCCTTTGTATTTGATATCAAAGGCTGTTCCGCATATGAAAAAAAATAGATTTGGGAGAATTATAAATATAGGCTCAATAAGCGGTGTTATGGGAGAAGCCGGAGCAAGTATTTATTCGGCTTCAAAATCAGGTTTAATAGGTATGACAAAATCGCTTGCTCTTGAACTTGCAGAGTTTGGAATTACAGTTAATACTATTAACCCGGGATGGGTAGATACGGATATGGGTAATTCTTCTATTGAAGAAGAAGGTTTCTCTAAAGAGGAAATAATAGAGTGTATTCCGCAAAAAAGGTTTGTATCCCCCGTTGAAATTGCCGGCATGGTTAGATACTTGATATCGGAAGATGCAAAAGGTGTTACCGGCCAATCAATTAATCTTTGTGCGGGGCTAAGTGTAGGATGTTAATGGAGTGAAAAATGTCGAAATATACAAAAGCAGAGTTATTAAATTTATATAACATGGACTTAGATGATTTATTAAACGAATCAAAGAAGTTTTTGAAAGATGAAGTTGAATTTTGTTCAATAATCAGTGCACGAACGGGTAAGTGTTCTCAAAATTGCAAATATTGTGCTCAAAGTTCTCATTATAATACTGATATCGAGACAAATCCTCTTCTTGATGTTGAAACGGTTCTTCATGCCGCAAAAGACAGTATTAAGAACGGAGCTGACAGAGTGGCTATTGTTACATCAGGAAAAACACCGGATGAAAGCGATTTTGACACAATGCTCGATATGATAAAAGCCTTAGATAGAGCAGGAATAAAAAGCTGTGCAAGTATAGGTATTTTAAATGAAGAACAGGCTAGAAAATTGGCAGAAACAGGACTCGTGAGATTTCATCACAATATAAATACCTGCAAATCTTATCATCCGGAAATATGCACTACGCATACTTATGCAGACAGAATTAATACTGTTAATCTGGTTAAGAAATATGGTATGGAATTATGCTGCGGGGTTATTATCGGTATGGGCGAAACAGTTGAGCAGAGAATAGAAATGGCGCTGGAACTCAGTGAAATTAGTCCTGACAGCATTCCAGTGAATATATTAACACCTATTAAAAATACTCCGTTTGAAAATTATTGGGACAAAATTGATGAAGAGCATGTTTTAAGAACTCTTGCAGTGTTTAAAATAGCCTGCCCAAATGCTTCTATAAGAATAGCGGGCGGAAAAAAGGCAAGATTATCCGAAGAAACTATAGAAAAAGCTTTCAAATACTGTGCCGATTCAACTATTGTAGGAAATTATCTTACAACAACAGGATTTACTCCGGAAGAGGATGCAAAGTTAATAGAGAAGCTGGGAAGGCATTTGGTTAAGTCATAGATGACAAAGAAAATTTCATTAATGAAGTTGTTTTTGATTTTTACAAAAATCGGCGCAATTCTTTTAGGCGGCGGTTACGTAATCCTGCCCATTATGACTAATGAATTTGTTGATAAAAGAAAATTGGTATCCCATGATGATGTGATAGATTATTTTGCTCTTGCTCAGTCTCTTCCCGGAATTATTGCTGCTAATATGTCCATGTTCATCGGTTACAAACTTCGTGGTAAATGGGGCGCCGTTGTTGCTATGATTGGGGTAACTTTTGTTCCTTTTTGGAGTATCGTTCTTCTGGCTTCAGTGATAGGTTCTTTAACCGAGAATAGTTATGTCCAGGGAGCTCTCTGGGGTGTAGGAGTTTCTGTTATCGCACTAATTATGCTGACGGTAAGAGAAATGTGGCAAAAATCTAAAAGAGGTGCTTTTTTCTATACAATTTTTATTTTAACGCTGGGAACTCTTCTTTTATTCAAGCTATCTCCGATTCAAACGATTTTATTGTTCTCTTTATTCGGTGTCGGGTTTAAAAGACTCAGAAAGGGGAGAGTATGATTCTTCTTCATCTTTTTGTAGAGTTTTTTAAAATTGGTCTGTTTTCATTTGGAGGCGGATATGCAACAATTCCGTTTTTGTATCATATATCACAGGTTTATAACTGGTATTCCCTGGATGAACTAACACAGATGGTAGCTGTAGCCTCAATTACCCCGGGACCTGTAGGGATAAATGTTGCAACTTATGCCGGACTTAAGAGTGCGGGAATATTGGGTTCTGCAATTGCAACAGTTTCTGAGATGCTTCCGTCATTATTTTTAGTAATTATTGTTTCAAAGCTTCTCAAAAAATTCAGTGATAATTTTTATGTAAAATCTCTGATAGAAACCCTGAAACCGATTAGCTGCGCACTTTTGACAGCTGTTGCAGTTGGTCTTTTAAAGCCGGAAATAAAGGATTTAAAAGCCATGATTCTTCTGGGATTTTTGCTTTTGATAAGCTGGAGGTCTAAACGAGACCCTCTGTTTTATATTTTCTTTGCGGCAGTAACCGGAACTATGCTGGTATTTTTTAATCTATAGTGATAACTGCAATATTGTAATTAGTCAATTTTCGTGTTACAATTCATCTGCCGTACTCCCCGGGGACGTGGCGAATCTCTTGACTCGAACGCTTATGCGAGGGGCAGAGCCTGCTGTGAGGGG
>CALVBP010000045.1 GCA_944325825.1 Candidatus Gastranaerophilales bacterium | reverse complement strand
TTATCTTACCTCTTTTTGTAGTAAAATAATAGTTATAAAATTCAACTTACACGAGGAGAAATATAATGTGGGAATATTCTGAAAAGGTTTTGGAACATTACAGAAACCCGAGAAATGTCGGCAAAATTGATGATGCGGATATTATCGGCGAAGCAGGTTCACTTGCCTGCGGTGACTCATTAAAGTTATATATAAAACTTGACGGTAACGTTATTAAAGATGCAAAGTTTCAAACATTTGGCTGCGGTTCTGCTGTAGCAAGTTCAAGCATTTTGACCGAAATGATTATCGGAAAAACTCTGGATGAAGTTAAAAAGATTACAAATAAAGATATAGCAGATGCTTTAGGCGGGCTCCCGCAAGAGAAAATGCACTGCTCGGTTATGGGGCAGGAAGCTCTTGAAGATGCGCTAAAGAAATACTATAAAGAAGACGGCTGGGAAGAAATTGAGTTCCCGTCAGGTAAAAAAGAATCGGATAAAGTTATCTGCACCTGTTTTAACGTAACAGAAGGGCAGATTCTTGAGGCTGTTAAAATTAACGGGCTGAAAACAGTTGAAGAAGTAACAAACTATACAAAAGCCGGCGGCGCTTGCGGAAGATGCAAAGGTGCTATTAAAAACATTCTTGACGAATACTGGCAAAAAGAATCTTCAACAGAAGAGCTTACGCCGACCCAGAAGATTCTTAAAATCAATAAAGTTATTGACCAGCAGATTTCGCCTCAGCTCCAAAAAGACGGCGGTGATATTGAACTTGTTGATGTAGAGGGAAATACGGTTAAAGTTAAACTAACCGGCATGTGCAGCGGATGTAAAAACGCCTCTATGACGATTAAAAGTTTTGTTGAATCAATCTTGAAAGACAAAGTCGATTCCAACCTAACTGTTGAACAGGTATAATAAAAGCCTCCTCACCCTACCCCTCTCCCGCAGGGCGAGGGCAATAGCAGATAGGGCATTACACCTACAAAATCCGGGATATAAAATTGAACTAAAAGGATAAAACTATGATTTATTTCGATAATAATGCTACAACAAAAATAGATGAAAAGGTTCTGGAGGAGATGCTTCCTTACTTAAAAGAGGATTATGCAAACCCATCAAGCATGTACGATTTTGCTAAAAAGCCGGCTGCTGCTATAAAAGAAGCCAGAGGCAAAATGAAAGATTTTCTCGGTGCAAATAACGAGAAAGAAATCTTTTTTACTTCCTGCGGCTCTGAGTCTGCTAATATGGCGATTAAAGGAACTTTGAATTGTAATAAAGGTAAAAAACATATTATTACAACAAAAGTTGAGCATCCTTGTGTATTAAATCTTTATAAATCACTTGAAAAAGAAGGGTATGAGGCTGATTATATTTCAGTTGACTCGGAAGGTCAGCTTGATATAGATGAATTAAAAAGCAAAATAAGAAAAGATACTGCACTTGTATCCGTGATGTATGCAAATAACGAAACAGGGGTTATAAATCCCGTTGAAGAAATCGCTGATATTGTTAAAACAAAATCTCCGGAAACAATATTTTTCGTAGATGCTGTGCAGGCAGGGGGTAAAATTCCTATTAATGTAAAAGATACCCAAATTGATATGTTGGGTGTTTCCGGTCATAAATTCCACGCTCCGAAAGGTGTCGGCGCCTTATATGTGAGACCGAGTGTAAGATTAACTCCGCTGATTAACGGCGGACATCAAGAAAGAGGATTAAGAGCCGGGACAGAAAATGTTCCGTATATAGCAGGGATAGGAAAAGCTGCAGAACTTGCTCTAAATTCCCTTAACTACGAAATGACAGAAGTAAAAAGACTCAGGGATAAATTGGAAGAAGGAATTTTAAAGAACGTATTTAATTCAAGATTAAATTCTTCTCTAAAAAACAGAGTTCCTAATACTTCTAACATAGGATTTGAGTATGTTGAAGGAGAATTAATCCTTCTTCACCTGAGCGATATCGGTGTTTGTGCAAGCTCCGGAAGCGCCTGCACATCCGGTTCTCTTGAGCCGAGCCATGTTCTTAGAGCGATGGGAATACCTTTTACTGCCCTGCATGGCTCAATAAGATTCAGTCTTTCAAGATTTACGACTGAAAAAGAGGTTGATTTTGTTATTGAAAAACTTCCGGCTATAATGGATAAACTAACATCAATTTCACCATATCAGGATGAATTAATGAAACTAAAACAACGGAGAGGATAATAATGATAGATAGAATGCTGGAATGGATGGGAAAATTTGCGGCTACTCATATGAAATTTATCATAGGAGTCGCTATAAATATCTTTTTAATTTGGGGATTTTGCAAGCTTATTGATGCATTTCAGCATAATCTTGAAAAAAAACTCTTGAGGAAAAATTCCGATTCACCGCTTTTAAATTTGATGCCGGTTTTGACAAAAATATTAAAGGCACTTGTGGTATTTATCCTGCTTGCGGGATTCTTACAAAGTTTTGGGTATAATGTAGCTTCCTTAATTGCCGGATTCGGAATTACAGGTTTAGCGGTAGGTTTTGCCGCTAAAGAAGCTATCGGTAATATTTTTGGTTCTTTCGGACTTTTAGCGGACAGAGTTTATAAAATAGGTGAATATATTAAATTCAACGGATATGAAGGTACTGTTGAAAATATTAATCTCCGCTCAACTACAGTAAGAAGCCTTGAAGGGTTCGCAATAAATGTTCCTAATAACCTGCTTGCAAACGAAGAAATTATAAATGTTTCTCAAACCGACAGAAGAAGAATTGATATTACTGTTAATATAGAATACGGAACCTCTAATGAAAAAATTGACCGTGCTGTGGAAATATTAAAAGAAATTGCAAGACGGGATGAAACAATTTTGGAAGGCGAAACTGCTTTTATTGAAAATTTGGCATCAAGTTCAATTGATGTAAGGTTGGTTTGTTACACTACTAAATCCTCCTGGGGTGATTATGTTGTCGAAAAAAGCAGAGTAATTCGTGAAATTATCCACCGCTATCGAGAAGAAGGTATTGAGTTTGCGTTCCCTTCTACAAGTGTTTATATGGCAAAAAATGAAAATTAGAATTATTGCACTTGGAAAAATTAAAGAAAAGTTCCTAAAGGATGGTATTGATGAGTTTTTAAAACGGCTGACTCCCTATTGTGCTGTTGAAATTACGGAACTTTCTCCTGTTGAGATAAAAGACGAACAAATTGATAAAGCGCTCAACGAAGAAGGAGAAAAAATTTTATCTCATATAAAGCCTGATTCTTATGTTATAACTCTGGAAATCGGAGGGAAAGAGCTTTCTTCTGAAATTTTTGCACAAAAAATAAATGAAATAATTATTTCAGGAAAATCCGAACTTGTATTTATAATTGGCTCTTCTTGCGGAATTTCTCCTATTGTATCAAAAAGAGCAGATTTCAAACTCAGCCTTTCTAAAATGACCTTTCTCCATCAGTTCGCAAGACTTATTCTGGTTGAACAAATTTATCGTGGATTTAAAATCTTAAAAGGCGAAACCTATCATAAATAATTTTATTTTCGGAACTGTGGAACTGTTCTTATAACAACATCCCTAAATAGCTTATAATTGGGAACATCATAGCCGAGCCGGACAACTTTGTGTAATGCGAATTTTAAAATATCACAAGGTTTGGAACTTTTATACATTTTAACATTTGACAATAATAAATCTTTCATACACCTTGGACTTTTTATACCTTTTTTGGGTGTATATCTGGAAAAAGATATACAAGGCAGTCCTTTTAGCTTAAAAATATCTACTCTTAAAAACACGTCATCATAACAGCTCTCTATATTCTTTTTAGCAAGCGCGAGTTTTTCAGCCTTACCCTTTTTTACCGCATAATCTTCAATCATACTCAAAGATTTGCTGTTAATAAAATGAGCCTTAAAAGAAGTTTTCGTGTAATTATCATTTTGGATTTTCATACCAATAACAAACCTTGAAAAAAATATTTTTGCTATCTGAATTTGCTGAAAGTTTTTAATTTTCTAAAGCTCCTTATGTAAAATTTTGTTACAGATAGTTTTTAACTATAACAAAAAAAACTTTTACAGTTTTATCTTATATATAGCAAGGATAAGAAAGGAGTCTTAATGAACAGAATTAATCCTGTTAGTATTAATACAACTACCAGTTTTTATAATACAAATAAAGCATCAAGAAAAACTTCCGAACCGGTATTTCAAGGAAGTTTTAGCAAAGTCAAGAATTCCGGCAGTGCTATCAAAGGGTTGAGCGGTATATTTGTTTCAATCTCAACTGCCTTAGGGTTGGAAAAAACAAAAGATATCTATTTAGCAACAGATGGTTATAAAGAAGCGAAAGAAAAAAATCCGGAACTTGTCAAAAGACTGAGCGAAAAAACACATACTTGGGGAGAAGATAGTAATTTTGAAAGTAAAAACTTCACCCCCAAAGAAATTGTTGAAATATGTAAAATATACGAACAAGACCCTGTCAGGGCATTTAAAGCTGCAAAAGTTTTAGAAAATAAATACGAAGGACCGGCCAGAGATTTAACAGATGAACAAGTTGACTATCTTATTAAAAAAGTTCAAAAAGATATCGGAGCCGTAGAATATTTTAACTCCCCATATCCTCAAGAAACAGTAGCTTTATTAAAATCTTATGACAATTACCCTGAAGAGACAAGGTATTTATATGAAAACAGAAAAGAATTAGGCAATAGTGACGAAGCTTTAAAAGGAGAAGAAATTGCGGAACTCGCCCCGCTTTATCATGAAAATCCTGAAGAGGTTGAACTTCTTTTAGAATGGACTCAAAATCCGGACGAAATTAAGAAACAACTTCAATTGTAAAAATCTTTGTAAGCTTTACTTAAAACAAACCAAAAGGGGCGGGATTCGAAAAATCCCGCCCCTATACTCTGGCTGTCAACCGGTTATTTTACAAAGAATGTCGCATTAAGATTAGCATAGATTTTTATAACACCGTTAGAAATACTGGTAGAACTGCTTTCTGCTGCTCCCACTCCGTCAGCAACTGCTGAAAGCATATTCTTTGCCATATATAGTCTTGGTGAATTGGAATTATTGGCATTGCAGCTTACATCAAAAGTTCTTATTCCGTCCAGTTCGGTATTAAAAATCTTTGTTATAACAGAAAGTCTGTCATTTGCTTTTTGAGATGCAATCTTGATTAATTCATTACATTGCGCATCATAATTGGATACAGAGAATGTAAGGTTATCAACATTTGTAGCTCCCGCTGCGATTGCACTGTCTATCATTTTACCAACTTTATCAATTGATTTTGTATGAACAATCACCCTGTTTGAAACTTCATATCTGTCAAAGTTCTTTTTTGAACCTGAATATGTGTAAATAGGATTTGCACTAAAATCGGCCGTTTTAATATAATCTCCGTTCTTAGTATCTATCATTGATTTTAATTGCGCAAAAACTTTATCTGAAATCTGTTTATTTTCAACCGTTGCTTTCTGCATAGATTTTGTATCGGATGTTTGAACTGCAAAAGATATTTCTGCAACATCCGGAGCTACTTCTGTATTGGCACTGGTGTTTACTGAAATATACCCTCTCTCAGGTTGATTTGTTGTAATTGCCTGGCTTGAAAGTGTTGTGCATCCGGCAAATAAGCTTAATACCGCAATTGCAATTAATGTCTTTTTCATAAATAAATTTCTCCTTCTCACTACCTATATAATCATACCATACATAATATTAACGACAGAGAATAAAAAAAGTTCATTAATGTTATAATAAAATTATGAAGTCTCTTATCTGGAAAAGCAAATCTGATAAAACAATTGAACTTACGGAAAAACAATATCCGAAAATTATTGATGACAGAGATGCAATAGTAAAAGTCACGTTATCAAGTATATGCACCAGTGATTTACATATAAAAAACGGTTTTGTCCCCAAAGCAAGAGAAGGCGTGACACTGGGGCATGAATTTGTCGGTGAAATCGCAGAATTAGGGAAAAACATATCCGGATTGAAAATAGGAGACAGGGTAAGCGTAAACTGTGAAACATTTTGCGGAAATTGTTATTTTTGTAAACGAGGCTTTATTAATAATTGCCAGAGTGGAGGCTGGCTTTTAGGCTGTAGTGTTGATGGCTGTCAGGCTGAATATGTAAGAGTTCCATATGCCGACAAGGGGCTGACAAAAATCCCTGACAATCTAAGTTATAAAAATGCTCTATTTGTCGGTGATATCCTTGCAAGCGGATACTTTGGAACAGAGCTATGCGAAGTATCCGCCGACGATACGGTGGTAGTTATCGGAGCAGGGCCCGTAGGTCTTTGCTCAATGGCTTGTGCTAAAATTATGGAAGCAAAAAAAGTTATAGGAATTGATATTAATCCCGAAAGATTAAATATTGCAAGAAAACAAGGACTTGCAGATTATGTATTTAATCCGTCTAAAGATAATATTGATGAAGAAATCAAAAATTTAACCGGCGGAAGAGGTGCCGATAAAGTTATTGAAGCTGCCGGAGGAGAAAATACTTTTGAATTGGCTTGGAAAACAACCCGCCCTAACGGAATAGTAGGAATAGTTGCTATGTACGAGAATAACCAGACTCTTCCGCTCCCGCAAATGTATGGCAAAAATCTTATCTTTAAAACTGGCGGAGTTGACGGAGTTCATTCTCATAAACTTTTAAAATGGATATCCGAAGGTAAAATTAATACAGATTTTCTTATTACACAAACATATCCGCTTAATAAAATTGAAGAAGGATACAAATTGTTTGAAACAAAAAAAGAATTTTGCTTAAAAATTGCTATCGAAAATTATTAATAAAGATTAAGGGCGGACTCGCTTTGCGAGTCCGCCCTTAATTAATAAAATACTTAGAATGGTTTCGTTTGATTAAGTTTGGCTCTCAACTCTCTAAATCTTGCTATATCTTCCTGTGTTTTAGGAGATTCTCTAAACAAGGCTTGAGAAGTCGGATGAACCATTAATATCTTATCCATATGGATTTCTAAAAATTCATATCTTCTTGGCGGCTGATTGGAATTCTTTGCATAAATTTCCACATTTGTTACCGCAAGAAACCTTCTGTTTCCGTCATTTAAAAGTTCTGTAAGCTGTCTGTTTGCAGCCACATTATTTGAGACGAAAACAGTACCTTTAATATCCTCATTTTCTGTTAAAATTATTACCTCAACGGGTATCATGTCTTTATTTGGCATTAAATTTCCTCTCTTTATATATAGATTTTATAATACTTTTTCGATTCTGTCCAGACTATGGGGATAAATCTGTAATAAGTTTATTGACTTCTTTTTGAAGTTCACGGATTTTATCCTCTGAATCAGACTCATAATAGATTCTCAAAAGAGGTTCTGTTCCGCTTGGTCGTGCAAGAATTTTTGTTTTATCACCGAACATAAGTTTTACTCCGTCTTTCAAATCAGTTTGAGTAACCTCATGGTTACCGATAGATTTTATTTCTTTAAATTTTTTAATTACGACTGCTATTTCTTCTGGACTTTCTTTTTTTAAATCAATTCTATCGGTATAAAACCTGCATCCTGCAAGTTCATATATCTCATTTTCAAGCACAAATAATGGTTTTTCTTCTTCTGCCATAGCTTCCAAGATTAAAAGATTTGCAAGAATCCCGTCTTTTTCAGGAATATGTCCTTTGATACTTAAACCGCCGGACTCTTCGCCGCCTATAATCACATCATTTTTACGCATAGCTTCGCCGACATGCTTAAACCCGACAGCAGTCTCAATTACGTTTACCCCCAGTTTATTAGCAATATTATCTATCAAGAGACTTGAACCGACCGTTTTAACGACAGAACCGGTATAACCTTTTTTAAGTAAATATTTAAGTAAAATTGCAATTATCACATTTGGAGAAACATAATCTCCCTTTTCATTAATAACACCAAACCTATCCGCATCCCCATCGTTTGCCAAGCCGATTGAATTTTGCGCAGTTTTAACTTTATCAATAAGTTCTTGCAAATATTTAGGTTTAGGGTCAGGCATTCCGCCGCCAAAATTGGGATCATGATTCATATGTAAAGTTTCAAAGCTTATATTATTATCTTTTAAAATTCTGTCAAAATAACCTATTGAGGCTGAATATAATCCATCAAAAATAATATTTGTTTTGAGTTTTTTTATTTTTTCAAAATTAATAATTTTTTTAAGATGATTATAATAGTTTGAATAAAAATCAATAAGTTCCAAAGTTCCCATCTTAGCCTGAAAATCTTCATCCATATTAAATAAAATCCTGTCTGTAATTTCAGAAGTTGCAGGCCCGGCATAATCCGGAATGAACTTCATCCCTAAATATTCCGAAGGATTATGAGATGCTGTAAACATAATAGCTTCAGCATTTAAATATTTTGCATTATAAGCAAGAACAGGTGTCGGAACAATCCTTGATGAGAGTTTGACGTTAAACCCTTTATCTTTTAATAACTCTGCACAAAATTTCGCATAAAAATCCGCCTTATTTCTCGGATCGTATCCAACTAGAACAGGCTTATCGTAACCAAAAGTTTCCATTATATACTTACCCATTGCAAGAGTAACTCTTCCTACATTTTCTCTTGTAAATTCTTGGTCTAAAATAGCTCTCCACCCGTCTGTTCCGAATTTTATACTCAAAGTATTTCTCCTTTTTTATTATTTTAACATAAATTAGAATAAATACTGATTAACGCACCCTTTTACATAAAATGATGTAAAGAGAACTTTCCTTCCGCCGGGGAGCGGTCTTTATATTTCTTTTATTTAATTAATTCTGTACTTTTCTTTTTCTTTATTTACGAAGCAAAGAAAAAGAAAAGTACGAAAAGAAAAAGAAAACACGTGTTGTTTT
>CALVBP010000044.1 GCA_944325825.1 Candidatus Gastranaerophilales bacterium | reverse complement strand
CCCCCAAGCTGAAGGAAATACCCCCCAAGCTGAAGGAAATACCCCCCAAGCTGAAGGAAATACCCCCCAAGCTGAAGAATTTTCATTGCAGGTTGTTGAGTATTGCATAATACCAAGAACTCTGAATGAAATTATGAAATATTTACAATACAAAGACAGGAAAAACTTCAAGAAAAAAATTGATAAATTAGTTGATAAAAATCTTATACGCTTGACTATTCCTGAAAAACCGACCAGCCCTAAACAAAAATATGTAAAAGTGGATTAGTTACAATATTCCCCATCTTTTTCTCAGGCGAGGGATAACATTTTTTTGTTTCAAATCAGTTATGGCATAATTCAGATTTTCTTTAAGCCTTATAGTAGAATTCCCTTTTTTAAATGCAATTCCGTAAGGTTCTCTGGAATATCTTTTTGGCAGAAGTTTAACAGAGTTGTCATCAAATGCAAAACGATTTAAAATAGTATCGTCTGATGTGATAGCATTAATTTGTCCTTTTTTAAGCGCTTCGTATGCATCAGAATATTTTCGAAAACCAATTACATTTGCAGTCGGAACAAAATTTTTCATGTTGTATTCTGCCGTTGTGCCAAATATAACTCCGACACTTTGTTCAGCCAAATCAGAAAGCGATTTAATCCGGCTGTCAGCTTTTACAAGAATGGCTTGTCCGGCATAATCATAAGGTATTGAAAAGCTTACAACTTCCTGTCTTTGCGGCGTTATTGTAACTGTGGATATTACAATATCTACTTCTCCTGTGGAAGCTTTTATTAGTCTGTTTGAAGGGGTTACAGGAATAAATTCGACTCTATCCGGATTTTTGAGCAAATATTGAGCAATATATTTTGCCAAATCAATATCATAGCCGATAAGCATTCCATTAGAATCAGTATAAGCAAACGGTTTTGAATCAGTATTAATTCCGACTTTTATTACACCACGGTTTACTATTTCGCTATATAAATCACCTTCAGCAAATTCATCCTTTTGAAAAAAAGCAAGATAAACCGCAGCAATTGTAATGATTATAAGAACAAGAATGAAACCTATTTTTTTCATTACACACCTTGTTTTTCTCTTGTCGGCATTCTGCCGCAGGATTTGTCTTCATCACAATAACCGAGACGTTCGCATTTTGGAACCAGATATCGTTTAAGCCAGGGTTCTTCTGCAATAAGAGCTTCACACATCATTTTAATCATTGTTCTTATTTCATACTGAGCCCTTGTACAGAGGCGAAGGTTAGCAAGGTGAATCATTTCTCTCAGGTTTAAACTTGCTACAATTGAAGTTGCCGCAGCATTAGGAAGTACGGCTCTGGCATCTTCTGCAGGAATACCGGCATCAGTAAATTCACAATATAGTTTTGAAATTTCTCCCATAAAATTGAGGAACTTTTCTTTTAATTCAGGATTTCTCTCAATTGTAGGCGGGATAATAAAATCAAACTGCCCCTTCTCTTTAACATATCTTTGTGATTTTTGTGAAAAAGACATGTGTCTGTGTCTTACAAGTTGATGGGTACATGCTCTTGATACATTTGATATGGCAAAAGTGACCTGAATATGTTCAATTGTTGAATAATGACCGGAAGAAATAACCCGTTCAATAAGTTTGAGCATTTTTTCTTCATCATCAGTACTGTTATAAATATTTATAGGAATATCAGCACTGTAACATGTTCTGCATGCAGTATAAATAGTCTTTATCATATTTTCCGGTTTAGAAATTAAGTTAACAACCGGCTTGTTGTTTCCATCCATTCTCTCTCTCCCCAATCATATTTATTAAAAACAAATTTTAAATAGAAGTTGTTGAAAAAGCCGCAGCTTCTTCATAAGGATTTTCTGCTCCGTTATTCTGTGCAATCCGGTATGCAGTTTCAAACATTTTATCAGAATTTTCTGCAATTTGAGGATTTTCCATTAATACTTTTAAGTCATTATTAACGTTATCTGCTCCTTTGAACAGCATTGAGCGCCCGAGAGCTTCTGCCTGCATATTAGAAAAATCAGTAAGCTGTTGTTTTCCGGAATCTATAGGCTCAGTATCCGGCTCGGTATTTTGTTTTTGCATTCCGCCATAGTTAAACTGATTTACACCGATTTTTGGACCATTAACTTCACTCATGCATTACCTCGCTTTATATATTCTTTTTTAATTATATCACTTCTCGTGTTTTATCAACCATCCATTTGTTCTAAAACGTATAATAAAATTTTTTTGCTAGTAAATGCAAAAAAATTTACATTTTTTTACCAAAAGAGGTTGCAGAAAAATCCATAAAATGACAATTTTTTGAGATTTTTCAAAACCTCTTTAAGGTGTGTGAGAACCGGATTGGGTGCGGGATAGCACACAATTCGGTTTGAAACCGTTCCCCGAAGGTTGCAGAAAAATCCATAAGAAATAAGCCCCCGTATAATTACGAGGGCTTATCTTTTCTACTGATTTACTGTGCAAATTCTCCGGTATAGAAACCCATTAAATTTGCCAATCTGTGCTGCTTTTCGGCAGCTCTTTCAATGCTTTGCTTGATTTCTTCAAGTTCTTTTAATAAAGTATTAAGATCTTTACGTCGTTTGCTCTCTAGGCGTTCCTCCTTTACTGTCTGTGCCTCTTTTGCATCTCTCAAATCAACTTCAAGCCAATTTGGGGAGAAACAATTATTCTTGAAATCTTTTTTAGTTGTCATAAAACTATCCCTTTCAACAGCTATTACACTTCTGCAGGTCTGAATCCGCTCACAAATTTGTTTACAAGCCAATCAAATCCTGTAACTGCTTTTTTGCAATCCAAGAAATCTTTTCTTAATTCCTGATACTCCTTTGAGTTAAAATCAAATGCTGTCATTTCTGAATATTCAACAAGCATTTCGTGTTCATCATTTGTCATAACATACCTCTTAATTAACAGCTAATACACATTATGTTTTTGCTTTTTCTTTTTCTTTTCTGCTTACAGAATACTTAACGGCATGTTTTGAAAAAACTTTAGAGATTTTTACTTTATTGTTACAAAAGTTTACTTTTGTAGGAAAAAGACGTTGTTCCAAGGCTTTAGCCGCAGAATTGCAATAATTGGAAGTTTTTGCTATTAAACCTTGCGATACTTCGCTTTGCTCAGTATGACGGGTATAATATTCAGCCAATTAATTTCAATCAGCACCCATCCTAGCCTTTCCTCAACAGGGAAGGAAGTTGTTTTTCCTTTCATTGAGAGGAACGACAGGGGCAGGTAGCAGTCACAGGCATTTTTCGGCAGAAAAATGCAGCAGTGCGTTATTTTCTTTCTTTTCCATATTTCTTTCTTTTGTATCGCAATAAAAGAAAGAAATATGGTGCGGGGGACGGGGCGGCATAAGCCCCTAAAAAAATCAACATTGATAGATTCCGGCTTACAGGCCGGAATAACGGGAGTAAATATTTGTTATTCCAAGGCTTTAGCCGAAGAATCGCAACAGACACCCATCTTAACCTTCTCTCAAAAGGGAAGGAATAAATATAGTAAACCTGCAAATTAAATAAGCGGGGTAGAAGCTGCAAGGCAGGTTATATTTTTCACTCCTGCAGATTGTAAAGCACGAATCATTTCTTCAAAAGTAGAGCCGGTTGTACAAATATCATCCAGAATTAAGACGGGTTTGTCCGAAATATATGAAGAATCGACCTCAAATGCTCCCGATAGGTTTTTCAAACGTTCATTTCTGGAAAGTTTATACTGCGGCTTAGTGTCCTTAATGCGTTTTATTAACTTAAAATTAGTTTCAAAACCGCTAATTTTGGATAATTCTTCACACACAAGCTCCATATGATTGTACTTACGTTTTTTAATCCTGTTTCTGTGCAAAGGTACCGGAACCAGCAGAAAATCTTTACCTTTAAGTTCATTTAATTTTGAAAAATATTCATACATAAATTTAGCAAGATAATAAGATAACTCTTTTTGTTTATGATATTTTAAACCTCTTATAAGTTTTTGAAGCTCTTTTGTGTAATATCCTGAAACATAGATATCTACTCCGTCTATTATCCTGTTTGCGCCAATGGGGTAGAATTCAAGTTTTTCATAACATTCCGGACATATTTTTAGAGAATATTTAGAACTCTTGCAAATATAGCATCTTTTTTTATAAATCAGGTCTAATAATGAATTCAAAAGGTTTTTCATAGTTAAAATTATATAATAAAATATTAAATTATTGACCTTTAGCCTAAAATAATATATTTTTATCATATAAAAGATTGGAGGAAGTTAATGGAATTTCAACATACACCGCTAAACGGCGCTAATTATACAGATGCCGATATAAAAAGATTAATAACAGAATATAACGTACAATTTGTAAAACTACAATTTGTGGATATAAATGGACAGGTTAAAAATGTTGCCATTCCATCCGAGCATATAGATAGAATTTTAAATAACGAAGTTATGCTTGACGGTTCTTCTATTAAAGGATTTAGAAACATTGAAACTTCTGATATGTTTTTCCATCCGGACAAAAATACTTTCCAGATACTTCCATGGCAGGAACGTGACGGCAAAAATTCCGCACGATTAATTTGTGATATTTATAATGCAGACGGCACCCCGTTTGAAGGCTGCCCAAGATGCAATCTTAAAAGATTAATGGCAGAAGCTAAAAAACTCGGTTTTTCTATGAATGTCGGGCCGGAAGCTGAATTTTTCCTTTTTGAAAAAGATGAAGAAGATAAAATTACAACTAAAACTCATGATAGAGCAGGTTATTACGACGTTGGCCCCGATGATTTGGGCGAATCTGTCCGTTCAGATATTGTAAGTACTCTTCAAGAGATGGATTTTGATATTGAAGCATCGCATCACGAAGTTGCTGATGGACAGCACGAAGTTGATTTTAAATACTCTGATATACTTACAACTGCCGATAATGTTGTTACATTTAGAGTTGCTGTTAAAGCTATTGCGGCGCAATACGGGCTGCATGCGACTTTTATGCCGAAACCTGTATACGGAATCAATGGTTCCGGCATGCACTGCAATATCTCTTTGTTTAAAGATGGAAAGAACGCCTTTTTTGATGAAAAAGCGGAATATCAACTTTCAGATACAGCGAAGTATGCTATCGGAGGGATATTAAAACACATTAAAAGCATAACAGCAATCCTTAATCCGACGGTCAATAGCTACAAGAGGCTTGTTCCGGGTTATGAAGCCCCTGTTTATATGGCATGGTCGCTTGCAAACAGAAGTGCACTTTTAAGAGTGCCCGCTAAGAGGGGTATTTCAACAAGAGTAGAACTTCGTTCTCCTGACCCGAGCTGCAATCCTTATCTTGCTTTTGCAACAATTCTTGCAGCCTGTCTTGACGGGGTAAGAAATAAAATAGAGCCGCCGAAACCGGTTGAGGCTAATATTTATAGGCTTACTGACAGAGAAAGAAAAAAATTAAAAATAGAAGCTTTGCCCGGAAGTTTGAAAGAAGCCCTTTATTATCTTCAAAACTCACTTATTGCTAAAACGGCACTCGGACCTCATATTATGGATGAATTTATAACTGCCAAGGACATAGAGTGGGATTCCTTTAGAACATATGTTTCTCAATGGGAAATTGACAGGTATCTGGCAAGGTATTAGTCTACGTGCGTAATTGCAGACTTTAAACCGGTAGTGTCAATTAAGAGGCAGACCGGTAGTTATAGTTAAGTCTTGTAATTGTACTTCTGTCTGCCGACAATTAGTCTACGTGCGTAATTGCGGACTTTAAACCGGTAGTGTCATTTAAGAGGCAGACTGGTAGTTATAGTTAAGTCTTGTAATTGTATCTCTGTCTGCCGACAATTAGTCTACGTGCGTAATTGCGGACTTTAAACCGGTAGTGTCAATTAAGAGGCAGACCGGTAGTTATAGTTAAGTCTTGTAATTGTATCTCTGTCTGCCGACAATTAGTCTACGTGCGTAATTGTAGACTTTAAACCGGTAGTGTCATTTAAGAGGCAGGCCGGTAGTTATAGTTAAGTCTTGTAATTGTATCTCTGTCTGCCGACAATTAGTCTACGTGCGTAGCACCTCCGTGAGGGTGGGCGGATTCGTAAACATCTTTCATATGTTTCATAGAGATATGGGTATATATTTGGGTATTTGAGATACCGGCATGTCCGAGGAGTTCTTGAACCACTCTCAAATCAGCGCCGTTTTCTATAAGTTTTGTGGCAAAGCTATGTCGAAAAACGTGGGGTGTAACTTTTTTAGGCAGTTCAATTCTTTCTACGACTTCATTTATAGCTTTTCTTATGGTTTTGTTCTGGAGTCTGAACCCGGTGCTGTTTATGAATAGCGGAGTTGTTTCGGTAATCTCGCTTGTATTATAGCCGGGGGCGATGAGTTTTCTGGCGGTATTAATGTATTGGAGCAGATAGTCTTTTGCTCTTTGGGAGACAAGAACTATTCTTTCTTTAGCACCTTTACCGAATACTTTTATTTCATTTTCTTCAAGATTAAGGTCGCCGAAATTAAGGTTTGAGAGCTCGGATACACGCATTCCTGTTGCCCATAAAAGTTCAAGGATAACTCTGTTGCGAAAACCTGCCGGAGTATCAATTTTAATATTGTTGAGGATTTTTTCTATCTCTTCCGGTGTAAGAAATTTAGGAAGGGATTTTGGTCTTTTTGGTGCTGATAGTGAGAGTGCGGGGTTTGAATCAATGTATCTTTCTCTAAAAAGATATTTATAGAAAGTTCTAATAGAAGCAGTTTTTCTGGCAATAGTTGTTTTTTTGTATTCAAATCGCTGTATAAAGTGCAGATACTCTCTTAATTTGTTAAAATCAACATCTATGCAGCTTATATCGTTAAGCCAGAGAATAAAACTCAGGATATCCGAACAGTAGGCATCAACTGTATGTTCGGAAAAGTTTTTTTCCACACTCAAGTAAGTTTTAAAACCCTCTATATATTCTTTTTCTGTTGTGTTCACGATATGCCTTTTAAAAAAGATTTATAATTTTACTTTTGATACAAATTATTATACAATAATTTTTGTCAGGATAGAAGTAAAAAGCGGACTTATGAATATATTTAAGACATTTGAAACATTTTTAAAAGAGCCGTTAAGCATCTTAAGGGAAAATATTATTCAAATAGTCAGTATTCAAACAGGAAATATTTTTGCAAACAAACCGTCAGTGGATATAAGTGTATTAAAGGATAGGACTCAGGTAACGGTTGTGAATAATGAAAAGGTTTACAATCTTTTATCTATGGCAAATCACAGGGCAGAAATAAAACGGAAACAGATGTTGGAATCCAGGAACGGAACAAATCAAGGTTAGGGAATGAAACAACTTAATGCGGAATTTATAATAAGTGCAGAGAAACTTTCTCAGTGTCCGGATTTTTCGTATCCGGAGTTTCCGCTTTTGGGAAGGTCTAATGTTGGGAAATCTTCATTTATTAATGCTTTATGTAATAATAAGAAACTTGCCAAGACTTCAAATACTCCCGGTAAAACCCGATTAATTAACTTTTTTAACTTTTCTGATAAATTTATGGTAGCGGACTTACCCGGATACGGTTATGCAAAGGTTTCCAAGGAGGCTCAAGCAAAATGGCAGAAGTATTTGGAGGAATATCTATTAAACAGAAAGCAGATAAAATCATTAATCCAATTTATAGATGCCAGACATGAAGTGCAGAAGAATGATTTTCAGATGCGGGAATGGGTGGAAGCTTATAACTTACCGATTTTCACTGTTGTGACAAAAATAGATTATGTTCCAAGGGGAAAGATTCAGAAAGTCCTTTCTGATGTAAGGAAACAATTTTCCGGAGAAGTGTTGCCTTTTAGTGCTGCAGACAGGTATTACTGTGAGAATACTATTGAATATTTGCTTAATTTATGTCAATAATTAATCAATAAGGAGACAGAGTGTTAAAACCGGCTGAAAAAGAAGATTTAAACCAGATTTCTTTAACGGGTATGAGAGCCCTTGTTATTGTCTGTCTGTTAGTTGAAGCTCCCCGTTCGCTTCAGGAAATCAGGGATGAGTTGTTAAGATTAAATATTCTGGACAGAGACAGTTCCAATGATATTTTAAGAATAGATTTAAATACATTGAGGCATATGGGATGGAAGATTTCACGAGCTTCCGCAAAAACGGATTACAAGTATGTTTTATTAAAACAGCCATTTTGTTTGAGTTTTGGTGATGATGAATTAGCTCTTTTAAGAAAGATTTATAAAAGACTTAGAGAGAATAATGATATAAATCTTCTTATCAAATATGACAGGCTGTTTCAGAAGATAGCAAATACAATATGTGATGATAAGAGCAAAGAAGCACTGCTTGGACTTTCAATTTTTAAACATTTTGATACCAAAATGGTTAAGGATTTGATGATTGATGCGGAATACAATAACATTGTTGAACTTGAATACTATAACCCTGCTAAAAAATCCCAGAATAAAAAGCAGGTTTCTGTACAAAAAATCGTATTCAAGAATGATAAATTATATTTGTATGGATATGATTACGGCAGACGAGAACCAATCGTATTAAATATTCAGCGTATATTAAAAATTCTGGGTAGAAAGCCCTCGGAAGGCGGAGTTGATACTCCTGAATACAAAATCAAATATCATTTGCGCAGTTTTGGACTGGATTCACTTGAGCCGGAGGAAAAAATAATTGAATCAGATGAGAACGGATATTTAATTGAAGGCAGATATTTTAATGAGTTTTTTGCGACCCAGCGGGTGTTGTCTTTTGGTCCTAGATGTACGGTTTTAGAACCAAAAGAATTCAGAAATAAGATTATTATGAAGTTATGTGAAATGAGGGAGGTTTATGATGAGCAGTCAGGCGGTTAAAAAGAACCTTTCCGGAATACAGGTATTAAAAACTCTTGCCGTTCTTCTTGAAGGCGACTACACGATGCAGCAGCTTATTGAAAAATTAAATAAAGATGAGCCTAAGCCAGTTTTTAATAACAGTGTTATAAGCAAATATATAAATACTTGCAGACAATGTGATATTGAAATTCCAAAAATTCATAACAAGTATATTGTTGCACGAATTCCTTTCGGCTTAAATCTCAATTCTGACGAACAAATGTTGCTTTATAATATGCAGTCTGTTGTAAGAGATAATATGTCATCAAGGCAAAATAAGCTTTTTGATGCTTTTATGGAAAAGATAAATAAGTTTTCTAATAAACAAATTGTAAGAATAGAAAAAAAATCCGCAAAGTACTTTTATGAAGCATTTGACAAGGCGATTCAAGAAAAACGCAAGATAAGACTGCTTTTTAAAGCTAAAATGGAAATGGAATGTATTCCTGTTCGGGTTGACAGACACAATGCAAAGACATATTTTATTGTGCTTTTTAAAGATAAAGAAAGGATGATTGCGGAAGAAAGACTTGCAGGGCTTGAAATTTTAAGAGAAAAATTTATAGAGCGAATTAATGATCAGGTTGTTGTATACAAATTAACGGGTGATTTAGCGTATAAATACACGTTGAGGGAAAATGAAAATTATATGTCCCGTTATGATGATTGTTGTACAATTTCTAACCACGGTGAGAATAAAGAAATTTTATTTTCAAGACTCTTGCGTTACGGAAGCTCCTGTGTAATACTAAATCCTAAAGAGTACCAGCGGGAAATGAAACTGCTGCTGGACAGTACGCTAAGTAATTACGGAGTATAAAATGCTTCTTGCAATTGATATAGGAAATACCAACATCACTTTGGGTGTTTTTGACGGTGAAAGACTTGCCGATACTTTTCGTATGGCTTCTGATAAGGAACTGCCCCGGTACGAATATGAAGTACTGCTGGAACGGCTTTGTAAAAATTTTGAGATAACGGAGTGTATCATAGCTTCTGTTGTGGAAGAATTGAGCCTGCCCTTAAAAAAGGCTGTAGACAAAGTTTTTGGAATAGAATCTTTTTTACTTACAAATGATTCAAATCCGGGGGTAAAAATTGATTTATTAAAGCCCCAAGAAGTTGGTGCTGACAGGATTGCAAATGCATACGGCGCATATGTTACTTATCCTCAACCGACAATTGTGGTGGATTTAGGTTCGGCGACAACTTTTGATATTGTAAATGATAAGGGTATTTTTATAGGCGGAGTAATAATGCCCGGTTTGAATATGCAGTTTCGTTCCTTAAAAGCAAATACGTCAAAGCTTCCGAGAATAGAAGCCGGGATTTCTGAAAGAGCAATCGGCAATTGTACCGAATCTGCAATTTTGTCAGGTGTTATAAGAGGTTCAGCTTCTGCAATAGAAGGCTTAATAAATCAGTGTGAAAAAGAACTGGGGCAAAAAGCTTTCGTTGTTGCAACCGGCGGATACAGCGGATTAATTTCGCAATATATGACCAGAAAATTTAATAAAGTGAATCCTTCGCTTACCCTTGAAGGATTAAGAGAATTATATAAACTTAACCAAAAATGTATAATAAAGCGGGAAAAGTGTTATATATAAATTAGTTTTAATTCAATATTTTGTTTTATACAACACAATATCAATTGTGTTGTATAAAGATACTTTCTTTCTTCAGCGGGATAAATTTAGTTTGTGGATTCTAGTCCAACAATATCTATCAATGTACTTTTCTTTTTCTTTATT
>CALVBP010000043.1 GCA_944325825.1 Candidatus Gastranaerophilales bacterium | reverse complement strand
AAATAAATTATTTTATTTTTTGCCATATTAAAGGGAGTTTTAAAGTGTTATTACCTAAGCCTGGAATCAAAAATTCAAATAGAGGTTTGAATCTGCCGTTTTTCTTTAATGCTTCAATAACCGGATGGGTTTTCATAAATCTGATATTTCTTGCATCATCGACTAATACGGTGTCTTCTAATGGAATAGTTCTATCTGCAATATAAAGATGTTCTTGTAAATGATTTCCAAGTATAAATATACCATTCATTTCCAGTTTATTATATATCTTATCAACGAGTTCCTGTATTATTTTTCTTTTATTTGTTTCCAGATTAGGTCTGTCTCCATGTTTAAATACTCCGCTTAAATTGTTATCTGTCAGCTGATAAATTGCATTTCTGAAAAATATTGCACCTGCTTTTTGATGATTATTAAATGCTTCTATATCTTTAATATCTTCCTTAATAAAGCTAACATTTTCCTTAAAAGATTCTTTGGGAATGAAATATCTTTGCGGATAAAGATCAATATTATCAAATCGTATTGTATAAATAGGATCAGAAACATTATTAACAGGGAATGAGGGTTTATCTGTTTCTATAAAATTTGTATGAAAAATTTTACTTAAGAATTGTTTATTATTTTCACTATTATGGTTTACTAAAAATCCGTCTTCTGCCAGAGGATGTATGGCATAAATACCTTTACGAGCAAAATCTATAGCTTTGCTGCTTTTATCTAAAGAATAAATATTATATTTGAAGCGCTTGTCAAATAGTGTGTTAATAGATAGAGCTTCTTCTCCGTTAGAACCCGCATACACTAAGATATTCGTTCCTTTCGGGAATTCATTCTCTATAATCTTGACAGCCTTTTGTAAGACTTCTGAATCATGATAAAAATTAGTACTGATTGAATTTCCTGTATTATTATCAATCATATTATAACTTTTAAAATTTATACTAGAATATGTATGTTTAACAGAATTAATTTTCATATTTATAAAAAAACAGAACAAAACTTTTTTTGCGTATAAATACTGTTAACACAATGTTTAATACAACCACTTTAGGCTTCGCCTTGGTGGGTTCTCTGTAAAGAAACACATGGTTTGGTTCCTTGTTCCACATAGTTTGATTTTTTTAGGAAAACACATCAAAAGCTAACAACAACTAATATTTTGTTTATGCAATACAAAGCATTTTATTTGGGTTTGGTAGTCCTAGTTTAGTTTTGCTTAAATCTGGCATTTTTTTTGATATTTTGTCTAAACTTACAATTCCAGAAAATATTTTTTTAGATTCAGAAAGGACAAACGGTTCTGTATAAGCTGTTGCTTTTTCAATCTGTGCAATAGTCTCAGGAAAATATCTTTCTAAATATTCTGTTCTAATCGAGAAGAAAGACATATTATTATATGTATTTAATGCAGCTCCACCTTCTGCAATTGTTTCTTCTATTGAAGTAATAGGGGCTCGTTGATTTGTGAAGTAGTTAACATGATTTCGTTGAGCTTCTGGAAAATGTTCTAAAAATAACTTCAATTCTTTTTGATATGTCTCTGAAATTCTATTCCTAACATATTTAGGCATGTTCAAAATTTTATCTGCATTCCTTACATTTATAGCTTGGCTAATGAGGTGATATAATTCATGAGTTGTTACAAATTGGTTCCCACCTGTTGCAATTATTCCAACATCTTGACCTGCATAACAAGCACTAGAAGCTAACAAATCATCAATAACCTTGAACTTTCTGACTTTATCATTTATATGTAACAAATTTTCACCTGACATTTGTTTTAAAATAGCCATCATTTCCTGTTTTTGTTCCGGTGTACAATCTTTAAGTATCTCAGTGAGATTAATATCTGTAACTTTACCATTTTGAGAATTAAGTACAGAAATTTTATCAGTCGAGTATGTTATTCTGTAAGTATTACCATTAACTTTAGATATAGCCGCAGTCGGACTAACTAAAGTGTGTGTTAATTGTCTGTTCATCAAAACATTTCCCTCTACATCTTTAATAACGTATGTTAAAGACATGTTGCCATTCGGTTGAATTGTTATAACTTTATTTGTTGTAGTTCCGTTTAAAGACTCCATATTTTTAGTAATCGTTTTAATACCTGTTTTGGGGTCAATTTTAGCATCCCCCAGAATTTTTACAGCACCATCAGGTGCTTTTTGTACAATTCTATATATACCTTCAACTTCTGAAGGTACCATTGTTTCTACAAGCGGCTCACCATTTCTACCAATAAATGACATTTCTTCACTAACTACTTGAGATTTTTTTAATACTGCATGAGTTGGAAGTTTTTTAGATTCAGTCCAATTAGCCTGTAATGTCACGTCAGATTGTAAGTTACCTTTTTTCGATAATCTTCTTAATGTAACAATGGTATTCTCATCATCCAGGAGGGCTTGCAATTCTTCTCTGTGTGAAATATTTTGTGTGCAGGCTCTTGAAATTGACATTTGTCCATTTTTAATACTTTCTAGAAACAATTGTTCTTCATTAATGATATTAAAATCTTTATCAAAAGTTTTTAAGTATGCAATGCCGTTATCGTCAACAATCCCTAATGAAAAACTGTGCGGATTATAATCATTATGAAGGATGTGTGCACTTTTAAAATTTTTACCATATGCTTTTTTTGCTTTGTTAATTTCCTGTATAAGTTTCTCAATATTCAAATCTTTAACTGTTAGTGCCTCCAGGATACTTTCACCATACAGTCCACCGTCAAATATAAGTCTGTTAATTTGTTGTTCATCACACCCTTGTTTTGCAAGAGCTACAATTTGTTTATCATTGAAAATCTGGGTCCCTCTATTTTCAATTTGCAAGTATTTTTTTACAAAATCTAATTGCGGTTGATTCATTTCTGATAATACTTTTAAGGTATCAGAGTCTATTGCTTGAAAATATTCAAAATGTGTTTTTTTCATGCGTATGAAATCCTGTAATTTTAATAGCTTTTCATCAGGTAACTCTGATAAGAATTTTACAGTTTCAGTATCATATCTTGCTATACTTCCTATATCTTTTACTTTTAGCCCCTTTCTTGAGCACAATTGTTCCAACAAGTTCCATTTTTGTTCATCACACCTACCAATATCTTCTAAAACAGCTGTATAGTTTCGTTGAAAAAATTGTTCATATCTTGTTGGTTGTCTCGTTATAGATATTTTAGCTTCTTCTAAACCACAATGAGCAGGCCTCAAGTTCTTCATGGCTTGCATGATGTCGGTTGAATGTCTAGCTTTTAACGCTTCCCAAGAAGCAGTATATGGTAATATAAGTTTTAAAACTCTGCCTGGATCCATGATTTTCCCTTAATTCCCTATACATACATAAAGTATTTTTATTCTTGCAAATTGCCCATTTGTAAAGATTTATAACAGCTCTTAAGCCAGATAATATCTAAAAAAAGATTAAAACTCCTCAAAATAATTTGACTTCACTAACTTGGTGCCACACTTTTCTCAATTTTCTCAAAATCAATAAAAAATTTTCTGAAAATTTGCGGAACCGGACTATTCCGAAATAATCAAATTATCCGTACAACTCAAAAACGGTACGTATCTCACTGAAATTCTGCAAATCTCAATCTATCCGTACAGTCCAGAAAAAGTCCAGTTTTTCAGTTTGATTTTTGGGGTAAACTTAATTTTTCCGACCCGAAAACTCCCACACAAAGCCAACTTTACCAAAATAATCTATCTATCCGTACAAATCAAACTGGACAAAAAAGTACATTCTCATCCTCATCCCAAAATAAAAGCGAGCACGGCTTACGCCTGCTCGCTTTATTCAGAGGGGATGGGATTCGAACCCACGGTGGAATTGCTCCCACACAACCTTTCCAAGATTGCACCTTAAACCGCTCGGACACCCCTCTTAGTATTTTCAATGATTTCAGTTTTTCGTGCTCAATTTGTGCTTTTTGAACCTGTGCTTGAAGGCACTTCGTTCCTGCTAAAATATTATACTTAAATCATAGTCCAATGTAAATATCCTACTTAAGTTAGAGTTTTTTTATAAAAAGAATCCTCCATTTCTATGATTTTTTATTTTCCTAATATGTTATTCTGATATGTGTTAAGAAGTCAATATAGTTTAGAAAGGAATAGTATGGCAAAAATTATTAAAATAGGTTCTCAAAACCTTACCCCAAAAGTTGCTAATCCATTCAAAACATCAAGAAATTCTACAACAAATCCATTCAAGTATTCAAACTTTGAAGGAAACACATTGCAGTTCGCTGATGTTTTTGAAGGGTTTGAGCAAAAAAAATCAAACAAATTGAAAATGATAGCTTCTTCAGTAGCAGGAAGCATGACAAAATTGAGATCAAGTATTGCAGAACCTATTGTTAATTTTGTCAACAGAGTTCGCGGCGGAATCTCTAATGCTTGGGATTTCGCTAAAAATACAAACCTGGCTGATATTAAAGGTTTAAAAACTTTTTCAAATGTTATGGATATTGCTAAAAATTCTATGAGTAAAGGACTTAATGGAACAGCAGAGTTTTTAAATCAAGATATTTCAATAATCGGTAAAGGTTTTTCTGATACAGTCGCATTTTTAAATAAAGATGTTACTGTTATCGGAAAAGAAATGTCTGATGATATTTCAGGATTCGGAAAAGAGCTTTCTTCTAAATGGTGTGCTCTAATTTCTAAAATAAATCATAAAAAGATTTCAGCAGACACTCCGGTTGCTGAATTGGAAGCAATGTGGAGAAATGAGATTGCTCTTGAAGCAGGAGGGGCTGTATAATGAATAAAAACGTTCTTGAAATTATTGATGCATTAACTGCTCATCAGGATAACGAATCTATCAGGGTTCTGGAAGAATTAGGTACTAATTCTCCTGATAACGAAGTCCGTGAATACACATCACGTGCGCTTGTACGTAAGAATGTTCACGATTCTTTAAAAGTTGTTATTATAAATCAGGGTAAAGGTATTAATGACCTTTCACCGGCTGTTGCTATGAGTACTATTAATGAAATTCTTGCTCTTAAAGATAAGGGTGAAGTTATCAAGATTCTTGATGATACAATTAATATGCACTCTGATGAGACTGTTAAAGAAAATGCACGTTCAGTTAAGTCTTTACTTGCATTAAGTTAGTTAATATAATCATAATCTAAAAAAGTCCGGATTTTATCCGGACTTTTTTTATTCTTCAAGAGGTTTTTCATCTTCCTGAGGTGAATTTAAATCTCCCACCTCTGTATTGAGCGAGCTTTCTTGCGGGGCTGCACTGTCTTTAGCCGGTGCGTCTTCTCCGGCTGCTTCATCTAATAGACCTTTCATCTGGTCCTTCAGACTATTATATTCTTCAGTAATATCATATTCTTCCAGTTGTTGTGTAAGGGTTTCAGGATCTCCTTCAAACAATGTGCCATCTTCGTAAGTGTAACTTACATTTCCGGATTCATCTTTATTTTCAGTCAAGGTTTTTCCTTCTTCATCCGTATAGAGGAAGTTACCGTCTTCATCTGTTACGGGATATCCTCTAACCGTATAGACATCTTCCAATCCGAGATAATCACTTCCATCCAGATGTTCATAAACAGGGTCGCCATCATCATCAAACACCAGATTTCCTTCTTCGTCTAATCTCTGGCGGAGCTCTAATCCGTTTAGTGTTGTGTAGCGGATTCTTCCGTCTTCATCTTTAAGCGGAATCCCGGTTGTCTCTTCAAGGAATGAAGCATTTCCGCCCATGCCGCAGCCTTCGTTATGTGTTGTTTCAGCGACCAGCTCACAAACTTTGTAGTCATATTCATAAACCATCAAAGCAAGTTGTTCTTCGGCAGTCAGGGATTCACCGTTTTCCAGACGTTCTTTCAGGTACTTGTATTCAGGTTCATCAATCTTAGAGATAAGGGTATCTGCCGGAAGTCCTAATTGTTCAAGCAGTGCTGCATAAATCTGTTCCTGATAATAATGTACCATGTCTGTAATTCTTTCTCTGAAGCGGACTTCGTCTTGTTCAAGTCTTGTTGCTACAGATGTCCTTTGATGTTCAAAGAAGAATTGCAGAGTTGTTCTAATAAATTCGCCGTGTCTTTCAACATAATAGTGTCCTTTATCATCTTTCCACAGACCCGGAATCATTGTTTTTTTGTACGGGATAAACTTAATCTCTGTATTACTATTTGTTCCAGGGCTGTTATTGTAATGGAAGGTTGATTCCACATCAATTTCATTATCTATATATGTATGGTTAACAACTTGCGTATTCCCGTTTTCGTCAGTTTCTTCATACAGGTGTTGCACAACTCCGTATTGATCATAGTTGGAATGTGTATACTCAGCATCCATCGTTTCAAAATCAAAATTGATATTGAATGTAATAATTTCTGCAAGAGCAGGATTATTTCGGATAAGAGCCACTATTTTATCCATACCTGTCATTGTACTTACCGTAACTTCATAAGTAGCCTCTCCTGTCTGAGGATTTATTTTTGGAGTCAGCGCATCTACTCCGTCAATATTGAGGATGTCATCAACAGGAAGTCCTGCTGAAAGTTCAAATATTGTTACATGAGCATCGTTCATGTAATAGCCATAATATTCGCCCTGGAATTCGCCTTCGGCAGTAATAATTCCTGTATATTCAGAATTACATATAGCAATTTTGGTTCCGTTAGCACAGCCTATAAATCCACCAACACGGGCTGTTTCTTGCAGCCAGGTTAATTCATTAACATTATCGGCATTGTCACATGTGAGGTTAACGCTGCTTGTGCAGTTATTAATAGTAATAATTGTTTCTCCGGCCTCACCTATTAAACCGCCTGCACATTTTTCTTTGACTACAATGTTTCCGGTTGCGTGACAATTCTCAAATACCAGGTCATTTGTATAAGTTGATTCAATATAGCCGGCAATACCTCCTGCGTAGTATGAAGAATTAATATTTACATCAGATGTTATATTTTTAAAAGAACTATTATGAAGTTCATATGTTCCGTCATCAAGCATTGTCGCAAAATCAGCAACAGTACCTACCAAACCTCCGGCTTTTTGATGTGCCGTAATGTCACCGGACACTGTAATATTTTCAAAAGAAGTTCCTTTTGCGGTGCCGGCAAGGATACCAACAGAACCTTTATTATAATCTTCCGGAGTATTAATTACCGCATTTTCAAAAATTATATTTGAAATGGTTGCATCCTGTGTTACTCCGAAAAATCCGACATTTTCTGTTTCGACACCATCATCAATATTCAAAGTTAGATTTTGAATGGAGTATCCGTTGCCGTTCAAAACTCCGGTAAAGGGATTTTCTTCATCTCCTATAGGCGACCATTCAATGTCTGAAAGGTCGATATCTCCCATTAAAATATACTTACCGCCAAGATTTTCGCCAATTTTAGCTAAATCTTCCGCTGTTTTGATAATGGTATATCCTTGCGCAATAGCTTCTTCTTCTGTTAAGGCTTCCGGCATTTCTGTTTTTGTTGCTTCCTCAGCAGCTTTTGTTTCTTCAGCCTTTGCAGCTTCGTATTCTGCCTGTGTTTTACCGGCTTCTGTTTCTAAAGTCTGAATATCGGTTTTAATTTCACTTATTTCTTTTTCAATATCAGAAACTTTTGTTGCAGCATCATTTAGCTTTTTATCAGCTATTTCCAGCCCTTTTTCAGCTTTATCTTGTTCATCTTTTGCAATTTGAACATTTTTTTCGCTATTTTCAAGTTCTTTTTTTAACGTCTCAAGATTAGCTTTAGCCCTTTCGTATTGGCTTTTTAGACTTTCGTTTTCCGGATCTTGCGCACACTTAGCAGCCAGAGTTGTAACCTGACTGCTTGCAATATTCCATCGCTGCAAAACAACATTATAATTGCTAACCATTTCTGTGACTCTCTGATTTGCTGCGGTCACGGATTCCTGAGCTTTAACTTGTTCGGTAGTTTTTGTCTCTACATCGCTTTTTGCTGTAGTTAATTGAGTTTCTTTTGCTTTAAGCTCCTCGTTTTTTGCCTGCTTTTCATTAAGTTTTTGCTGCCAGATGTTATACAAATCCTGACTTGAACTCCCGTTGATTGATACGTTTGTCATTAAGCAACTCCTTTTTATAATAGTTAGCGTATAATATTTTTAATAACGACCAAATTGTAAAAAACTTTAGAATATTTAATTATATTGTTACAAAATTTAATAAGAAGGGGAAATCCTTTAATTTCCCCTTCTTATTTGCGTGTTTTGTTTATTATTTCCCTATAAAGTAATTAAATCCTAACTGGAAGCCTGCACCGGTTCTGCCAACGTTTCTCAGAACAGCTTGCAAGTATCCGGAAGCTCTGTCTGTAAATTTCTTGGTGAAACCGATACCATATTGGATGTATCCTCTTTCCATTTCCATATGCGGAAGGTCTACATTACCTGCTCTGCCTCCGACGGCTCCGTTTACATTATACATGTATTGTAAAGTGATATAGGCTGAGAAGGTGTCTTTTTCCCAGATTAGGTTAACTCCGGGAGCAATATTCACCCCGTGAAGCATTCCCGCCATCATACCCATCTGACCGTAATCGGAGTGCCAGTTTTGCTGTCCGAAGAAGTTGTATGCTGCCATAATATTAGGCTGCAATACCCAATCTCTGTGGAGTCTTATATTGTAAGCAGCTTTGGTTGCGGCACCGGCAAAGTAGTTGAAAGTATTTTCTGTATGTCCCGCAACATCCATAGAGTTATCGTATACACCGCCGTATACCAAACCGCCTATAATAAAGTTATTCTTATAGAATGTTCCTAAGAAACCAGCCTGTCCGCCGTTCTGGTAAGCGCCCATATTTGCAAAGGTTTGGTGTGCTCCGTTATATCCGATATAGGCAGTAGGCATAAATTTCCAGCCGTGTTTAAGTTCTTTTAACCCAAAGTCGGCACCGATTAATGCTCCGTATGAATTATTTCCAACTCTTAAACCGTTATTCATCTGGAGGCTTTCAAAGTTGCCGTACATTTTGTACCACAAACCGCCGTCTTTCCTTGAGTACTGATAAGGTGCAAACATTGGTGAAGTTGCGGCGTATCTGTTTGCCATTACTCCTGAGGAGGCTGTTCCTCCGTCTTCTTCTTTAAAGCTAGGAAGAACCATTGAATGTGTAAATAACATATCATCAATGGCTAACTGGTTCATCCATTGTGCAACGGTAGCAACCTGTCCTCTGAATACAGGTCCGTCAAATCTTGCCAAATCAAGAGAATATGCTCCTCCTAAGCCTCCTGTGTTATTTAATTTGTAGTAACCGATAGGGGTATGAACTTCTTTATCCGTAACATTCAATTCAACATTTCCGTTCAGATTAGTAGATTCAAATAAGTTACCTAATTCAATATGTCTGTCAATTGGAGCATCCCATCCGTAGATGTCCCCTCCGAGAGACCAGTCAGATATATTCAATGTGGCGCCGTTTCCGGTTGCATCTTTTATTGTCTTGAATACGAATTTATCACTTCCGTTGCGTTCGTTGCTTCTGCCTAAGACATCAAGAGTGAAATCAGCTTCGCTGCGGTCTGCTGAACCTATACTTAAGATATCTCCCTGATGAGTTTCCATAGCACCGTTTCTGCTGTCTACAAGCCCTGATGTTGCAAGCAGTAATTCATTACCTTGTGTTGCAAGTCCGTCAAAACCGCTTCCGCCTCCGGTAGATAGAGTGGATCCAGTTGTGATATTAATTTCGCCGCCTTTTATGATTTCAGAATTAACGGCATTCAGAATTGAATTTCCTGTTACATTAATTGTACCGCCTGTAACAGAACTTGTTGCACCAAGGTTCACACTGGAATTATTTGTAATGTTCGTTATACCGTCTTCTTGTTTAAGAGCCCCGGTTGCAGAGTTGGAGATATTATCAGCATTTATGGTACCGCCGTTATTTACAATCAGACCGTTCCATTGGTCGGCTGTCGGCTGCGCAGCAGTAGCACCGTTAAGATTGAATTTTGCGCCTGTGTCAACTTCTAAAGTAGCCCCGTCTTGAATATCAACAACGACAGCATCCGCAACAGAGCTTGGGTTTGTAATCGTCAAATAAGAACCTTCTATAAGGTTTAACTTTCCTGATGTTGCAGCAAGCTTTGTGCTCAAATCAGGATCTGTAGCCGCATAATCCAATATTCCGCCATTTAGATTAATCCCACCTTCGAGGTTATCATTATCGTCATATGCAAACTCGATTCCATTTCCAATCACCAATGGTCCGCTGTCTGCATCTGATGTAACCTTAACATCCTTATCAATACTTGTACCTTGTCCCAGTGTTACATTATCCATTGTAATTGTACCGCCTGTTGCCTTAAGAGCTGCGGTTGTAATATCTGAGAGGGCAAGATTCCCGCCATCCATAACAATTGAACCGTTCCATTGGTCATCATTACCTAGAGCGACACTGCCAGTGTCCGTTATATTAACAGTAGTCCCTGTTCCTATATTAGTCACAACAGCATCAGCAATAGAACTACCTGCTCCGATGGTTAATTCTTGACCTGTTAGAGCAAGAGACCCCTTAGTTGCGGATAAAATGGCATCTGTACCTTGATCAACACCGGAAAGAGCTAAAGAGCCGCTGTCATCCAGAGTAATGCTACCGTTCCAGGTGTCGTCACTGCCGAGAGAGACACTGCCATCACCTGTTATATTAACAGTGGAGCCACTACCGATATTAGTTACAACAGCATCAGCGATAGAACTGCCTGCTCCGATGTTTAAAGTTTGGTTAGGCAAATTAAGAGTACCGTCAGTTGCTGCCAGAGTAGCATCTGTACCTTGAGTAACACCGGAGAGTGCTAAAGAACCGCCTTCAGTTCCGTTTCCTCCGAGAGTAATATCCCCGTTCCAGGTGTCGTCACTGCCGAGAGAGACACTGCCATCACCTGTTATATTAACAGTGGAGCCACTACCGATATT
>CALVBP010000042.1 GCA_944325825.1 Candidatus Gastranaerophilales bacterium | reverse complement strand
ACTAAAGTAACTTTTTTGCCTTTAGCAACTGTTTTTTGGATGATTTCTAAAGTAGCTGATAAAACATCAGATGAAACTTTTTGAGACAATTTAGTCTTTTTTGAAATCTCTTTTACTAATTCTTCTTTGTTCATAATAAATCTCCTATACACTACTACTCTCTTATGTGTGTCATTACTGACCTTTACACATATTATACCCCCATTATACACATTGTTTTGTTTTTTGCAAGTTTTTTCTTTAAACTTTACAAATATGCGGGTTTTTAGACCTTTTTCTTAACGTATCTTAATAAAACTTTACATTAAGTTTTTTTCTGGGATATAATTACTGTGTAGTGTTTAAAGAAAGGAGCTTCTTATGTGGGAAAAAGATATTAATATCCATGAAGTTAGAGAAATCAGAACCAGAACTTCGGTTTATTTTGGCTGCGGTGCTATAAATAAGATGTCTGATATTGCTTCTGATTTAAAAGCAAAAGGTATTGATAAAGTTATAGTTATGAGCGGTAGAAATGCTTATAAATCAACAGGGGCTTGGTCTGTTGTGGAAAAAGCTCTTAAAGATAACATTATAGACTATGTGAACTATGATAAGGTTACGCCTAACCCTACCTCAATTGCTGTCAACGAAGCTACAAAATTAGCCAAAGATTTTGGGGCTCAGGCTGTAATTGCAATTGGCGGCGGGTCACCTACTGATGCAGGTAAATCGGTAGCAATATTATTAAAATATCCGGATAAAACTGCTAATGATTTATATGAATTCAAATTTACTCCTGAGATTGCGGCTCCTATCGTAGCTATTAATCTTACACACGGAACCGGAACAGAAACAAACAGATTCGCTGTTGTAACTATTCCGGAGAAGGAATATAAACCGGCTATAGCTTACGATTGCATTTATCCTATGTATGCAATTGATGACCCCGCTCTGATGACTAAACTTTCACCAAATCAGACAAAATATGTATCAATTGATGCGGTGAACCATGTCGTAGAAGCTTCAACATCAAAGGTCGCTTCTCCATATGCGGTGACACTTGCAAGAGAAGTAATTGCTTTGGTCGGTCAATATTTACCGAAAGCAATTGAATCTCCGGAAAATTTAGAAGCAAGGTACTATTTGGCTTACGCAGCAATGTTAGCCGGAGTATGCTTTGATAACGGCTTGTTACATTATACACATGCGCTAGAACATCCTCTTAGTGCGGTTAAGCCGGGATTATCTCACGGTTTGGGTCTGGCAATGCTTTTACCTGCAGTTGTTAAAAATATATATGCAACAAAATCAGAAACTTTAAAATATATACTAGAACCAATAGTCAGTGATACTTCCAGTGCAGAAAAGGCTGCTGAAGGTGTATACGAATGGTTAAAATCAGTTGGAGTCCCTGCAAAACTTAAAGATGAAGGATTTACTGAAAATGATATTCCTAATCTTGTAAATCTTGCATTTACAACTCCTTCTTTAGATGGTTTGCTTGCAATTGCGCCTACTGAAGCGACAAAAACTGCTGTTGAAGAAATTTATAGAAATTCTTTATAACTGTTAATCGGGCAGCTGAAAATTCAGCTGCCCTTTGTTAAAATTTTTAGATGATATGGATGAGAAAAAATATTTTTATGTAGATAGCCCGTTATATAAACTTGAATGTACGGCAAAGATATGTGCAAGGTATTATGCTTTGTTTTTCAAAAAGCATTGTTCGCACCTGGGAATTACACAGGGAGAATATGCTGTAATGGATACTATTGTAAAAACTCCGGAGATTTCGCAGATTGAGCTTGCAAGACTTTTATATAAAGGCAGGTCTCATATAACTCAGATTTTAAATTCTCTTGAGAAAAACGGCTTGATAAAGAGAACTGATGAAATTAAGAACGGGCGAAAGATAAGAAGAACTGTTTTAACTGATGAAGGCGGGGTTGTATATTATAAAATTAAAGAAATTTCCCGAAAAAAATTCGTTCATATGGTAAAATACTTTGAAATTAAGGAAAAGGAGTTTATTTCTATTTTAGATGAGATTAAGACAATTTTAACTGAGGGTGAAACTGTTAAATTTGATTAATAATTTCTTTGTGCTAATATAGACATACAGATAACTTAATAGGGGCGATTAGCGCAGTTGGTAGCGCATCACATTGACGTTGTGAGGGTCACGTGTTCGAGTCACGTATCGCCCACCATAAAAAGGGTTGTACAGCAAGCGGCCCTTTTTATTTATGCTTACGGTAAATTATAATTTTTGAAAAATCTTATGGATTTTTCAAAAGTGTTGATTTGAAATTCTTTTTGAATTGTGTGATTTGCTCGGGAGTGCAGAATCTTGCTAAGATTTGTCCGTCATCTGCAATAGCATATCTTTCTACATTATTATCGTAGGATTTAGGTTCTACAAGTACATAATTGATATTATTTCTGCTTGGAGGAGATATTAACACTCTTTTGTCGGAGTTTTGGGCTGTAATTATTTTACATCCGTTAGGATTTGAAGATGTCTTATATTCCTTAAAATCTAATTTTAATACATTAAGAATCTTATTTATATTATCATCGTTGAGAGGTTTAACTTTGTCTGCTTGGATATTTGCCATAACGGCTTTTTTTAGTTGTGTTTTTGATGTAATAGCCTTATCTTTAAATCGTTTTAACAATTTAGTAAGACCTTCCGGTTTTTCAGTATCAAGTCCGGACTTTGTAGAAATTTGAGGATAATATTCAAAATTAAGATTATTTTTCTGTATCATTCTCATAACTTTAAAATCTGCGGAATTTCTTACTGCGTAAAATACATCGCCCGTATTATCAAAGTTATAAAATATTTGTCTTTTATTTTTTATAAATTCCGGCAAAGTTTCTTTTAATTCAGCCGGCATATTTTTAAATCTAAAGCCGCCGTTAAAGTTTATATTATCAATACTATTGATTTGCATAATTACCTCCGCAATAGATTAAAACTCCTGATAAATAAATTTGCGCAGAAGTTTATCTGATATCTAAAAATTTGTGTACCTGAGGTATTAGCCGTACATTTTTGTATTTTGTAATAAATTTATCAAGAGTTTGTTCTATAAAATCTTTGGTTACACTAATTCCCGAGTCAGTCATTTTAGGTTGTAATACGAGCTCAATATTATATTTTTTGCCCAAAGAGCAGGCTATTTCTATTTCCTGATTTGTTATATTTGAATCAAATACTATTTTTGCGAAAAGTTTTTTCCCCTGTGAAGTTTTGAAAAACCTATCATGTTTTTCCCACAAGCCGGATAACCCCGTGCAGCTCGGGAGTTTAATATCAGCGGCAATATAGTCAATATATTTTATAATTTCACTTAAATTATCATTCAATGTTGCATTAGTTTCTAAATAGGCAGGAATCTTTATAAGGGGAAGAAGTTCTTTTAAAAATTCAACTTCTGTAAGGGGTTCGCCGCCCGTAAATGAAACCGAATGACAGTCATAATGTCGGTTAATTATTTCGGCAAGTTCCGGTGCTGAATATTCTTTAGCAGATTCTTGCGTAAAATCAGTGTCGCAATAGTTACAGTTTAAGTTGCATTTGCAGAATCTGATAAAAAGCTGTTTATATCCTATATACGGGCCTTCACCTTGTATTGAAGTAAAGATTTCTCTGATTTTAGTTTTCATATAAATTGTCTCGGATATTTGTTTTTGATACCTCTGCGAGCTTTTTATAAAGATTTATTTCTTCTGTCGTAAGTTCTTGAGGTATCTTAATTTCTACAGTAATAATCATATCACCAACTTTATTATTTTGCATAATACCGCATCCGGCGAGGCGAATTTTTTGTCCGCTTTGAGTGTTAGGATTAATTTTTACTGAGACATTGCCCTTAATGGTACTGACTTTTATATCAGCTCCGAGTACAGCTTCATAAGGTGTTATCGGAATTGTTTTTAGGATATTTAAGCCCTCGGCTTTATACGTTTTAGGTTCCTGTATGTGGACAATTATATATAAGTCTCCGTTGAGTCCGCCGTTTGCGCCGAGTCCTCCTTCTCCGGCGAGTCTTATTTTTGACTTGTCTTTAATTCCGGCAGGGATTTTTACTGTAAATTTTTTATAGTTAGTAAATTCTCCTTTCCCGTGACAATCTTTACATAAACTTCCGTTTATAAATTTCCTGCCGCCGCATTTTGGACAGACTCTGGTCTGGAGCATATTAACAGTTTTAGTAGTACCTGAAACTGCTTCAAAAACAGAAAGCTCTATATCTGAATAAATATCCTCTCCTCTTTTAGGAAGCGGTTTTTCCGGGCCTTTCTTCCAATTAAAAGAATTGAAAGAAAATCCTTTCTTTTCTTCTTTTTTTTGAGATTCAGTCTTAAAATCTTTTTTTTCTGAAGTTGCATATGAATAAAAGCGTCTTGCCCTGTCATATTCTTCTTTTTTTATTTTATTTGACAGAATTTCATAAGCTTCGTTTATTTCTTTAAATTTTAATACGGCATCGGCAGAATTCCCTGCAATATCAGGATGCCATCTTCTCGCCAGCTTTCTGTAGGCATTCTTTATAGCATCTTGTGATTCAAACTCCGTAATACCAAGAATTTTATAATAATCTTTAGTCATACTAGAGATTTAACGATAGAAATAAAAAAGTCAACACCCGTTTTGAACTTTGTTTGACTAATTGACTTTTTTTCTTTGAAAGTGCTATTATAGTGGGCATGATAAAAAGATTGTTGTTAATTTTTGCACTATGTGTATCACTTCCGGCATTTGCAGGTGTTTTTGAAGATGCACTAAAAACCGGTAATAATGTATTTTTATATTTATACACTCAGGAATGCAAATATTGCAATGAGTTTAATCCGGTTTATCAAAGGTTAGCAAAAAATTATGGAAACAGATGTTCTTTTGTAAAGGTTAATGCCGCCACTCCTTACGGATTAGGGTTGATAAAAAGATTCCGAACCAGATATGTTCCTTTTGTAGTTGTGGCGGATAAAAAAGATAATTCATATGTTAATATCAGTGTAAATTGTCTTTTAGATTATGTCTGTGCAGAAAAATCATTAAAGAAAATTATAAATTAACGGAGGTTTAAAAGTATGAAAGGGATAATACTTGCAGCAGGGGCGGGAACTCGTTTATATCCGGCATCACAACCAATATCCAAAATACTTTTGCCTATTTATGATAAACCGATGATTTATTATCCGCTTTCTACCTTAATGTTGGCAGGGATAAGAGATATTCTTATTATTACAAATGAACTTGATTATGATAACTTTATAAAATTACTGGGGGACGGTTCACAGTTTGGAATTAACCTTAAGTATAAAATCCAGTATGTTCAAAGGGGGATAGCGGATGCTTTTTTAATAGCGGAAGATTTTATTGATGGAGATGATTCTGCTTTAATTCTGGGGGATAATATTTTCCACGGGCACGGATTTTCGACTCTTATGAAGGACGCAATAAGAAGGAATCAAGGTGCAACAGTATTTGGCTATACAGTTAAAGATCCGGAAAGATTTGGTGTTGTTGAATTTGATTCACGGAAAAAAGCAATATCGCTTGAGGAAAAGCCGGTACATCCGAGATCAAATTATGCGGTTACTGGGCTTTATTTTTATGATAATAAAGTGTGTGAACTGGCAAAAACACTAAGTCCCTCACAAAGAGGTGAGTTAGAAATAACGGATTTAAACAGATTATATTTAGAACAAGGAAAGCTGAGTGTGGAGATTTTAGGAAGGGGCTTTGCCTGGCTTGATACAGGAACTCATGATTCAATGCTTCAAGCAAGTGTTTTCGTTCAGACTATGGAGTTAAACAAAGGTGTGAAGATAGCTTGTTTGGAGGAAATTGCATATAATCAGGGCTTTATTTCCAGAGACGAGCTTTTAAGAAAAATTGAAAAATACGGTATGAATAATGAGTATTACAACTATGTTCGTAATATTGTCAACCAGCCGAAACAGGATTTAGTAGGTGTGTAGTATTGAAACTTTACCCTGAACTTGATTCAGGCTCGAGGGCAGGAATGGCTGAGTCCAATTTGTCATTCTGAGGCGATAGCCGAAGAATCGCAATGATTGGGAGTTTCTGCCGTTAAACCTTGCGATATTCCCTTTTTATCCCTAGCTTGCGCTCAACATGACGGAGGACAATATTCAGCCAATGAATTTCAATAAGCACCCATCCTAACCTTCCCTCAACAGGGAAGGGTCTGATTACCCTCCCTAAAGGAGAAATGACCGAAGGGCTCCCCTCCCCAACTCGGGGAGGGCTGGGGTGGGGAGCAAACACAGGAATTTTTCGCCAGAAAAATTCAGCAGCACGAGTTTTTCTTTCTTTGGGAGCGTTTCTTTCTTTTTTCATCGTAAAAAAAAGAAAGAAATGCTCTAAATACCAACGAATGGGGAATAAGGTATTTGTATAGCCTGTCATGCTGAACTCGATTCAGCATCTTACCAATGTAGCGTTATACTTGGTTTCCGGTAAGATCCCGAAGGGGTAAATATAAGTTAGCAGGCTAGACCAACACAATAGTCCGCTTGGTATAAAAAATTCGGGATGACAACGAAATTCAGACATCAGCCCCCCAAAAAAAATAACATTAATAGCTTCCGGCTCAAAGCCCGAAATGACGGAGTCCAATTCGTCATTCTGAGGCATTAGCCGAAGAATCGCAATAATTGGAAGTTTTTGCTATTAAACCTTGCGATACTTCGCTTACGCTCAGTATGACGGGTATATTATTCAACCAATGAATTTCAATCAGCACCCATCCTAACATTCCCTCAATAGGGAAGGAACTGAGCACCCCTAGCTTACTCCTGTATTCGGAGCAGGTTTTTCTTCTTCTTTCTTCTTATCGTTTTCTTCCGTTACGGCTCCGAGTCCAAAACCTGTTGATACCGGTGCGGTTTCTTCTTCTCCGGTCGCTGTTTCTCCCGGGAGCGATGTATCTTCCGGTGCTTCGATTTCATCCGGTATTTCAAGTTCCAAGTCTTCTACTCCGCTCATCCAGCCGTCATAGTTTTCAACTTCTGCTTCATATACATCATTTGTTGCTGCATTCAAATCTTGAGTAGCTTTTCTGGCTTCAATTTCTGTCCCGACTTGACCTGCCCAGTTGATTTGTTCAGCGGCTCCGACTCCGGACATTGCTCCACCGGCTGCAGCCATTGCTACAAATGCCCAAGCCCATGCGGTTGCTCCAAATGCCCAGCTCCCTGACATTGCAAATGCTCCTGCCTGCCAAGCATTTTTGGCTGAGGAGGCTACATTTAATCCTTGCGAAGCGGCTTCAACATAGCACATTACCTGGGTTGTTTTATCAAAGCTTTCAGCATAATCAGTAATACCTTGTATCTCAGCTACCGTTTCCGCTGCATAATCATAGCCTTCCTGGAATGTTCCCATATCATCATATATCGTTGTTACGGTGTCGCTTGTATCATCCTGTACCTCTTGTATAACTTCACCGCTTTCTGTCAGGAGTCCGACAATTTCTGTGTACAAAGCTTTTTCTTCTTCGGTTAATTGTTCTCCGGATTCAGCTTTTTCTTTCAGAGCTGTATATGTTTGCATATACATATCATATTCTGTCTTTTCTTCTTCGATTTGCTCGTTTGCTTCTTCATTATATGTTGCAGCTTCATCCGATAATGTCATCAGCTCTTCACCCATTGCTGCCATTTCTTCCTGAGCTGACATTGTGGCAGCTTGAGATTCTGCCATCGTATCCTGTAGTTTATCGCAGGCTTCTTTTTCTTCTTTGTTTGGTTTTAAAGTCTGGTATAATGTTCCTTGAATCAAATTAATAGGTGCTCCAATCATCCAGGAAGTGTTTCCTCCCTTTTCAAGAACTTTGGAGCTAGTTTCTGTTGCAGCTTTTCTTCCGACTTCCTGTGCTGTTTCTTTTGCGACACCCTCCCCGAGTTTAGAAACAGCTTTATTGGCAGCTTGTGCCCCAGCTTTTGCTGCAGTTTTTCCTACAAGATTCGCACCAACACCATAGGTGCCTTTTATGAGTCCAAATGAAATTACTGCATTTGTGCCTGCAACTACAGCATCACCTACACCTCTTGCGATTGTACCGCCGGTTTTACCGTCATATCCTGTTGCATCCTGTCCGGCTTGACGTCCGTTTTTGTATGCATTATCAAAATCATCATCGGGTATTTCGTAAGCATTTTCATCATCAAGCGCATTTGCCTGCCAGTTCGGGATTTCTTCTTTCCAGGTCTGCTTTATTTCGCCCATGGATTTTGAATCTATTCCCATGGTGTTATTCCCGTAATAAAAGTTCTCCCAGCATTTGAATGCATAACTCTGTGAATTCAATGCCCTTGATAAATCAAAACTGTTGATTGCCATATTCCCTCCGAGGTTTATTTATTTTGTTATATATATCGGCACTTCCCAGTTAAATCTTTAATATTTAGAAGTAAATTGTTACAATTATTAACATTTTATAACGGAGCTAAGAATATTGTATAATTTTGTCTATGATTAATAGATATTCAAGGGAAGAAATTAAAAGAATTTGGGATTTAGGGGTAAAGTTTGATTACTACTTAAAAGTTGAGCTTGCTGTATGCGAAGCATACTGCGCACTTGGAATAATACCGTTAGAGGCTCTTGATGAGATAAAGAAAAAAGCTTCTTTTTCTGTTAAAAGAATTGATGAAATAGAACGTGAAGTTAAACACGATGTTATTGCTTTTTTAACGGCTGTTAATGAATCAATAGGTCCCGAAAACTCAAAGTATATGCATATGGGGTTAACCAGTTCTGACGTTATTGATACGGCTTTTGCTCTGCAAATAAAAGATAGTTCTAAAATAATACTGGATGATTTAAATACTCTTATTTCTGTTATAAAACATATGGCTTTTAAATATAAAAATACTGTATGTATCGGACGCTCTCACGGCATGCATGCAGAAGTTATGACTTTCGGATTTAAGTTGTTGAACTGGCTGGATGAACTGGAAAGAGCTAAAAAGAGTTTTGAATTTGCACTGGAGGAAATTTCTACAGGTCAAATCTCCGGTCCTGTAGGTACATATAGCAATCTTCCCGTTGAAGTTGAAGAGATTGCCTGTAAGAAATTGGGTTTAAAACCGGCAAAAATTTCAACTCAGATTATTACCAGAGACAGACATGCTAAATTTATGTCGGAACTAGCGCTTATTGCTTCTCTTATTGAAAAATATGCGACAGAAATCAGGCACCTTGCCAGAACAGAAGTAAGAGAGGTAGAGGAAGGGTTTGGAAAAAATCAGAAGGGGTCTTCTGCAATGCCGCATAAAAAGAATCCTGTTCTATGCGAGAATTTATGCGGGTTAGCAAGAGTTGTTCGCTCGAGCATGCTTACTGCCTTTGAAAATATCAATCTCTGGCACGAACGAGATATTTCACATTCTTCTGCGGAAAGGATTATTTTCCCGGATTCTTTGATTCTTGCGGACTTTATGCTTCACAGGTTTAAAAATGTAATGGAAAATCTTGTTGTACATGAAGATGTTATGTTGAAGAATGTAAAATTGTACGGCGGTATTGTTTACTCACAGAAGGTTCTTCTAAAACTTGTTGAAGAAAAAGGCTTTACAAGAGAAGATGCATATAAGATTGTGCAAAAGCACGCTCTTGAAGCTCTTAATGGCGGTGATTTCAGAAAAGGTCTTGAAAATGAAAATATTTTAACAGAATCAGAATTAAATGAATGTTTTAATATAGAAGACTATATTAATAATATTGGTAAAATATTTGAGAGATTTGTTTAACCTGATTTTAAACCTGTAATATCACATCTTTTGAAAAGGTCATTACAGATATTTACCCCTTTAAGTGTTAAAAATTTTCGTATTTTAAATAATATGAAAACTAACTTACTGTATAGCTTACTTAGGGTTATAAAAAATTTTGCAATCCTTTATCTTATAGTTAACAAAATCAAGGTTTTAAATTATTGAGAGGTAGTGATTATGAAACAAATAATACCTGAAAAAAGTTCTGAGAAAGTTGCAAAATTTTTAAAGAAAAATTCTCTTCACAAACGTGATTTTGCAGAAATGATTGGTGTGACACTTTCTTATGTCTATAATTTGATAGATGAAACAGTTCCTTTTTCAACAAGAGGCACAACAATCGAAAGAATTGCCACTGTTATGGATATTAAACCGGAAAACTTTAGTGAGTATAGAATTCCGCAAGAGCCTATCCTGATTGATGATTCTGTCGAAATCTTAAAAGATTATATAAAAGAAAATAATCTCTCTGTTGTTAATTTTTTAAAAGCATTCCCAAGAAAAAAACGTATTGATATTGTAGACATCTTAAGAGGAGCATTACCTGTTCCTATAGATTTTAAAGAGCTTAAACTGATAGGAAAAACTTTAAATATACCTGATGAAGAAGTTTATTCAATGTGGCAGAATCGTATGAAACAAGTTCTTGAATCTGCCGGAATGAATATCTATTCAAATACAGGTTTAATTAACAGCATGTTTACATGTGCAAAAAAATATATTTTAGAACAAAAAAATTCTTAGAATAGAGGGTTAAATCCCCTCTATTCTTGTTTAATCTTTTATCTGAAAAATACATTTTACGCAATGTGCTTTGGGTTCCAGAACGAGATTATCTTCGAGGTCGTACATTTTTGCAACTCTGGTTATTAAAGGTTCTCCGCAAAGAGGACATTTTAAGTTGGTTTCACGTCTGAGAATTCTTTCTTTTAAATTTTCAATTGTTTCTTCCGGAACTATTTCAAATTCATAATCTCGCTCGTATTTCTTTATTTCTGCGGGAGGACATTTTAAAACTCTGGCAAGTTTTTGTCTGATATTAACAGAAAGAAATAAATCTCTTCCCGATTCAATATCTTCAAGAGTTTCAATCCTTATACCCGCCCTTTCTGCCAGCCCGGATAATGAATACCCCGCTTTTTCTCTTTTTGTTTGTATAAATTCTGCTAAGCTTGTCATGCCTTATATTATATTTTATTAAAATTATATGTAAAGTAAGGGTTAATATTGGTTTTTTCCTGTGTAAATAAATGTTAAATTAATACTTGATTTTTAAAATTTTCTATTTTATAATGGTGGAACGCGCTGTAAAAGTGCGTAAAGAAAATGACTTTACACGGAAGATTCTTTTGTGAGTATCTTTTTAAAGCCGAAATATAAAGTTAGCACTTTGAAATCTTTTATGTAATAACTCTGTTACAAATTGTTAAGATTTTAATCACAACAATGTTGACACAGCTTATTGATGTAATAAGATGGAAAAGTACGGAGAGGAAACCTCCGGGCAAGCAGATTGACCCAACTACTTTTAAGGTCTGAGTGAGGAAAAGATAACTTAGTAATCACAAGATAGCTTGCAAAATTTAAACCGAAATTGAAAACGAAAATAAATAGCAAAAAGTATGAAATTATTCTCGTGGGATGTTTCCGAGAGAATAATTTTCAGAAGAATTAGCACCTTGAAAAGAGAATAGGTAGAAGACGAGAAGACTTGTTAATTCTACAGCGAATGATAAGGACAAAGAGAA
>CALVBP010000041.1 GCA_944325825.1 Candidatus Gastranaerophilales bacterium | reverse complement strand
GAACAGCCGTTTGTTAAAAACCCTGACCAAACAATTGAACAGCTTATTTCAGGCAAATTCAATATCACTAAATTTGATAGATTCGTTCTGGGTGAAGGACTTGAAAAAAGAAGCGATAACTTTGCTGATGAAGTTATGAGCCAATTAAAGGGCTAAGGGGCAAAGGGATAAGTATAAAGGAAAATATATTTAACTTTGGAGTTATCCCGGAAGCAAAAATAACAGAGGGGGCGGAATTTCTTTCAGAAATTCCGCCCCCTCTGTTTATTTCTGTTTTAAAGTCAAAAAGACTATTTCCGGAGGATTAAAGAGTCTAAATCCGCTCAACGTACCTATACCGGGAGTTATGTAGAGAATTTTATTATTTTCTTTTATTAATCCTTTTGCAAAGGTTTTACCATGGACAGACGGGACAAATGGAGAGCCGAACAGCGGAAGGACAACTTCTCCGCCATGCGTGTGTCCACTCAAAATCAGAGAAGTTTTCTCCGGAATATAATCAAAAGCATCCGGATTATGAGACAAAAAAATTGTCGGGATATTTATTTCACCGATTACTTTTTTTACATCAATATCTTCACTCCACCAATCGCCAATCCCGCAGATTCTTATTTTTTCACCTTTATATGTAATATAATCTGATTTGTTTTTTAGAAGTTTTATATCCGTATTATCAAGAATATTTCTTACAACCCCCTCCGGCTCATAATCATGATTACCGAGCACAGCATAAACTCCGCATGGAGCTTTTAGTTTATTCAAAGTTTTGGAAATATCCTCATGAGGAATCTTAGAAACCTCAATGCGCAGGGCATCAAAATCACCAAGAATTACTACCAAATCCGGATTTTGCGAATTTATCATTTTTACAATTTTTTTAACTTTTTCAAGATTAATTTTCTTCGCTCCGATATGTAAATCGGAAACAACTGCGACTTTAAAACCGTTTAGATTCTTATTCCAGTTTTTTAATGAAATAGTCTCATATTCTGTAACAAGTCTTGAAGGCTCTACAAAATAAGAATATACAAATATTGTAAAAAACAACAGTATACAAACTATGCCCAAAATCTTTCGCATAAAATAAGTTTAGCACAGTCAAACAAAAAAGTAGGGGCGGGAAAAATCCCCCCCTGCACCCTGAAAAATCAACATATCACAGAAAAATTTTATCTAACAGGACATCTTTTATAGTAACCCTTTAAACGTTTACCATTTGCTTTAACATAATTATCTATATATATTAATTCACCGTCGGATACCCGTTTATCAAGAGTTGCTTTATCGTCGATTTTCCAATTATTTTCAATTGCCTGGTTTAGATAACTACTCATTATTCTATTATCTACCTTTTCCTTGATATTTGAAAATTCCCCATTATAGAAAACTCTGTCTTCATCATTGAGCCTTTCCATTTCCATATTTTCAAATCTTCGTAAATCATTAGGATTAGTAATCATTTCACCAGCTCTCATTTTTCTGACTATTTTTTCCGCCGCCATATCATTTAACATTTCATCCGTATATAAACCTAAATCATCCGGATTTTCATATATTATTTCATGCGCAACCTCTCTGCCAATTGAGTTATTCCATAAATCCATATTTCTTTCACTTGAAGGATTATTTGGATTTGTATTTTCGTGTTCATCCCCAAGCCTTCGTGCATACTTAGAATTACTATGATTAAACAACCACCATTGCATATAAGCATGCCTAAACGCATCTGATTCATTATTCCAGGTAGGGTTATTTCCTTGACCAATATCAAAACCATATTTTTGCTGGTATTTTCGAGTAGCCTTTTCCATCATATTACTAAAAATGTTCTGACCATATTTTTTTAAATTATTTATATCAAATTGTTTAGTCATAATATTATCCTTTCTATTATTTTTCTACATATTATTTTTATTTTTTTATGTTTTAATATTTGTATGAAAGCACCAATTTCTCTTTGGATTTTAATATCGTCGTATATCTTATCTTTGATTTTGTATATAATCATGTTTATTAACGGACCTTTTTATTTAGTATATCCATTATCAGTCACAGCCTTTCTTACACTCATTGCATTGGTATTGGGATTACCTCTTGAGCTTGTATTAAAAGGTTTTCCAACATTAAATAAGTTCAGAACAATTAATTTTATTTATTATGCAACTTTACTAACATTACTGGGAGATGTTCTTGGTTATACATTGACTTGTCTTTCATCGCATATCTTGAACAGGGATTTTTTCTTTATAATCGGAGTCGTTGCTTTTATATCCGGCAGTCTTGGATCTTATATTATCGCCGCAGCCGCCTGCCTTATTCCTATAGAATTTATCTTGATTAAATCCAAAAAACTCAAATACCTGGAACCAACCATTAGCAGTAAACACCAGAAGATTGCATTATATATTTTATCTGCATTGTTAATAATTATTGCAATATTGTTTTATTTGCAAATAAGAACCTTAGGCACACAAATAATGGACTAGACAACCCATTTACACCGTTATCCTCTATCCCCTTAGTTTCCAGTAATATTCTACAAGATAACTTATTGCATCAAAGGGATGTTCTAAGAATTTTGATTCTCTGTTATTCTTTATCTGGGTATGAGTCGGAACATCCACAATACTTGTTCCTTCTTTAAATGAGAGGTTATAAATATTATAAAGAATCCATTTGCATCTTCTCGGGTCGACAAAAAGGTGTCGTTCATTATTTGAGTTTTTAACCCGTGCATTAAAAGCGGAAATTCTGCTCAAAATCGGCGGGTTATAATCACGGAGCTTGAATTTAACATCTTCATACCCGTGATTTTTTAGCGCATTTTTAATAATCGCATAATTCGTATACTCGCTCTGGGTGCTTCTATTGTCTCCGGAAGCATCCCCGTTAATTATTATAGAAGATTTATGGTTGGGATACCGTCTTAAAAATTCATCAATACACTGCTGGGTTGTTGTTTTTTCAATAACTATTTCATCAAAAAAGTAGACATTTTCATCATCTTTGTGAGCAAGCGCCCAGCACATAGGATCAACGTTAAAGTCACAGGTAAGATGGAGGGGTAAATTGGGATTATATTTAAGTTTGAGTTTATTTTCTTCTCCAAAGCCTTTTACAACAAGCCCCGATGAGTAGTCCCCAAATTCACCCAAAACATTGATTTTATAATACTCTTCATCAAAGCTTTCTTTCATAGATTCTATAAAATGCGGGGGTAAATATATATTGTTTGTTGTGGGGGCGATAATCAGGCGGTAATTCTCTTTAGAATGTTCAACAAACCTTTGCCAAATCCAGCCTTTATCTGATTGCGGGTTTGTATGTCCGAAAAGTCTGTATCGAAAATCAACCCAGTTTTTACCCCTGTAAGTATTTCTTAATCTTCCTAAAAGCTGTTTAAACGAAGAATCGCTTATCTGCGAAGCTTCTTCTATTTCTGCCCAGTGGAGGTTAAGGGATTTAAATTTTTCAGGATCTTCAAGTGCAGAAAATAAAATCTCAGAGCCGTTTGAAAATTTTATAACTTTATCAATTTTATTATATATGTAATCCTTATCTGGCTGATACCCCAGCTCATCAAGGTGTTCAAGGTAACTTACAAGAGTTGTCTTTCTCACAAGCTCATACTCTTTTGCTCCCACCAAACCTCTGGAGCCGGGATACTTCTTTGCAAGAAGTATCCCCAAAAGAGAGCCGCACCAGGTTTTACCGCTTCCGTACCCGCCCTGATAAATTGCTACATCAAGCAGATTTGAATGCGGAATTTCTATAAATTCTTTCTGTTTATCCAATAATTTATATCTAACCATTTTTAACTTCGGCTCCCTTCTGACCGGTTTTTCTCCAGCCGCAAAATAACTTCTGAAAACAGTTAACAGAATTTTTCATCAAAAACCGTTTTAGAGGAAAAACATCAGATGCTTCCAAAAGCGCATTAAAAACTTCTGTCGAAAACCTTCTGTCATTATCTATATAAGAATGGTTCTCACATAACACATCATGGACAAGTGCAGCAATTAGAAAACTATTGTCCGTATTTGACCCGATTACACGCCAAAAAAGACGGGGTATGGAAGCCCCGTCATAACAATAACCTTTCGGTACTATAAAACTGTAAGTTTTGTCTTTTTTGTAATCAATAAGCCGGACAGCCAGTGTTTTTTTATTAATAAAAGGGTATTTTTCTATTGATTTTACCTCTTCTTTTGTCATAGAAGGAAGAGCGTATCTAATTGAGACATGAGGAATATCATCAAAGAAAATACCCGCATATTCGTTTGAATACCACTCAATCATTTTTAAAACTACCTCCTATTTTTGTAACTGCGGTAATGATTCTAAAGTTTTACCATTTACCTGAACAATTATACAAAACCAGTTATTTTTAACACTCTGGCTCTGGAATGTCTCCCAAGAGGGTTGTTTTTGCACAGAAACAGAAGCTCTGTTATCATTAAACTTTTGTTCCGGCTTAACAGTATTTAATACTTCATCTGCCATTACTGACGGTAAAAAATTTATAAATATTAAAAAGAATAAAAGTTTTTTCATAATTCCTCACTTTCATTTGTTGTAACTTCTATTTCCGATGCCGGCGGGGTTATATCTTCTCCGTTTCCTTTCCTGAAAATATAATCCAGCTGTTCGGATGATATTCCCATTTGTGCCGCCATTGTATCTAAAAGAGGATTCGCCCTTTCAAGCTCAACACACAAATCCCATTCAAGCTGAGCTTGTTCACTAGTTGAAATAAGAGTTTTAAGCTGCGTATACGTTATCCCCATTTGTTGGAGCGCAAGTGCAAAAACACGCTTTGTAAGTTTTAGAGATTTAATTCTTGCGACTTCTTTTTCTTGCTGCTCTTGTTGCCATATTTCAGTATTATCTAGAATATCACCGTTTTCATTTACCTCTTCCCATGCTTCCAGAGCGCAAAGAGCCGTATTACTCTCTACTATTTTTAATCCCGTATTATGATTGTACTTGACAATAAAATCCGCTTTTTGTTTGTCTGTATATGGTTTTTCTAATTTATAAGCCATGGTTCCTCCTATTCTAAATAACCGCAAGCGTGCCAAAACACATTAGCACGTCTCGTTGTAAATCCTGTTGCAGTTCTATCCCAGCAAGCAATTTCTGAACCCCAAACTCCGGTATCACTCTGAACACCAATTGCCATAGTTACTGTGTAATTAACATCTCTATAAGGTTTTAAGAATAATACCTCCTTATTTGTACCTTCAAAATTGGTTATGCCACCTTGTTCACACCAACCGTCAGACCAGACTCTATACCACGATTGACCATTCCGGTAGCTCTCTATAATGTGCGGTATAGCCTTAATATCGTTTATTTGTTCTGCAAGCCTACCAGCGTTTATCAGGTTGGCGTTCTGAATGGTATCTCCTACATAGAAGTAGAGATATAATCCCTCGGGGTTTATACCGGTGAAGTCAGCAATTAAACCAGAATACGCAGCATTGGTACTAACTCCCACAACCTGCCCATTATTTAAACTGCTGGAAGATGAAGTCGAATACGCAGAGCCTGTTAACATCGGAGTTTTAGCCTCTGTTCCTGATAAAATATTTCCGGCGCCATTTCCCGTATCAATAAGATAATGCACTCCGGTGCTTGCAACCAACCCCAAACCATATCCGTTACTTATGACAGGGACTGTTTCCGCTGTCAAAGGAGCCCCCTTGGTTTTTACAGGCAGTCTAAACGTCTCGTCAGAAGTATTTATAACATAATCATAGTCTGTGTAATCCTCTGTTGAATACTTCACACCGTTAGACATTCCGCTCCACCAGCGGGAACCGTTGATATTTATATAGCAGCCGTTGAGGTCTATTGAACCGAGCCAAGGGTAGATAATTATATCCAGTCCTATTTTTAATTGTTCTACCCAATAAACTGTCTCCTGTGAAACAGAACCTTGCTCTACAAAGTCACCATTATTTACAGCAAGGAAAAATTTATGTGTTTTACTTACATTATCCCACGTTGTTTTAGCTGTATAAGTAGTATTAGCCACAGGTGATTCTAATGTGTAAATGCCGGAACCCCAATTGTCGGCATCCAGAGAAAACAAGCATTGACTTAGTCCACTACCGTTCCCGATAGTTAGCTGCGGAGTAGTTTTATTCACTATATTTTGTCCGTAAACTGTTTGGCGTGTCGTAACATCGTCCGTTGTAGTATATTTGAATACAATCTCCAGACTCTCTATATTTGATGGAATATCCGGTACAAGGGCATAATTACTTTCGCTGAATCCGCTCAATACCCCGTTATTGTTTGTTAAAGAGCCTGCTATTTCAACATTTGCAGTGTCGGCGGGAAGAGTGGAAGGATTGTTCTTTTCCTGCAAAAGCCAATTGTAGTAATCCGGATAAACAGCCTTAGAGTTCCATTGACCGGCAGATTTTAACCAGCTTAAATTATTCGGTTCGGCTTCAAAATACTGGTACATACCGAAAAAGAACGGATTATTGAGTTCAATTTCGTTTGTTATATCTGCCTGTGTCTCCTGACCTGTAGCTATCTGGATGAAGTATGGATATTGGATTTGTTCTTGCTGTACAGTATCAGAAGCTCCGTAAATCGGGTTAGAACGTGAAGCATCGAAATCAATTGACTTCGGCTCATCTATACTTGTAATACTTGAATTCCCAATCCCATAAGTAGCACTTGTTTTTGTTGTCATACTTAAAGCGCCCGTTACTGAAATATCGTTACTATCGCTCAAAAACTGTGAAGTATCGACTGTCGTATTATCGGCGATTGAACCCTCAATATTCGGCAGTCCGGCTTCTGTAAGTGCACCCAGCTTTGTCATATCTGTTAAACCTTGAACAGGCATAACTATTTTAGGCAGTCGAATTGATTCTACCGTATCCGATTCAGTTTGCAGGTAGTATGTAGTCGGTGCTCCGTTAACTGATAAAAGAGAATATGTATTAGAGTCTCCGACAAATGAGATTGTTTCTCCGTTTAACATATCATTGTTATAAGCTGCAACCTCTAAAACAGCACCGAGAATAAGGGTGGTGTCTTCGCTGAATGCTTTTACTTGATAGACTTCCGCACCTGCTTCAAGAGTTGTGCCGGAAGGATACGCTATGTATTTTTGATTCTCACTCGCCAGTCTGCAATAGGCAATATTACAGGCTACCGGTGTTTGAGTTGTCTCGTAATTTATTACAAACTTTCCGCACTGCCCGCCGACAGAGGACGAGGCAATCACCTGCCAATCGGATTCCGAACAAATAAGGGAAGGATAAAGCGTTGCTGCTGTTTTTAGTTTATTAATAAAAACCTGTGTGTTAGAATTTGCTTCCATCACGCTGCCGTTAAGATACCGCCTCAATCCTTTGGTCTCGTCTATACCAAGAGGAGCTATGCCGATATCCCCAATCTCAAGACCGCCTGCGGCATATGACCAGAAAACATCTGTGCCGTCGGTTTTTAAATACATATTTTCACAATTATCTCTGGGCGGCAAGACATCCAACTCCCCGAGAGCATCTTCCATTTCGGAATCTGTAACATACTCTGCATCATTTTCAAACGCACTAACTTTTGTCGGCAGTTCACTTTCCAGCACATAATTTTCCAGAGAATCTTCAAGCTCCTTAAATTGTTCCACGGTTACATTAGCATTTGTCTCAGCATAATACTTAGCCTGTTCCATATATCCGGCAGCCATATTTTTATATTCTTCTGCAAGGTCTGAAAAATATTCAGCTCTGTTATTTGTAAGTTCTATATTCTTTTGAGTTTTATTAGTACTCACTTTCAAACCGTTTATACATGCACAATTATGGGGAGGTTTAATATTTCCGGCAGCATTAAAACCGACATTAATTTGATTCTTCGACATATTCCCCGCCTTTCACTTTCCTCGGATAAACCAGAATTCTGTTTAAATCTCCGTATCCGCAATTCGCAACAAATAATGTATCCTCACTCATTTCTCCCGGTTGACTGGCTTTAATACCGTAATAATAAACTTCAAACGGCTTATTTGCCGGAACTGTAAGCAGATTCGTATAATCTGACGTAAGTACAAAAGATACCGTATCCGATTTACTTACGGCTACCTGTAATTCTTCCCCTATCAGATTTCTTTTAGAATCCTGTATCGCAAAATAAACATTATAATTTTTTGTTTTATCTAAACCTGAAACGACAATTTCACCGCTATCTCCCTGATAAATAGATATGGTTCCATCGTTTTCAATTATTAAACTCATTTTTATCCTCCTTTATCCTTCCCAGTCAGTAACCGTTTGCAACAAACATTCCTGAATAAAATTCTGTGTAGCCGATTTTGTTTCCTGAAGAGTTTTTATATAATTTTCATCCATTTCCCGGGTAAAATCAGGCAGCTCGTACGTTAAGATATCAACATTAATTCCCATATCAAGACCCGCCTTTATCTGTAACAGCAAGTCAGATAGAAAGTTTCTGGTACTGCCGTCTTTCATTTTTACTTCTCTTCTTATCCACCCCAGAGAAGTTTGGAAAAATTCTTTTTCAAAAACATCCTTCCGGTATTCTGCTTGTTGCTGCAAATAGGATTCGCTCTTTAATTTTTCACTCAGATACCATTGACCGTCATAACCTTGAGTTACATCAAGTTTTTGCATCCCTATAGATTTATAAAAAGTCTCATTATCTCCTAACCCTACATCGCAAAGACCGGAAACCGAATCTGTTATTAAAGCATATTTAAGCATCTTCTTCCTCCTCTTCTCCTTCAATCACTATTTTTTCTACAACCGGCAAAAAGTATGTGGCAATTGCACTTGAAGTAAGTGTTACATCATCTCCCTTTTTCACCGGATACGGAACTAATATCGCAGCGTTATCATCTTCATGACCTCTGTATTTGAAATAAACGGTTACTCCGTTGATAACCAGATTACCTGATGAATTCGCAACAGGATTTATAAGAACATATCCGTTAGATGGAGCTATATATGATTTTGGTTTTGAAATTGATATACAAGCTGACCAATCCGGAAGCATCAATGCTGTTATCACACAAGAATTTGTTCCGTTAATTGTTTCTTCTATATCATTTTTTGTTTCATCCAATTTATCAGACAGGTCGGATAAATTAGTATTTAATGTTGCAATATTTGATGATACTGATGAAATACTTGTGGTAAAAGAACCTGTCGTTTCAGAAATCTTGTCATCTAAATATTGAAAATTTTTATTCATGGTCTCAGAACTGGCTAAAGAGCCGTATTCTATAGTTATTAAAGCCATTATTTTATTCCTCCTTCCATAATTACATCGTAAATTTTGTCAATTTTTGCCTGCATATTGTTAAGTTGTCCTTTAAGGTCGTTATATTGTTCTTTAGTGGAATAAGTTCCGGCTATATCGCTCAATATTTCTCTATGTTTAACCTCCAGAGATTCCGGAGTTACAAATAAATGGTATTGAAGCAAAAGCGCAATACAAACAATTACAATAGGCAGATATTTTAAAATATACTTTTCTAATTCCATAATTGAATCTCCTTTGCTAAGCGCTCATCATGGCCATTACAGCCGACAGAGCAAGCTGTAATATCTGATCACCGCTTATACCGGAACCTCCGTCTCCTCTGTTGGTTGATGTAGCATTCCCCTGACTTGTAGATAAAGATTGTGCCTGATTGCCGGCAACAGCGCTATAACCGTTCATATAATAAGAAAGAAGGTTATTTATAATATCAGCCGTATTATTTTGAGAATTTGCAAGAAGCTCATTTGCATAATTCGCAATAGAATTTGCATTATTTTGAGCAAGATTATTATACATATTTGTTGCCTGTGAAGAACGTACCATATTTCTGTTTGAAAGAGGATTTATAATGTTATTTTCAAGATTATTTTTAGACTGAGTATTCAACGTATTTGTAAAAGCATTCAGTTTTGCACGATTTGTTGTTGAATTCAAAGTCGGATTCAAGTACTCATCAAGAAGAGAGCCGACTGAATTATTTACCGTATTATAAATAGTTTCGTAAGCTGTTCCGGGCTGAAAAGTCGTTGTTGTACCGGAATTATTTGTTGTACTTGTAACATAAGGATTAGTTGTTGTTGTATTACCGTATCTGGTTGCTGAAGTTGTATTTGTAGATTTATTTCCCATAATTAGTCCTTTCCGGGGAAAATATAACTAACGCTTGAATTTCCCCGTTATTCAAGCTAAGATTTAACCTTAATTTTTCCAAATTCTATATTGTTTATACAGAAATTTTGACCTTCTTCTTTTGCATAAAAACTCATTTGAAGAGTTTTAAAAAATGCAGCCGGAAGTTTCTTTATCGCATTAATTTTTTGCGGAGGATAAATATTTATATCCCAATGTCCGACATCAAAATAAAGAACATTTCTTAATGTTCTGGATACAACTCGCCGGATTTTAGTTGTCATTGAGTTATAGTCTTTTGTGTACTCAATATAAAAGTCGTTGCTGTAATACATATCAAGGGCTATTTTCGGCGGGTAAGCAAGAATCTTTCGGGAATTTTCCACCCCTAAATTCAGAGGAGTGCATTTGTAATATGATTCTATAAACTCACCGTCAAAATCGGAAGATACATACTCTTCATATATCTTTTTACCTGCAGAATAAAGTTTCCCGCCTATAACAGCACAACAATTGATTTTTTGTGATTTTCTTTTTACCCAGGCTTTCCTCAAATAATCATAAATCATAATGGTGGAATAACTTTCATCCTCGCCTGGGAGTAAAAACCAGACCTCATTCCTATCAGATGTAACTACGGAAAGCGCTTTTATATTCGCCAATTGAGATACCGGAATTGAAAAAAGTTCATCCTGGATATTCAATGCAATATTATCTCCGAGAGTTTTATCTCCATTTACTACCTGCAGAAATGAAAATACACCCTTTTTGGTATCATCATAAAAATAAAGCTGCGTTCCATGAAAAACAAGAGCATTTGGACCTGCACACCCGCCCGGCGAATCAAAAGTTTTGTAAAAAGAATAATCGTCCTCATCAATCGCTATCATGCAGGATGAATTTTTGTGAAATACAGCTAAGGTTCCTAAATACGGATATATGGCAGTAATTATTTTTACAAACTCAATATATCCCGCAGATGTTGATATTGCCGCATCAGATGTTTTAAAGTCATAAATATTTTCCTGAACTGAATACCACAGAACCTGTCCGTCAAAAATCCACAATCTGCCTGAAAAAATTACAAGACCAAGCCCTTTAACTGTACGTCCGTCCATGTCTTCAAGTTCCATCATTTTGACTTCGTCAAGTTCGCCTTCGTCGTTATAATTTTCTAATTCTATAGATAAAATTTCTTCAGAATTAGAAAAGACCCACAAATCCGACCAGCCCTGCGCAGCATCGGTTGCTGCAGACTTTCCGGTTACACTTAAGCCGGAAACCTTTAAAATGAGGTTGCCTGAATTCGGGTAAAAAAGGTAAATTCGCCCTTCATCAGCACTTTCAGTATGTACAAAAAAGTATGTAACTGATTTTTGTACACTTTCAAAAATATTAATAACCCTCTCCCCGACAGGGATTAGGTCACTTACCGCAATATTTCCCCTTGCAGTTCTGATTCCAACCCCGGAATTAATCTCTGTTGAAAATAATTCCACATTTTGAATATCAGATGCTGTTATAACAGAAGATGAAAATATTGATGAACTCCTGTTAATACCGGAAAAATTATTGCAGATTAAAGATGTCCTTTGCATAATTTTTTCCTTTCATAAATAAATGCACTAAAAAACCTTCCGAAAACTCAGAAGGATTTATATAAAAAAGAAAACTAAAAGATTATATTAAACATATTCTCTTTATTTGTAAAAAGCAGCCACCGCCCCCTTTCCGGTATTAATATTTATTACGATTTTCCACAAAAATTAAATTAAATGTTACATTTCTTAATATTTAAC
>CALVBP010000040.1 GCA_944325825.1 Candidatus Gastranaerophilales bacterium | reverse complement strand
GCGCAGCTTGGTAGCGCACCTCGCTTGGGACGAGGGGGTCGCACGTTCAAATCGTGTCATCCCGACCATTTAAAAAATACCTTCGAGTTTTTGAAGGTATTTTTTATGAGTAATTGGATTATGAGTCAAGAAATAAATGAATCCAGGAGAAATACTTGCAAATAATGTTTGCAGAGTGAGAAAAACAGCCGGTCTCACGAGAGGAAGTTTGTCACTTGCTCTCGGTTTTGAAAACTCATATATTTCCAACTGGAACGTATGAATATGAACCCCGCTTTAGATAAACTTGAGCGTATTGCTCAGTTTTTTAATATCAAAATAAAAGATTTGTCTACACTCTAGCTCTGATTTACACAATTTACCCCTTCTGATACAATTTGGATATGAAAAAAGCTGCTTTGTATTTTATTCTTATTTTTGTCGCTTTATCAATGATTCTGCCGTTTTTAGGGATGTTTCTAATCTCTTTGAGCGGGAATGAGAATATTTTTACAGACTATAAAAATCTGAATTTTTCATTTTGCGCATATAAAAACGTTTTTGATAGCATACCCGTAGTTAAATATTTTTTAAACAGTCTTATCGTTGCAGTTTTTACTACACTCGGACAGGTAATAATATCCGCCCTTGCGGGATATGGTTTTGCGAGGGCAAAATTTAAAGGCTCTGACGTTTTATTTTTTATAATTATACTTACAATGATGATTCCTCCACAGGTGAACATTGTTCCTTTATTTTATTTAATGAGTGAATTCGGATGGGTAAATACCTATCAAGGTCTTATTATCCCGGGGATATTCGGAGGGTTTGGGGTTTTTCTTATGAAGCAGTATTTTTTAAGCTTCTCATCCGAGCTTGAAGAAGCCGCTACGATAGACGGATGTAATCCTTTTCAGGTATTTTACAGAGTTGCTCTTCCGTGTGCAGCACCTGCAATTGCGACATTAAGTGTATTTACTTTTGTTACAAGCTGGAACAGCTTTATATGGCCTTTAATTATTACTAATACCGATAATATGCGTACACTTGCAGTCGGGCTGAGTGTTTTTAAAAGTTCGTTTAGAGAAATTACGCTCTGGGGAGAACTCGCAGCCTGCTCTGTAATTTGCTCTGTTCCTGTAATTGCAGTTTTTCTTATCGGTAAAAAATATTTAATTAATAATCCGCAGCAAGGTGCAATTAAGGAATAATCTCAAAAATTTTCGGTAATATGAGGGAATTTTATGCCCAAACCCTTGAAAAAATTCCGAAAAAAAACTATTATAACTATATCATGGAAAATTATGAAATCTCATTCGACGAAATAAGAGGGCTTCTGATAGAAGAACACTACCAGGAAGACGATATAAAAGAACTTGAACAAGCTTTTGAGTTTGCCAAAAGACTTCATTCCGGTCAGTTTAGAATTTCAGAAGAACCATATATCATTCACCCTATGGAAGTTGTAAAGATTTTAATAGGCTTAAGGGCTGATAAACATACTCTTATGGCAGGTTTTTTGCATGATATTTTAGAAGATACTGAAACTAAGCCGGAGGAAATAAAAGAACTTTTTGGAGAAGATGTACTCAATCTTGTTCAAGGAGTTACAAAACTGAGTAAACTTCAATTTAAATCCAGAGAAGAACGTCAGGCAGAGAATTTCAGAAAGATGCTAATAGCAATGGCAAGTGATGTTAGGATAATTTTCCTAAAGCTTGCTGACCGGCTGCATAATATGCGAACCCTGAATTATATGACCGTCCAGAAACAGCAAAAGATTGCCCAGGAAACTTTAGATATTTTTGCACCGCTGGCAAATCGTCTGGGGGTTGGTAAAATTAAAGCTGAACTTGAGGACTTATCCTTAAAATATCTTCACCCCGATAAATACTATGAAATTGCCCAGCTCGTTTCTCAGAAAAAAGCTGAGCGTGATATGACGGTTAATCTGCTTATAGAAAAAATTTCCAAGGATGTAAAAGCAAGCGGAATTAATGCAACGATTACGGGCAGGGCAAAACATTATTACAGTATTTATAAAAAAATGGAACGCTTAAATGTCGCATTCCATGATCTTTATGACATCACCGCTGTACGTGTAATTGTTGATACGGAAAAAGAATGCTATGAGGTTTTGGGGCTGATTCACTCACAATTTAAACCGATTCCGGGCAGATTCAAAGATTATATTGCAATGCCAAAAGGAAACATGTACCAGTCATTGCATACATCAGTAATCGGACCGAGACAAAAGCCGCTGGAAGTTCAAATCCGCACCTGGGAAATGCACGAAATTGCAGAATATGGTATTGCAGCTCACTGGAGATATAAAGAAAGAGGTTCTAAGAAAGCCGATTCAGCAAGTGACATTAAATTCTCGTGGATGAGAAAACTTGTAGAGTACAATAAAGACACCCAAAACGCCGAAGACTACTTGAATTCTGTAAAACTGGATATATTTTCAGACCAGGTTTTTGCGTTCACACCGGGCGGAGACGTAATAGACCTTCCGCAAAATGCCACCCCTGTTGACTTTGCATATCGTATTCACTCGGATGTGGGACACCGAACTGTCGGAGCACTTATTAACGGACGAATTGCCCAGCTTGATACAAAGCTTAAAAACGGTGATATTGTAGAAATCATGACTTCAAAGGTTCCTGCACCCCGTCTGGATTGGCTAAACTTTGTTGTAACAAAGCAGGCTGCTTCCAAAATTAAACAGTGGTATAAAAAGAACAAGCGTGAAGACCATATTGAAATCGGGAAAGCAAACCTTGAACATGAATTATCAAAAGCCGTTTTTGATGATTACATGAAAAACGGAGAGTTTGATAAAGTTGCAAAACAAATGAATTATATAAGTGCAGAAGATTTGTTTGCAGCTCTTGGTTATGGCGAAACAACCATAAATAAAATTATCAATAAACTCAAAAAACCTCCGAAACAAGAATCGCAAATTCAGCACAAACAAAGAAAAGCTTCTGAAAAAGATATTATCGGACTTGAAGGACTTTTATACTCTTTTGCAAGGTGTTGCTCTCCAATCCCGGGCGAACCCATCGTCGGAGTAGTTACAAGATCTAAAGGAGTCAGCATTCATCGCCTTGATTGCAAAACCCTAACGGATATTCCGCCGGAAAGACTTCTTGACATTCGCTGGAGCGGAAATAATATTAATAAAACATACAGCACAACCATAAGGATTGAAACAGCCGAAAAAATGGGACTTTTAAAAGATATCATCGGTGTTGTATCTGATAATAATACAAATATTAATTACGCTAACGTAAAAGCAAAGAACAATAAACTCGGAATTATTGAGCTTGGAATAGAGCTTGATAATATTGAAACTCTGAGGAAAGTAATGACCGCAATCCAATCAATGCCGGAAGTTTATAGTGTAAAAAGAGTCCAAACATCTTATGGCGCAGCTCCGCAGCAGTTTACTAAAAAAACGAATAAAAATTCAAAAAAACAACATCACAAGAAAAATAACTAAACTTTCTTTTTTACTTTTTTTTGAAGTTGCTTTTTAGGTTGTTCTTCCGTGGCTTTCAGAATATCGTCATATTTTTTTTCAGACATAAACATCTTAATAGTGTCCAAAAGTCCATCATGAATCACCTGTAATTTATCTCTGTCAGCCTTAGATTCACGATAAAGCTGGCTTTGACCGGACTTATCCGTTCTGACGAATTTTTTTGCATCACGGTAAAACCATATAATTTTTTCATTTAATTCAAAGAAGTATTGTTCTAATATTTTTAAATCATCTTCTGTAAACGTAATTGGTATGTCTTCTGTAATACCAAACATATCTTTATTTTTGGCATTCTCATATAGTTTTTGTGAAATATTACCTCTTACCATTTTTTCAATAAGTTCAATATAACGGTCACAAACTTTTGTATAGCTATTTTTACCTATATTATTATTTCTGAAATTTAATTCATTAAATTTTCTCAAGTATTCATAAATATATTTGGACTCAAATTGCTTAACTCTGGAATATTCAGGCCCAAAAAGAATAAGAAGTTCATGCTGGACAGGATTTTCTTTGGTGTCATAGGTTCTGACAAGCCTCATTTGTATATCCTCATAGCCTGAACTTTGAGGTTTACTTATTGCATAACGAAATTCCGATTTCAATTTTGTACGCTGGTCAAACACATCTGCCAGCCTGATATCTAAGTCAGGAACCGCTACTTTATCAAAATCTGTTTCTTTGGCTTTTGGGATATACCCTCTTTTTTTCAATTCTGCTACAGACATTTCTGCTTTAGGAATAATATATCCTCTTTTTGCTAATTCGGGAAGCAGTTCGTCATTTAAAACAGATAAGTCATAAGGATTATCCATATATAATGTTGCACGAATAATATCAGGTACGCTAAAAGAACCGGAACGAACAATTTTTGATGTGCAAGATTTCGGCGACTTTACCGGGTTTTTTTCGCAATATGCCCGGTCGAAATAAACACCCTTATTTTTTAGTTTCATAGCAACAGATTCCAGCACATCCAAATACACAGTAGCTATACGTGTAAGCCTGTCCATATTTTTTGAAACACTGTGTTCTACACAGTCGGCCATTTTATTCCCGCCGGTAAAAGAAACCGTATCCGTATTGCTCCGGTTTCCGACAAAAAAACGCTCCTGTCTGTCCTGTCTCCGGACAGGTTTTTGAAAACTGAAATTACTAACCGGTAAAATACGCATACACACCACCCTAACATTACATATAAAACTGATAAAATAAAAATTTTTCTTAAAAATGGGATATTATTAAAATTTGTTAAACATTTACTGTTTCTTGGGTATTAATTTTATTCTCAAAACCCGTTAATTCCGATACTTGAGCCGCCCATTGCCTGATAATTTCATTTTCATCAAGAGTGTACGATATCGGCTTACCTACTTTGACGGTCATATGCTTCTCAAAAAGCTTGTGCGCATACCCGTCAAAACCGCATATTCCGACGGGCACAATATCCGCCTTAAATTTTTTTGCAAACATTACAAAACCTTTATGCACATTCTGAATAACAGGCTCCTTAATAATTTTGCCCTGCGGGAAAATCCCGAGTGACCAATGAGTGTTAAAAACAGCTTTAACTGTTTTAAAAGTAGCAAGCTCCGGTTTTTCACGATTAACCGCAAATGCGCCCAAAGAATGTACTAAAAATCTTAAAAGCTTACTTTTATCATTAAATAATTCCTGCTTAGCCATATAAGCTACGTTCTTGCCCACGGCAAGAGTTAAGAGAGGCGGGTCCAGATATGAAACATGATTTCCTGCAAAGATTAAATTTGTATTATCAGGAACATTTTCTCTTCCCTCAATTTTGATATTATACATTAATTTAGAAACAGGAATTACAACGAATAGTACAAATAAATTGTAATATAGCGTTCTAATAAAACCATAATCTTTTTCTGTTCTTCTGTTGTAATTCTTTTTCATTTATATCTTTTCCAATTAAACCGGAACCGGTTCATATTTATATCCAGTAAGCTCCTGAATGGCCTCGCCCCATTTATCAACCATATCATTCACATCCTCGGAATACGGAATAATCTTGCCTATTTTAACGATAATTTTTCCGCTAAACGGAATTCTTTTGACATCTTGAGTCCCTATAATCCCTATAGGAAGTATACCACATTTGGTAGTTTTGGCAAGTGATGCAAACCCTTTTGTAATATTACTTATCGTTCCGGGCTCCTGACGGGTTCCCTGCGGGAATATCCCTAAAACCCAACCGGTCTTCTTAAGCGTAAGAACAGTTTTTATAGTAGAAACACCCAGTTTCTCTCTGTCAACAGCAAAAGCACCAAGCCAATTGAGCCACCAGCGAAGAAAAATATTATTAAAAAGCTCTTTTTTCGCCATATATGCCACACCTCGATTTAACACACCGCTTACTAACGGCGGGTCAAGAGTTGAAAGATGATTAGGTGCAACTATATAATTATTATCTTTTGGAATATTTTCTCTTCCCTGTACTTCCAGCCTGTAAACCAGTTTAAATCTTATCATATAAAAAATATGAGTTACTAAAAACTGGAAAAAACGTCTCCATTTATTATAAAATTCCGGTTCTCTTAAAGAAAAGTTATGACCTTTATTTTTCTTTGTTTCTTTAGACATTATTGAATTTACCCCTCGTCTGCAGCAAAATTATAGCATAAATATATTACCGTGAATAGTTAAATCGGGGAATATTTTATTCTGTCTCCTCTTCTTTCTCTTTGCTCCCGTCATCGTCACCGGACTCTTCTTCGTCACTGAATACATCTTCCAGATTTCTTATTTCTTCTTCCTCTTCTTCTAAAAGACTTTTTATTGACTGCTTATGTCGTTGTGCATTCAAAACGGAAGCGACATTTGTCATTGCAAGAGAGTTTAATGTAGCTCTTAAAAGGGCGCTTCTATCAACAAAAGGCTGATTATAAAACGCATCCTGTCCTTCTTCGCCTTCCACGGGCGGAAGATACATAGCCTCCGAGCCATATTTATCCTGACTCATTTTGGCTGCCGTTCCCGAAGGGTCTCCGCTTTTAAAATTAAAAGCTCCGCCAATTCCGAAAAAGCCTGCCGATCTGTTATCTACCACTTGTTTTTAACCTCATGTTCGGGATACAACCCCTATTATAAATACCCCGATAAAATAATATAACCCCTAAATATATTATTTTGCTAGTTAATCAAAAAATGTTACAAAATGTTACTTACACCTTCTGAAATAAATTTTAGACCGCTGATAATTTGGAATTCCTCTCCCAGATTAAGATTTGGCAGGTTTTCCAGGACAAAATAGGTTGAACCGGAACCGGACATTATAGAATTCGGAAGTGCGTTTTTTATTTTTTGCAATTCTTTATAATCATCAAATACAGCGTATTCAAGGTCATTGTACAAAAAGGGTTTTATATCTTTCCGATTCTCCAATGAATTTATCATTTGTTCTGTCATATTATGCTTAGGTTTAAACTCTTTCGCTGCATATTTTTTATAAGCCTCACCTGCGGATATTCCGAGATGTTTAGGTTTAATAAGTGTAACATCCGATTCAATTACCGGAAGTTTTCGGGTAATCTCCCCTCTGGAAGTAGCTATAGTGCAGCCGCCATTTAAGCATACATTCAAATCGGACCCCAGTTTTGCGCACAATTCGTTTAGTTTTTTCATATTGAAAGGTCTGCCTGTTATTTCATTCAAGCCCCAGATTGTACCTGCAGCATCCGTACTTCCTCCGGCAAGCCCGGCTGCTATCGGAATATTTTTCTCTATAAATATATTAACTTCTAATTTTATACCTGATTCTTTCATAAACAAGTCAGCTGCTTGCCAAACAAGATTTTTTTCATTATAAGGAATTTCTTCACTTGTTCCAGACAGCTTTATTAAAATTCTGTCAGATTTTTCTGCACTGATGCTTAGATAATCATACAGACTAATCATCTGCATAATACTTTTAATATTATGAAACCCATCCTCTCTTCTGTTTACGATTTCAAGAGTCAGATTAATTTTTGCCGGACATTTAACTTTAATCATAAATTTATTTTAACACAAGCTGTCATGCATTTTTATACCTTTTAGATAGCCAAGATTTCAATTTTGGAGTATAATTTTAACCATGAAACGTTTCTTAAGAAAGCTTTTTTCAAAGGTAACATTTATAATATTTCTCGCAATTCTTGTATTTGTCGGATATTTTTATCGTGACTGGTTTAAAGAACAATACAGGCACGCTAAAGGAACATATTATATATACAAAGGCGACCAGGCATATGCAGCTGATAACATGGGTAAAACCCTGGATTATTACCTTAAAGGTCTTGAATTGTATCCGGGGCATTACGAAGCCTGGTTTAATTTGGGGAATATTTATACGGTACACGAAGATTATTATTCCGCAGTAGATGCATATACCCGTGCTATCGAAGCCAATCCACGATTTGTACTTGCAAGGATGAATCTTGGTATTGTATACTCAGAAGATTTGGGGTTTTTTGACGAAGCAATTTCCCAGTTTGATGAAATTCCGAAAATAAGATTATTTAAACTCTGGATTCCGTTTGTTTACAGTAATGTTAAAAGCGTAAATACAAACAGAGGTCTCGCCTTTTTTAACAAGGGTGTAGCTTTTAGAAGAAAGGCTCTTTATCTGCCGTATGAAAAACAGTATCTTGCATATAAATACCTTGGAGAAGCTGTAAAAGCTTACGATAAAGCCGCCAAAATACTCAAAAAAAATCCGGATATCTATTATAACCGGGCCGTAGCACATCATTTAAGAGGAGAATTCCGAGAAGCAGGCCTTGACTATTGCAAAGCGATTGACCTTGCACCAATGAAGTTTGAAAGCCATTATAACCTCGCAATACTCTTAAGAAGTCTCAACAGGCACAGAGAGGCTATATCTGAACTCCAAAAAGCTGCACTGTTAATTACGGAAACACCTAATTCTTCAGATTTGCAAACTGCCTATATATTTAATCTTTTAAATGAAGTTACAAGGAGATTTATTACAAGCGACGAGTATTTCACTCAAAAACTTACCGATGAACCAATTGGAAGTTTCAGCTATACTTATGTTAACGGCAGAGTCGTCCCCGATGAAGAATTTGATAAAGTTATGTATAAAAACTTTAAGACCTGCGCAGGATTTAATTATTTCAGCGAGGAAGAAGAATACTAATGGATAATAACAAACTACATTTTTTATCAAAAATTGCTGATATTCTTACAAAAGAACTTGATTCTTCTGAACTTGTTCAAGAGCTGAAGATTGTCGTTTCTGAATATATTTCAATAAAAGATTTAAACATCTATGTCTTTGACCCGAACAGTTCTACATTAAGAAATTATGCCTCAAACTGGAGCATAATTGATGAACATTTAAACAGAGAAGAAAAAGATTCTGCCTATAATGCATACGAAACTATCCACGGAAATGATTTTGTAATAAACGGTAAGGCATACAAACTTCCGCAAAATATTAGCGGAATCCGTTTTAAAATAGATTCGCTCTACATGCCGGTTGTTAAAGGCGGAATGTGCTTTGGAGTAATTGAAACAATTTTCGAAGAAAATACTTCTATCGACATGGAATTTTTATTCCTGATGAAAATTTTTGGCTCGCAAATATCGCTTAAACTTCAGAATATTGTTTTAAATGAGCAATCTCAGATAAATGTTGAATTTCATGATGCAATGAAAAACATTGCAAAAATTATTGAAACCCAGTACGAACTTAACTACATTGTCCCTCTTATAGGAGAAATGCTGGACAGATTTATTTCAGACCATCTGATTTATGTTTTTTTAAAACAGAATGATGAATTTAAACTTATCTGGCCAAAAGCCTGTAACGATGAAAGGATTTTTGAAGCTCTGAACAAACTTGACCCGGGCTATGGATTTATTCTTACAAATGATGATAAAATAGGAGCATTTCCACTTCTTACAGACGGAGAAATTACGGGTTGCATTGTTGCAAGAAGTATGACAGAAAAATTATCCAAACGTGATATCGACTATCTTGAACAGCTTACCAGACAATCCGCAGTTACAATAAGCAGAGCGAATAATTATTCTAAAATATTACAGTATGCAACACTGGATGCACTTACATCACTCAACAACAGGCGCCAGTTTGAAGTCCGTCTCAAACAAGAAGTTGCGGCAGCCAAACGCCAGCAAAAACCTTTATGCGGAATGATGATTGATGTAGACTTCTTTAAAAAAGTCAATGATACTTACGGTCACGCAGCCGGTGATGAAGTTTTAAGACAAACTGCACACATAATCAAAGAACTGCTTAGAGAATCAGATATACCATCACGCTACGGCGGAGAAGAGTTTGCAATCCTGCTTCCGTTCACACTTCTGGACGAAGCAAAGGTTGTAGGGGAAAGACTCCGCAAAGCTGTAGAAACTTCCCCGATAACAATCGGAGAAAATGATGCTGACAAAAAAGATATAAATGTTACAATAAGTATGGGAATAGCCGAATTTAGTCCGGACGAAACCGGAGAAGAACTATTTGAAAGAGCAGACAAAGCTCTTTATCAAGCCAAAGAGAACGGTAGAAATAAGGTAGTTGCAATATAGTGGAAAATAAATTTAAACAAAAATGTATAACATTAGAAGATACTAAAAAACTTGCCGAGAAGTTTGCAAAACTTGTTAAAGACAATGGCTGTTTTGTTAATCTATTTGGTGAAATAGGGGCAGGAAAAACTGCTTTCGTAAGGCTGACCGCAGAATCTCTCGGAGTAAAAGAAAAAGTTACAAGCCCGAGTTTTGTAATACTTAACGAATATCATAGCGCCTCAATTCCCGTTTATCACTTTGATTTATACAGGCTTGAACATGCCGGAATAAGCACTATTACAGATGAACTCAGAGAATATTCCGAAGGCAGAAAAATAACTTTTGTGGAATGGGCGGAATTCTCTCAGGGTGAGCTCCCGTTTGAAAGAATCGAAATTAATGTAACTTATGATGATGACGATTCAAGAATATACGAATTTAGCTCTATAGGTAAAAAAAATAATTATGTTATTGAGGGTTTAAAAAAGTGAATATGCTTTCTTTCGACACCTGTCTGGATAAAACATATGTTACATTGTCTGACGGGAAGTGTTTTAAAAACGAAATAATTCTTTCAAACAAAGAGAATTATCATTCCGCATACTTAATATCTACAATAGTTAAGCTGCTGAAAGAAACAAATATGACGGCGAATGATTTAGATTACATTTCAACCGATATAGGACCAGGAAGTTTTACAGGAATAAGAGCCTGCGTAACTGTTGCAAGAACACTGGCTCAGCAGCTTGACATAATGACTGTAGGAGTATCCTCTTTAGAAATTTTATCAAAAATTCTCGGCGGGAATGATTTAGTCGCTCTGGATGCAAGAAAAAATAAGGCCTATGTATACGACGGGAAAATCCTCGGTGCAGTTGAACTGGAAGAAGTTGATAAAATAGTTAAAGGGAAAAGACTTATTACTGACGATAGTCTTTTTGAAAGATTCAGTACAATAACCGAAAATATTGTCTCCTACCAGAAAGGAAATTACCCGCTCGGAGAAATTTTAACCAAAATAGCCTATGAAAAAATTCAAGCAGGGATAAACACCGGATGGGGTGACTTGAAACCTCTGTATATTCAGCCGCCTCCGGTATTTTCTAAATAACTATAGGTAAACAGGATAATACCTTGATTGTCCTAAAAGTATTATTGTCAAAATATTATACTTAATGTATTCTTATTACAGACATAAATTAGGAGAGGGATATGACAGTCATAGACAAAATTAATGAAATTAATGAAGTTATAAAAGATATTTTTGATTTTACCCAGTCAAATGAAATTGTTAAAGCTGATTTTGATGAATATTTGGCAACAATCGGAGCCAGAAATATTCCTCTAAACCAGATGGAAAAAGTATTTTTACCCTATATCTTTGAAAGAAATATAGGAAAAGACCATACACCCGTACTCAAAATGTTTATTGAAGAAGGCAAGTACAAAAATAAAGAAGTCGCTGAAAGCCTCTTAAATACTCAGTCTTCCATTTACGAAATCAAACGAATTCTAAAAAATGGATTCGAACTTCTCAATCTAATTAATGAAAAAATATATACCGTACTTTCTCTGACAAAAATGACCAGCTTTAGAGGAGTTTATGCCGGACAATATATTGCTGCAAGGATTTTTGAGTTCCGTGGAGAATATTATGTAATTGAAATTTCCAGCGTTCTCTCTCATTCACAAAAAGAAGAAGCTATGAGATATGCTGTTATGAAACTTGTTCAAAACCCCAGACTCCTTTATCTGGATAATCCGGAAAAAGAAGAAGAAATCAAAACCACAATTTCTGAAATGTATGATAAATTTATAAAAACCTTTGGCAAAGACATCATTTTAACAACAAACAAACACGCTGATGACATCATCGGAGCTTTCAACGACGGGGAAGAAATTGACCTTACCGATAAGCTTTCAAATATTGAACAATATAAATTCTTCCATGTAAAAGAACTTGATAACAACTATTCTAATTTTTTGGAAAACTCTCTCGGGGGATTTGCTTCTCATAGCGAAATCTACGATGTCGCCGTAATTTTTGACAAAGAAAAAGGACTCTATGCAGTTCCTTTTTATGAAACTTTTACAAAAATATTTGAAAATAAAGATTCGGTAGAAAATTATAAAGACTGTATTGAATACTTCTTATCAAATGATTCTATTCCGGATACCATCCTTGCAAGAGTTCAAGATGCATACCCAAATTTTATGGACGTTATTAATGAAGTACTCAATACCTCCTATTCTTTTAAAGACTTGATAACAGAATATAAATCAGAATATTTGGATAATAAAATTTACTCTTCTGCAACAATTCTTTATTGCTCAGGAGCCTTTTCACAAGTATTTGATATAATTTCTGCGCCCAAACCGGAACCATTACCAATTCCCGCAGGAAAAATAGGACGTAATGACCCATGTCCATGCGGCAGCGGTAAGAAATACAAAAACTGCTGCGGAGTGCTACGCACGTAGATTAATTGTCGGCAGACATAAGTAAAACTACAAGACAAATCCTATAACTACCAGTCTGCCTCTTTATGCATTATTACAAATTTAACGTAAACTATTAGAGC
>CALVBP010000039.1 GCA_944325825.1 Candidatus Gastranaerophilales bacterium | reverse complement strand
ATTCGAACCCACGATACAGGTTGCCCCATATAACACCTTAGCAGGGTGCCGCCTTCAGCCTACTCGGCCACGTCTCCAGATGATAGTCAAATAATATCATAAACACTTTATTTTTAAAAGTATTTTTTTAGATGTATAATTTTTATCAAGGAGGGCTCTTATTATGAGTATTAAAATAGCAGACAAAGTATTTTCATCAAGATTAATGATAGGTTCCGGAAAGTACAGTTCCTACGAGGTTATGGAACAAGCTCTGAAAGCTTCAGGCGCCGATATTATTACAGTTGCTATCAGAAGGGTAGATATGAAAGCTCCCGGTCATGAAAACATTCTTGAACATATCGACACTTCCAAATACTGGATTCTTCCGAATACCGCCGGCTGCGCTACAGTAGAAGAAGCTCTCCGTGTAGCACGTCTTTCACGTGCTATGGGCATAAACAACTGGATTAAACTTGAAGTTATTCCGGATGCAAAATATCTCATGCCAGACCCTATTGCAACCCTTGAAGCTGCAAGAATCCTTATCGAAGAAGGTTTTGTTGTTCTGCCGTACATAAATCCCGACCCTGTTCTCGCTAAAAGACTTGAAGAAATCGGCTGCGCAACCGTTATGCCGCTCGCTTCTCCAATCGGCACAGGGCAAGGTGTTAAAACTCTTGAAAATATTAAAATTATCATTGAACAAGCCCAAGTTCCTGTGGTAGTAGATGCAGGGCTTGGAGTTCCGTCAGAAGCCTCGCTGGTTATGGAACAAGGTGCAGACTTCTGTCTTGTAAATACCGCTATCGCTCTGGCACAAGACCCTGTAAAAATGGCTGAAGCCTTTAAGTTCGGAGTCCAAGCCGGCAGAGCAGCGTACGAAGCCGGCAGAATCCCGGTTAAAGCATATGCTAGCGCTTCGTCCCCGCTAATCAATATCGTAGGGAAAAATTAGGATTAATAACGGCGGCTGATTTTGTATCAAAATCAGCCGCCGTTCATACTCTCAACCATCTTACTTAATCGTCAGTCCCCATTACTTCACAGCCCGCAGTTTTACTTCAATTCCGGCCTCAGTATTTACCGTAACTGCGTTTGAAATCGCCATGGCCCTTCGTTTTTTAGCTCCTCTTAATATAAATTCAACACCACTGAAAGTATTATTTGTGGGGTTTGCAATCTTTTTTAACATATCCTGCTTAATCCTTTCTGGTAAATGTATCTTTCGTAATATTGTTATCGGCACAATTTTTAAAAACTTTAGGATTTTTGCAAAAATGTTTACAAAGATTTACATATCCAGGCTTTTCTTATAAATTTGATTCTTATTTAAACCGTAAAGTGTAGATAAGATAACTGATATTTCCTTATCCTTAAACCCCTTAGATTTCAAGGCTTTAATTTTCCCTTCCAATTGTATTTCATCTGAAATCACATCTCTATAGAGCATACATACAATCTCACCTTTGACTCCGGATTTAAAAGCTCCAATAACTTCATCTACAGCCCCGGTTTTAATTTCTTCAAAAAGCTTAGTTAACTCTCTTCCAACTGATACTACTGCATTTGGTCTCACAGACTTAATTGTTTCCAGCGTTCTAATAATCCGCTCCGGAGAATCATAAAAAGCCAGATTTAGATTAGAATACTTAACTGCCAGCTCTGTGATTTGTTTTTCTGTCCTTGGAATAAAACCAATAAACGTAAACTCTTCCCCGCACCTCGGTATTAGGGAAAGGAAAGTCGTAACTGCACTTGCGCCCGGGAGCGCAGTAAAAGTTATGTTATTCATAATAAGTTCTTTAATTATAATTTCTCCGGGGTCACATATCCTCGGTGTTCCGGCATCAGACACAAGGGCAATCCTTTTTCCGTCTTTAAGCTCTCTTAAAAAGAATTCGACCCTCTCTCGTTCATTGTATTTGTGATAAGAAACACATTTAGTTCTTATATTATAATGATAAAGAAGTTTTTGAGTAACCCTTGTATCTTCACATGCAATTATGTCAACCGTTTTCAGAATTTCAACAGCTCTATAGGTAATATCTTGAATATTTCCTATCGGAGTAGGCACTATATAAAATTGGAACTCTCTTGTCATAAGCGTTTTGCCCTTAATTTTACATTACCTTACCATTTACCCCCAGTTAGTTTTATCAAGGAAAGACCTCACTGCGCCTTCCAAATCATCCGGAGTTTCCAACGAAGTCTCCCCTTCAGGGGTTTTAACCTGATTAAGAAACTTTTCTCTCAGCCTATTGTAAAACGTAAGTATAAAGAATATCAACAGGGACGAAATCAACACACCTGCCATAGCTAATAGAAATTTTTTTGCAATTTTTTTTCTGCTTATAGGCTGCTTAAACCCATCAGATTTTACAGCCGGCTCCTGAACAGCCTGTTTTTCATTTTGAACTGCTAAGCCGTCTGATTGAACCGGTTCCGTCGCTGATGTTTGTGTCAGCGGTACTTCAACAGCTTGCGGCGGATTGAGGATATTTGAATAAATATCCTCAGCCATAACCATTGCCGGCATTAATAAAGCTAATGCCAAAACTATAGAAAAAATTTTATTCTTCAGCATTTTTAGTACTCTTTTTAGTTGTTCTTGATTTTCTTTGAGAATTCCTGTTAGGTCTTCTTGAACGTGTTTTTTTAGGTTTTTCTTCCTCTGTTTCCTCTGCTTTTGTCTCAGCACTGGTTTCTGCCGCTACTCCTTCCGATTCCTGTATCGGAGGTATTACAGGTTCTATTTCGGCACCTTCAATAATAACAGTTTGAGCTAAATCGGGAGAGGAAACTTCTTCTTTTATCTTTTTCTTGTCAAATTTAGGCTTTCTTGCATTTCTCTTTCTTGTTTCTTTCTCCTGCTTAATTTCATTAACTGTTTCCTGTGCTTCGACAGAAGGATTAGATGTTTGTTCAAGTTTTTCTTCCTGAACAGGAGCTTCAATTTGAGTTATTTCTTCCGGTTTGTTTTGATTATTAAACTTGTTAAATTTATTATTTTTTCTGTTACTTACAGGCAGCTTTAGCTTAGCTGCTTTTGCTCTGTACTCACCTTCAGAAGTTGCAGAAGCAAACTTGATATCCTCCATAATATACCCGTTACCCTGACAATGAGGGCATCTTTTTGCAAATATTTCACTAATAGCCTGACCTTGGCGGTGACGTGTCATTTCTACAAGCCCTAAATCTGAAAGCTGACCGACTTGCGGCTTAGCTTTATCCTGTTCCATAGCCATTTCCAGTTCTTCCATCATAGTCAATTTATCAACACGAGAAGTCATATCAATAAAGTCTATGATAATCATTCCGCCGATATTTCTCAGTCTGAGCTGTCTTGCAATTTCATGAACAGCCTCAATATTAGTTTTCAATATTGTTTCATCCTGTGTCGCAGAATTTGTAAACTTTCCGCTGTTAACATCTATAACGGTCAACGCTTCTGTCGTTTGAATAAACAAATATCCGCCTGAAGGAAGATTCACTTTCATCTGTAAAGCTGCTTTAATCTCTTTATGGATATCCATAGCAACTAAAAGAGGCTCAGAACCTTTATACAATGTTACATTAATATTTTTATTCATATGCCAGTTCTGAAGCAGATTTTGAACTCTGTTCATAGCAAAAGCCGTATCTACTATAATTTCCTGGGTATCTTCATTGCAGGCTTCACGAATAACCCTGTACAACAAGTCCTGATCTCTGTATAAAAGACTTGGAGGAGTGAGACTTTCGGCAGATGTAACAATATTGTTCCATTTTTCAAGAAGAATTTCTAAATCTTCCTGAATATCAGCTTCTGTCTGTCCTTCTGCTTCTGTTCTGACAATAATTCCAACCCCTACAGGTTTTAGGAGGTTAACTACAGATTTTAAACGTGCTCTTTCTTTAGCTGAAGTAATTTTCTTACTTACGTTAATTCCGGCTTCATTCGGCATAAGAACCAGAAATCTTCCGGGAAGAGATATTTCTGTAGTAACCCTGGGACCTTTATGCCCTGTAGGTTCTTTTACTACCTGAACGACTATTTTCTGTTTAGGTTTTAATTTGTCTTGCAAAGCACCTTTACCTGTAACATCCTGTGCATGCAAAAATCCCATTTTATCTGAACCTACGTTAACAAAAGCAGCTTCAATACTCGGGAGTATATTTTCTACTTGTGCAAGATAAACATCGCCTAAAATTATTTCGCCTCTGTGTACAAAAAATTCCGAAACTTTTCCGTTCTCCATAACCGCAGCAATATTATCACGCTCAGCTATGACAATTTTGTTAGCTAAAGTTGTTTCTTTCATTTGTCTTAAATCCTTTACTAAACTATAATTCTCTCAATTTTTCGTCAAGGAACCGAATTCTTGTTATTTCAAACATTTGCTCTTTGTTAACAAGCTCCATTAAGTTATCAGCCCTTAATGCGGGGATATCGGAACCGTGACCGGTTTTAAGATATATGAACAGACCTTCTTCATCGAATCTATACGAACCGATAGACTTTTTAATATCTGTTGTTTTTTCTAAACCTTTTTTGTTTTTCTTCGTGATTAAAATCTCAGAGGAAGACAAAACTTTTTCTACATCATACCTGAATTTTTCAAAATTGTAAAGCGAATTCTGATTGGATTTAGAATACGGTATAATTTTATACTCTGCCCAAAATGCCGTAATATCAATAGCCGGAGAGCTTTTATCTATCATCTTTGCATTAACAACTTTTGCTCCCTCAGGCAGTTTTGAATTTATAATATTTTCTAATTCTTTAGGGTCTAATTTGTCATAGAGTTCTATATCTACAAGCTCTCCTTCACTTTCGGCAAAAAGCGGCAGTGCAACCCCCATTGAGACTCTCATTGCAGGATTAAAACCTAAAGAATACACAACATTCAGCCCGGTTCTTGCTAAAACTTTATGAAAAGTATTCTGCCAATCCAGATGGGAGAAGTATTTTAAAATTCCCTTTTTAGTAACTTTAAGCCGATACTTATAAATTGGTATATTAGAATCAAAATGCGCTCTTGTTGGGTCAGGGGGAGCTATCTTAAGAACTTCCTGAGCACCTTCTGAGGCTCTATAAGGTTTTGCTACCACTTTGCGAGTCTTTAAATTCGGACAAACGCCGCATTGAACACATTTATTCTCACAAGTCGGCTGAGGGTTAAATTCTTTTGGCTGATTAAATGCTTCCTTATATTCGGTTTTGAGCCATTCTTTTGAAAGCCCAGTATTAATAAAATCCCACGGAAGAACTTCGTCTAACACGTATGATTTTTCAGCGAGTTCTTTTAAAGACAAACCGCATTCTTCTGCTGTTTGAGCCCAAATATTTTTATCAAAATATTCTCCCCAGGTATCTAAATAACAGCCTTTATTATAAAGAGCCTCTATGTATTTACAAAGAGTTGCATCTCCTCTTGTAAGCACAGCCTCTATTTGGGAAACAAACTTTTCGTGATAGTTAATTTTTACCCCTTTCAGGTGCTTTGTTTTTTCTTTAAGATAATGTATATGCGCAGTAACTTCCTCCAAATCCATTTGCGGACACCACTGAAACGGAGTAAAAGGCTTGGGGACAAAAATTGAAAGAGTACATGTTATTTCAAATCCGTGATTTAGTCCGAGTTCTTTTTTTAAAAGTTTCGAACGGTATTTAATTTTGGACAACAATTCCGCCATCTCATCCATATCTTCTATAGTTTCCGTCGGGAGTCCGGCTATGAAATAAAACTTAATCTTAGACCAGCCGTTTTTATAGAGCGTTAAGGCCGCATTTAATATTTGTTCTTCCGATATGTTCTTTTTAATAACATTTCTGAGTCTCTGGCTTCCGGCTTCCGGAGCAAGAGTCATAGTAGATTTTCTTACTGAATGCATTAAATTGGCAAGTTCAAGATTAAATCCGTCAATCCTCTGACTCGGAAGAGATACAGAAATTTTTCGCTTATTAAAATCAACCGCAAGCTCTTTAATAACTTCATTAATATTTGAATAATCATTTGATGAAAGGGATAAAAGCGAGTATTCATCATAGCCCGTATTGTTAACAAGCTCTTTTGTAATCTTGATTATATCTTCTGCCTCACGTTCTCTTACAGGAAGCGTAACGTGTCCCGGCTGGCAGAAACGGCACATCCTTCCGCACCCACGGCGAATTTCTACTATAGCTCTGTCGTGTACCGAACTTGAAAACGGAATCGGATAAGCTGTCGGGGTGTACTCAGTGGTTAAAGGGGATAATCTTTTTTCAACAGGCGGAAAACTCCCCACAGCTCCGGACGTTCCCTCAGTGGAAGAAAGTATATTTCTATTTACCCCCGCCCCTCCACAGCAGCCTTTGATTTTACAAAGCTCTGCTATGCGTTCTTTTCTGGGAAAGCCTTTTGTTTTTTCCAGCACTTCGCAGACTTCCACCATCATTTCTTCACCGTCGCCGATACAGAAAACATCTATAAATTCACACATCGGGAGCGGGTTAAAAGTACATGGACCGCCGGCAAATATAATAGGATGTCCTTCATTCCGGTCTTCATTCCTTATCGGAATTCCGGACATATTAAGCATTTTTAAAACCGTAGGATAAGAAAGTTCATACTGGAGAGAAAATCCGATACCGTCAAAATCTTTCAGAGGTCTTTTTGATTCCACCCCGTATAATGATTCCGGCTTAAAATCAGGTTCCGGGGCATAAGCTCTGTCAGCCATCATACCGGGTTGTGAATTAACCCTGTCATAAATTATTCGAACTCCGAGATTACTGATACCTATTTCATACTTATCCGGAAACACAAAAACAAAGCGAACGGAAGCCAATTCGAAATCTTTATTATATGATAAGTATTCTCCCCCTACATATTGATAGGGTTTTGTTGCTTTGTATAATGCCTCATACTGGTCTCTAAAAAAGCAATTCATAACTATCCTCTTTTAATAATTTTATCATAGACAAGAAAAAGGATAGGTCATAACTTTTAATTATCTGATTTTATCACTCCCGGCAGTATTAAATATTTATCTATTCTTAATACCCATCTACTTTACTGAATTTGTCTGTTGTAATATAATATCCTTATTAAGAAGGAAAAGAGAAGGTATGAAAGAACAAAAAATTGCAGTAATAGGTTTTGGAATGTGGGGACGTAATATTGTCCGCAATTTTTATAACTTAAATGTCCTTGATATTGTCTGCGATTTGGATGATGAATCCTTAAAAACAGTACAGGAACAGTATCCAGGTGTAAAAGTAACAAAAGATTTTAATGACATTATAAAAGACGACTCCATTACCGGTGTTGCCGTTGTTACCCCGAGCCACACTCATTTTAAAATGGTAAAAGCAATGCTGGAAGCAGGCAAAAATGTATATGTAGAAAAACCTATTTCTACAGTAGCAGAAGAAGCCAAAGTGTTAACTGAATTAGCCGAAGAAAAAGGGCTAATTCTTATGGTAGGTCATCTTCTTTTATACCATCCTGCAGTTAACAGATTAAAAATGCTGATTGAAGAAGGTGCTCTGGGTGAACTTGTTTATGCCCAAAGCGACAGGTTAAATGTAAACTATCATAAGAATGACAGAAGTGTTATGTGGGATTTAGCACCGCATGACGTCTCAATGATAGCTTATGTAACAGGTAAAAATCCGGTTAAAGTTATATCAGCAATAGGATGCTCCTCCGAAAGAAATGCTATTATGGATATAACTCATATAGGAGTTGAATTTGAAGACGGGCTTATTGCACACATATCTGACAGCTGGATTACTCCGCAAAAACGTGTAACGCTTTTGGTTAGAGGAACTAAAGCCACCGCTATATTTGATGATACAGCTCCGGCTGACAAATTAAAAGTCTATGATAACTTTATACCGGCTAATACTCAAAATTTCCCGCTGGACTATCTGGAAATTGAGCCGCTTAAACTTGAATGCCAGCACTTCTTAAACTGCTGCGCCTCCGGTCACAGAGCTCGTTCAGATGGAGAAAACGGTTATACTGTTGTCAGCATCCTTGAAGAAGCTGAAAAAATTATGCTTGGCTCTAAGCTGGAAGATTTGAACAAAAAAGACTTTGCTCTATCAAGAATGAAGGTATAAATATAGTCTGCCTTCTCCGGCGGAGAGGGTTAGGGTGGGGGTTAAAATGGCAAATTTTATTTCAATATTCAGAGTTTTGGTAATGTTCTTTGCAGTGTATTTGATTTACACCTGTCAGGGTAATGCAATTGCATATATATGGGCTTTATCCCTTACCATAATTGCTTTTGCCCTTGACGGAGTCGACGGATATGTCGCAAGAAAATTTCATGAAGAGTCGAAGTTTGGCGCACTCCTTGATATTATGGGTGACAGAATTGTTGAAAATACCTACTGGATATTATTTGCAGTAATGGGATGGCTAAACATTTTATTCCCGCTTATTGCAATCACAAGAGGGTTTGTAACCGATACAATAAGAAGCGCTGCAATGGAACGTGGAATGACAGCTTTTGGCAAAACGAGCATGCAAAAGAATCCTATTTGCATATTTATTACAAGCTCGAAATTTATGAGAATAAGCTATGCGGTCGCAAAGGTTCTTGCTTTTGTTTTGATTATAACTGCACAGGTTCCCGGATGCCCGCACAGAGATATCGTTGGTACTATCGGTTTTTGGGCAGCATTATTTGCTATCGTTTTTTGTGTAGTTAGAGGTTTGCCTGTTGTTATTGAAGCAAAATACTTATTTGAACCCCAAAACGGAGAAAATAAATAAAATGTCCAAGCTCAATATAGTTTTATATGAGCCTGAAATTCCGCAGAATACCGGCAACATAGCTCGTCTTTGCGCTTGTACCGGCGCATCCTTATTCCTTGTCGGGAAACTCGGATTTTCACTTTCAAGCAAATATACCAAACGAGCAGGTTTAGATTATTGGGATAGCGTTAATCTGTATAAAATTGACTCTATGGAGGAATTGTTTAAACAATATCCTGATGGTAAATTTTATTATCTGACAACCAAATCAAAGAAAAAATACACTGATATCCGTTTTGAAGCCGGAGATTTTCTGGTTTTCGGACCGGAAACCAGAGGCTTGCCGGAAGAATATGTAACAAAAAATACGGCACTGACTATTCCAATGATAGAAGGACAAAGGAGTCTTAACCTTTCTAACTCGGTCGCAATAGTTGCCTATGAAGTTATAAGACAAATCGGATTATGATTTAACCCTTCTCAAGAGGAGGGGGAGGATAGAATTTTATGACAGAATATCAAATGCCATATAGAGAACAAAACTCAAATAAAGGAACGTTCGGGAAAGTCTTAAATATCGCAGGTTCAAGAAACTACATAGGCGCCGCATATTTATCAACTGTCAGCATTCTCAAAACCGGCGGCGGATTTGCTGCATTAGGAACCGAAAAAAATATAATCCGGTCAGTTTCCGCAATGCTTCCGGAAGCCGTGTATTTGGAACGAAGCGAAATTTTAAAAAATATCAAAAATTTCAATGTTTTTTTAATCGGCTGTGGACTTGGCGTGAATTTAGCTTCCAAAAAGCTTTTTAAAGATGTTATGTTCCGGTTGCAAAAAGAAACCGCCCCAGTTGTTATTGATGCTGATGGACTTAATATATTATCAAAAAACAAACTTAAGCTGCCCGAAAACAGTATTATTACACCGCATCCGCTTGAAGCAGCACGATTACTGGGAATTCCTCTTGAGGATGTCCTTAATAATCCAAAAGAAAGTGCTCAAAAATTATCTGAAAAATATAATTGTGTGACTGTTCTAAAAAATCACAGAACAATAATTTGCGAAGGTGGGCAAATTTTCATAAATCAGCATGGTAATTCCGCACTTGCAAAAGCCGGCTCCGGGGATGTACTTGCAGGAATCATTGCCGGGCTCCTTGCACAGAAAATGCCTCTATTTGAAGCAGCAAAACTCGGAGTTTATTTACATTCAAGAGCAGGAGAAATCGCTTCCAAAGAGTTAAGCGAATACTCTGTTCTGGCTTCAAATCTGCCTGATTATCTGCCTTTTGCTATAAAAGAAATTATTCAAAAATAATTCTGCCGGTTTGATTAATTACGATTGGCCTATCCAAATCTTTAATGTAATCACAGGTCATAACATCTTTATCATAAGGATAAATCTTTAAACAATCCTTGGGTTCTGCAAGAACAGGGAAGTCTGCACCTGCCGACATAACGAACTCGTCTGTCGCCAGTTTATACATTTTATCTTCACGAGGATTCTCAATATCTATCGAATGTTCTTTCCCTTCTTTATCTATATATGTAAGGAAAGTTAATTCTCCCTCCTTAGCATTGACTCCGTACTTGAGTCCGGATACGGCAAGCAGTCCGGGTTTATAACCCTTTTTAGCATTTTCATAAGTATCTTCTATCGCATCTTCAAAAAGTTCTACAAGAGCTTTTTCCGATACGTATGCAACGCTTATTCTGTCAAGAAACGGTGCAATGTCTTTAATATCTCTGGAGTCAATTAAACCCTCATGGAAAAAGTTTCTGATACCTGCATTGTTCCATACTGCAATTTCAGAATTTGTAATATACTTCATAGCATCGCATACAAAATTGGCATGCGGATTCTCTTCAATCAGTGTAGTCGGAGGAGGCGGAGCCTGTTTGATATATCCGACTTTTTCAGGCTTACCCAATATTTCATCAAAAATATATTGATGAACCATGTTTTTGTAGAATTTTCTGGTTTCTCCAAGATTATTCTGAGCTTTTGTAATAACCCCGTCTTTATCAAAACTTAAATTTAATTGACCAAAGTATGCACCGTCACGACCTGCTTCTGTCATTATTACAGGTTCTCCGGTTTTTGAATAGAAGAGATTCTCACCTTCTTTAATTCCTTTTAAAAGCTCATGAGTGTGTCCGCTTACAATAACATCAATTCCATCAGTTGCTTCTGCAACTTTTATATCATTTGAATGTCCTAAGTGTGAAAGAAGGATAATTTTGTTAATACCTTGTTCTTTAAATTTTTCAATCTCTTCTTGAATCAACTCTGTTGTTGTTTGCAAATTATCTACCTGACAATCTTTGTGGTAATTAGGGTGTGTCGTTCTTGCAAACATATCAAGAGGGCAAGTACCGATTACACCTATTTTTTCACCTTTAACATCCAAAACCATTGAACCGTCTAAGGCTTCATCAAGAGGAGCTCTGCCGTATTCAGGCAGATTATCATCAAAATCCTCCCAGCCGTCTTTCTTATTAAAGTTTACGGCAAGAATTTTAGTTTTAAGATATTTTAATGTATCAATAAAATCTGCCTGAGATGTATCAAGTTCATGATTACCAAAAGCAGAAGCTTTGATATCTGCAAGATTCAAAAACTTTGCAGTTGCACGGTGGATAGCTTTATTTTTTTCATCCCCAATATCATTATCTCCGGCTGAAAGCTTTATGTCACCCTTGAGGCCGGAAAGAATTCTCATCATGTTGTTAACCTGACCATGAGTATCATTAACATATCCGATAGAAAGCTCAAAAGTATCACTCTTTGGCTCCTCAGCCCTAAATGAAGGATGTTGATAATTATTACTACGGACTGATTTGAAGCTTGGATTCTGGATATTAAAATTAATTTTCGGAATATTTAAATTCATAAATTAAACCTTCTTCAATGATATTAAAATTCCTGAAAATAAAATTTGCCATAATGTTTACAATATTTTACAAAGAAAGGCATGTCAAAGCTTTCCTTAGTATTTCTTCCGGATTTGAACTGTCATTCACTGTATTAATGACCTTGTTTAAAGCATCTTCAATTTCTCTGTCCTCATACCCGAGAGAAAGAAGTATTGATTGGGTATCACAAAGAGCCGGTGTTTGCGGTATGGAAGAAGCAGATGATTTTGGAAGTTCTGTTTTCATAAGCTTGTCTTTGAGCTCCAAAATAATCTTTTGAGCAAGCTTTGGCCCAACACCTTTCGCACGAATCAATTCTTTGTAATTACCATCAATTACAAAAGAAATTAAATCACATGTATCAAATTCATTAAGAAGCGCCAGAGCCATTTTTGCACCGACCCCTGAAACAGAAAGAAGAATCTGAAAAATGTCTCGTGTTTCCTTCGTCGAAAAACCATATAAAGACATTACGTCTTCTCTGTGAATAAGGGTAAGGTAAAATTTTTGCGGTTCGTTTTCCGAAACGGTAAACGCTGAAAAATCTCTTTCCGTAACCTCAAAAAGATAGCCTATACCGGAAACCTCCAGAGTGAAAAAAGCTCCTTTAGAAGTTTTTCTTTTATCAGATAAAAAACCTTTTATATAGTCAAACATAAATCTCCTCTCAGATAATTATATAATAAAAACTCCGGAATAAAAAACTCTTTACAATAAGATATGTTTTGGTTATTATAGATAGGCGAACCGAAAATGCACTTCGGAGGAGTGCCAGAGCGGTTGATTGGAGCGGTCTTGAAAACCGTCGTACGTGCGAGCGTACCGTGGGTTCGAATCCCACCTCCTCCTCCATTTTGAAAGAGCCTCAAAAGGCTCTTTTTTAGTGCGTTTCTGCCCTGTCACCGAACTGCAAAAATGAGCCAAAATAGACCCAAAAGGGACTAAAAAGGGACTGCTGAAAAAATTTGTTGATTTTAGAAGATTTCTGCAATCAGGCAAAATTCAATATTACATAACGGTTTTTGCGGTAAATGTGGTCAATCCCAAGTAACACATAGATTTCAGGATTACCACCTGTGGTAATTGCGGTTAATGCCAATATTCATATAAATATTGGTCTGTTTTGTTATGCCAAA
>CALVBP010000038.1 GCA_944325825.1 Candidatus Gastranaerophilales bacterium | reverse complement strand
TTAGGCTGGTTGTCTAGAGAAGACAAATTAGAATACACTCAAAAAGCTAAATCAGTAACTGTTAAATTAAGATAGTTAATTTAAAAAGTTTGTTATAAAAGAGCCCGATAAAAATCTTTTATCGGGCTCTTTTGTATTTTTAGAATTGGAAATTTGAATTAATTTTTTATTTTTTAAGTTTTGGCATTTTAAATTTTTATGGAAATATTTTCGTAAATTTAGTGTATCATTATTCAACACAATTACAATTGTGTTGAAGGGGTAAATGAGAGGGGCTTGGCGTAAGCCTTTCAGAACTTAGTGAAGCGGAGGGGTGTTTCTTCACGAAACGATAGCGGGAGGCGAAGACGGGAGCGTGTTTGAGGGAAGAAATATCCCCGACCGGCTTCACCAGTTTAATTTATTGTACAATCCAGTAATCGTATGGTATTATAAGAAAGCACAACACAATACCAATTGTGTTGCAAGATTGTTTATTGCATTGTAGTTTCTTAGTATTTTTTGTCTTGTAACATCCTTTTAATCATGATAAATTATTATTACATTCTTTAAGAGGGGTTATTATGAGTATTAATACAGAACATTTAGAAAAATGCATTTTAACTTTAGAAAAATCATATACTCTTATAAAGACAGTTAAAGAAGGTTCTATCGATTATGAAATGTACAGGAATTCACTTGTAAAAAGTTTTGAAATCACGTTGGAACAAGCCGGAAAGCTCCTAAAAAAACGCTTAACTCCTTTCTTTGCATCAAATAAAACTGTTGATTCTTTGAATTTTAAAGATATTTTTAGAAATGCTTTAAAACATTCTCTGATTACGGAAGAAGAAACTTTAAGATGGATGCAATACAAGGATAATTGTAATAATACTGCACATGATTATGGAAAAGCTTTTGCGGAAGAGACCTTAAGTTTAATAGAAAATTTTTTAAAGGATGTAAAAAAACTGGAGAACGTTATTAAGAATGGCTAAACTTTTTGTCAGGGCGGAATATATGAAAATACTAACGGATATATTTTGTAAATATTGCCCTGAAGCTGAAATTTGGGCGTATGGAAGCCGGCTTAGCGGCAGAGCACATGTAGGAAGTGATTTGGATTTAACAATCAAAAGTTTTAATTCGGAAAACAAAAAATTATATGAACTAAAAGAACTTATTTCTGAAAGCAATATTCCGTTTTTAGTTGATATTAATTTATTCGAAACCCTTCCGGAAAGTTTTAAAAAAGAAATTGTGCAAAATTATATAAAAATTTTTCCTGCGAAATAAACAAATTTCTTATTGCCCGCAAGCAGATTTAATTGTAAAATCATTTTATGAAGAGAATGAATGTTATCATCTGCGGTCTTGGAGCGGTTGGGCTTACTTATGCTAGTAAGTTTAAGGATGTTTCTAATCTAAAAATCCTTGCAGATAAAAAAAGATTAGAAAAATTTAAAACACAAAAACCCGTTTTAAACGGCAAAGAAATGGATTTCGACTATATCTTACCGGATGAAAAATTTGATTGTGATTTAATAATCATATCTACTAAAGCTGACGGTTTAGGTTCTGCTATAGAAAATATTAAAAACTTTGTCGAAGAAAAAACAATTATTCTTTCGCTTTTGAATGGAATTTCAAGCGAAGAAAAGATTGCAAATGTTTATGGCAGGGATAAAGTTTTACATTCATATTTTATCGGACACAGTGCCGTAAGAGTCGAAAATTCCGTAACACAGGACGGAGTCGGAAAAATTGTTTTCGGCTCTCCCTATAATGAAAATAAGACTAAAGTTGAATTATTGAGGGAATTTTTATCCGAATCCGGAATAGATTTTGATACTCCTGATGACATTATTTATTCAATGTGGTTAAAATTCACCTTGAATATTTTTTCTAACCAAAGTTCTGCAATTTTAAATATGACTTTTGGGGAGATGAAACATTCTCCAAAGTTTATTGAGTTCGCAAAAAAAATTATAGAAGAAGTTAAAGTTGTTGCGCAAGCTTGCGGAGTAAATAATTTAGAAAATCTTGAAGCGGATTCTCTCAAGGCGCTCTCCGGGATGATTGATGAAGGGAAAACTTCTATGCATCAGGATATTCTTGCAGGGAGGAAAACAGAGGTTGAGATTTTCGGGGGCGAGATTATAAAACTCGGAGAAAAATATAATATTCCAACCCCTTATAATCAGGTAATGTATGATATGATAAAAATTTTGGAGGAAAAATAATGAATATAGTTTTTATTCCGGCAAGAGGCGGAAGCAAATCCATTCCTCTGAAGAATATAAAAGAAATTAACGGGAAACCGCTTATATATTGGACATCAAAAGCAGCAGAGGATGCAAGGTGTGTAGACAAAATAATTATTGCAACCGAAAATGAAAAAATTAAAGAAACCGTTTTAAATTTTGGATTTAAAAAATTAGAAGTCTACGACAGGGATTCCGAAAATGCTCGGGATGAATCTTCAACCGAAAGTGTAATGATAGAGTATATTAAAAAATCAGGCTTGAACCCTGATGATAATTTTATCTTAATTCAAGCAACATCTCCCCTGTTAAAACCTGAATACATTGATGAAATGTATGGAGAGTATGTCAACTCCGGTGCAGATTCAATATTTTCCGGAGTCAGAGAAAAACAATTCCACTGGATAGAAACTCCTCAGGGAGTTAATCCGATAAATTATGACTACCGCAATCGTCCGAGACGGCAAGATTTTCAGGGGATTATAGCAGAAAACGGCGCTTGCTATATTAATAAGGTTAAAAATATTCTGAAAGATAATTGCAGACTCTCCGGAAAAATCACGGTTTACGAGATGCCTCCGCAAACCGGATTTGAAATCGATGAAGAATCCGACTGGATTATTGTTGAACAATTAATGCTTAGAACTTAAACAGGTTCTTTAGTTCTTGAGCGGACTGTTTAAGCGCATCTTTTTGAGAAGATACGGCATCTTTTACATTCTGAACATTTTCGCCCATTCCGGTTTTCAGTGTGTTTAGGGCTTCTTTTACATCAACCTTAACTTCTGTCGGTTCAAGTGCTGATGTATCAACCTTAGTCAGCCATTTGAAAGATTTAACAGAAGCCGGATTTGTGATTCCGCCGTTAAATACGACTTTAAAGTCTTTGTAACTTGTGCTTCCGCTTGAGAGCGCAGGTATTGCTGCCGTATTTTCACTCTTAGGGTCAGAGGTTAAATTCTTAATCAGAGATGAGGTTAAGTTTCCGAGTTTTGGAATAAATGACAGTAGTTTGTCTGCCGATAAATCCCCTAAAGGTCCCAATAGAGCTACGACAGAAGAATCCAATCTTCCCAATATATTTACGTTTGTATTTCCGTTAATCAGATTGTATTTACCTTTGACATAATATGCGAGTGTCGGGCCGGAGCTTTTTATTTCATTGAGTTCTGCCCAGCCGTTTTTAAAACTCAGATTTCCTGAAATATAAGAGAATTTAGCAGTGTCTTTGACTCCGGCCAGAGATGAGATTGAAGAAACGGCGGCTTTTAATACTCCGTTTGAAATAATATTAGCTGCGCCGAATAAGTTTTCTATACGTCCGATTGTTCCGAAGGAACCGTTTTCTACTTTGAAAGTCAGATTTCCGCCTAATGACTTCATCATTTCGTTATAATCAGTAACTATAAGAGTTAATTTTGTATTAAATCCAAGAGTGCCGGTAAGTGCATTTTTGATTCCGGCAGCACCCCGGACGGCTTTTTGAGCATTCATATTTTCACCGGAAAAATCAACCGTTGTTCCGGCGTTTGAAATATTATAAATAATATTTCCGTTAATTGTTCCGTCAAAAGCTGTTCCGGTGAGATTTTTCAAATAAAAATCATTGCCTTTTAATGAAAAATCGGAAGTAATATTTTCAGCCGCAATCCCTCCGGATGTGAATTTAGAAACAGTTGCTTTTCCGTTTAGAATTGAGCCGTTAAGATTTGCGGTCAGGTTTTCTATTGTAACAGGAATTTCCGGAATATTTAGAGAAGGAACATTAACTCCGCCGGATAATTGGGGATTCATCATATTTCCGGTGATATTAATTTTTCCGTTAAAAGACATTTTAGATTTCTCAAACATCGGAACAATAATTTCTGATGACGCAGGAACATCATATACAAGATTCAAATTCTGTTTAGCAAGGTTAATCTCTCCTTTAAGGGTAGATTTTATGTCTCCTGAAGTTGTAAAATCAAGAACCATTTTGGGGGAAAGATAATCGCTGATTTTACCTGAAACATTGAATTTAATCTTATCTACAATAACAGGAGTTTCCGGGATTTGAATATCTTTTTCACCTATAATAGCTTCGGCTTTCGGAATAGAAAGAAATGCCATAGGGAATTTAAAGTTATTCAGAGTTACTTTTGCTTCCGGCTTAATCTTGTCTAATCTGCCTTTGATTGCTGCGTGCAAATCTGCTGTTCCTGAAACATTGTTGTTTTTAAGCAGAGCTGCCTGACCTGCTGCAACAATAAGCCCTCTTACAGATAAATTATCTCCCGTAAGGTGCAAGTCCGCCTGAGCATTTTTATCAATTGTGCCGTAGAATTTTAAAGGCTGGTTAAAAATATAAAAACCTATATTTTTAATATTAATATTATTGTTTTCAAGCGCTACATCAGCGTTAATCTTATCAATAGTTATATCATAGAGTCCGTATCTTACTTTTGCAGACGGAACTTTTAGATAGCCGTTTGAATTTATCTGCTTGAGGTCTGATTTAATATTAAAGTCTGCATTAACAGAACCGTTTGCACTCAAGGTTTCCAAATCCTTTATGCCGAAAGATTCTGCAGCTATTTTCACTATTTTCATCACATTTGTTAATTCAAGCAGAGATTTTATATTTATATCAATATCAGGCTTATTCCCTGTTTTAACCGAACCCTTAACAGAAGTGGTTTCGCCTTTTGCTGTATAGATTAGAGAATCTATATCGATATTTTCACCTTTAAAAAACATTTCTGCCGTGCTTGCGGGAAGAGGTTCGCCTCCTAATAGTACGGAAACATTATCAAGTTTTAAATATCCGTCTCTTGAATGTTTGGTTAGTTTTAAATTAGTATCCAGTGAGGCTGTAATCTTATTTTTATAAATAGAATTCAAAATATTATAAATATTAACAGGTGTAGATTCTTTTTTGGTTTTTTCTTCAGCAGGTTCAGGATTGAGGACCAGTTCATTCAAATCAATGTCCGGCATGATTTTGTTATTTAAATCAGCTTTGAATTTAAACTGCTCAACTCCATCCAAGGTCATATTTCCCGAAGTGCTGACTTTTATCCCCTTATTCAGGATAAAATCCGTAATATTAGTTTCTCCGGCAGTAATTTTGAAAATTTTATCAGATTCAAGAGCAAGGCTCATTCCGCCTACTCTTATATCAGGAAGGTGGTTGGATAGTTTAAATCCGAGAGGCAAAACAAAAGGTTCTGATTGAACCGGTTCTTTATTATCAGTTGTTGTTTCCTGTGCAGGGAAATATTTTTCTATTTCAAAACTGCCGTCTTTATTTAATCCTAATGCAATATCAATTCTGTTCAGCTTAACAAGGTCAACTCTTATTTTTCTTGCAAACAGCGGAAGAAGTGACATTTTTACCTGAAAATCATTAGCGTTCAGGATTTGTTTTCCTTCGGGTGTTAATACAGCAAACCTTCCGACTCTTAAACCTGCCGTAAGCTTAGGTGTTGTTACTATTCTAAGATTTTCAATTTCCGTACTCAATCCTGTTGCTTTTGTTATTTCTTCCTTGATTGTCGGAAGATAACCTTTAGCTATCGGAGTTATTACAAACGGAAGAATTAAAAATAATACATAGATAGATAAAACAAAAATACCAAAACCAATACAGATTTTTTTAAGCATACTCACCTCTTTTTTTAAATCTTATTTTAAATTAAAAATGGGATTAAGAAATCATCCGAAAGAATAAAATTGGAAATATCGAAAACAGAAGAAAGAGGGTGTTTTTATTCCGGACCGTTATGCGCTGGAGAGGGAACAACTTCTTATTCACTTATTGACTTAGTCACTTAATTTCTATTCACTAGTCACTTCACTACAAGCCGGAAGGAGAAGTGTAAAAAAGAGTGTCATTCCGGGCTCCGACCCGGAATCTATTAATGTTTATTTATCGAATGGATAGACCCTGAAAGGAGTAAATATAAGTTAGCAGGCTTGACCAACAAGATACTCCGTCTGGGGTAGTTCGGGATGACATTTTAGTTTATTGTTTCTTCTGTCTTTCTTCTGCTTACAACATATATCGTTAATCATTTTTTAGTTTTTTATACAAAATTATCCTGGACAGTAATACCCCTCAAGGAGAGGGAGAGTAGTTATTATTTTCTTCAATGTTCTGAGCATTTCTTTCTTTTTTTTGCGATGAAAAAAGAAAGAAACGCTCCCAAAGAAAGAAAAACCCGCACTGCGGAATTTTTCGTCAGAAAAATTCCTAGATACTCCTATTCACTATTCACCAGTCACTATTCACTACTCCTACTTGCTCAATAGCATCATGAATGTTAAAATAACTTAGCTACTTATCGGATAAGGAAAAAATGGCAGATAAGATAATAATATTTTCAGGCAAACAATACTCCGGTAAAGACACGGCAGCAAAAATTCTTATGGAAGCTATGCCGGAATACCGTCGTCTTGCAATGGGAGATATTATAAAATTTGAATATGCAAAAGAACATAATTTGACCTATGAAGAAATTGAAGCCAACAAGCCTAAATACAGGCAGGGATTAATAGATTTAGGTAATTGGGGACGTTCTCAGAGCCCTGATTACTGGCTGGAAAAAATTATTTCCCAGTCCGGGAAAATTGTTGTGACTGATGTTAGAATCAAACACGAATACGATGTTTTTAAATCCGCAGGAGCAATTTCTATCAGAATAGAAGCCACGAGAGAAATCAGAGAAGCCCGAGGAGGTAAACTCATTGGTGAAAATGATGTTACCGAAGTTGATCTTGATAATATTCAAGATTGGGATTTTCTAATCGACAATAACAAGGACTATGAAACATTAAAAGAAAATGTTTTAAAAATAGTTGCAAAAATTCGTTAAGCATTAAGTTTTACCTCCTGTTGGTTATTAGATGTGATACTTGACGGGTTTGAGAAAGGGTTTGTTTGAGGCTGTGCGTTATTAGAGTTTTTTATATGCTGAGCTACGTACTGTCCGGATTTAGCTCCTGCCATACTCATAATACCGCCGATTGCACCACCGAGAAGCAGGCATTTAACTCCGGGTACCAGTCTCATTGCAAGTACCAAAGATGTTCCCAAACCTGCAATAGCCGGAAAACCTATCGTTAGTGCCCGAGATGCCCTATCTTCTTTAGAATGTGCCATTCCGACAGCCAGTCCGCACAACCCTAAGCTGGCAATTGCCCCTAGTCCGTCTGATAGTGCGCTTCCCAGGACAAGGTCTCTTTTTTTATCAAAATATTCTGCGCATTCATTCCAATTTGATTTCTTTAGTTTTTTGGATGTTTTTAAGACAGATTCTTCTAAGGCAAGCTTCTCTTCGGGGGTTAATTTTGATGCTAGAATATCGATAATATCATTATAGAGCCCTTTTTTGTCGGCATTTCCGGTTATTTTGTCTACAACAGCGCCTCCTTCCTTAATAAGTTTATCCTTTTTAGGCTGCAAAATATCTTCAGCCCAGAATGACATATTATCTCCTATATGTTTTTTCCATTGGGATTTATTATTTTTATCAAAACCTCTCCAGAATTCTCCGAATTGACGTGAAAAATCATTTTCAAGATTTGACATCATTTTTTCTTGAGTATTCAATCTGGTCAGGGTATTTTCTTTAGAGAAATATTTTCGTATTTCAGCGATTTCTGCCAGTTTATTATTTACTATTTTCTTTTCTTCGGGGGAGAGTTTTTCCATATATAATTTAATAAGCCCGTCGGTTTTATTCATTTTTTTTATGGCGCTGCTGTAACCGGATGTAACGGTGTGACGAGTAACTTTATCAAAACCCCTTGTAATCATTTCACAAGGTTTTTTCATAACGGTTGCGATACCGGTATGGATAGGTTTCCATATTTTAAGGAAAAGATTATCATTAGGGTTTTTAACGGCTTTTTGAGTAAGCAGTTTTTGAACTGCCATATCTTTTCCTGCGTTAAAAGTATTTGTTAGTCTAAAGACTTTGACAAAATTTTCACTGGTTTTTATACCCGTACGGTATAATTTCCCCATAAACGAGTTCTTGCCGCTTTTTTCGAGCTTAATTCTGGCTTTATCCTGCCAACCTTGAATCCGTCTTAAAGTTTTTCCGGAAGTTCTCGGGTTTAGTATAGCTACCAGAGTGGAAGCTACCAGAACAGAGCTTGCAACCCAGATTGCACGGTTCCGGTTTTTTCGTTTTTCTTCATCTTTAGGTTCGGGTGAAAATATATTAACAGAATCCTCAATTGTTTTTTGTACAACTTCAATAGGTTTTTCCAGAGGCGCAGATGACTCTGCCGCCCTGAATAAAGGGCGATAGGCATAATTATTCATACTGTAATAATAATTACTAACCATTGCCAAACCTAAACCTGTCTACAATATTATAAAGTATTTTTAGCAATAAAACTTGCTATATAACAAGTATTTTATTAAGACATGTTACGGGTATAATTATTAATATGAAGAAAAATTTTGTAAAAATTTTTATCCAGGCAATTTTAACAGGACTGTTAACAGGACTTTTGGTAGTTTTATTCAGATACGGGATAGATTTTATTTTCGGGTTTGTAAAAGCATATTGCTTACCGCATGCTATGTTATTTCTTGTTGTAACAACGCTGGGCGGTTTTGTTGCCGGACTTTTAGTTTGTAAACTTGCCCCTGAGACTTCCGGAAGCGGAATTCCATATGTAAAAGCGGCATTATTAAGGAGCGGGAAATTAATCAGAATAAGAACGATTTTTGTTAAATTTTTTGCGGGTATAATTGGTATAGGAACAGGGCTATCTCTGGGAAGAGAAGGCCCGAGTGTTCAAATCGGAGCCGGGGTGGGTTCTTTTATCGGAAGATTATTTAACCTTAAGGGAAACAACAGGGATAAACTCATAGCTTCCGGTGCCGGTGCCGCAATCGGTGCGACTTTTAATGCTCCTATTGCCGGAACGGTTTTTGTATTGGAAGAATTGATACATAAATTCACTCCGTCGATGCTTTTTCCTGCACTGGTTGCAACTGTTACGGCTGCAACTGTTGCAAGGCAGCTTGTCGGAACAAATCCGTCATTTAATATTAACCTTCCCCCGATTGAAATTAATGTACAGATGTTATTAATTTGTATTTTACTCGGATTAGTGTGCGGATTTTTGGGGGTATTATTTTCAAAAACGATATTTCTGTTTAACAGACTTTATTCAAAAATAAATATTCCGGATTATACAAAACCGGCGCTAGCGGGATTATTAACAGGTATAATCGGTCTTTTTATTCCGTATATTTTGTCTTCCGGAAACGGAACTGTTGAAATGCTGTTGCAGGGTAAGCTTTCAATTACAATAGTATTAATTATATTTATTGCCAAATTTATCATAACTCCTCTGTGTTTTGGTTCGGGAGCTGCCGGAGGTATTTTTCTCCCTATGTTGATGCTCGGGTCATTTTTAGGGTATATAGCAGGATTTACAGCAAATTTTTTGGGGTGTGATTTTAATTTACTTGCGCTGGCATCTCTGGGAATGACAGGTTTTTTGGCGGCTGTAGCCAGAACTCCGATTACTGCAGTTGTTATGGTGTTTGAAATGACCGGCGGGTATGATTGCATTCTTCCTTTGATGCTGGTTGCGGCTATTGCGGACTTGACAGCGGAGAGTTTAAATCATAAACCAATTTATGCTCAGCTTGTAGTTAATCAGTATAAAATGTCTTCAAGTGTTCATCTGCCTGAAAATATGAGGGTTAAAGATATAATGAACGGAGTGAGAAGCTTTAAAAACAACACTTCCATCGGTGAAATTCTTAATTGTATGAATAATGAACGCCATAATGCATATCCGGTTGTGGATAAGCATAATCGTTTGAGCGGAATAATTACAAAATCTGATATAGAAGATGCTCTAATAGATTCAAAAATGAAATCCGTGACAGCAAGCAGAATTCTGGATACAAGTCCGGTTACTGTTTATCCTGAAGATAATCTTTATACAGCTTATTACAGACTGCATTCAAACTCTACGGAATGGGCAATTGTTATAAATCATAATAATGAAGTTTTGGGGATAGTTACAAGAGTTGATTTATTTTCGATTTAATCATTTTTAATTCTTCTCTTGTAAGATAGGGCGCAAATCTAATAAGTTCTGTCATTGCATCATTATAAGAATATTGATTACGATTAACTTTCTCCATCCATTCTCTGACTTCTTTAGTTATCATGTTTATTCCTTTTAAAGAGTCCGGCTTAAACCAGTCTCAGGTTATGATTTTTTTCGGAGCGCATATTTTTAAGTTCATCAATTCTTTTGCGTGCAAAGACTGCATCTTCAGAAAATTGTTTAAGTTCCAGAAATTTTTTGTAATAGCGGATAGCCTCCGGATATTTCTCCAGTTTGTCAAAACACATACCGATTCCGAGGTATGCTTTATAGTAATTCGGATTTCTTTTAATAATTTGGAAGAAGGTTTTAGAGGCTTCTTTAAAATCTCCCATGCCCATAAGCATTGCAGCTTTGTTATAATAAGCTTTTAGAAATTCCGGATTTGTTTCAATAAGTTTGTTATAAATCATTAAAGACAAATCGGCTTCATCAACAAGCTCATGTGCTATTGCAAGCTGTATTTGTGCTTCGAGATTTTCTTTATTGAGTACAATTGCTTTTACAAGCTGCGGAATTGCACATTCCGGTTTTCCGTCCGAAAGGTAGCAGACTCCGAGTTCATAGAAGTATTCATCATTTTGGTCATCAATTTTTATAAGCTTAGAAAGGTTTTTAATTGCTTTTTGGTATTCTTTCAGATATTTATACGAAAGAGCCAGACCCCAGTATGCTTCTTTATGGAATCTATCCATCATAATTGATTCAAGATAAGTTTTAACGGATTCCTGATAAGATTTTGCAAACCTCAGGGCATCCGCTTTTATACATAATTCATAAGAACGGGTTCTCTTAGGTACAGTAACTGTTGTTACTGCTTTCGCAAGATTCTGTTCTGTATTAGAATTTATTTGCATAAACCTCTCCCGATTCTATTCTACAAAACCGGGGGCATGAAAATAACGACTAAATGGAGGATTTTTTCTTGATTGCGATTACCCCTTAGTCAAAAAATCCTGTTTATAGGGGACTTCTTTATGGGTAAAACCTGTTCTTACAATATTCCTGCCGAATTTTGCTTCCAGTTTATCCAAACTTTTTCCGAGGTTTTCATTTTTTTCCCGCTTGGTATTGTCATCAAATAAAGCAAGCTGCTCGTTTGTATTGGGATTAAAATTATCTAATACTATTCCTACACTTCTATAAAGAATCTTTTTATCAAACATTTTTTCTAATTCGGGTATTGCAGCGTTTGAAATCTCAAACTCAAAATCTGTCGGGTGTTCAAGGTTAACTTTTTGATATAAAACCCTAAAATCTTTTGTTTTAAGAATTACCCCGATAGTTGAACATTTGCAGCTGGCTCTCCTCAACTTTCTGCAAGCAGCGTGTATATGGACCATAAGTTCATTTTTCAGATAGGTTAAATCCGAAGTGAATTCAGGGAAAGACTTTGTATCACTTATGGATTTTGGCGCCGAAATTTCTGTAGAAACTTTATTAATCATATTTCCAAGGAGTTCATATTTAACCTCAAGCCCGTTTTTTCCGAACCTGCTTTTTAACCAGACATCATTTTTCTGTACGTAATCATAAGCAGTTCTTATCCCGTGACCTCTAAGTTTTGGAGCAAGTTTTCTTCCGATACCCCAGACTTCATCTATGTCAGTATGTTTGAGGAGCCTTGTTATTCCGCATCTTCCGGTTACACAAATATGGTCAGGCATATTCTTGGCTTTGTCAGATGCAAGTTTAGCCAGTGACTTTGTCCGGCTGACTCCGATTGATACAGGAATAGATGTTTCTTTTAGTATAAATTCCCGTATGTGTTTTGCAAGTTTATAATAATTCATTTTGTATAGTTTTGAAAGCCCTGTTAAGTCGACAAAAGCTTCGTCGATGGAATAAATTTCCACACAAGGACTGAATTCTTTTAATAAAGACATAACTTCCGATGAAATTGTTGAATAATTATAATGATTAGCATTTATATAAATACAATCCGGAAACTGCTCCGATGCCATAAATAAAGGCTGCCCCATCGGGATACCCATTTGTTTTGCTTCTCTGGAGCGTGCAATTACGCAGCCCCTGTCTCCCGAAACCACACAGACGGGAAACCCGTTCAATTCAGGATTAAGCTTTCTTTCACACGATACAAAAAAGCTGTCACAATCTATTAATGCTATATATTTTTGTTCTTGCATATTTTATTCGTAAATATAACTTATTGTCCTGGTTTTTGGATGATATACTTTTTTTAATGGAAGGATTTCTAAAAGAAGTCCTTCTCTATATTTTTTAGCATACCATTTTAAAAACCTCAAGGCTGATTTTATATCTGTGGTACGAAATTTAACTTTTCTCTCTTTTCCCCTAAGTCGGGATATTCTGAATAAATATTGATTATACATTTTTGTTTATAGATATTTCTTTTGCCAACATCATCGTTTATGAAAGAAAAAACTTCCAATAATAATGTCGGATAAAATAAAAAGCCCCCGAATAAGCGGGAGCCGGATGTTATAGTGTTAGTGGAAAAGTGAAGAAAGGTTAAAATCTGAAAAAGATTCCGCTGTTAAAAGTCGGACCGTAGCATCCGTAATGCGGATAGTACATACAATTGGTCCAATTAAATCTGTAATCTCTGTACGGGAATCTTCTGTGCATATATGGTGGAGGCGGAGAACCGTAAAATATGACCGTTCTCGGGCTATGATGGACTCTTCTTATACCTGTTTTTATATTGGGAGATTCTTCGGATGAAAGAATACTCTCTTCTGCAGTAGACACGGTGTTTGTCTTAATACTCTCTACCTTTGATTCCGCAAAAACCGGAAGCGGCATAATCATAGTTATTATCACAAGTATTGTTGATATTCTTTTCATACAATAACACCTCCGATTCATGATTATAACGAAAACGAAGGTGTTATTGTTCATTTTATTAAATTGATTTTAGCATAGTAGGTCAGGCATTGCCTGGCAAAAACTCTTATTTGTTTTTTATTCCTTCAATTTACTGTTCAAGAATATAATTCAAAAGTGTTCTGACACCGGCGCCGGTTGCACCTTTGATAAACTCATGCTGCGGTTTTTCTAAAAATGCGGTTCCTGCTATATCAATATGTGCCCATTTTACATCTTTAACAAACTTTTGGAGGAAACATCCTGCAGTAGAAGCTCCTCCCCAGCGTGAGCCGGTATTTTTCATATCTGCAATATCACTCTTAAGGCTTTCAAAATAGTCATCCCACAAAGGGAGTTTCCAGTATCTTTCACCGCTTCTTTGAGCAGTATCAATGAGTTTGGAGACAAATTCATCATCATTACCCATAATACCGGCTGCAGCAGTACCTAACGCTACCATACAAGCGCCGGTCAGTGTTGCAAGGTCAACAACTTCATCAACTCCGAGTTCGCAAGCGTAGCACAAAGCATCTGCAAGAGTTAGTCTTCCTTCCGCATCAGTATTATC
>CALVBP010000037.1 GCA_944325825.1 Candidatus Gastranaerophilales bacterium | reverse complement strand
GTACTTTTCTTTTTCTTTGCTTCGTAAATAAAGAAAAAGAAAAGTACATTGATTAATTAAGCTGAAAGAATTTTAAAGTCTGCTTCCCCGGAGGGGGAAGCTCTTTTTACACCCTTTTATGTAAAAAGACGTATTAACAAATTACGCATAGAGGTAAAACCCTCTATGCGTAATTTCTCTTTTTTCTCTGTTCACAAAAAGAATTTTATATTATAATTATTCTATTAGGGAATAAGAAGATAAAAGGAGGGTTTTATGGTCCAGCAATTTAATACGCCGCAGAAAACAAGACAGGCTGTGATATTATTTTTAAAAGGCTCCGCAACGCCGATTGTTATGTATTTTGATAATCCGCAAGCAGTTTATGCAGAACTAAAACAGCTTATGAAAAGTCCGACACCTGTACTGGTTGAGAAAGAACCGATAGGTCCGATTAAAAAACTTTGCTTTGTTTCTACACAGATGGCAGGACTCGTTCTTCAAGAAGAACCTTATGCATAAAGAATAAGCCGTTAAGCGTATCAATTATTCTAAATATGAATTGAAAGCTGTCGCTTATCTAATTCAAAATTTAAAAAAGGAAAACTCGTTAATGCACAAAATAACAATCGATGATATTGAAAAAGAACCGGATAAAACTCTAAGGTACGAGTTTGATGATTTTATGCAGGAATTTGGAACGGATGTCCATGCAGATTTGGAATTCAAATCACTGGGAGAATTTATTGAGGCAGCCGGTAAAATTACAGGCAAGCTTAAGTTAACATGCGATAGATGTCTAAATGAGTTTGATTACGATTTAGATATTGATATTGATGAGACATTTGCAAAGTATGCTCTTCAAGATGAGTATTCACAAGAGTTTGAGCTTAAAGGCGAACAATTTGTTACTGATTTGAACGGTGAAAAAGAAATTGATGTTTATGACTTATTGTATCAATCTGTAATATTAGCTTTACCAAATAAAAAAGTTTGTGGTATAAATTGTAATGAAGGAATGTTTGCGTCCGACGAAACCAATCAGGTTCATGACAGCAGAATGGACATTTTTAAGACTATCAAGATTGAACGTAAGGAGTAAACGCCTTTTTATCGGGAAAAAACAAACCGAAAATATAAGTAGTACAAATTAGAAAGGTATAGGAAAAATGGCAGTACCAAAGAAAAGAACAGGGCATAGTGCTCAAGGAAAAAGAAGATCTAATTGGAAGGCAACAAAACCGACAACAACAAAATGTCCGAATTGTGGTTCAGTAATGTTAACTCATACTGTTTGCACAGCTTGCGGCCAGTACAAAGGTAAAGTTGTTTCTAGAAAAGCAGAAGGCTTTGTAGAAGAAGCTAAGGTTGAAACCAAGAAGGCTCCTAAAAAATCTACAAAAAAGGCAGCAGCTAAATCTGAAAAAGTAGAAGAAGCTAAGGTTGAAGCTGTGGAAGAAGTTAAAGCTGAAGTTGTAGAGGAAGTTAAAGAGACTGAAGCAGCTGAAGCATCTGTAGAAGAAGCCAAAACAGAAGAAACAGTTGTAGAAAAGACTGAAGAATAGAGGGGAAGATGACAAGAATAGCTATTGACGCAATGGGCGGTGATCATGCGCCTTTTGAAATAGTTGCGGGTGCAGTATGGGCTGCGGCTGATTACGGTGTAGCTCTGGAATTGGTCGGTAAGCAGGATAGAATCGAACACTGTCTTGAAGTTATCCAGCAGGAAGGTTTCCTTTCTGACTGTGGTAAAGCCGGAAGAAAAAGAAGGGTAAGAGTTGATGTAAAATCACTTGATATCAAAATTACACATGCATCTGAGATTATAGAAATGGGGGAAGCTCCCGGTCAAGCTATTCGCAAAAAGAAAAATTCCTCAATAGTATTAACGGTAAATTCGGTTGCAACAGGAAGCTCTGATGCTCTTGTTGCAGCAGGTTCTACCGGTGCAGCTATGGCCTCAAGTCTTTTTGGACTCGGGAGAATTCCCGGAATCGATAGACCGGCAATTGCTGTAACTCTTCCTACTATGAAGAAACCGATTGTTATTATTGATGCAGGCGCTAATAGCAACTGTACACCGCAAATGCTTAAACAATTTGCAATTATGGGTATGACGTTCTCTAAAAATGTTTTAGGAATTGAAAGACCAAGAGTAGGGGTTCTTAATATCGGTGAAGAGGCAGGCAAAGGGAATGAACTTGCACAAAGTACTTATAACCTGCTTGAAGAAGAAAAAGAAAAATTTAACTTTATGGGAAATATTGAAGGAAGAGAATTATTCCTGAATTTGTGTGATGTGGTTGTTTGTGACGGTTTTGTCGGTAACGTTGTTTTGAAAGTAACGGAAGGAACATCTTCTCTCTTGTTTAAAATGATTAAGAGTGAATTCAAATCCGATTTCTTGGGAATGGTTATCGGGCTTTTAGCAAAACCGTTTATGAAAAGAATATATGAAAAGATTAATTATGAAGAGTTTGGCGGAGCCTTGTTGCTTGGTGTTAAAGGTATTACCGTTATCTCTCATGGACGAAGCAACGCTTATGCTATAAAAAATGCTGTGAGAGTGGCTAAACATGCCGTAGAAACTTGCGTTAATGATAAGATTTTAGAAAGCATAAGCTAATAAGTTGGGATAAGGAGCTATAAAAACAATGATAAAAAACGCAATACCTTTAAGAATTGCAGGTGTAGGGTATAGTGTTCCGGAAACGGTTATAACCAATGATGATTTAACAAAATTATACGAAACCTCGGATGAATGGATTTATACAAGAACCGGAATTAAAGAAAGAAGAGTGGTATCCGGTAATCAAAATGCTATTGATTTAGGATTTGAAGCCGCAAAAAGAGCTTTGGATAAAGCAAAAATATCTCCGGATGAGATAGATTTAATTATAGCAGCATCTTCGGCGCCTCCGGATTTGTATCCGGCAATTGCCTGCCATATTCAGGCAAGACTGGGAATTTCAACCCAAATTCCGGCTTTTGATATTACGGCAGCGTGTACGGGATTGATATATGCTTTGAGTATTGCAAGAGGCTATATTGCTTCCGGTATGTATAAAAATATACTTCTTGTAGCGACCGATAATAACTCCCGTCTTGTAAACTGGGAAGACAGGGGTACATCCATTCTTTTTGGCGATGGTGCCGGTGCGATGGTTGTAACCGTTGCTGAAGACGGGATTGATGACGTAATTGCTATTGATATTAAATCTGACGGAAGCATTGGTGATTTAATTGAACTCTCTTTTGACGGTAAAAATTGTCCGCTGGTTGAACAGTACGAGCCAAAACCGTTTGGCATCAGGATGAACGGCAGAGGGGTTTATACTTTTGTTGCTAAAGTTCTTCCTCATTATGTTGAAAATCTTATTACTAATGCCGGAATGAAGGCGGAAGATATTGATTATCTTATACCGCACCAGGCAAATATAAGAATTATTCAAGCCGTTCAGGAGAGACTCGGTTATTCTGATGATAAAGTTGTTACAAATATCAAGTATTACGGAAATACCTCAGCTGCATCAATACCTCTTGCTCTGGCAGAAAGCGTAGAGCAAGGAACGGTTAAGCTTGGAACAACGGCTGTACTTTGTGGTTTTGGAGCCGGTATGACCTGGGGTGGTGCTATCGTGAGATTAAGAGAAGGTATTTGTTAAGGATAAACATACGTTATTGCGGGTGAAATTAAGCAATACGGAAACGTCCTTAGTAAAAAACATAAGGAGTATAATATATGGTTAAGAAAATTGCGTTTTTGTTCCCGGGGCAAGGCTCACAATCTGTCGGAATGGGAAAAGAATTATATGATAATTACGAATCAGCGAAGAAAGTTTTCGATACTGCGGATTCAACTCTTGCAAAAAGTATTACAACACTCTGTTTTGAAGGTCCGGAAGAGAATCTCAAACAGACTGTTAATACTCAGCCTTGTATCGTTACAATGTCTATTGCTGCTATGGAAGCTTTAAAATCAGAATTAAATATTACTCCTGATTTTGCGGCAGGACATTCTCTGGGAGAATATTGTGCTATGTATGCAGCAGGAGTTATTTCTCTTGAGAATACTTTAAAGGCTATACAAAAACGTGCTGATTTGATGGGGCAAACAAAAGGCGGTTCAATGGCTGCTGTATTGAATGCAAGTGAAGAACAATTAAAAGCCGGTTTGGCAGAAGGTTCTAAAGTCGGTTATGTTGATGTGGCAAATTACAATTCTCCTGCACAGGTTGTTATAACCGGTGATAGTGATGCGGTTAAAGCTGCTTCCGATTATCTTCTGGCAAATGGTGTAAGAAGGGTTGTTCCTCTTGCTGTATCAGGAGCTTTTCATTCTAAATTTATGGAAGGTGCAGGAAAAGAATTTGCCGGCTTTATCTCTGATTTTGAATTGAATGATGCATCGCTTCCGGTTATTACAAATGTTGATGCGCAAATAACAACAAACGCGGAAGATTTTAGAGTAAAAATGCCAAAGCAGATTTATTCTTCTGTTCACTGGACTCAAACTATTGAAAAGATGGTATCAGAAGGTGTGGATACATTTATAGAAATAGGACCCGGAAAAGTTCTTGCAGGTTTGAATAAGAAAATAGCACCGGAAGCTTCTGTATATAATATATTTGATAAAGCTTCTCTGGATGCCGCCGTGAACGCTCTTAAAGAAGAATTAGCAGGGGTTTGATTTTATGAAAGAGAAATTGTTTCTTTTTTTAGTTCTGGTATTGATTGCTTGCGCTATGGTTTTTTTGGGTGCTGAAACCAAAAAGATTGTGTGCAGTAACAGAAATCATACCTGTTATATGCTGACGGAAAACAGTTTGTTAAAAAGCAGTAAAGAAGGTCATATTTTTGATGTAAGTCATAAAAATGAAAATGTAACAAATGACTTTGGTGATAATCCTGATTTAGGACATTTTGTGTGTAAAGCCCGCAGGTCATCCGTCCATGAGAATTCAAAAAGAAAAAATAAAATCAGATATTATTTAGCTCCATTTCCGCAAAGGCATGATTTGAAGTTTTCAAGGCCTAGAGCTTTGAATTCATATTCGTCTCTGGCGGCTTGTGAAACTGATAAACAGGTATTGGAATCCTATCTGGATTCTGACGAAAATGAAGATTTGGTCTATGAAACATCAAATAGTCGTTTGAATTTCTTGTTTTATATCGGAGCTTCTGTAATTCTGTTATTCGGGCTGTATGTTTTAATATTTGGCAAGGCTGTGAGTCAGGAAAACAGCGAGTCAGCAGGGTTTGTTTCCGGACAGAAAAAAGATTTTTACGAGAAAACCCGGGAAACGATTTCTGAAATGGAAAATGAGTTAAGAAAAACTGATGAAGATAAGCAGTAAATAAGATGGCCGGGCTTTTTTGACCGGCAAAGATTTAAAATAAGGAGAAGAATTGATGACAGAAAGAAAAATTGCTTTAATTACAGGCGGTTCAAGAGGAATTGGTCTTGCTTGTGCTTTAGAACTTGCTAAGGCAGGATGCGACATTATTATCAACGATATCTGTGATGCAGAAAAGGCTCAACCGGCTTTGAATGAAATCAAAGCTTGCGGTGTGAATGCATATTTCTACAGCTTTGATGTTTCTGATGACAAAGCTGTTCAGGAAAATGTTGATAAAATGATTGCCGAACATGGTAAAATCGATATCTTATTAAACAATGCCGGTATTACAAAAGACGGATTGTTTGTAAGAATGGATATGGAACAATGGGAAAGAGTTATCAAGATTAACTTAACAAGTGCTTATTGCGTAACTCATGCTGTAATCAAATATATGATGAAAGCTCGTCAGGGTTCTATTATCAATATGTCAAGCATTGTAGGGCGTCATGGTAATGCAGGTCAGGCAAACTATTCAGCTTCTAAAGCAGGTTTAATCGGTTTGACTCAAACTCTTGCAAAAGAATTTGGTTCAAGAGGCATAAGAGTTAATGCGGTATGCCCGGGCTTCATTCAAACAGCTATGACACATGATTTAGCTAATATTGATGAGTATTTGAAGGCTATTCCTATGAAGAGACTCGGTACTCCTGAAGATATTGCTAAGGTTGTAAAATTCTTAGCTCTGGATACAGATTATGTAACCGGTCAGGCAATTGAAGTTGCAGGCGGTTTGATGATATAGTTTATTCTTTTAATAAAATTAAAATGCGGGTCGGTAAGAATTACCGACCCGCAATATTATTTATAATTTTTTTGACATCTTCCAGAAAATCATCTACTAAAGTAAGAGTTTTTTTGCAAAAGCTCTTCCGTAATCATGTGCGGTATTATTTATGTTATCCCTGGACTTCTCCTTAAACTGTAACGTTTTTTTAAGTTTATTTGCAAAATTATCTTGAAATAGTATAATTTAGTAGAATAGTGTATAACACATAAATAAGAGGATGAAAGAAATGAGTACATTTGAAAAAGTAAAAAAAGTTGTTGTAGATCAATTAAGCTGCGATGAAGCTTTGGTAACTCCAGAAGCTAGCTTCACTGCTGATTTGGGTGCAGACTCATTAGATACAGTTGAATTAGTTATGGCTTTTGAAGAAGAATTCGGTTGCGAAATTCCTGATGAAGAAGCTGAAAAAATTCAAACAGTTCAAGATGCAGTTAACTACATCGACGCACACTCATAATAAGTTTGATTGGATTTATATAAGAGGGTGAGAATTTAAGCTTTTTTCGCCCTCTTATTTATTAGGGGAAAGTAGAAGATGACAAAACGTAGAGTTGTAATAACAGGTATGGGAGCCGTAACTCCTATAGGCATAGGAGTTGATAAATTTTGGAATGCTCTGTTGGCCGGAAAAAGCGGAGTTTCGCTGATTGAATCAATTGATACAGAAAGACACACTGTAAAAATTGCCGGTGAAATAAAAGATAAAGATTTTAATCCTGAGGACTATTTGGATCCTAAAGATGCAAAAAGAATGGACAGATTTACTCAGTTTGCTATGGTTGCTGCGGATGAAGCTATTGCTGATTCAGGGATTGATGAAGCAAACATAGACCCGTATAGAATCGGTGTTATTGTAAGTTCTGCAGCCGGCGGTTTTAAAACTTTTGAAAAAAATCATATTGCTATGATAGAAAAAGGTCCGACCAAAGGTTCGCCGTTTACCGTTCCGATGTTAATTGTTGATATGGCATCAGGAAGAATTTCTATGAAGCACGGCTATAAAGGTATTAACAAAGCTGTTGTTTCAGCTTGTGCAACGGGTTCTCATTCAATTGGCGACGCTCTTCGTTCAATTCAGTACGGTGATGCTGATGTAGTTGTTGCCGGAGGTTGCGAAGCTACAATCACAACTCTGGGTATTGGTGCATTTACAGCTGCGAGAACTCTTTCTAAGAGAAATGATGAACCTGAAAAAGCATCAAGACCTTATGATAAAGACAGAGATGGTTTTGTTATGGGCGAAGGAGCTGGAGTTCTCGTTCTTGAAGAGTATGAGCATGCTAAAAAGCGTGGTGCAAAAATCTATGCTGAAATAGCGGGTTATGGTCAAACAGCTGATGCTTATGACATGGTAGCTCCGGATCCGGAAGGCAAAGGTGCTATTAAGTCTATGGAATTAGCGCTTGAAGATGCAGGTCTTAAGCCTGAAGATATTGATTATATCAATCCGCACGGAACAAGCACCGGTCTGGGTGATATTGCGGAATCTCAAGCTATCGCTAAAATATTCGGTGATAAAGAACATAATAAAAATCTTGTTGTAAGTTCAACAAAGAGTATGCACGGTCACATGCTCGGTGCAACAGGAGCGGTTGAAGGTATTGTTTGTGTTAAAGCAATTACTGAAGGCAAAGTTCCGCCGACAATAAATCTTGATAATCAGGATGAGCATGTCGCAAATCTTGATTATGTCCCTCATAAATCAAGAGAAAAGAAGGTTCATGCAGCTCTGTCAAACTCTTTCGGGTTTGGAGGACATAACGCTACTTTAGTATTTAAAGAAGTGTAGAAGGGTAGATATAAAATGAAACCGGGATATAATATCATATCCCGGTTTTTTTATGACAATTTATCATATTCTTTTCTTATCTCTTGGATATCCTGCCACATGAGCCATTTAGGCCCGCCTTTTTCACGTGTGTCGTTTCTCAAAAGATAAGAAGGATGAAATATCGGCATAAGCTTTGCGCCATGTACAATTTCGCCGCCCTGAAACCATTGACCGCGGATTTTGGTTATTCCGCCAACATTTCCTAAAATTGATTGAACAGCAACATTACCGCATAGAAGAATAATTTTGGGATGAATTATATCAATCTGAGCTTTCAGATATTCCCAACAAGCTTCTTTTTCTTCCGGAAGCGGATTCCTGTTATCCGGAGGACGGCATTTTAATGTATTACAGATGTAAATATCTTTTCTGGTAAAACCTACGGAAGCAAAAATCCGGTCGAGAAGCTGTCCCGCTTTTCCCACAAAAGGCTTTCCCTGCTGATCTTCATAAAATCCCGGAGCCTCTCCGATAAGCATGATTTTTTCATTAGGTACTCCGTCTGAAAATACAACATTGTTACGTGTTTGAGATAAAGGACACTTTGCGCATGACAAACATTTACTTCTTATAACTTCCAGCTCTTCGTACATATTATGCCTGAACCAGTTCTTTAACTTTTTTGCGCTGAATTTTTCTTGTAGCGGTTCTTGGAAGTGCCTGATTAAGAATGCTTATATTAATCGGACGCTTATACGGTGCCAGCTGTTTTGACAGACGTTTAACCTCATTTCTTATAACATCTTCCAACTCCTGTCCGCTGTATTTTTCTTTGACGGTATCAGCCGGAACAACTACAACAGCTATATCTTCCGTACCGTCTTTTGCTCCGCCTTCTCTTGATACTCCAAAGACACACAATTCAGCAAACATAGAACTTTTTTCCAGCACAGCTTCCACTTCTTCAGGGAAAACTTTTTTACCCCCTGAAAGCACAATCATATTTTTAATTCTGCCTGTAATATAAACCCTTCCCTGTGAATCAATCCTTGCGATATCTCCTGTGTGGAACCAGCCTTCAGAATCAATTGCTTCAGCTGTAAGTTCCGGTTGGTGATGATATCCCTTCATTACACAAGGACCCTTCAAAAGAAGTTCGCCTGTTGCAGGGTCTGTTTTTGCTTCAAAACTCGGCAAAGGTTTACCTACAGAACGCAAGTCTCTATTTTTTTCAATATTCAATGTAGCTACAGGACTGACCTCAGTCAAACCATAACCTTCATATACTTCAATACCGATTCTTCTGAAAAACTTCGCAACTTCAAAATCAAAAGGCGCACCTCCTGACAAACATGCCCGGAACGAACCCCCAAAACAATCATGAAGTCTTTTAAACATTAATTTTTTAATCCATCTGTACGGTAAAAATTTTGCAATATGATATCTTATGGGGAATGTTTCCCTATAAAACTTTGGCGCATTTCTTATTTCTGCTTCCAATGCTGTCTTAAGGAGTCTTAAAAATGCCGGAACCAGAACCATAAAATGAATTTTTTTATCACGAATTGTGTTTAGAATATCTTTTGGTTTCAAACTCTTTGTATAATATACCGTATGTCCCATATTAAGAAAAGTTGAAAACCCGACCGTCATTTCAAACAAATGATTCATCGGAAGGATTGATAGAACCTTCATATCCCTTCCTTTAGGGAATATTTTATCCAGCAGTCCTTTAAGATCGTTAACCTGTGCAAGAATATTTCCAAAAGTTGTTTCAACCCCTTTAGGAGCACCTGTTGTACCTGATGTATAAATAATAAACATTCTGGATTTTGTAGAACGGTGCCGCCATTTGCAAGTATAATTACAAGGTAATGTGTAAATACTCTGCAATCCATCAGAAACAGGCTGTTCATCCATTACAATAATATGTTTTAAGGAAGGAATTGCCTTTTGAAGTTCAAGAGCTTTATCAATATACGACTGTGAAACCATCATTACAGTCGGCATGCAGTCTGAGAGTATAGATGTTAATTCATATATAGTTAATTTTATATCAAGAGGAACTGTAATGGTCCCCGCAATAACCGAAGCAAATACACAAACACCGTATTCGGGTTTTGATTCAGATAAAATCGCCAGCTTTTCACCTTTCTGAATACCCAAATCATTGACCAAATAAGCCGCAAGCCGTCTGGATAATAAACCCAGCCCGTCATAAGTAAGCTCGCTCCAGCCAAAAGTTGTTTTCATACCCAGAGCTATCTTTCGGGCATAATCATTGGTCTTATCCTCGAGTAATGATAAAACATTGCTCTTTCTATCTTTCATACTTCCTCCTAAACCGACGCTACATTATAATAGTATTATACCAGAACAATAGCTATAATGCACGCTTATGATTCATGCTCCACTATTTTACCTTCAGCAAGCGACTTTTTCACATCAACAACATGCTGATTTGTGCTTCCGACCCAGTGTTTTTTATTATCTAAAAGTTCTTCTACAAACTTTCCTTCACAAACCACATCAATATCCGCTATTTCAGGAATATCTTTAATTTCATCCCACTCATATCCGGTATAAAGCCAAATTGTTTTGTCCGGTAACTCTTTTCTGATTTTTTTAATAAGTCTGAATACTTCATCCCTGTTGAACGGATGTAAAGGATCTCCGCCGGAGAATGTAATTCCTGAAATATGGGGCTTTGCAAGCGCTTCGAAAAGCTCATTTTCTGCAGCTTCATCAAAAGGAAGACCACCTCCTACATCCCATGTAATAGGGTTTTGGCAGTTATGACAGTGATGTATACACCCCGAAACCCAGAGGACTACTCTCAGTCCGTCACCGTTAAGCATATCATCTTTTGTTATATCATGGTAATTCATCTCTTCCTCCAACTCTGTTTCTTTATTTTACACCAAGGAAAGAGTTATATAAAGATATTTATTTTTGTAACGGGGTAAAAATAATTGAGAGGGAGACATAAAGAAGAAGGTCAAAAGTCTGTAGGTCAGGCATTGCCTGACCTATTTACCAAAATATAAACAAAATACCTGATTGGTAAGATTCTGAACAGTGCGAAAAATTAACCGTTTTTAAATAAATTAATTTTTCTGCACTTTCAGAATGACAGGAATTTTAAATTTATCTTGGACACTAGTGTCGGAAGGGAGGAAATAAAATCACACCAAATCCAGAGCCTCAAACACCATATTAGGTTCCTGATTGATTTCTCTTCCGAAAGATTTTGTTTTTAGAGATGAGGTTATATATAATTTCTTTTTAGCCCTGGTTATGGCAACATAAAACAATCTCAAAGACTCTTCTGCCGAAAATTCTTTTAGAGCATGCTCATTTTTAATTTTATATTTCGGATTAAATCCACGCACTTCTTCCATAAATGAAGTTGAAGCCTTAACAGAAGCTTTATCAACATCAATCGAGAGAGCTTTTTCTGTGAGTTCGGGAATAAATACATATTCAAATTCGTCTCCCTTTGATTTATGAAGAGTCATGATTTGAACTTTACCTTTTACGGCAGAGGAATCTTCTTCTTCCGAGAAAAATTTGAAACCGCTCAAAGACGGACGTTTGGATAAATCATCAAGTCTTTCTAATGTGCGTTCGAAACTGTTAGAAGAGTTGAGTTTGCGGACAAGGGTGGCAATTAGATAAACATTTGATTTTTCTATATCACTTGTGTAATAAAATAAACCTATTTTTATAACAAGTTCCTCAAGCGGCATAGTGGAGGAATTAAGCCAGTACTGCATATCCCATAAAAATTGCGCTAAATCCTGAGATTCAATCTCATCTCCGTTTTTAATTATAAAGGGCTCAATTGAGTTTCTGATTTCTAGTTGAAGCCGTGGTTTGTAAAAACCAAGCTCGCTCAGTTTTTCATAAACTGAAACGACTTCTTCGTTATCAAAAGGATTCCGGATAAATTTCAGAATTGAAAAGATTGTGTTAAAAACACCTTTTTGACCCAAAGATTCACTTCTTGTAATACTCTTAAATCCTGCATCATTGATAAATGCTGTCCAGTTTGCAACTTGAAAATTGTTTCTTAAAAGAATACCGATAGTTGCATCTTTGTTAAATGTTAAAATATTTTTAATTTCTTTTAAGATAAAATTCTTTTCTTCAAAAGACTTGTCAAAAAGTTTAGAGAAAACAGCATTTTCCTGTACAGGATTTTTTCCTTCAACCCCTTCCATCATGCTTTTATAAAAAGCTTTTGGAAGAATGCTGTCACCCCATAGGACGGTTTTATTAGCTAATGTCATTACATCTTGTGTGCATCTTTGGGAATGGTTCATTTCAACAAGCTTGTCGGAATTTTGGATAAAGTTTCTGAAACCTTCAACATCTGCATTAGAAAAAGTTGTAGTAATAGCCTGATTAATATCTCCGCAGCGGATAAGGTTCTTGTGTTTTCCGCTCAAAAGTGCAATTAGCCGCTGCTGGATTCCTGATGAATCTTGTGCCTCGTCTTCTATAATGTATTCGCAAATCTCTTGATAGTACTTGAGTACGTCGGGATTTTGTTCAAGGAGTTTGACAGATAAAAGCAGAATGTCGTCATAGTCTATCAAGTTGGCTTCCGAAAGTTTGTACTGATATTCTTTATAAAAAGATTTAAATTTTTCTATTTTTTTATCAGTTGAAGGTGTATCAATATTTCCTTCCTGAAGCTTCATGACAGAAATTGCTCTGTCGAATTCTTCAAGTTCGGATTTTGAAAATTTTCCCGTGACACTTTTTATTATCCGCATTCTCTGGGTATCGTCACAAATCTCAAAATCAGAGTCCAGCCCCAGTCGTTCATGGTTAGAATTATCTTTAATTATTCTGAGCGCAAGTCCATGAATTGTACTTATATTAGGCAGTTGAATGCTATCAGGAGACATATTCTTAATACGTTCTCTGAAGTTTCTTGCCGCAGATTCCATATAAGTCAGGACAAAAATATTAGAAGGATTAATTCCTCGCCCGATTAGTTTCATAATAAGTGCAAGAAGAATAGTTGTTTTTCCTGCACCGGGGACGGCAGAAATCGCCATAGAACCTTTTTCATAATCAAGAACCGGTTTTTGGTCATCCCTTGGATTAATCTTTGGAATATCTTTTATTCCGTTGGTATTCATTTCATCCGGAACCAGATATTCTTCAATCCCGCCCAGATTCTCGGCACCGGCAGGGTCAAACAAACTCGAGCATGCAAAAATATGGTCTTTACTTAAAAGAATAAGTTTTCTTAAAATTCTTGCGGTTTTTTGGCGGGATAAGAAAATATCATCTTCAACCGTATATTCATCTTTATTCCAATCAGCCTGAAAAACCCATGCATTATACAAAGGTCCTGTGTCGGTTTTTACCCAGTCGGAATGCGAAACATCCAGCCAAAATTGATATTTGGAAGAAATTTTGTTATCAATAATTTTTTGAGGAGTTGCAACCACAAGATTATCTTCAAAAATTTCTAATGTAGAACTAGGATTCTCTGCAATAATGGAATTTTCTATTTGGTTAATTATTTCTTCCGCTCGGTTTTTAACTGTTTCATCGCCGAGAACTTTTTCAAAATCACGAAGTTCTTTTATAAAGAAATTAAATTTATTTATCCTTTCTTCTTCCACAAAATTTACAACACGAACAAACATTTCGTAAACTTTTTGTGAAAGTTTTATATCTTTATTTTTTATTTCTTCAAAAGAGTTATAGAAATTTTCATAATTGTCATTGTAACACTCAATCTCCATCATCGGGAGTAATTTTGTTTTGTCATAAGTTTCCAGAATCTTGCTGCAATATTTGAGCGGGATACCTGCATAATCAGATAATATAACTCTCAAATCCATAGGCGAAATCTCAATCCCATGCATGAGTTTTAAAATATTCAAACTCGCTTTAACAAGAGGATTATCAATAAGTTTTTCACTCCCTGAAAGAAAAAGCGGAGTGCAGGTTTTGAGGTTTTCTTTAAGAGTGAATTTCAGCATGTCATCTTGAAGAGGAGTTATGATTGTTATATCTGATGCTTTAACATTATTTTTGAATAATTCCTTTATCTTTGATATCGCAAAATCCAGAATTTCAGCACGTTTGGAGAGAGAGGTTAATGTAAAATTTTTCAATCTTTGTTTTTTATTTTCTATAACGTTAGAAAAAATTATTTCTAAATTTGGATTCTCCTCACCTTCATTCATTGTTTGAGTTTTTTCACCAAAAAGTTTTTCCAGCTTATATTCAATAGAAGTATCAGCACTCAAATACCCGCAGCGGCTGGAGCCTAAAGAGTCAAAACATATCATCCAATCTTTTAGTTGCGGACGAAGATAGGATATAAAATCAAAACAAACCGGAGTCATTTCATCAGCATCATCTACTAAAAGATATTTTATGTTTTTAAAATAATCCGTATTTTTATAAACATAGTTAAAAATAAGAGTTTGTCTCAAATAATCAAGACTCCTGGTTTTTAGCGTTTTAGTTAAAAGCTTTTTTATAATTATTTCCGCATCTTCACCAAAAGATTCTCCCAAAATTTTTGAACGTTCTTTAACTTCATCACTTGTTAAATCATTTTGAACAATTAAAGAATACCTTCTAAAAATCTGATGCAGAAGAGATTTTTTAGAATTATAACCCTTAACTTCATTTTCTTTTAAAATATCTTTTAGTAAAAATTGTGAAACCTCCAGCCCTACGAGGTTTGGGAGAATAAAAGATTTGTTTGAAGGTATAGAATTTTCAAGAAAACACCAATTTTCAACAAGTGTATTGTATACAATTGAAAAGAAAGAGTGAATGTTTAATTTTTCAATTGCATCAATTTTAATTTCTTTTAAAATTTTTTCACTAAACTTTTTTTTAAGAGTTGAGTTTTGGACAAGAACCAGTATTTCTGATGGTTTCACGCCAAGATTTATTAGTTCAAAATATTTTTCAACTAATAATTTCTCTCTAAATTCGACTTTAATTAAATTTAATAACATACTCCTTATAGACTATTTTATCATAAAGATGTCTTCAAATACTTGCAAAAAAATGAATTTTTTTATAAAATGAACTGGTAATCAATTACAGGATACATACATAACACAAGGAGATTTAAAATGGCAAAAACTAAAGAAGCTAAAATGGGTATTCAAGAACAAATTATTGAATCAGCAGGTCAAATTTACAACTACCTTTCTAACAAAGGTGAAGTTTCTATCAACAAAATGAAAAAAGACCTTAGCTTAAATGAAAATTTTGCTGAAATGGGTTTAGGCTGGTTGTCTAGAGAAGACAAATTAGAATACACTCAAAAAGCTAAATCAGTAACTGTTAAATTAAGATAGTT
>CALVBP010000036.1 GCA_944325825.1 Candidatus Gastranaerophilales bacterium | reverse complement strand
AACTTATAAAAAATTGCTAGTTTGTTAAAATTCGTTACAAAAGTTTAAAAATATGTTAATATAGTTTTATGAAAACGATAGGTATAGTATCTCTGGCGGGTGCCATTGGTGATGATAGAGATAAAATCGAATCAGCTGAAAAATATTTTGAAAATAAAGGGCTTAATGTTAAACTTTCAAAAAATATTTTTGACTCAAACCGGTATCTTGCAGGGAATGATAAAGTTAAAATATCAGAGCTTGAGCATTTTTTTGCCGACCCTGAGATTGACATTATAATTAACACCCGAGGCGGATACGGCTCAATACGGCTTATTAACAGGATAGATTACGAGATAATTAAGAATAACCCGAAACCATTCATCGGTTTTTCTGATATCACGGCATTATTGCTTATGATATACAAACGAACCGGTATGGTGACTTATCATGGCCCGATGGTGATAAGTGATTTTGCAGATATTACACCATTTACGGAAAACTATTTTAATAAAGCAATAAACAGAGAAGAGCTTGTTTTCACAGGAGATGGTACTTACCAAGCAGGCTCTGCGGAAGGAATTATCTGGGGCGGAAACCTTGCAACCGTGGCTTCTCTTTGCGGACAAGATTTTTTACCGGGTGAGGATTTTATATTCTTTACGGAAGATTTAAATGAACCCGTCTATAAAATAGACAGAATGTTCCGGCAATTAATTAACATAAAAGAGTTCAAAGCACACTGCAAGGGAATAGTTCTGGGAGATTTTCTTGGTGTTGATAACTCCGGTTGGATGAAAGTCTTTTTTCAAGAACTTACAGACAGTTTACAAATTCCTGTTGCACACGGATTTAAGATTACTCATTTAAAAGATAAAATAACAATCCCTATCGGCTGTAACTCTGTATTAAACGGTAAGAACTTAAAAATTTACAGATAGATTAACCTGTTGAAGCAAAAAAAAATTTGACAGGTTTTTATTATTTTGTACTTAATATTTTGTAAAAAAGACTGTTACAAAACCCTGTTTCAGTGTAAAATAAAAAGTATCACAAATTGTATAATTATTTCAGAAAGGACTTGCCATGGTGCTTGAAATGACCTATCCGCAGCTTGAAAGAGCAGTTAATCCTACTCACGATATCAAGTTATTTGCAGGACGCTCCAATCCGGCTTTAGCTCAGGAAATTGCGGATTATCTAGGTACGACAATCGGGCCTATGGTTATAAAAAACTTTGCAGATGGCGAAATCTACGTTCAGGTTAAAGAAAGCATACGAGGAGATGATGTTTTCATTATCCAACCGCTTTGCAACCCTGTTAACGAAAATCTTATGGAACTTCTTATTATAATAGATGCTTTTAAAAGAGCCAGCGCAAAAACTATTACAGCTGTTATTCCTTACTACGGCTATGCAAGACAGGACAGAAAGACCTCCGGAAGAGAAGCTATTACTGCCAAACTTGTAGCAGATTTGCTTACAACCGCAGGTACAGACAGAGTTCTTGCCATGGATTTACATACCGGACAGATACAGGGGTTCTTTAATATCCTTGTTGACCATATTTTTGCAGCACCTATACTTGTTGATTATATTAAGGGTCTAAATATAAATCCTGATGAAATGGTTGCAGTAAGTCCTGATATGGGCGGAGCAAACAGAACAAGATACTTTGCTAAAAAACTTGACTGCCCTATGGCTATTATTGATAAAAGAAGAGATAAACACAACGAAGCAATTGCAGCTCATATTATAGGTGACGTACAGGATAAAGTCTGCTTGATGTTTGATGATATGATTGACACGGCAGGAACTATTTGCGAAGCTTCAAAACTTTTAAAGAGTAAAGGGGCTAAATCCGTTTATGTAGGAGCTACACATGCCGTATTTTCCGGACCTGCTATACAAAGACTTAAAGAAGCTCCAATTGAAGAATGTATTATAACCAATACTATTCCCTGGAACAAAGCAGACTTGCCGTCTAATGTGAAACAACTTTCGGTCGCACCGCTTCTGGGGCAAGCTATTTCAAGAATACATGATGATGAATCAGTAAGTTCACTCTTTGGATTTGAAAAAGAAATGAAAGTTTAATCATGCTCTTTATTTCCCATTGATGTATAATTGTTTTGGGGGATGAGAAAATGTATAATGTTAATTCGTCCAGAGCCGAAGAGTTTATTTCTCACGAAGAAATTCTTGAGACGTTGGATTATGCCGAAAAAAATAAAAATAACAAAAAACTTGTAGATAAAATTCTTGATAAAGCCAGATTGAGAAAAGGTTTAAATCACAGAGAAGCTTCTGTACTACTTGCCTGCGAACTTGAAGACAAAAATAAAGAGATTTTTGAACTCGCTAAAAAAATCAAACACGAAGTTTACGGAAACAGAATTGTACTCTTTGCACCTCTTTATCTTTCAAATTATTGTGTAAACGGATGTGTATACTGCCCATACCATTATCAAAACAAGCATATACCCAGAAAAAAACTCACACGGGAAGAAATTATAAAAGAAGTAACGGCCCTTCAAGATATGGGACACAGAAGGATTGCTCTTGAACTAGGAGAAGATCCCGTTAATAATCCTATTGAATACGTTTTAGAATCTATTAAAACAATTTATAGCGTTAAACATAAAAATGGTTCTATAAGAAGGGTTAACGTAAATATTGCTGCAACCACCGTTGAAAACTACAAAAAACTCCACGATGCCGATATAGGAACCTACATACTTTTTCAGGAAACTTACCATAAAGAAAGCTATGAAAGGTTACATCCGAAAGGACCAAAGCATAACTATGCTTACCATACAGAAGCCATGGACAGAGCTATTGAAGGCGGTATAAAAGATGTAAGCATAGGAGTTCTTTTTGGATTGGAACTGTATAAGTACGAATTTACCGCTCTTTTAATGCATTCTGAGCATCTGGAAGCTAAATTTGGATTTGGCCCACATGCGATAAGCGTTCCGAGAATCAGAAAGGCTGATGACATCGACCCGTCATCATTTGACAAGGGTATTGATGATAATACATTCCTCAAAATTGCGGCATGTATCAGAGTTGCGAATCCCTTTGCAGGGATGATTATTTCGACAAGAGAAACTAAAGAATGCCGTTCTAAACTTCTGGAGCTTGGTATTTCCCAAATAAGCGGCGGCTCAAAAACAAGTGTCGGAGGATATGCAGAAGCCGAAGCAGAAGATTCTTCCCAGTTTGACATAAGTGACACCCGCTCGCTTGATGAAGTTGTTGCCTGGTTAATAGAAAATGGGCATATACCAAGCTTTTGTACCGCCTGTTACAGGTTAGGACGTGTAGGCGCAGACTTTATGAAGTTTACAAAAAATGAACAAATTCATAATTTCTGTACTCCCAATGCCTTAATGACTCTTAAAGAGTATCTGGAAGATTACGCAAAACCTCACACAAAAGAAATTGGGCAAAAACTTATTAATAAAGAATTCTCAAAATTAAAAAATTCTCCAACAAAAGATGCACTGGCAAAAGACTTGGAATTAATTGCCAGTGGTCAAAGAGATATTAAATTTTAAAATCTTAGGCATCTTTAACAAGAGTATTAATATCCACGCCAAGAACTCTAGCAATATCGATAACTCTCAAAATTGTAGGATTGATTTTTCCTGTTTCAATTAAGCTGACAGAGTTTCTTGAAATATCACATTTTTCTGCAAGTTCTTCTTGTGATAAACCTTGTCTGAGTCTTTCACTCTTGATATTGATTCCAATATTTTTTAATCTTGTCATACTATCCATGCTAATATTTTCGTGTATTGCAAAATATTTTTCTATATAATATAATTACATTGTGTGCATTATACTATGCACCGATTAAATATCAGGTAGCGACAATGTCCAGACTGACAAAATTTTTAGAAAATGAATTAGATAGAATTTATGATTATTTAGGAATGGCAAAATCCAATCTGATAGTTATATCCGAACTTTGTGAAAATAGAATGGGACAAATAACCCCGATACTGGAAAAAGGTGAGGGAGAGGTTGTAGATTATTTAAATAAAGAGCTCTCTCTGCTTGAAGCAAAAGTGGATGAATCCAGACAAATAATTAATGATTTTAAATCCTATTATTACAATCTTGAAAAACCTTTTGAAATTAATAAAGGGCGGAAATAATCCACCCTTTACCGCACAGGTTCCGGAGAAGAATCTACTGAATCATCTCCTGACAGTTTGAACACTGTAAACCGGAGCGGCTAAATTATAATTAAAATATAACGGGAAAAATACCGTAACTCATTAGACAAACAGACAATCTTTTTATAAAAAGATTGCCTGTTTGTTTATTGGTAGAAAATATTATTCCTCTATTACACCTGCAGTTTTGCCATATCTTCTGATAGTAGAATTCAAAAGATTTTCATGGTGTTTATCTCTGTATATCTGACAGAGCAGCTTATATGCATGTTTATTATACGGGTTTTCTCTTAAAATATCTTCAAGCTGCTGTACAGCTGTATTCGAGCGTTTTGTATAATAATTTATCAGCGCAGGTAAAGTTATTGTAAGGTCATTTTCATCTGTAGCCCAGGCGATATCTGCACAACTTCTTGCATTATCGAACTCTTCAGCATCAAGATACATTACAGCAACTTCGTAATAAACTTCCGATTTACTTCTTCTATCAGTTTTCATCTGAGCAACAGCTTCATATTCCTGAGCTGCTTTTGGGTATTCGGCTCTTTTCCTGTACTGTTCTGCAAGCGCAAGATGCGTATCAATTGTTCCGGTCGGAACTTCATTTAAATCAGTATTGTCATCAACAGGAACATTTAAAGTAGCTAAAACTTCTGCAGCAGTCATCAGACCTGCTTTTTCTTCAGCTGTAAATTCTTTATTAGTAATATCCGGAACTACCGAGTACAGCAGCCCGAGTGTTTTCAAGTCTCTTGGCGTAATTTCTGTATTAAATTTCGTCCCTACAGGATACATTACATCATATATGCTCGGACTCTTTGCCTGCAGCCCTAATGAATGGCCAATTTCCTGTAACGCTGACGAAAAGAGTTGTTTTGAGTCATGGCTATGACCTTTTACATCGGTTTTATGGAATGTTATAACAGAATCAGTAATTTTATTTCCATTGACGGAAAAAGAATGTGAACCAATCACCTCTTTGTTGGTATCCGAATCTTTAAAATAACATTTCAAATCTGCTTCGGACGGGGATTCAACAAATTCAAACCTTACAAGTCCTTCACTTGACCTTTGCCAAGTCTGGTATGCGCTCATAACAACCTGCCTGTAATAATCCGGCAAATCCGGAGAGTCTTGAATATAAACTTTCAGAGGATATGTTGAAGGATTCCATCTCACAAGCTTACCGTTTTTTACGACTTCTCTAAAGTAGCTGTCTATAACTGCGGCCTTGATTGTTTTTTCGCTCATTGACTTGTCATACCCCAGAGTAATCGCTGAAATTGATTTTAAAGCAAATTCAGATTCCGGAAGCTTAACATTGTTGTTGATTGAAAACATAGATGCAGCACCTGCCGCCGCAATCAGGAATGTACAAATAACTATCTTTTTCATTGGCTTTACAAACCTCATATACTATTACTGCGAGTATTATACTATATGTTGCAGAAATTTACAAATCAATAATACTTGAAAGTTGACAGCCTTTTATGATAAACTCAATATATTAAGGAGGATATATGCACGAATACGTTTTCAAAATGAAAAAAGGTGATATTGAAATTGAACTTAAATCTGACGATTTAGAGTTTGTGGAAGAACAGCTCAACAAGTGGAGAGAAGAACTTCTTCAGCAGAATTAATAAAGCGGGTTTAAAACATGTCTACATATTCATTTAAGATAACAAAAGGCAAATACGAGCTTATATTGGCAACTTCTGACAAAGAGCTTGTTACAGAGCAGTTTGAAAAGTGGGTAAAAGCAGCTTCTAAGTATGCTAAAGAAAGAAAAGCAAAAGAGTGTAAAGAGCTTGTCAACACTCAAATCAAGGCTGAGGAAGAAATTACCCGTAAAAATATTGAAGAGCAGCTGGCAAAACATCCGGTAAGAGATTTGCCTCCTATAGAAGAACCCGTTAAGAGGGAAGAACACAAACCTGAAGATTCTCAAAATAAGAATCTGGATATTTTCTATGCTCCGCATTCAGAATCCGGCGCAGGAGAAACAATATCCTCTATTGAAGCAAAAGAAGCACCCGTTTTTGATAATATTTTAGAAAATTCGCTCAATAACCCGCAAACGGAACTGACCTTTAAAGCCAGCCCTACTATTAAAAAAGATAACGCTTTTTTAAACTACATGAACAGCCGGAAAATTGAACGAAAGATAGATTACCTTCTGCTCACAGCTTATTACTTTACTCAGTATGAGCAAAAACCTCGTTTTACCCTAAAGCAGCTCAACGCAAAGCTTATGCAGAATGTTGCGGTAATAATTGATCATAGCGTTTTACAAGAAGCAATTAACAGAGACTATATCGAATGCCTGCCAGATCTTACCGGACTTGTAGGAGCCAGTGAATACAGATTAACCTCTTATGGGGAGAAGGTGCTTTTAGATGCCTAAAAAAGTAGCGGTAGCGCTCTCTGGAGGATTAGACAGTGCTGTAACCGCAAAACTTTTGCTTGAGAAAGGGTATGATGTTATAGGCATAACAGCCCGGATGACTTGTTCTCACGATTCTGATACAGTTATTGAAAACGCTAAAAAAGTAGCGGATACGCTCGGAATTGAACATTATACTCTGGATGCCAAAGATGAGTTTAATAAAAAAGTTATAGAATATTTTGAAAACTCTTATAAAAACGGAGAAACACCAAATCCGTGCATTATGTGCAATAAATTTATAAAATGGGGAGTGCTGTTTGACTACGCAACTGAAAAACTTAATGCAGACTTTATTGCAACAGGTCATTATGCACAAATTATTAAAGATGACAAATTCTACAAACTTTACCCTGCCTCTGATGTAAAAAAAGACCAGTTGTATTTTCTTTTTCTGCTTAATCAGGAAAAGCTTTCTAAAACCCTATTTCCATTGTCCGGATTAAAGAAATCGGAAGTAAGAGAACTTGCAAACAAATATAATTTACCTCCAAAATCAGCAAAAGAGAGTCAGGATATATGTTTTATAAAAGCTCCGATGACAACAAAAAAATACTTGAACAACATTTTTAAAACGCAACCCGGCAACTTTGTAGAAAAAAATACCGGAAGAATCTTAGGCAGACATGACGGTTTCTGGCAATACACAATCGGACAGAGGAAAGGAATAGGTATCGCAGCCCCGAAAGCTTTGTATGTTACAGGACTTAATCCTGAAACAAATACCGTTTTTGTCGGCTACAAAAATGACTTATACGCAAAAGAATTAAATCTTGATAATATATTCTGGAGCTACCCTTTTGAATTTGAAAGCTTTCAAGCACTTATTAAAATCCGGTATAATATGAATGCGGTTGAAGCAAACATAATAAAAACTGATACCGGAGTCAAAATAATATTTAAAGAACCCGTCAGCGCTGTAACGAAAGGTCAGGCTTGCGTAATATATGATATAAAAGACGGGCATCTTCTCGGAGGCGGATTTATTTAAACCCTTGTAAATATTCTTTAAGCTCTTTCCTTGACACAGAAATAAGCTTTGTGTTAAAAATAATAATGTATAAATAGTATTAGATAGGTTAATCGTGCTTAAACGGCCGGATACTATAAAGGGTAAGCCCGTTGAGATAAAACCAAAACTCATAAGCGGCGACTTTCAATGAAGAAAGGTAATTCATCCCGGTCTACGATTCCTCAAAAAAGAAAGGAAAAACAATGTACGCAATAGTCGAAACAGGCGGTAAACAATACCAGGTTGAAGAAGGACGTTATGTTGACGTTGAATTGTTAGGTGAAGAAAAAGACTCTAAAGTTGTTTTTGATAAAGTCGTTATGATTGTTAACGGCAAAAAATCAAAAGTCGGTCAGCCTTATGTAGCTAATGCAAAAGTTGAAGGAACTATTGTAAAAACCGACAGAGCTAAAAAGATTATTGTTTTCAAGCAAAGACCTAAAAAAGGCTACAGAAAAAAACAAGGTCACAGACAAGGTTTTGCAAGAGTTATGATTACTAAAATCAGAACAACTGCTTCAAAAGCAAAAGCTGAAACAGCTGCTGAAACAACTGAAGCATAATCCGGCTGAAGAAAAGTTATAAAAAAGGAGAATAAAAATGGCACATAAGAAAGGTATGGGATCCACCAGAAACGGACGTGATTCGGAAGCGAAGCGTCTTGGTGTGAAAAAATTCGGCGGCGAAATCGTTAAAGCCGGTAATATTCTTGTTCGCCAGAGAGGTACAAAAATCCATCCGGGTAATAATGTAGGAATCGGTTCTGATGATACATTATTTGCATTAATTGACGGGCAGGTTAAATTTGAACCTCACAGACGTGACAGAAAACAGGTTAGCGTATACGCTGTTTAAAAAATAAAAATACAAAATAAAAAAGGATAATGTAGATTATACATTGTCCTTTTTTTTACTTAAATAGCAAAAAAAATTTTTAGAGGTTTTTATTTGTTAGTAATAAATCAGAAAGGACCAGTCTATGATTAAAGTTAACCCTGTACATGTTAATCCAATAAAAACTCTTGAATGCGCCGGCAAATATAAAAACGGAGCAACCTTTAATCTTCGTATGAAATCTGAAGCCCCCAGAATGTATGAATTAGATTGTCTCTCTTTAAATAAAAACGGAGAGATTCTCGGCGGATTCTGTGAATCATATAAAGAAGGAACTGCAGAGGGTTTTGCAGAATGGTCTAAAAACTTCATAACAAAACTTCAAAGATATTGTGACGACTCTGATATCCTAAATAAGGTATCTGAATTTTTTACAAGTATTTCTAAATAAACACAGACAGGATAAATTAAGAGGGGATGCCTTCGGCATCCCCTCTTATCTTGATTAAAATTTATTGATACAGAGGTGCAAGTTTCTTTTCTTGCTGCGGAATAACTCCTTCTTCTATTGATTGATAAACTCTGTAATCTATTACAGGGAAACAGTTATCAATACTTTCAATTTCACGGAGTTTAGATTCATCTATATTTCCGCTCTCTATCATATCAGCTATTAAGCTAAATCTGTCAACATGTTCATTAAATCTGTCGGTTGCGTAATCTTTAGCCTGCCATGTTGTAATCAGGAACGGCCAATCTGAACTTTGAAGAAGTAGATTTTCTCTTGCAAGTTGATTTAATGCACGATGCAAAAGCTTATTCTGCGGAATTTCCGGATATTTATCAACAATTTCATTAATTCTTTTTTCACAGGAGTGAATAATCGGCCACATCCATTCTGTTAGGTGATTCATCCACACATAGAAATGCCCGCCTTGCCCCCAGGAACTTTCCGGTATTTGAATAGCTTCCTTAGGCGGATACTTAGTAATATATTCACCGGCTGTCATTCTTTCGATTTCAGGAAGATAGTTATTGAATTTCTTAACAACCTGTTTAATAAATTCAACACCTTCAAACCACCAGTGTCCAAAAAGCTCAGTATCGAAAGATACCATTACTAAACCTTCTTTACCGCCATGTGCATTTTTGTAATCATTAAGCAAATGATAAATCAATGTTGTATAGTGATCTGAGTTCTCATTAACTTTATTCATAGCGAGAACCGGATCATAAAGCATTTTATCCCCTAAATCCGTAGTTGGAGAAGTTATTCTCCAATAATGCATACCTGACTTATCATCTTTTTTATGGAATTCTCTAAAGCATCCGTCACCGGGATATCCGTCTGCCGCTGACCATACTTGATAACCGGCTCTGTCGTTTCTGCCCATTACCGCAACTTGAGCATCAGGAAGCCAGTATGCTGAATATGTATCATATCCGGTAGCCGGTCTTTCCGGAAGAGGAATATACTCAATATTACCGTACATACCAATTACACGTCTGTTACCTATTGAGTTACCGCCCTCTATAACATGAGATTCCGTAAAGAAGTAATGTATGTCATTATTTTGAAGAGTTACTTCAATAGCAGGTCTCCAATGTTTTTTACCATCTTTGCCTACATATTCATAACCTTGACGGTAAGCACATTCTGGAAGCCAAGCACCCATTGCCTTTTTACCAAATAGCCTTTTTGTTGTATCCTGCCCTACTTTAAACTGAGCATTCAAGTTGCTGTCAGTTGCAAGCAGCGGTGAAAAACCGTGAGTTGCTCCGGATGTTGTAATTTCAATACAACCTAAATCTTGATACTTTTTAAAATATTTAATAAGATTTTTTTCGTATTTATTTACGAAATCATCTCTCAACTTATTCCACCAATCAAAATAATATTTGGCAAGATATTTCAAGTGCTGCGAATGAGCAACTTTCGGGTCGGGATATCTTTCCAAATCTTTAGAAACGGAAGCGATTCTGGAGTCTATATACTCTACGAATCCGTTTTGTAAATGTTCATCATTTAATTGTTCTGCAAGAATCGGTGTAATACCGACGGTTAATTTTGCTTTTATACCCTCGTCGTATAATTCTGAAATAGCATTTAATAGAGGAACATAGGTTTCTGCCATACATTCATATAGGTTTTCTTCACCGAAAGGCCACATTCCTGCCATTCTATAGTAAGGAAGGTGACTGTGTAACATAAATACGAATTGTCCTACTGACATGTTTGCCTCCGTTCGTTTATCATTTAAAGAATATATATTTTTACATTAATATTTATAACATAAAGTTGATAAAAATGTTACTCTTAAGTATTAGTTAATATGAATAATGTTACAAATGTTAACCTAGTTTCAGCCCCCAAATAGTGAAAATAGTTGTTATATAAGGTATATATAGAAGATTTAGTGTCAAGACAACACTTAACCTATTGTAAACATATAATTATTATTTTTTGAACAGGTTGCACAAAAATCTGTTTCAGCCGTCATACTCTTTGAATAATTTTTAAACGAACTTCCGACTCTTCCTCTATAATCATTTGATAGAAAAGGACAAGAATATACACCGTTTTCGGATAAAACCCTTCCGTACATACAATCAGTCTTTGCTGAAGCTTTTGAATAATTCTCATCAGTATAAGCCGGATGTGAAACTGCAATTTGGATATCAGTATTAGAAATCTCTTGTTCTTTAAAAATTTTATTAAACATTTCCTCTATTAATGAAGAATCCAGATTATAAAAATTTTGAACTGTTAGAACTGTTGTAAAGCCATAACGACTCAAGATTTTTAATGAATAAATAGTTTGTCTGTAATTCCCTCTGTATTTAACTTTATCGCTTTCTATTTCATCAAAATGTGCAAGAGAAAGCTTAAAAAAGATTTGAGTTGAACCTTCATCCTCAACCTTTTTCAAAAATCTTATTTTCTTCTCATTTAGAAAACTTGCATTGGTACAAATACATACATTACATCGTTTTAAACATAATCTTAGTATTGTATTAAAATCGGGATGGGTCATCGGTTCAGCACCTGTTAAATAAATACAATGAAGATTTTCATATTTTGTATCTTCAAAAGCTTCTTTAATTCTATCTATTGAAATGAAATCTTTAACAGATTTACTAATAGGAAAATCTATATAGCAGCTTTTGCATCTTTGATTACAATTTTTGGCAGTCAGCTCTATAAATAAATTATTTAACTCCTCAAGTTTATACACAGGAGCTGTATAAATACTGCTCATAACTCCTCCTTTATTTTTAACTAGTTTATTTTATTCCGATACTAAAATAAAAAAAATTATCGGATTGGGGAGTTTAAGCGGATAAACGATTAGTTATTCCGGAAACATTTTCCCGTGAAAATCATCTCCGCCTGTTTTAATGAGCTCAGGATATTTATCCGCAATTTTTAAAACATCTTTAGCAGAATGAAATTTAACAACCTTTCGGAATCTCGGATACGGATAATAAGTTTCTATACCGTCGAGACCAATTTCTATCAAAGATTTCACAAGCCTGTTAAGGCTCAATGCCCAGTAGCAGGCCGGATGCGCAAGGACTGCAATACCGCCGGCATCATGGATAGCTTCGATGAGCTTTTTTACATTCCTCCCGGAAAACAATCTTATCAAAGCGCCTTCTGTTCCTTTTTTATCTTTAGCTAAAAAAACTCTTAATTTTTCATTATTTACATCAATTCCATAGGCAAGCAAATGTATAAAAACATAACCGTACCAGCAATCAAATTCTACACCTGTGATTAGAATTTCATCCTGAAAAATTTTATGCCCCTCCAAGGTATTGTGATCAGTTATAGATATAAGTTTATAACCGTTGGCTTTTGCAGATTCAATAATTTGCTTAAAATCGCCATCACCATCAGAATATTTTGTATGAATATGGAGATTTACAAGCTTATTTTCATAATCTTCCTGTGTGAAACTTCTTATTATATCTTTAATATTTTTCATAATCGATGTCTTTATACTACAATAATTTTAGTATAAAAATTTGTGGAGAAAAGATATGACTAAAAAGAATAAAACCCCTTTAGGAATTTTTACCGAGTCAATTGGGCTTTATTTTTCAAATTTTGATAAATTTGTTAAATATATGTCATTCCCTGTGCTCGGACAAATTGCCGGACTTCTTATCGTTTTTGTTCTCGTATTTTTCTACACAAAATATATGCCTTATTTAATGCAAAAAATATCCTTTTTTGATAATTTCAGCGTACTGGTCTTATGTGCAATATTAGTAACCCTGCCGGGACTTATTATTTTTATCAAAGCTTTTTGGGAATATCTTGTTGCATACGGAGCAGTAAACTCAATGCTTGAAAACATGCTTAAATCCGGCAAAGTCTATGATTTTGATGCACATACGGAACTTATAAAGAGGAGAACTCTTCCTTTTGTCGGATTATGGCTTCTGTTTGGTATTTTTTCATTGATTTCTATAATCCCTATTTTTTGGATTCCATGTGGAGTTCTGGCCATATTTTTTGTACTGATTTTTCAGGTCTTTACCTATGAACCGGAAGAATCCCCTGTCGGGTGCGCCAGAAGAAGTCTGATTTTGATTAAAGGACATTTTGGCTCAACCTTTATGCTTATGGCTCTTATAGGAGCTTTGACCTATATATTCATACCTCAAATAATAAATTCTATTTTTGAACTAACAAAACTAACAGGTTTTATCAGCAGTCTCGTTTCTAATTTTATTATTGAACTTCCGATAAATGAGATTAACACTTCCTTGACAGCCTATCATTTAGAACCTCTGAAAATTGATGCTGTTTCAAAATTTACAGTTACAACTTTTATTTCACAAATTTTTATCCAGTATACTCTTCCTATGAGGTCAATTCTCTGGGGCATGTGGTACAGAGAGCTTAACGGTTCAATCCCGCAGCAAGGAGCTGAAATAAAGAAAAAGAAATCTTCTAATTCAAAAAGACCAAGTGACAAATTAATGGAAGCTTCCCGAAAAAAATATTCAACAAAAAAGCTTGATAAAAACATTCTTAGAAGAGCTATGAAAAAAGACGACGAAAATTAACGGCGCCTGTAGACTTCAAAGGTTAATCCGTCTGACAGAATAGCGTCCTGCCTATAATTTTTCTTAATATAATCTTTGATTCTTATGGCATAATCCTTCCCGAACTCTTTATAATAATATAACGACGTATCATAATCGCTAATTACTATACATTCCGGCTTGGTTAACTCTAATCTTTTTATTATAATATCTTCTCCAAAGGTTTCTACATAAAGAGGAGTTAAAGAATAAAATTTATCATCTGTTCTCCGTCCTGATGTTAGATTTACACCCAGCCCTTCAGGATAAACCAAGACCCTCTCATCAGATTTAATATTCTTCTCAATATACTTATTCAGAAGATTTATTGAATTACCGTATTTAGGATAAGTTCTGACAACAGAATTTTCTATCCTGACATTTTTATTATACAACCCGTAAATATTGTGAGCAGCAATAACTATCGCCCATAATACAATTACGCTGATAACATTTCGTCTCAAATCGGAAGGAATTACAATCAAAAGCGAAATTAAGGCAAAAGGGATAAAAAATACTCCGTACGATTGTAATGTGAATGCCCAGAAAACCTTTAATGATAATAGGACCGAGGCTGCTATAAAGAATCTTTCTTCGCCGTCCAAATTTTTAAACCTGAAAATAAATAATAATACTATTAACGGGAATAAATAAATAAAAACATCCTGGTAACTAAGAAAACAAAAACATATTAACAGAATTACACTTAATAATTTTCGGTTTATTTTAGGAACACAAAATAAGAAAAACGGAACCAATATTTTTAAAAGATTTATGCCGTATACAATTAAAATCTCCGGACGAAATTTCAATCCCATAACAGAATAAAACCAGCTTAAAGTCTTTGCCGTACATATTCTGGATATTAGAAATAACGAAGCTGAAAAATCAACTTTCTGAATAATAAGCGGTAAAAAATTTAAAATAACCGGGATAATAAATGCAATTATATTTTTTATAATATCTTTTCTGCCGCTCAGTATAATTAAAAGCGGAAGAAAAAGTAAAAATTCATATTTTGAACATATCGCAAAGGAATACATTAAATATGCAAGCGGATATTTTTTATTTACAGTGCAATAAATTGATGCCAAAATAAAAAATAAACCGTATAAAATACCGTAAGAATAAGGAAAAATCGCATTAAAAACATTCGGAGAAAGAACTAAACCCGAAAGCATAAAAAACAAAACAATAGGTATATTGTCATAATCTAAATATATTCGGGATATTTTATAAGTTAAATAAAATATACCCATTGTTGCAATTAACCCGGCTGTATACAGGACCCCGAGCTTAACTCCGAAAATCCAGAACAAAATTGAATTAAATAAATATGCAAACGGGGCATAAATTGTAAAAATATTTTTATACAGAATTTTACCGTGTAAAACTTCAGCAGGAATGTATGCCTCACGAAAAGAATCCACCATTACATCCCCAAAACGTCCGTAACAAAGAATAAATACTACAACCAACAATAATTCTATAAAGATTATCTGACCGTTTTTTTTAATAAAATCCAAATTCCGCCCTCGCTCTTATCTCGTTTGATATACCCCTTAAGCACTATATTTCAATATTTATCCTTTACCTTTAGAAATCTTAACAAAACTTATTCAATAAAGCAATTTTTTAACAAAGAAAAACTTTATATAGATGTGTAGTAAAAAAGGTGTTTTATAAATGGCAGTATTACCGGGTTCATTAGATTATCTGTATTATAACGGTATTCTTGATCATATTCCTTATGAAGTATATGATTATTCAGCATACCCGGCCGCTCCTATGGTAACTGTCACGGCACCTTATCCTTATGATTCATTTGAGCCGATAAATCCTTATCGGCCTCTCGTTGAAGCATCTCGGGAAGAAAATCCTAAAAAAACAAATAAGTCCGTTCTTATTAAAGGCATTGTTACAGCGGGAATCATTCTCGGGACAGGAGCTGCGCTTATTCATGGAATTAAAAAAAGCGGATTTTTAAAAAAACTTAACCCTAAAAATTGGTTCAGAAAAAACAAATAAAACCTTATATAACCTTATTAAAATACCTTATTTAACCAAAATTTTCACGCCCGAATCGGGCGTTTTTTTTATGGGAACAGAACTTATTCCCTATTTGTCTATTTCAATATATAATATTTTTATGATTAAACTCATCGCAACAGATATAGACGGCACCATAATAATTCCGGAAAAAACATTTACTCCGGAAGTTAAAGATTGTATAAAAAGATTATCCGATTCAGGGATAAAAGTAGT
>CALVBP010000035.1 GCA_944325825.1 Candidatus Gastranaerophilales bacterium | reverse complement strand
ACAGGCGGAATGGGCTCGTATTGTCCTGTAGAGCTTACGGAAGTTCAGCAGGACAGATTAGATTTGTATAAAACAAAGCTTAATTTTATGCTGTCCGATGAAAAAGCAGACTTTATCGGGTTTATTTATTCGGGCTTAATCTGGGCAAAAAATGATTGGTATGTGCTTGAATATAATATGCGCCCGGGAGATCCCGAAACACAATCCATTCTCAATCAAATAGACAGCGATTTGCTTTATATACTAAATGCTGCAATTTACCAGAAGCTGGATGAAATTAAGCTCCGGCTGAAGGGAGGAGTTTCCGCCACCCTTGTTGTCGCTTCAGACGGCTATCCGCAGCAACCTAAGGATGGAAATCTAATAGAGTTTCCGGAGGATAAAGAAATTGTTGTACACTATTCGGGAGTTGAATTAAAAGATGAAAAACTCTATTCAAAAGGCGGGCGGAATCTTTCAATTACAACTTCCGCCAGAGATTTGAATACAGCTTTCAACAGACTTTACTCTTACTCCGAGAAAATCCGGATGGAAAATAAGTATGTAAGAGAAGGCTTGCCGGAAAATTAGTAATGAGTTCTTACTCCCTCTCCTGCTGCACTACTGTCCGAGATAATTTTAAGATTCCTGTCATTCTGAAAGTGCAGAAAAATTATTTTATTTAAAAACGGTTAATTTTTCGCACTGTTCAGAATCTTATCAATCAGGCATTTTGTTTGTGTTCAGGTAAGATCCTGAACAGATTGAAAAACTACACTAACGTTTGTTTTTCTAATCTTTCAGGATGACATCTTTATTTAATCTCATGGCATTATTTTTTACACTTTTTATATTTGTATTTATTTGTTTTTCCGGTGTTTTATATAAATTTCTCTCGGACAGTAGTGTCTCCTGCAGGAGAGGGTGAAATATTATCAGTTGTAATACCCCATTCCGACTTTTTTACCTTCTTCGCTGTAGCGGGCATAATTTATATTACCTGCTTCTTCTGCTTTAAGCTCCGCAATATATGTATTTGAGGCTTTAAAAAATCTTGAGATATTTGAGTCCGTTTTCCAGGAATCTCCAAGCGCACCTTTTAGATCGTTTATAATATCCTCCGGTTCTCCCGCAAAAATTATACCAAGACACCTGTCACCCATAACATCGGTTATTTTATCAATATGTTTTTCAAACGAATCAAGAATATCTCTTGTGTAAAGCGGGTATGGAGTTTTTGACTGCATCTGGCATAACAAAACATTCAGACTGGACATAATATTTTCTTCATTAATAGTTGATAATTCCCTCATTGTCTCAGCAACAGAATGATTTGCTTTAACAGGGATAAGAGTTCCTCTGTCAAGCAGAATACCATCTTCCGCAAAGACATCAGATTGCTGCTGATTTTTATAATCTTCAATCATTTTTGTCCAGTCAATATAATTAGTTCCCGAAACGGTTGAAACCGCAACCATATAAATCCTCCGCCATTGTTGATATTTGCATGATAAACATGATTTATCTCTTTGACGTCCTCTGTTTGCAGGATTTCAAATTTTATTAGGTATAAAAACAAGCATTTTCCGGATTCAAATATATGCATTTATTTAAAAGATTACATATTATCTCCAAGGTGTTTAAGAATGCCAAGAATCCCTCCATTGTCATCATCATTGCCATCTAAAATGTTAGTATCAGAATCATTATTCAACAAATCGGTATAATCACCCTCATTTATATCTAATTGTGTATTAGATTTAAAATTAACATGTTCTCCAGGAATATAATCATGAGGTTCGTTAAGCAAGTTTCCAACATATGGTCCGCTTATATTTACTGTAACGACCTGATCTCCGGGCTGTGGAATAAAATCATCTGTCAAACACTGCCATCTCTCATATACACTTGGGGGAAGTTTTCCTTTTAATAAATAATAAAATTTTTCAGGATAACTTAACCCTCCCGGAATAATCATATCTGTTTTTACCCAATTGGGAGTATATTCCCCAAGACTGCTGCCGGCAAGATTTTTTAGTTTTCTACTACTTTCTTGTAATGCAATTCTAAAAGATTGCTTTGGAATTATAGACTTTGACATCACTTTTTGTATCATTTTTGATTCTCCATATCAAATTTATTTGCGAAATAAAATTGTCTCAACCATTTTGCAATTATAAGTACACAAGTTGCTATTACAAAAGCAGTACACCATTTTCCTGGCCTTTGGACCTTCCCTTGAGTATCGTAATTAGAATCAAAGACTCCTGTCATTAACGCTCCTATCAAGGTTAGATTACTAAAATTACTCAACACATCAGTTTTTTCATCTATATATGCCCTTTTCTCTTGAAGATACCTATATTTTTCATCTCTGGATTGCCAATTTTTAAAAGAAATACAAGATGTAGCTATAGAACTTATTTTCATTATGGATTTTTCCCTTCTTCCAGCTTCTTTATAATTTCGTCTATTTTTTCACCTCTTCGTCTTGCTGTATCCATTTGTTCTGCAATTTCTATCAAACTTTCCGCTAACATGGCCGTTGTAACACCGGCAACTGCTGCATTTAAACAATTACCCAAGAGGGGAATCCAAGTAAGAGTCTTTGATGCAACTTTAAACATGCCCGTACCAACAGCCGTTCCCATGCATCCTGCCGCTATAGACTTTAGCCGTGTTTTTGATAAATCAAATCCATATATTCTATTAAATATATGATGAGCCATCATAACTTCCACACCCGCCATTGCAATTTCATCTGCAACCGGGAATTGAGCAGCTACTATTCCTGTCCCTATATTTGTTCCGATATATGATAAAACAGCTTTTTTAGCTTCTTCCTTTTCTTTCGGTCCTGCCAATGGCTTCAACTTACTGTTCGCTGTTTTTAATAGTTTTCTATTTGCAGGATACGATGATTTACAAGATGCTAAATTAGCACCAAAGCTTATATTATTAACTACTGCCAGATTCATGTTTATCCCTGATAGTTGATTGTACTTATACTAAGCAAATCTTAGCAAAAAAATATTTACAAATCAACATTATTGTAAACGTTTGTAAATATTTTTTTGCAAAATAACAAAAGTTTATATTCACCCATGTTAAACATATTATGAAAATAACTGGTACACAGAAATATAATATAAATTTTAAATCCGGACTAACAAATAAAATTTTAGCAAAAGAAAAATTTATCGATTCAAAAACAAGAGAAAAAATATTCGAAAAATATTATGAAATTGAAGCATGTTTTAAAGAGAATAAGTCGGCTGCACTTGCTAATAGTATTTGTTTAAAGATTTTAGGAGATTTATCAAGTAAATTAAATGTAAAATTAAAATTTCCCCCTGCTGTTTTTGTTTATAATAAAGACCAACTTATTAATAAAGAGGATTCTCTTAATTTTTGTATACCTGATACTCAATATGTATTAAAAGATGACTGTCCATTTCCTGGTCGTTCAATATTTTTAAAAAATTTTAATAACCTAGAAGAAATTAATAATATTTCAGAAGCTTTATATAATAAAAATGAAAGTAGCTCTTCACATTTTTTAGCTCCTTTTATGCATGAATGGCTACACAGTTTTCAATTAGACTTAATTTACCAAACACATGGCTATGGCGGGGAATGTTTTTATTTACAAGAAATATATCCTATACAAAATACAAAAATTTCAGGATATAAATTACTAGAACAACTTGAAACAAAAAGTCTATCAGCAAGGGAAAATGAAATAGTTCGTAATACCATTGGAAATTATTCAACAAAACCAATCAATCAATATTTAGAAATTTTTAGTGAAACATTGACTAAATTTATTTGTGCTTCTCTTAAAGATACATCTTTAATTAGAAATCCATTGGATGAATTGAAGAAGACAAGCAAAGATTTTCAAGATATTTTTTATAAAGTATGTAAATTCAAATAATTATTAGTAATTGCTATAAATTTTCTATTCAGCAAGAAGCTTATCCGCAAGCGGGGATTCGACTCTGCCGTTAAGAGTTTTGGAAACCTTTTTAATATTTTCTGCCATTGTTTCCATCTCCGGTGTCCAGACAAAATAATCGTTTACATATTTCTCGCCGCTCGCAAAATCGCCCGATAACTGTACTTCTATAATCTCTTCAAGCATTTTTCTTGCTGTCGGAACCATTTTGTCTATATTTATATCCAGAACTCCCTCCGGAGAAATGGTGATTGCGCCTTCTTTTATAAAGAAATAGTTCTGCATAACAGAACGTACTCTGTGAGCCTGACTTAAATTAGGTTTAGCAGTCATCATATTATCAGCGGCATAAGTTACAATGATTTCTCTTCTCTGTTCAGGAGTATACATTCCGGCTTCTGTTAAAACATCAAGCATCGCAAGCGAAATCATATCGGCCTTGTTTTCCTCAATAATAGATTTGTATTTGCCTAACCCTTCCGTTCCGGATTTTGGTCCGAGAGAGTGACCGTTTTCGTGTCCTACGGTAAACCAGTGATCTGCTTCATCATTATAATATTTATGCAAATCCTTGTTTAAAATAGCATCCAGTCTCTTTTGGAGTTTTTCTTTTGCATCATCAGAAGTTATAAGCCTGATTTGTCTGTGATAAACGTTTCTTCTTCCGCCATCAAGAAGCTGGACAGAAAGTTTATCATCGTTAGGAAGGTTCTCGGCAAGAGTAATCCCTGCTCTGAATTCCCCGACATCCCCTGTTACAGCTACCAAGTCCGCGTCAACCATCGTTTGTTTAGATTCTTTATCCGGTGAAATATTTTGTTCGTATTTATCCTTGAACGGCATATTTTCCGCCATCAAAGGCAAATAACTTTTTACCTTTAAAATAGCATCGGTTCCTTTTTTATTCACAATACCGACTCTTCCGCCGAGGAAATCTTTTGCAACCGGAACAATCCCGGCTTTATCAAGCAGAGCTTTAAGTTCCGGATTTTCTACAACGGTTTCGGTTAACTCGTCGGAATAATTTTCTCTTGTAATGGTAAATTCAAGAGGGGTATCCTGCAATGTCGCCCATTTCTTATCTGCATAAGCATCCAGCATCGGGTCCGGAGTTCTGAGAGCCTTTGCCTGTAATCTCAAAAACTCATTAAAATCCTCATTTGTAGAAACTTCGGCAGCTTTTTCAAGCTCTGATGCCATATATTCAAAATCTTCTTTAAACTTATCAACATAATCAATCGCTTTGAGTTCATCACCGTTTCTTTCGACAACGGATCTCTGGTTAAGAATCTTTTTAACCTCTTCTGTTTTACCTTCTTTTAACATTTTAATAAGTATATTATGGAATTCTTCTTTCTCTAAATCCTGGGGGTAAATGCCTTTACCGGCTCTTTCATGAACACCCTTAGCAAGCTCAATCATATGAGATTCTCTATCAAGAGAGCAGACGCCTTTTTGTGCATCAAAAAGAATTTTGGTAAGTTCAGCCTGCTTGTTGCCTTTAGCAATTTCTGATTCCAAATATTCTTTAAAAGGAAGGTTATTCGGATTATCAAGCTGCATATTAACTTTATCTAAAACAACAGCGGCTTTCACAAGATGTTTAAGAGCTTCTTTGTCTCCATCTGCAAGCTCATTATATTCCGGCGAATCAACCGCAAGCATTTTTTTAGTTGTTAAATAATCTTTATGGGTTCTTTTTTCCAATTCTTCCATAGAAAGGTTTAATTCGTAATTCTTAGAATTAGAAACATGTGGGTTATTAATCATACTCATCTTATCAAGCTCCTTCATTAATTTTTCGGACTGATTTAACCCGTCGGCGGCAGCATAAGCAGATTCTGCAGCTGTCGAAGCCGTAATATTTAAATTTACAATGTTATTAATCGGGTTAATATTCATAAACAGATTATAGCATATTTTTAGATAATTGTAAGATTATAGATAAAAAAACTAATCTCCGAGCATTGCTACATTTGTTTTTCCGAATTTTGCCGACAAATCATCAATATGATGGATTAAGTACAAAATCGGTTCTAAATCTTTTTCATTCAAATCTACAATTGCCCCCCACTCTGCTCTGGCATGGTGAGCTGCTATCATTTTAGCAACCCGTTTGAACCCTGCATTCATACAGATACTGAAACCGTATTGGGAATGCGTAATCCATTCTTTGCGAAAGTTTTCATCATAATCAATAAGTCCGGATTCTAAATCGACAGTATATTCAAATATTTTTCCTATATCATGCAAAAGACAGGCTGCATAAACTTCATCTCTGTTAACCCGTTGGAAGAAAATGTCCATATTAACTTCCGCATAATCAAGACATTCAAGAATATGAACCATCAAACCGCCTATATAATTATGGTGCATAAGCTTTGCGCCGGGTGCAATCAGAATTTTTTCTTTATTTTTTTCATATATATCTAAAACAAATTTTCTTAATTCATCATTTTTTATTTTGTTTGTATATTCAATTAATTTTAAATAAGTTTCCTGTCGTTCCTCTTCGCTCAAACCTGTTTTTGCTTCCTTAATAAGTTCAAGAGAAGACACAAGACAATTATTAAATTTTTCATTAAAGGAGCCTGAAACAATTCTTAAAAGGTTTCCGCAGCGGAAAAGTTTAGAATCCATGCGATTCAGGGCTTCTTCCCAGAGAATACAATTCAGAAATTCGCCGGTCTTGGAATCTTTTAGCTGGAGTTTCCCCATTTTTGTCCCGGATTTTGTATCCCCTATAGAAAAAGTAACAACCTCGTATATAATTTCCGTACTAAACATCTGCATCCTCCAATGGGAATATTATAGCACAAATCTTTCTCCCCGATAAGGCAATTTAAATCTTTTGGGAGGAATTTATTATATATATATGAATGAATATTATCAGGATTTCCAGTATGATAGTTGTACATCAAGAGGAATTTGTACAACCAATCCTAAAATTGCATCGCTCCAGAGTGTTCTTGTGCAATATCTGAAACTTGCAGCAAAATATGCACTGGCTTTAGAAGATAAAGGAATCAAAGAGGAAAAGATAAAAGAACTTATTCTTAATACTATTCCGCTTGCAGTTTCTAATCCTGAATTTACGGAAGCAAGTTTTGCCGCAGCTGTTGCAAAATATAAAGCAATTCTTCCCGGAATTGTAAAAAAGTATAATAAAGTCTATGAACAGGAAGATTTTAAGAAAGGCATCCGCTCAACAGAATTATTTCAGGAAAGTTCGGATATTATTCAGGCTGTCAGATTTGGAGAAAAATCTTTAAGAAATACACTCAAAAATTTACCCTCCCAGATAAGAGATTTATACCAAATTATACTTGTCATATCCAAAAGTATAAGTATTAACCTTCTTGATTTAGAAAGTTTTGAAAGAAACAGTGATGAGAGCTATAATATAATACTTAAACTCCTTGATGAAATAAATTCGGAAATAAAAGACAACGAAAGTTTAAAAAAGCTTATCTATAATGCCGCAAGTATTGATAACCGGCTAATGCTGGAACTGCGAAACGCACAAGAAGAACGATATGGCACTCAAGGAATTTCTGAAGTATCTTATTCAACCACCCCTTCAAAGGCAGCACTGGTTGTAGGCTCTAATATAAGAGAACTTGAAACAATCCTTGAATCACTTATAAAAACTGATATTGATGTGTATACTCATGACGATATGATGGTTGCGCATACATTTCCAAAATTCTCTGAATATAAAAATCTTAAAGGACAGTTCGGACAAGGATTAGAAAATTGCCTTTTAGACTTTGCTACCTTTCCGGGGCCGATAGTGCTTACCAAACACTCTCTGCATAACATAGAAAACTTATACAGGGGAAGACTCTTCACAACCGACTACACAGTTCCTAAAGGAGTGATAAAAATTGAGAACAATGACTTTTCAGAAGTAATTAAATCAGCAGAAAATGCAAAGGGTTTTAAAACCGGAAAACAATGTGAAACGGTTACTATCGGATATAATTTCAAAGAGACAATAAGGGAAATTAAAGAAAGAATATCCAACTATAAAAGAATTTTTATGATAGGACTTGAAAAATATTCTCTGGAACAAAAAGCTTATTTTGAAAAACTGATTAAACTGGCAGATTGCAGCACACTTATTGTTTCTTTTTCATATAACATCGAAAAGGACAATCTTATTCATATTAATACCTGCTTTGATTCATTCGGACTCATAAAAATATATAACGAGATTAAAAACCTCAATCTTCCAATTACCGTATTTATACCCAAATGCGACAGAAACACTATCTCACAAATGATTTATCTTACAGAAAATAAAAATACAAAAGTCTTCGTCGGCAAATGCACACCTATTATTTTAAACCCCTCTCTTATCACTACCCTAAAGCAAACCTTTAAAATAAACGGAATAACTACAGCTAAAAAAGATTTGGAAATAATAATGTAAATTAATTGTTTCCTGCTCCTGTTTGATGTATATTAAAAAGGACAGTTAGAGGTGCTTTGGATATGGAAAATTATTCTTCAATTATAGTACTGGACCCTAAAGATAGTTCAAGAGAAATATTAAAATCCTATCTTGAGGATTTGGGCTTTGAAAGCAGAATCAAACTCTTTGCAGACTATAAAGAAGGATTGAATGAAATTAAAGAAAATAAAGAAAATCTCATTGTCTTTGTTGATATAACGAATTGCAGCGAAGAGTATTTCAGGGTTATTGAAGAAATAAAGCTATTTACGTCCAAAATTGTAATAACATCGTCTGACTATTCAACAAATTCAATTGTCAGGGCAATGAGACTCGGAGCGAAAGAATTTTTACCAAAACCGGTAATAAAAGAAGAATTGCAGAGAATTATAAGCATTTTTCTTCAACATGGAGATGAACAGGATGATACTGCATCTAAAATAATTACAATATATTCAAACAAAGGTGGAATCGGAAAAACCACCATTGCAGTAAATCTTGCTCTTGAATTAGCTAAAACAACCAGAGATAAAGTAGCTCTTCTTGATTTAAATCTACAACTTGGGGATATTTCTACTTTCCTAAATCTCAATCCGGCTTTTGACGTTTCTTATGTAATAAAAAATCTGATTGATAAAAAAGACGAAACTCTTCTTAAAGCCTTTGAAAAGTATAAAGATACTTCAATGTATATACTTGCGGACCCCAGTTATATCGAGCAGTCGGAAAGTATAACCCCGCAGCAAATTACAACACTTTTTAAAGTTTTAAAAAAAGTTTTTCCTTATATAGTAGTGGATATGTCCTCTAATATTGATCCAAACTCTTTAAAAATCTTAGATTTATCAGACTGGATTATGTTCACCACAATAGTTAACATTCCGGCAATAAGGAATTCCCAGAGGTGTCTTAACTTGTTTAAATCAAGAAGATATCCTTCCGGTAAAGTGAAAATTATAATAAATCGTTATATGGAAAATGACGAAATAAAAATCGATGATATTGAAACAACTTTAGGTGAAAAAATATACTGGAAAATACCAAACAACTATTTTTCTATTATGGATTCGATTAATAAAGGAGTTACTGTATCTGAGATTAACTCAAATTCAAACATTGCCAACAGCTTTAGAGATTTAGCCTCCAAAGTATCTGATGACATTGTTGAAATGGCAATTACAAAATATCGAATCTAGAGGTAATAATGAAAAAAGTCTTTAACCTTACAAATAAATATATAGTTATAGCAACCCCGTTAATATTATTTTCTTTAATATCAAGCATATATCTGACACTTTCCGCTGCAGGGAAAATAATAAATCTTATTATAGCAATAGTTTTATTTACACTTATGCTGGGAGCATTTATTGCCGGATGGTTTAATATGATAAAACTTGCAGTTAAAGAACCCTACAGAGATGACCCCAATTCTTTAATAAAGGAATTCACCCCCGGAGTAGGAGAATATTTCCTTTCGTCCCTGGGAAGCGTTCTTGTTATAACCGTAGTTTCTTTAGCTTTAATTTTTGTATCTTACTATGCCGGCATGAAAGGAATTGGAGACCCCGGAATCTCAGCTAACGCATTTTCTGATGCAATGAGTTCAACAGAAGCATTAAAAGCTTTCTTATCCTCTTTGACGACAGAACAGCTTAATAAACTTAATCTATGGAATTTCTTACTGCTCGGAACAATTTCATTAACTTATTTTTTACTTATACTTTACCTTCCGGTACTATTTTTCAAAAATAAAAATCCGTTTACAGCATTTTTCATATCTCTTAAAGATTTGTTCAGCAGACACTTTTTCAAAACATTATTGGTTTATATTGTTATTCTGACAGCAAATTTTATACTTTCTATAATATCTGCACTATTCAGTGCCAATATAATTTTACACTTCTTTGTAACTCTGCTGAATTTTTACTATATAGTATTGGCAGGAGTCGGTGTATTCTATTACTACAATGAAACCTTTATAGAAACCCACCTTGGCAAAAATATTGATAAAACAGTTTAAGAAAGTTTTCTTATCATTTCATGCGCATCTTCGCAGTCAGGAAAAATTTCAACAACCTTATCAAGATAACTGAGAGCATCGTCATTTTGTCCGAGAGCTTCATAACATCTTGCAATATCCATTAAAACAGAAACACTCTTCGGGTGTTTTGAATCAATATTCTTAAAAATATTAAGTGCTTGATTATAATCTTCAAGTGCAAAATAAGTAAGCGCAAGCGTGTTTTGAGTTTCAATATCCGGATTTTGTTCAACCGCTCTGATTAAATACCTTTTGGCATCATCATATTCACCTCTTGCATAAAGAACCCTTCCGGTACAAAATTGTACATATTCATGATGCGGTTCAATTTTCACTGCCTTCATTATGTACTCTTTTGCATCATCAAGCTTGTTCATAACAAGGTTATTCAATGCCATAAATGTTAAGGCAAGAACATTATTCGGCTCCAGCTCAAGAGCCTCTCTGTAATATGATTCGGCTTCTGTGTTTTTAGAAATTGAATATAAGAAATTTCCGTATTCAAAAATTATCTCAAAATCGTTCGGAGCGAGTCTTAAAGCTGTCTTAAATTCATCCTCTGCATAATCAAAAAGACGTTTGTTCAAATAAATTATTGCTAAATCTTTATGAGCTTTTGCAATATTAGGATTCATCTGAATAACCTTCTTTAACATCTTTTCTGCCGTGTCAGTATCACACAGGCTTGAAGACAAAATTGCATATTGATGCATAATCTCTGTTGTTAATTTATTCTTTAACAATATATTATCGTAAATCTCTTTTGCTTTTGTTAATTGATTAGTCTGAATATAAAGACTGGCAAGCTTTTGCGCCGGCAAAATAAATTTTGGATTAACATAGACAAGATTTTCAAGCATGCTTATTGCAGTCTCAATATCTCCTAATGCTTCATAACAGGTAATTAAATTGTACTTATAATTTTCTTTTCCCGGACACATTAGAGCCAGTTGTTTATAATGCTTAAGTGCTGAATCATATTTTTTGAGTTTAACTTCCGACATTGCAAGAGCAGCCAGAAAAGACTCATCTTCCTCAAGTTCTGCCGCTTTTTCCAAATATTCAACAGCCTTTTCGTGTTCTTGCTTAATTTGATAAGCAGAACCAAGATTAAAATATGACATCGGCATTCCCGGAGCCAGTTCCAAAGCTTTCTCATAAGTTTTTATTGCATCATCTGTTCTGCCAAGTGCCATATAACATGTTCCGAGACTATTATATGTACCGATATTATTAGGACTCTTTTCTATAGCTGCTGATAATGAGGATAGAGCTTTATCAAAATCTTTGTTTTTCATATAAGATGTGCCTATGATGAAATCAAAGATGTAATCTTCAGAATCTATTTTTTGAGCTTTTTGAGCGTATTTTACAGCTTCCAGGGGTTCATTGAGTTTTATAAGCAAAATACACAAACTTTTATATGCCTCAAGATACTCGTCACGAAGATTTATAACTGTAATATAGGCATTTTTTGCAGAAACTAAATCACCCTGTTTTTCATAACAGTTTGCAAGGTAAAACCAGGATGTTGCATCTTCCTGATTAAATTTTACAACAGTTTCAAAATAGTTCTTTGCAGCACCCCATTTTTTAAGATTAACATTCGTAAGTCCGGCAATCTTAATAAGTTCCAAGTCATCCGGAGTTTCCCTTAAAGCTTCTAAAATCAAAGGTAAAGCTTCTTCAAACTCTTTATTTCCAACCAATTCGTTAATTCTGATTATATCTGACATTCTATGCTCCAAAATAATTTTTTAATCCGGAAGTTAAATTCTTATTCTTGCAAAGTTTTTTCAGTTTTGATATAGCCCTGTTTTCTATCTGCCTTATTCTCTCTCTGGAAACACCATAAATTGTACCAATTTCATCAAGTGTTTTCTTATTCCCGTCATTATTCAATCCGAAACGGAGTATAAGAACATCTCTTTCTTTTGGACTAAGCTGCTCAAGCATTCCCTTTATATCATCAAGAAGACTTTCCTGAGAGACAAGAGATTCCGGAGCAAGGGTAGATTCATCAACAATATAATCAATAATTTTGTTAGAATCATCCTTCTGACCTGTCGGAGTATCTATACTTATAGTAGATTGGGTCGATTTAATTATTGATGTTAATTTTGAAACAGAAATCCCCAACTTATCCGCAATTTCTTGCTTAACAGGGATTCTGCCAAGTTCTGTCGTTAAATCAACAGTAGCTTTTTTAATCTTATTAATTGACTCAATCAAATGAATCGGAAGTCTTATAATACGTGCTTTATCAGCAATAGCTCTTGTAATTGACTGCTGAATCCACCAGGTTGCATAAGTTGAAAACTTATACCCCTTAGTATAATCAAATTTTTCGGTTGCTTTGATGAGCCCCATATTACCTTCTTGAATCAAATCAAGAAAAGAAAGCCCTCTTCCTATATATTTTTTAGCAATACTTACCACTAATCTCAGGTTAGCATTAATCAATACTTTTCTTGCGATTTCGCTTTTCGTATCATATATTTGTTTTGCTACCTCTAACTCTTCTTCCGGTGAAAGAAGGGGAATTTTTCCTATTTGCTGGAGATAAATTCTTACGGAATCATCTGAATTAACAGAATTTAAACTTTCTTGTGTTTTTGGCTCTTCAATAGAAATATTATCGTCGTCCAAATCTTCAACAGGTTCAATACTACTGAAATCTACACCCTCATCAGATATATCATCAACCATGATATTGAGTTTTTCTTCTCGTTTAGACATATAAACCTCATTTTCTCAAATTTGTTGTTAATTTCTGCCTTACACTCTCAAATAATATTATAGCAGCAGCATTAGAAACATTTAAAGAATTAAAATTTGTTAACATTGGAATTTTAACTCTAAAATCCGAAAGTTTCGTAAGAGACTTGGATATTCCCGAATGTTCCGCCCCCATTATAAGAGCAAAATTCATATCTGTATAATTTATATCATAATAATTATCTTCTGCATGATGGTCAGATGCAATTACCCAGTAGTTGTTTTCTTTTAATTTTTGAACTGCACTCACAAGACTGTTTACTTTAATTATTGATATACAGTTAACAGCTCCCGCACTTGTTTTTTCGACGGTAGAATTAACAAGCACACCACGTCTTGAAGGAAGAATAATACCTTTTACCCCTGCACATACCGCAGAACGAATAATTGCCCCTAAATTATGTGAATCTTCAACCCCGTCAAGAATGACAACAGAAGTTAATTCTTTTGAATTGTTTTCAATAAAATCGTCCAATTCTTCATATTTAACCGGAGAAACCTGAGCTATTACGCCCTGATGACGAGCTTCAGAAACCATTTGATTGAGCTTATCTTTTGTAACAAATTGAAATATTATACCGGATTTCTTAGCCAGTTCTTTTATTTTTTCTATCTTTTCATCCGCTCTTGCAGTATTAGAAATCAGTATTCTGTTAAACTCCCTGTTACCTGCTTCCAAAGCTTCTATAATCGAATTTTTCCCGTATATAAAAGAACTTTCCGTCATTTCGACACCTTTAACATTCTTTCTATACAACCTGCGCTTAAACGTCTTACGTTTTCATCAAGTGTAATTTCATTTACTTCGTATTCAAGAGAGTAAAGAATTTCTTCCAGTGTTGTGAGTTTCATACTTTCACAAAGCATGTTATCTTTTATCAGAATGAATTCTTTATCAGGATAATCTCTTTTAAGACGGTCATATACGCCTTTTTCCGTAACAATAACAAATTTTTTATCTCCGCTGTTTCTGACATAGTCAATAATACCGCTGGTACTACCTATATAATCCCCAAGAGAGCTGACCTCCGGCTTACATTCCGGATGTATAAGAATTTTTGCATCCGGATATTTTAGTCTTGCATTTTTAATATCTTCAACGCAAATGTTATTATGAACAGGACAATTACCGTCATAAGTAATTACCTCTACGCCATCAAGCCGTGATTCAACCCATTTTCCGAGGTTAGCATCCGGTACAAACAGAACCTTGGGAGAATTTAAACTTTTAACGATTTCCAGAGCGTTTGAACTTGTGCAGCATATATCGCATTCCGCCTTTACCTCAGCTGTCGAATTTATATAACAAACTACCGGAAGGTTTGGATAAGCTTTTTTAAAATCCACCATTTGATGTAGGTTAATCATGTCAGCCATTAGACAACCTGCATTCAAATTGGGCAGCAAAACTTTTTTCTCCGGAGATATAATTTTGGCTGTTTGAGCCATAAAATAAACCCCCGCAAAGACAATGATATCAGCCTTTGTCTCCTGAGCTCTCTGACTCAGATATAAGGAATCTCCGACAAAATCCGCAACACTGTCAACTTCAATATTCTGGTAGCTATGCGCCAGAATTATTGCGTTCTTTTTTTGTTTTAATTCATTTATTCTCTCTTTAATATTTATCATATATTTACCCTGTGTACAAAAATTAAGTTTTATTGTACAATAAAAAAAAATAGGAAGAAACAGGTATGGATTTATTTAAGAAGAATATTGCAGTGGGGGTGTCCGTTACTCCTGAAATAGGGCTTGAAGTTGCTCAAATAGATTTTGCATCACAGACCGTACTGAAATATGGTACAAGACAATTAAATTATGATAACAACCGTAAAGAAATTGCGGACTTGGATATATTTAAAGAAACTCTGCAGGACTTGCTGCTCGAATTACAAATTCCCAAGGGTTCTGATATATATCTTAATATTCCGGCAATAACATTTAAGGTAAAAGATTATCCTGCATCTTTGAATGAAGAACAATTAACAAATGTTCTAGAAGAAGAGCTGCTTGAACATCCTATATTCAAAGAAACAGACCCTGCTATTGATGCAGTTAAGCTTCCTAATTCAACAATTCAATTTAATAAAATTGCATATACAGCCGCGCAAAAAGTAATGCTGATTGAAATTGCAATGCAAATAAAGGATTTAGGGTTCAAGCTTGCAGGTATTGATACATCAGTAAACTCCACATTGAATGCCCTTATATACAAAGAGAGGATTGATGTAAACCCGAGTTCCTCCTGGGTGCTTTTACTTGTAGATAACAGTTATTGCAGAGTTCTTCCAATGCAAGGAAGAAACTATGTTGACTGTTTTGAAGAAAAAATCAGTATCGGTGAAGTTCTCGGGGATGCTGAGAACTATGCAACCGTAGTAAGTACGGTAAAACCAATACTAAAAAATCTTCCTTCGCAGTACTTATGTGTTGTATCAAACACTAATATTATAAGTGCGGAAATTCTTGCAGGACAATTACAGTATAATGCACCAATTATCCATCAGGAAGGAAACTCTTTTGCAAAAACTCCATTTATGGAAGTTTCTGCGGACATAGATAACTCAACAGCTTGCCTTATCTCTCTGGGTGTTATAGGTGCGGCAATTAACAGGGAATTTGGGGATAATTCCACAGCACATTTAAATCTTTATAATGCAAGTCTTGGTGATGTATATCTTATGGAACAGCCGCCTGTTCTAAAGCTTGGTTCACTTTCAATCACCATGTCTCTTGAAAACATGATAAAGGTTATTATCGTTCTGGCTGCAATTGTCATTGCTATTAACATTTTTGTCATGGTGATAACCGGAAATATTATGGCACAGAAGAATTCACGACTTGATGAACTTGGAACTCAAATTAAGTCTGTAGAACAATTTTTAAAAGAAAATGAAAACGTATCTACTGAATTATTTGATGAAGGCGATGAAATACGTATAGGTCTTTTACATAATAAAAATATTTATACCTATTATACAATTGTAGGGACGGAAATTCCTAAAAAGTTATGGCTAACTAAGCTAGAGCTTGGCGAAAATACTACAATTGAAGGTCAGGCTGATAATTTAGAAAGTGTTTACAGTTTCTTTAGAAATATTAAGGATTATGATCCTGATTCACCTATAAAACTTCAGAAACTGGGGCTTGCAACGATTAATTCCAGTTTGCAGGAAATCTCTTCTGAGGATTCCGGTTTTGATACTGATTCGATAATAACATCCATGAATGCGGATTATTATCAATTCAGAATTTCAGATGCTCCGGAAGTACAGCAAGAAAAGGGTAAAAAATCTAAAGCTAAAAGTAAAAAAGGTTCCTCAAGCATATCTGAGCTGCCTGATATAGATGATATTAAATAAAACTTTAACTAAAAGGACTAACATAAATGGAAAAATATAGAAGATATTATGGTGTTTTTGCTTTAATCGGTGCAATTGTTATATTATTTTTTGTAAGTTATAAATTAATTGTACCAAAAATTAACGATATAAATTCAGCCAGTTCTAGAATAACTTCTCAGGAGAAAAAACTATCAGAATTGGAATCAAAGTTAAAAATTGTTAAAAATAAAATTGCTAAGATTAAAAGCTCTATAATGACTTCTCAAAAGAAAATTTACTATCCCTTGGAAGCAGATTTAGGAAATGACACTTTATTTTTCACTTTATACAGTGATATGGTAGAAATGGTTCATGCCAATTCTGTCAAGATTAAATCAATTGATTACAGTCCAAATCCTGAAAGTGATGCATTTGTAAAATTTGGTAAGGATGTGTATTTTGTATGTGATGTTAATATGGAACTGATATCCAATTATGTTAATCTTGGAAAACTGATTCAGGATATCTATCAATATCCGTATTATATAAAAATAAATAACTTATCGGTAAGACCATACGAAAAAGATAAAAAGATTTTATTATCCACATTAAGTTTAAGACTATATGCTCACACATCACCGGAAGAAACAACCGGAGACAGTGCATCTGTAGATTTGCCTATGGGACAACCGGGCGAAGCAGCTGCGATTCCAAGTGCACAATAAAGGCTTGAAAAATAATTTTGTTTGGGATAAATTTAGTATATTGAGTGCGGAAGTAGCTCAGTTGCCCAGCGAGGCACAGGGGTTATGGAAGCATCAAAGGTTCAGGCGGAAGAGCCGAGCGTATCTAAGATATGAA
>CALVBP010000034.1 GCA_944325825.1 Candidatus Gastranaerophilales bacterium | reverse complement strand
GTTATATTAACAGTGGAGCCACTACCGATATTAGTTACAACAGCATCAGCGATAGAACTGCCTGCTCCGATGTTTAACTCTTGCCCCGTCAAATTAAGAGTACCGTCAGTTGCTGCCAAAGTAGCATTTTCACCTTGTGCAACGCCGGAAAGATTTAAAGTTCCCTCTTCGCTGAGATTAATAGCTCCATTCCACCGGTCTCCATCACCCAGAGTAACACTGCCTGCCGATGAAGGATTTTCACCTGTGATTGTAGTGCCATTTATATTGAGGGTTGACCCTTGATTAATATTTACACTTACGGCATCAGCTATAGTTGTGCTATTGTTAACATTGAAAATTCCAGTATTTCCGCCTTCATCAGAACTTCCGATATTTAAATTACCGCCAGTGACCTCCAAACTTGCATTTTCCGCTAAAGCTTTATTTGTTTCCCAGTTAAGAATACCACCTTCAATAGTTGATGTTCCGCCAAAGAAAGTTCCTGTTACTGTGGTTTCTGCGGTTGAAGAGTCTTGCGTAAATGTACCTGTGAAACCGGAATTATCCCCTGCAAAAACAGAAGTTCCATTATTAGCAACTGTTCCGGTTCCGGATATGTCTCCTCCGATATTGTTAGTTCCGCCGAGGTTGAGGGTGCCTTTTTCGGATATAATATCACTGTTAAACGTATTAACGCCGTCATCTATTGCAGTATTAATTGTACCGGCGTTATAGATGCTGTTCTGTCCGGCTCCGGTTCCGGTTCCTTCGTTAACTGTAACGTCCGTGAGGTCTGCAACAGCTCCTAAAGCATTATATAATGCTCCTCCGTTGCCCGTAGCGGTATTATTTGAAAAAGTAGTGTCCTTAATTGTTAAATTCTGGGCATAGTTATAAATAGCACCGCCTTTTTCAGCCTTGTTATCGGTAAAGATTACGTTAGATACATTAATGATTGAATTAGCTTCATTGTATATTGCTCCGCCATTTGCAGCACTGTTGTTAGCAAATGTACCTCCCTTAATATTAACTATGGCATCAAAGTCTTCATAACCCGGTTCGCCAGCATTTTGCAAATAAGAATTGTTTAATATTGCTCCGCCGTTGGTAGCTGCAGTGTTTCCTTCAAAATTAGCCCCTGCTTCGATTGTTAATTCGCCGTCATAATTGGCTATAGCACCGCCGCCTGAGTTTATTGACTTATTGTCTTTAAAAGTAGCATATTCCCCGATTTCTGCAGAACTGCGGTCATAGTTCCAGATATAGAGTCCGCCTCCGGAACGATTCGCTTCATTATTACTTACATTAAGGTGAGTTCCTATAGTAGTTTCGGTGTTAGTTATATAGGCGGCACCTGCCAAGCCGACAGCGCCTGTATCCGGGTTTTGAGGAGAATCTGCAGCATTGCCGGAAAAATTAACATGATTGCCTATTTGTAATGAGTCTGCATTTCCTACATATATTGCACCGCCTGCGTCTCCCGCTTCATTAAAGCCTTTATTATTTTCAAAAGAGGTGTAATCACCTATTTTAACGGTAGCACCATCTGTGTATGAATAAATTGCTCCGCCGGCATGAGCACTGTTCTCAGAAAACACTGTATTACCGATAACATTATTACCATCGCTGTCGGCAGAGCCTCCTGTGATAACAAGTTCTCCTGAGTTATAAATAACACCGCCGCAATTACCGGTATTACCTGTAAATTTGGAATTTGTTATTATCATGGTGCTTCCGCTAGGGTTAGTAGCAACTCCCCCGCTTATATTGACTTGTCCCTCTCCTTTTATCACTTGACCAATAAAATCTTCACTTTTTGCAGGCAAAACTGCCATACAGCAAACCATTAATGCAGTAATCAGCTTCTTCTTTTCCATATCTTTCCTTCACACTTTCTAATCCCAGAGAAGGGACAAACCCTATTATATATTATTGAGTTTACTCTTATTTTTGCTCCATGTCAAGTATATTTTATTTAGTGAATAGTGAATAGTGAATAGTGAAAAGGAGTGTTTAAGTGTTTGAGTGACAAAGTGGTTACCGGCAGTCTAATATTTTTCTGTAAATACTTCAAAATATCCTTGCGGATGGTCACAAACAGGGCATTTATTGGGCGCACATTTTGAAATTTGTATATGTCCGCATTTTCTGCATATCCATTGAGTCTGTTCAGCTTTGGAAAATAACGTACCGTTTTTTAATTCTTCCGCTAAAGTCTCAAACCTGTGAGAATGGTGTTTTTCTATTCCGATTATTCCGTTAAACAGTTTTTCTATATCCTCAAAGCCTTCTTCTTTTGCGATTTGAGCACTATTTTTATATATAATTTCCCATTCTTCACGTTCACCTTCCGAGGCTGCAATCAGATTTTCAAGAGTATTTCCCAGTGAAAACGGATACTCTCCATCAATAATTTTGTGCTTACCTTCCGGTATAAACTTATAAAATAATTTAGCATGTTCTCTTTCATTTTCTGCCGTGTCTGTAAATATAGCAGAAATCTGCTCATACCCTTCTTTTTTAGCAACTTTTGAATAAAAAGTATATCTGTTACGTGCTTCTGATTCTCCTGCAAAAGCTTTTAGCAAACATTGTAAGGTTTCGGAATTCTCTAGTTTCATTATTTTCTCCTGTAGAATTGCTTTAAAATCATTATTACTTTACTTTGGCCTATTATTATTTTCACCCTGCAAACGGGCATGTTCTGCTGAGGGATTTTATATAACTAAAGTATTAGAAATCAGACTTTAGTTGGAATTTTTACTCTAAAATCATATTTGCAAACAGGTTTTAATTTTTTAAAAATCTGTATTCACAGTGTTTTTAGCCTTGCTTATCATACAAATGTATGATTCTCAAACCAAAGTTGTAAAGTTCCCGATTTTATTGCCGTTTTACATGCAGAATAGATACTAAAAATTTGAAAGGAAATTTATTATGACAGCATCAATCACAATTAACACAAACCTGGCGTCATTGACCTGTCAAAAGTACCTCAGTGATGCCACCAAGGGTATGAACACAGCTATGGAGAGATTATCTACCGGTTTCAGAATCAATTCTGCAAAAGATGACGCTGCAGGTTACGCAGTCTCTGCAGGTATGGAAGCAAAAGTTAACGGTTATGATATTATCGAAACCAACGCTCAAATGGGTCTTGATATGTTGACTACTCAAGAAGGTGTTCTTGATATTATTAATGACTACCTCCAGAGAATCAGAGACTTGACTATGCAGGCAGCCAACGGTACATACGGTTCCGCATCATTAGATGCAATCAGAACTGAAGTTATTCAGAGAATGGATGAAATTAACCGTTTGTGTACTATTACAGATTTTAATGATACTTATCTTTTAGACGGTTCAAGAACGGAAGATATTAACCTTCAGGTAGGTCTTTATTCTAACAAACGTTGCGTTATTACAATGGATAAGTTCTTATTTGCAAGTGCAAAATCTACTGTAATTATGGGCTTTGCATCAGCTAAAAATGCAGACGGAACAGATAACCTTAACGGATATATCGACTTAAGAGCATCTGATACGCTGGATGAGGCAAACGGATTTATATACAGAGCTCGTCAGATTGATGAAAACGGTCAGCCAGTTTTGGATGCAGGTGGCAATGTTCAATATCTTGACGGTTATTATACCTCAGCTCTTGCAGCAGCTCTTGCAGAAAATGGTACTATTGAATATACTCCGGGTGAAGCCAGTGCTTCATTAGCAGCAGGAAGAACTTTCTCTATTGAAGATATGTGCAAAGGTATCTACAGAAATGATAACTCTGCTCGTGAATTTATTACATTTATTGATGATGCAATTGACAATATCTCTCTCAGATGTACCCAAATCGGTGCTTACATGAATAGATTGGATTCAGCTATTGAGTCGACTGATGTTCAGAGAGAAAACTTGATAGAAGCTAATTCAACAATTAAAGATGCCGATGTAGCGGAAGAATCTTCAAACTATATTAAATATCAAATTCTTCAGCAGGCAACATCATCACTGTTAGCAACTGCTAACCAGCAGCCGCAGATTGCTTTAGACTTGTTATAGACTCAGGAATATATATAATAAATGTCCTTTCAAATGCTTCCGCTCTAATTCAGAGCGGAAGTGATTTTTTGTTTAAGTATATATAATTTAAAATTTTTTGCTGGTGTGTTTTGGGTTTTGCGGTTAAAATAGAGTGTTAATTTTTGTAAAAATAATTTTAGGCTGTATCAATTTTTTGCTTTCAGTGTCATTAATACTAACTGAAAAAGGAGAAATAATTATGGCATTAAACAGTATTTCATTTTTAAGAAACGGTATAAAATTCTCAAATGAATTTTCAAAAACACAGAGAAAAGAATTTTATAATTCTGAAACATTCCAAACTGTGAAAAAACTAGCAAAAGAAAAAAAGATTAAAATATTAATTTCTCCAATTCATCAAAAAGGTAAGAAAGACGGAATCAGGCTGCAATTTTTTCAAAGTGCGATAGTGAAAGGTTTAAGACGTAAAAATCATCTTGTCGGAACCATGAATGCTGTTGATAGATCAGATGCAGAAGTTTTGGAAAGCACCGCTAAAATCCTTGATTTAATGAGTTAAAAATTAAATCCTTAAAACTTTTTATGTTAAATATCATGATAAATACTAATATCTCAAAACCGTAAAAATTGAATTTATGTTACTCCAAAGAAATTATAATTATAGCGTATCTTTTACCGGTATAAATCTAAATGACAAAGAAAAAGAAAAGACCGATGTGCTTTTAAAACAGCTTGAAATTTCTTCCAATAGAGGAAAAATTAAAACCGAGCTTTTAGATATTTTTGACAAACATATTAAAAAAGAGGCCGAATCAAAATCCAGTGCCTATTTTTACATAAATGATTATTTGCAAAAAATGTATCTGGCATTTTTTGATGCAATAGAAAATTCTAAACAATTGTCAAGCGAATTATTGATTGAAATTCTTAACGGTGTAAAACCGCAAAAAGAAGAAAAGAAAGAATTGTTTAGATTTGATACAATTTCTTTAGACAGCAATATAAGACATGATATTGATAAACCGTTGAAGCTTTTTTTAACAGAAAAGAATCTCCCTGTATACAAAAGTTCAGCTTCTCCGGAAGAAAGAGAAGAACACTTTAAAAAAATTCAGACATTAAGACAGAATGTAGATTTGAGTACAAGAGAAGAAGATGTTTTATATAAAGTTAGTGTCGGTAAAAATTTTAAGCAACTCTCTAAAGAAAAGGACCTTTGCCCGACTTTAATCAGAAATAATTTCTTATCATCTGTTGCAAAAATTCAGGATGGCAATGATATTTTACCTGAGGAATATAATAAATTTGCAGATAAATTAATTAATAATTTAGAATTAGATGTCAGTAAATCTTACATCAAAAAAATTCTCATAAAAAACGCATATTTACTTAATTTTGATACCGATAAAATTATAGAAAAAATAAAAACTACTTCAAAATCATTAAATATAGATAATAAAACATATTTTAGCATACTGACCAAGAGACCTTCATTATTAACTGAAAAACCCGGGACAATATTGAATAACATAAATAAGACTGCCGAAATGCTTGAAATATCTCCTGACCAATATATACCGGCAGCACTAAAACAACCCCAGCTATTTTATCAAAAACCGGAAACCATTGCCGCAAATATAAGAAAAACTGCAAAACTGCTTGATATAGAGATTTCGGAATTAGTCCGGGCGGCATTAAAAAATCCTTCTGTGTTTTATCAAAAACCGGAAACACTGGCTGCAAATATAAACCAATCCGCAGAGGCTCTCCGGCTTACTCCTGCTAAATTTTTAAAAACAGCCCTGAGACATCCGCCCTTGTTCTCACAGAAGTCTGAAACAATTTCAGGAAATATTCTTCGGACATCTGAGCTATTGAATATTCCTATCGAAAAATTGACTCAATTAGCGGCAGATTACCCGTCTCTGTTTTATCAAAAACCGGAAACTATCACGGGCAATATTAATAAGGGAGCAAAACTTTTAAATATCGATACCCAGGAATATTTAAACGCAGCACTTAAAGATCCGTCATTATTCTACCAAAAACCTGAATCCATAGTTAATAAAGCAAAAATTATTAAATATTATAAGCAAGTCCAGGGAAAAAATTCAGATAAAACCGTTTTTGCTCATTTTTCTGAAAGCAGATTGTATATAGATATTTTAAATTACCTGATTAAAAAATTTGACGGGCTGAACAAAGCCGTGGAGAGAAAAGAATTGGTTGAATACTTGAAAAAACAGAATAAAATATATGAATTCAATATTCCGTTTTCTGAGGTTACAGAAAAGTTTATACAGTATGTAAAAGATTTTTCAAAATCAAACTTCGGTAAACAAATATTTTCGTTTAATATACTAAAATAGTGCTTAAAATATTCAACAGGACTCTTCTACTTTACCCCGGAATTTCTTAGTGTTATTATATAATTATGGTTAAGGCAAGCAGTTTTGAAGAAGTTATTTCTCTCATAAAAGACCGGCTGGATATAGTAGATGTCGTATCACAATTTGTAGTACTTAAAAAAAGCGGTGCTAACTACTGGGGACTCTGCCCTTTTCATAATGACTCCAAACCTTCAATGTCAGTAAGCCCTTCTAAGGGTATATATAAATGTTTTGCCTGCGGAGAAGGAGGAGATGCTCTGAAATTTCTTGTTAAAGTTCAAAACAGGGAATATAAAGATGTGATACTTGAACTGGCTGAAAAATTCGGAATAGAACTCCCTGACAAGTTTGAACATTCTTCATCCGAAACGAAATCTCAAAGAAAAGAAATGACGGAGGCTTGTAAAAAAGCCGCAAAATTCTATCATATAGAACTCCGTCGGGCGGAAGATGCTAATAAAGCAATGACCTACTTAAGAAGCCGAGGTGTAACAGATGAAATTATTGATAAATTTACGCTAGGCTGGGCTCCAAATAAATATGATTCTTTATATAAAGAACTTAAAAAAGATTTTAAAGATGATATTCTGGAGAAAGCGGGGCTTATTGTTAAATCGCACTCCGGAAGCTGGATAGACCGCTTTAGGAACAGAATAATTATACCTATTCAGAATGAAAACGGCGATTATATAGCATTTGGTGCCCGTGCTGTTGACGAAGGGCAAAATCCAAAGTATTTAAATTCTTCTGATTCAATGATTTATAACAAAAGCAAAACCTTGTTCGGGTTATATACTGCAAAAGAAGATATTCAACGGGAAGACTCCGTTGTTATTATGGAAGGGTACTTTGATGTAATATCTGCACAAGCTAACGGGGTCGGAAATGCTGTCGCATCTTGCGGAACTGCAATGACAGCAGACCACATTAAGCTCTTATCCCGCTATACAAAGTCAAGAAGAATCTATTTGTCTTTTGATACAGATTCAGCAGGTGTCAACGCAACGAGACGAGGGAGCGAAATTATTAAGAATACATTCTCTACCCTTGGCAATGTCAAGCAGTTTGATGAGAGCCACATTTCAACCTCTGCTGATAAAAAATACTCCTGTGAAATCAGAGTTGTCTCCCCGCCGCAGGGGAAAGACCCCGATGAATTCATACGTTCAACCGGTGGAGAAGCATTTAAAGAATATATTAAAAATGCGCCGCTTTTAATTGATTTTTTGTTAAATAATGTTTTGAAAGAAAAATCACAGGCAAAAACTCCTCAAGAAAAAGCAGAGTTGGTCGAAAGAATTATTGATATTCTGAAAGATATTAATAACAGAATTATCCAATCAGAATATGTTAAAATGATTTCGAGTGTATTGGAAGTCGACGAGAATGCAATACTGAAAGAGCTTGAAAAGCGCTCCAGAATGACAGTTTCGCAGCCGGTATTTAATGACAAAAAAAATGTTGTAACAAATTCTTCACAATTTGAAATAAGAGCGCAAAAAAATTTATTGAGCGTTTTTCTATCCGACAACGGTTCATTGAATTATCAAAAACTCAATGAATTACTCCCTCAAGATATCATTCGAGATGAAACATTAATAATTGTAAAAAATACAATTGACAAATTGGCATGTACAATAAATAATGTTAGGGAATTGACAAAAAATTTGTATACAGAATTCATTGAGGATGATAACTTAACACAAATATTAACAGACCTTGTAGAAATGTCAGAAGCCTTTAATTCTCTGGATGAAGAAGAATTAGAAAGGACTGTTAGGGAAAATATAACAAGACTAAAACGGTGCTATCAGGATCACGAAGCTGAAAAACTCCGCCAGCAATACAGACAAGTTAATGATGATGATATGGAAGCACTGAAAATACAAATTCAGCTTAGAGATAAGATTAAGTTAAGGACTGGAGATAAATAATGACCCAAAAAAGAAACTCAAGATCATCAGTAGTAAGCGTTATGGAAGATGAAAATCTGGACTTATTAGATTTTGATTCTGAAAAAGATGTGGACGAAGATACTGTTGATTATATTGAAACAGATTTGGGAACAGATAATATTGAAGATATTATTGAAACTTCCAAATTAAGCGGTATAAAAAGCGATGATTTCTATATGATGGACTCTTCTGATTCAACAGTGGAATCGGATTTGGATACAGAAGTTCCCAAAGGTGTAGCTGTTGAAGACCCTGTCAGACTTTATTTAAGAGAAATCGGACGTATTAAACTTCTTTCAACGAGTGAAGAAATTGAGCTTGCCAGAAAGATTATTCAGGGCGGAACCCCGGGGGCGATTGCAAAAAGAAAACTTGTTCAGGCAAACTTAAGACTTGTTGTAAGTATTGCTAAAAAATATGTCGGCAGAGGTATGCTATTCCTTGACCTTATTCAGGAAGGTAACCTTGGCTTAATCAGAGCCGCAGAAAAGTTTGACCACGAAAGAGGGTTTAAATTTTCTACTTATGCAACATGGTGGATTAGACAGGCTATTACAAGAGCTATTGCCGATCAGGCAAGAACAATCCGTATACCTGTGCATATGGTAGAAACTATTAATAAGCTTAAAAAGGTTACAAGAAGACTCGCTCAAGAACTTTCAAGAAAACCGACCGAAGAGGAATTAGCGGTTGAAATGGGCGTTTCAATCTCTAAATTAAGAGAAATTGTTAAAATTGCACAAGAACCATTGTCCCTTGAAACTCCTATAGGTAAGGAAGAAGATTCAAGGCTGGGTGATTTTATTGAAGATAAAGAAGCTGATGCTCCTATAAAAACAGTAGCATCTGAACTATTAAGAGAAGATTTGGCAGAAGTCCTCTGTACACTTTCTCCGAGAGAAAGAGACGTATTAAGACTCCGTTTCGGTATGGATGACGGGCGCCAGAGAACTCTTGAAGAAGTAGGTCAGCTCTTTGGTGTGACACGTGAACGTATCCGACAAATTGAAGCAAAAGCGTTAAGGAAACTAAGACATCCAAACCGCAGCAAGAGATTAAGAGAATACGTTGAAAACTAGATATTATAGGGGCGGCTTTTATGAAATAAAAGCCGCCCCTTAGAAAATAATAAAAGGAGTATAAAAATGCTTGCAACAATTGAGTCTAAGAGTCTCAAAGACAGAGAATCAGCTATTAAAACAATTGACACGGAGATTGATGCTATATCAAGACTCAAAGATTCTGTTGCACTGGAAAATCTTACAAAAGCACTGGATTTAATGCAAAATTCTTCAGGAAGGATTATTGTTACCGGCATGGGAAAATCCGGACATATAGGTAAGAAGATTGCTGCGTCTTTGGCTTCAACCGGTACTCCTTCATTTTTTGTCCATCCTGCAGAAGCCAGTCACGGTGATTTGGGAATGATTACAGAAAATGATGTTGTGATTGCGATTTCCAACAGCGGCGAGTCTAAAGAACTGGTTGATATCATCAATTATTGTAAACGTTTCGGTATTAAAATAATTGCAATTACTAAAAATCCTGAAAGCTCATTAGGAAAAGCCGGTGACATTGTTCTGGCACTTCCAGATTTTGAGGAGGCATGTCCTTTAGGGCTTGCTCCGACAAGTTCAACTACGGCAACTCTGGTTTTGGGAGATGTTTTGACGGTTGGATTAATTGAAAGAAAAGGCTTTTCAAAAGAGGACTTTAATCTGCGGCACCCCGGCGGGAAGTTGGGGGCTATTCTCAAACGTGTGGGAGACCTTATGCATACAGGTCAGGATATGCCTATATTGGATGAAAACTCTAATATGCAGGCAGTTCTTCTGGAGATGACTTCCAAATGCCTTGGCTGCGTAGGGTTTATAAACCAATCCGGAATGCTTACCGGAATGCTTACTGATGGTGATTTAAGAAGATGTTTATCTCCGTCTATTCTCAATGAAAAAGCTATTAATCTAATGACCAAAAATCCAAAGACGGTATCTAAAGATATGATTTCAGCAGAAGCGTTAAAAATAATGCATGATAAAAAAATTACAAATATGTTTGTGCTGGAAGACGGAAGACCGATTGGGGTAATCCATATCCATGATTTGTTAAATAATGGTGTTGCCTAATTAAGAACAGTCCCTTTTGTTTATAAACGGTTTTGATTTGGAAAACAAAGTATCTGCCGGATGTGGTTGTGATATTATTCTGTCTGAATCCTGAATAATAAAATATAAAGATAGTGTATTGCATAAGTTAGAGGTATTTTTCAGTGGAAAGATACAACTGTGCGTTTTTTTTTCTTTCAAACCGAGCATTAAAAACAACGAATTGTAAATTTTTGTAAAAAAAGAGCATAAAAATTAAAGAATGTAATAAAAATAGCCGTAATAGAAAGAGAAACAGGAGTAATCTGTTGAAGGAAAGAAAATAAAGATGACAGGCATAAACGGTTCGTATGAAAGAATGATAAGTGAGTATCGCCGCGAGCACAAATTGGGCTATGCGGTGCCGGACGAAGCCGTGCTTGAGATGATAGAGAAGGAAATAGCACCCGGTAAGATACCAGCGGGATTTGAATCGCTTGCAAGGGAAGCTGACCAAACGAGAGGGAGCGGGAATAGCCAGGGGATATTCGGGATGGGATTTGCCTGCGAACCAGAGGATAATATAACTTTGAGTAGTGTAGGGAATGAAGAAGCAATAAGACGGGTACCGACGGCGGAAGAGTATGTGGCGTTGAGTTTTCTAGGAGAAATAACGGAAGAAGCGGATAGAACGGTAAGGGCAAGAGAAACAGAAGCCGGCGGAGTATCGTATATGGTAAATCTCTGGCAGGAAATGCTTAATCAGCAGTATGCAAAATCTACAGTTAAAGAAGAGGTAGAAGATAGTCAAAAGGATTTGGAAATTTTACAGAAAGCATCCCTCGGACAGTTAAGCAGATTTAACTTTATTACAATGCAAAATGAAGAAATAAGCTTTGAAGATGCGTTTAAGAAACAAAGAGGGGTAGAATTTGATAAAGAAGCAATATTGGACTGCCAGAACAAAGCAGACGCATATACGGAAGTTAAAACGACAGTAGAGATGATAAATATTATTAAATCCCAATTAGGCATGACAACATCCGGAACGGTCCATAACCAGATGAATCCTGAAGAAGCATCGGCAGCAATAATAAAAGCATTTCAACTGGCCGGGATAAAAAATCTTGCGGATATGAACAAGGCATTAAGAATGATAGAGTCAAAGAAAGCAACCCATCCGGATATAGAGAAATACGGAGGAGAATTTAGATTTGCAAAGAATAAACAGGGAGAATATGTAATATACAGAACAGATAAAAGCGGATATCCATCAGAAGCGACAAATGAGCAGTTGAGAATAATAGCAGAAGAGATGTGTTTGCAAATGGATAAGACACTGGCGCAAGCTCTGGGGGTAGAATACAATCCGAATGCAACAGCAGAAGAGATGAGCGATGTAATAGAACAGACATATGAAAAATATCAGAAGGAATACGAAGAAAGCTTTGCAAAAGCGTACGGCGGGAAAGATTTAAAGATACTTTCGGAGGCATATGTAGCGAAACAGCAGCAGGGTGTCGGATATGTAAATATGGGCTTTAATATTATTTTAACGGCATTAATGTTTGTACCTGGTGGTGGAGCGGTATCAGCCGGAGCGAAAGCGGTATCAGCGGCATCAAAAGTAAGTAAAGTAATAAAACCTGCAGCAGCAGTACTAATGACATTGAACCCGATAGAGCTTGCTGAACAACTCACATCCGAGAACGGGATGAGTAAAGAAGAGTGGTCGGAATGGGGAAAAGGCGTATTGCAGAATACAATATATATGGCAGCGGGTATGGGAGTGAGCAAACTAGCAGAAACCGGCGCAGCGATGTATAAAACGAGAGCCTTAGTAAGCAAGTTAAAGCAGGGCGGTAAGAGTATAGATGAAATAACAGCGATGGTAAATGCGAATCCTCTGAAGTTTCCACAGGAATTGGTAACAAGCTTAAAGAAGGTGGATAGGATAGCGAAGTCGCTACAGATAAGCAGTGAAGCGGCACTGGATATATCTAGCACGTATTTGTTAAATCATGCGATGGGGAATGGTGATTTGACGGCAATGGATTGGATAAATTCGGTAGCATTTGCGATAGTAGGCGGCGGGTTGCAGAAACAGTTTATGTATTTATCAACGGAGGACAAGGTGAGATATTTGCAGAACTCGTTCAAGGGTTTGGATAAGAACTTTGAGCTTTCTCATGATGTAGCCTTGCGCATCCTTAATACCATGGATGATATCTCCGCCGGCAAAAGTGTCGGCTCAGGGGTAAATACAGGTGCGGTAAGCAGCGAAGCCAAAGTTAAGACAGATAGTTTAAAAGAGAAAATTCAAAATTTAGATATTAACTCAAATATAAAAGATAAATTTATAACAAAAATTAACCAATTTAACAGCGATGCTCATTATGAATTTTTAAATCAGTTATTAGAGTTAGACGATTATTCAATAACCGAGATTTTATCTCATTTAGATTTAAAAGATGTAGATTTAATATCCAATATGCTTAAAAACGAATCTCGCAGTATGAATAGTTTATTAAATATAATTCGTTATATTGAAAATGATGACGGTCATATTGATTTAGTATCCAAGCGGGTAAACAAAAAGCAAAAAATAAATTTAATGAGTGAGCTTATCGCATTAAAGGATATCCCGGACGATATATTAGAACACTTTGTGACAAAAGAATGTCTGTATGGTAATAAAAATAATATACAAAACTTTATTGTAAACTATCAAAAATTGTCAGATTATGAATTAAATCCGATTGTTAAGTATACTTTAGTTCTTTCGGGAGATATTAATGCAGAATTTATTCAAAAGAATAAAGATTTTATATCAGGATTTTTAAAATTGACCGATTATTCAAAGGACGTTTGTGTAGATTTAGCTGACATTTTAAAAACAGATATAAATGCAGAGGCTTTGTATAAATATATAAACTCAATAGATGAAGCCTCTTTATCAGAAATAAAGCGTTATATACCTGATTACACGACAAAACAGTTACTTTATTTTTTAGACTATCACATGAAGAATGGAACTTCGGAGTTTGATAGTAAAGCTTTAAAATTTTCTCAAGATTTAACCGAATATTTAGTGCTAAAACCCAGAGATGAAGGCAGTATTAGAGAAATCTTTACTGCATATCCGCTTACAGAAAATCACATAGGAAGTTTGCCTGCGGATTGGAGCAAAAATAAAATGTCCCCTGCGCAAATTGAACAAGTAGAGGAACTTTTAGATGAGTTTGCTGCCAAAATGCAACGGGAAAGAGGTGTTATTGCGGTGGATAATGAAAAATCCATAGTAAATGAATTTAGGGATAATTTTAGGAGTATAACTCAAAAAGATATTCAAGTTGAGTATATTGATCAAGGTAATTATGGCACTGTTTATAAATTATCTGTATCCAATGCAAAACCTGTTGTTATAAAAATATACTTTAATGATGCCTCCAGACCCGGAGATTGCGGCGCAAATACTGAAATCCCCAATGCTATAGCTGCCAATACCTATTTTAGCGGACATAGTGCAGAATTTTACTACGGAAAACTTAAGGGTATTGACAGGAATGAGTCCGGTTACATGATATCTGAATATATAGATAAAAATGCAGATTATAGTCAGCGGGAAAAGTTAAATTCGTCCGAGTATAAATTAGTAAATAATGATTCTAAAGAATCAAATTCTATAAATGGTATAATTGTTGATTTCGGATGTTTAAAATTCCCTGAAATATCATCAAAAACTTTAAGGGTAAATGATGGAGCTGTGGTAAATACAGCTGATATTCATAACAGGCTCGGTGCGGCTGTTACAAGAGAAGAATTCGCAGTACTGAGAGATGAAATTAAAGCTATGCCGGATTCTCCTGAAAAGCAGCAGCTTACGGCTAAATATTTGACGAAATATAATGAATGGTCACGTAAACATTCCGCCGAGTTTGATATCAGGATGGAATACAAACCGGAAGAGACATTAACTAAAGATTTTAATAAAGAATTTGAAGATTTTAAGAATGATGTTAAAAATGATGCAAGATTTCCAGAACATGTATTAAAGTATATAACCCCGGAAAATATAGAGATTGCAAGATTATTGTCAGAGGATTTGGATGTATCCGATATTGATATCTGGAATTTTTTATACTCTACAAAAGAATATAATAAAGATATATCTCGACAGTTGATTTTAGATAAAACAATGCATACAAATGCAAAGTTGGAAATACTTGATTTAACAACTCCAGAGAAAGTTATTTTAACCAAAGCCTTTTTAGAAAGTAAACCTTTTTCAGTTAATGATATGAGTTCATTATTGATTAATGTTGATAATAACAATCTGGCTGTAGCAAGAAAAATGATTGTAGATAATAGATTTTCTGTAGATGAAATGCTGTATGTTATTTTACCGGAGGTAAAACAGTATAATGCGACTTCTGCCATGTTACTTTTATCAAATGAAAAACTTTCGGCTTCAGAGATACGCCGTGCTCTTTCTTCCGTAAATGAGCAGAATGCTCGTGTTGCAGAGACAATGTTTGCAAACAAAGATTTCCCTGGAAAATATCTTGGTGGAGTCTTGGATTCAGTGAATGAAAATAATGCCGAAACAGCACTTTTAATATTATCGGATTCTTCTGTGCCGTATGATCAAATCAGTCAAATTATGCGTATGACAAAAGAAAATACTGCAGAGGTAACTAAAAAAATGCTGGAGGATAAAGATTTTCCAAGGGAATATATTTATAGGGTTTTGCTATCAACAAATAAAGATAATTCAAAAGCTGCAGAAATGATGGTAGCAAATAAAGATTTTCCAAAAGATATAATTAGCGGAATACTTTATTGTACAAATAAAGATAATTTAGAATTAGCTCTTAAAATGATATCAGATAAAAATTTCCCAAAAGAAGATATTAGTTCCATTCTTACAAATGCCAAGGATTATAAATATGATATTGCATATAAAATGATTATGGATGAAGAGTTCTCCAAAGATAGAATTTTATCCATATTATATAACGTTAATAATGATACTCTCGAGCTTGTTCAGGAACTACTTGAAAATAGAGAGATATCCGGGAATCTAATTTCTTCAATCCTTTATAAACTCAAAGATGATAATATAAAAATAGAAGATGTGAGAAAACTCTTAGCTGATAAAGATATTCCTAAGAAATGTATTGAAAAATTATTAGAGGCTCCGGAATGCATAGATTTAGCCAAGGAGCTTTATGTGCTTAACATACCGCAAGATAGAATTGCGGAAATTCTTAATACCGCAAAAGGATATTCAAAAGAGATTCTAAGAGATCTGGTTGTTACAAATTATTCGAAGATTTCAGCATATGAGAAAAGTTTTAAAAATATAAATATTATAGATTTATTAAAAGCTGCGAAAAATGAATCTTCAATGAAATGGCTGGAGTTCTTAAGTAGTGAGACATATACGGAATTGTTAAAGCAAAATTCAGCAGGCAAATATCAAAAAGAAGTTATGGAGATGCTGGATTCAAAAAATCTAAATTCTGCGATGTTTAAGAGTTTGACTGAAAGCGGACTCCATATCGATGATTATTTTAATGCCGTTAAAAAATTATCTAAATCTACTTTTAAGCTGGCATACGGAACACCAAATCAATATTTATCAGATATTGATACAAAATATTCAACTCCTGTAAATGGTAAATATCCTGAACTGCCTCCTGAAGAACTAAAAAAGGAATGCGCCGATATAGTGAGCTTTTTCCAAAATAACTTCGGAAAGATTTTACGAGCATTAAAATATATAGATACGGATACAGTTAGCCATATGATGGATAAGCGCACTAAATTGTTTGAGGAAACTCTTTCACGCTTGAATACGTTGACAGATGCCAATTATGAATTACTGTCCAGGATGTTATCTTGCAAATCAGCTGCAACCGGAAATCAACTTTCTCCAAAAGAAAAAATTCAATTATGTCAAATTGTGGAAATTTATCAGGCCACAAATATTGACATGACCTTACTAAAAGCTTTTGTCCAATCAAATGAAGTAAATATAGATGCTGCAAAGCAGTTTATACGGGACGAAGCATTTCGAGCAGCGGGTATTAATCCAGAAGTACAAGTTCCGGCTGATAAAAAAATCTTTAATAAGGACTTTTTCTATTTGACATTATATAATAACATTACCTCTAGAATAGATTCTCAAATAGCCAGTATTAAACAAGAATGTCTTGATCACATTTATCTGATGAGAAGAAACGACTCTGTAAGAAAAGAGACTATAGAGCTAATGGAAGATATGTTGTCCAACTCGATTTATTCAAATGCAATAACAAACGAACAGAAAAAAGCTTGTACAAGATTTCTGCAATTATTAAAAAATTTAGATAAATATACTGACGAGCAAGTTATGCCTTCAATGCTTGAAACGGTTCGTATATCTTTGAGTCAAAAGGGTACATTAGAGGATTTATATACCGTGATAAGAGAAGCGACGCTAGGTGATTTTAAAGAGTTCATAACAAATCCTGCGAATAAATATGGACAAACTAATTTAAGAACTCAAAAAGCTTTTGAACAAGAAGGCTTAAATTATGATAAGTGGCTGAATCCTGATATTGAAGATATTAAACTAAATATTGCGGGCAAGGAAATGTCTATAAAAATGTGGGAAAGAAATCCTCAAGAAGACCTGTTTATCGGTAATAAAACAACATGTTGCACCGCAATAGGGACAGGTTCAAATGCCGGCGCTACCCCTGTATATTTGCTCAATACTGCATTTAATGTTGTAGAATTATACGATTCAAACGGTAATGTCGTTGGCATGTCTCGTGTGTTCATGGGCAAAATTGATAACAATCCTGTTTTGATAATGGATAATATTGAACTAAATAAGCCCTATATTAAAGGAATGAGCAGGGATGATAAAATTGATATCAGAAACGGTTTTTTTGAATATATGAATCAATATGCCGTGCAAATAACAGGAAATGATGATGCTCAAGTCTATTTTTATTCCCAAGATATACGTGTTCCAAGCTCAGATTTAGAGATAGAAAAAGCTGTAGCAAAATTTGTCGGTAATATTTCTCAAGAAAATGTCTATGTTAACTCCGCTGCATGCTCCTGGATTAATCCTGAGCAATTAGATAAAGTTGGGGAGATAGAGTGGCTTAAAGTTCCAAGGATTTAGTTTAAAAAAAGGTCTAAATATTTTAAACTCATTAGATTTATTTTGTAAACATTTGTAACAATATTCTAAAAAATCCTAAAGTTTTCAAAAAAAATGCCGATATATATATTACAAAGGAAAATTTGAAAAAGGAGTATCGGAAAATGACAGATGGTATCGGTAGAATATTTGGCGGTAATAGCTATGGTGTAGGCGGATATGTTCCCCGCAGACAGGAAGAAGCTCAAAAAGAAGTTCACTCTGAACAGCAGCCAGTAGTTCAACATCATGAAACACAGGTTGACCCTTCAAAAGTGATGGAGTTTATGGCTAGCAATAACTTCTTTATTGCACCGCAGACTACAGAAGTCGGCGAAGTTAATGTTGATACTGAAACTCAAGAACGAATTGCCGGCTATATGGAAAGATTTGAAATGATTTACGGAATTGTACAGGAAGAGTTTGGTGAAGAAAACGCTCCTACTGTTATGGATTACGTAATGGATTCATTAATGGGTATGACAGCTTAATGAAAATTATTTTCACACACGATAAAACTTCTACACTTTCTACACAGAGGCTAATTTCTAAATTAGCCTTTTTTATTGTATTACAGCTTTTGTAAATAGTTTTTTAAGAATTGTAACAGTAATTTTAAAAAAACTTGTTGACAAAGAATTTTGATTGGGTAAGATGAATTAGTACGGAGTGATTGCTCCGGTGTATAGATGGGCCGAGATAGCGAAAGCGATATTTTGTGGTCTGAGTGAGGAAAGAATAGCCGAGTAGTCACAAGAACTATGCACAAATTAATCATAATAATCAGTATGATTGTTAGCACCTTGAAAAGAGAATAGGTAGAAGACGAGAAGACTTGTTAATTCTACAGCGAATGATAAGGACAAAGAGAA
>CALVBP010000033.1 GCA_944325825.1 Candidatus Gastranaerophilales bacterium | reverse complement strand
CAGGCGCTAACCCTGTATACCCTCTGATGGAAGAAATCAAGAAAATCTATATTGATGCTTACTACGGTAATGTATAATAGATTATAAACAATTAAAAGCGGCGGTACAGATAAAAATCTTACCGCCGTTTTATTTTCTTAGTAAATTAATTATAGAGCATATGTAATGAATTCTTATTCAGCCACTCAAACACTTTTATGATATAATTCTCTATATTAACGGAGAGAAAAAATGGAACTAAGAGAAGAATTTATTGAACAAGCAAGACAGTTAACAAGAAACGCAGAAGTTTTACCAAACGGCTTAGAAGAATTGGCTGCAAAGCTACAGCACTCAGCTGATACAAATACTCCTTTAAGGATTAAGCTCGGTATGGACCCGACAAGACCTGATTTACACCTCGGACACACTGTTGTTATGAGAAAATTAAGAGAGTTTCAGAGTCTTGGGCATAAAATAGTTTTAATTGTCGGAGGTGCTACTGCTATGATAGGTGATCCTTCCGGTAAAACTGATACAAGACCGGCTTTAACTAAGGAACAGGTTGAAGAGAATGCAAAAACTTATTTTGAGCAAATGTCAAAAGTTCTTGATGTATCGGAAGCGGAGGTTGTTAATAATGCTGATTGGCTCCATAAGATGAGTTTTACGGATTTGCTTAAGCTGGCTTCTCAAATCACTGTAGCCCAGATGATGACAAGAGATGATTTTGCTAAAAGATATTCTGAAGGCCGTCCTATTGCTATTCATGAATTCTTTTACCCTCTTATGCAAGCTTATGATTCTGTTGTGGTAGATTCCGATATTGAACTTGGAGGAACTGACCAGAGGTTCAATACATTGCTTGGAAGAGATATTCAGTCTGCTTACGGCAAAAAATATCCTCAGCTTGTAATGATGTTACCGCTTCTTGAAGGAACGGACGGAATTGTTAAGATGTCTAAAACTTATCCGGAACATTGTATCTCACTGACGGACAACGCAAAAGATATGTTCGGAAAACTCATGAGTATTCCTGATACTTTGATTACCCGTTACTATTCACTTTTAACAGATGTCTCTCAAGAAGAACTCCTCAAGATGGATAAAGATATTGAATCAGGAACCGTCAATCCACGTGATATTAAAATGCAGCTGGCATTTACAATTACTGAAGAATACCACGGAACTGCAGAAGCTAATAAAGCTGAGCAAGAATTTATAAATGTTGTATCCAACAAGGGAATACCTGAAGATATCGAAAGTGTTAAGATTGAATCTGAGGTAAATATATTAGACCTTTTAGTAAACCTCGGCTTTGTTCAGAGTAAAGGGGAAGCAAAACGTCTTATTCAGGGCGGCGGTGTAAAACTTGACGGAGAGAAAGTTTCAGATATGACACTTGCTATAAAACCGGATATGAATGTCATTCTGCAAGCAGGCAAAAGAAAATTTGCAAAATTGGTATAAATTATTACACCCTCTCCTTAGGGAGAGGGATAGGGTGAGGGAACAATTTCAATGATTTATAACAATATCCTGGAAACCATAGGCAAAACTCCGCTTGTAAGGTATAGCAATAATATTTGCCTGAAACTTGAATACTTTAATCCTTCGGGTTCAATCAAAGACAGAGCCTCTTATTCTATGATAAAAGAAGCGCTCAAACGAGGAGAAATCAGCAAAAGCACGGTAATTATCGAGCCGACAAGCGGAAATACAGGGATAGGGCTTGCAATGGTTTGTGCCGTTCTGGGGATGAAACTTATTATTTGCATGCCGGAAAATATGTCGGAAGAGCGTAAAAAGAGCATTTCTGCTTACGGCGCGGAACTTGTGTTGACACCGGCTGAAAAGGGAATGCAGGGCTCTGTAGAGAAAGCCGAAGAATTAAAAAACATTTACCCGAACAGCTTTATACCGATGCAGTTTGACAATCCTGACAATTTAAAATCACATAAGGCGACTGCAAAAGAGATACTTGAGGATACGGGATTGGATTCCGGAATAGTTGTTGCAGGCATTGGAACAGGCGGAACGGCTTTTGGACTGAAGGAATATTTAAAAGGCTGGCAGGTCTATGGAGTTGAACCTTATGAAAGTCCTCTGTTTACAAAAGGGCACGCAGGCTCTCATAAAATTCAGGGTATTGGAGCTAATTTTATACCTGAAAATACCAGAGGCAGATGCTTAGACGGAATTCTTACCGTTAAAGGGGATGAAGCAATAGAAGAGGCAAAAAAACTGGCTAAAGAAAAAGGTATTTTTTGCGGGATTTCAGGCGGGGCAAATCTTTTTGCTGCAAAGAAACTTGCGGAAAAATATCCTGAAAAATTAATTGTCGCAATTATTCCTGACGGCGGAGAAAGATACTTATCGGTCTGGTAGGGGGTGACCTCTCCCCAGCCCTCTCATCTTAGGAGGGAGAGTAAAGAAAAGGGAAAATAATGTTAAAACGTGCAATCAATAAAATAAAAGAAGATATTAAAGTTATTTACGAAAAAGATCCTGCGGCAACAAATCTTGCAGAGGTATTATTTTGTTATCCGGGTTTACAGGCTCTTATTTCGCACAGGATTGCACATAAATTAGCTTATTGGGGAGTTCCGTTTATTCCCAGACTTATCTCTTACTGGACAAGAATCTTTACAGGGATTGAAATTCATCCTAAAGCAAGAATCGGAAATAGATTTTTTATTGATCATGGAGAAGGTGTTGTAATAGGTGAAACAACAATTATAGGAGATGATGTTCTTATCTACCAGCAGGTAACTTTAGGCGGAACCGGAAACGAACACGGCAAACGGCATCCTACTGTCGGGAATAATGTTATTATAGGAGCCGGTGCTAAAGTTTTAGGTAATATTACGATTGGTGATAATGTAAGAATTGGTGCAGGTTCTGTTGTGGTTGATGATGTTCCTGAAAATTCTACCGTAGTCGGAGTTCCGGGAAGGGTTGTCCATAGGCAGTTCATAACCTCAGAAGGGGTTTTAATGCATAACCGAATTCCCGACCCTGTTAAATGTGACATTAACAGACTTAAGTATGAAGTAGAAGAATTGAAAAATTTACTCAAAAAAGATTAAAAAAATCTTGTGCATATATCCTCCTTTATACTATAATATTCAAGAGTATAAGAGGATTCAAAATTGGGAAAATATCATTTTATAGCAATTGGCGGTATAGGAATGAGCGGACTTGCAAAATACCTTCTTGAAGAAGGACATTCTGTAACCGGTTCCGATATATCCGATAGTAAATATATTAATGCACTAAAAAAACTTGGTGCAAATGTAAAAATAGGGCACTGTGAAAATAATCTTCCGGATGATACGGATGTGGTTGTAGTTTCAACTGCAATAAAGGAAAATAATCCGGAACTTATCAAAGCAAAAAAGATGGGAATGAAAATTTACCATCGTTCGGATTTACTGGAGGAAATTGCAAAAACAAGTCAGGATAAGGGGAAAATTTTTATCGGATATTCAGGGACTCACGGAAAAACAACTACAAGCGGACTTGCTTCTTTTATTCTTGATAAAGCAGGACTTGAGCCTTCGTTTGTCGTTGGAGGAGTCGTCCCTGAACTTCATACAAATGCTCAGCATAAAGGCGGTAAATATTTTATTGCCGAACTTGATGAAAGCGACGGAACTATTGTTAAATATTCACCCGATATAACAGTTATTAACAATCTGGAAGAAGACCACATCGACTTTTACAAAGACGGTATGGATTCATTAATCAAAACTTTTGAGACATTCCTTTCCCACAAAAAAGAAGGGGCTAAAGTCTTAATTAATGCGGACAATCCGGGGGTTAATATGTTAAAGGGTGAATTCATCACCTTCGGAATTAAAAATGCGGATTATGTTGCAAGAAATATTCAGTATACAAAATCCGGAACATATTTTGATGTTTATTATAAAGAGGATTTTCTTGCGGACATTTTTCTAAAAATTTCCGGGATGCATAATGTCTATAACGCTCTTGCTGTTGCCGCAAGTTTAGCGGAAGCCGGAGAAAATCTTGATTGTATTAAAGAGTTGTTCTCTGATTTTACAGGAATGGGAAGAAGGTTCCAAAAAGTTGCAGAATTTAGCGGAATAGAAGTTTTTGACGATTATGCACATCATCCGACAGAAATTAAAGCCACACTTGAGGCTGCTGCTCAAAGATATGGAAAAGAAAATATAGTTGCAGTCTTTCAACCACACAGATATACAAGACTTCAAAGTCTATGGGAAGATTTTAAAAGCGCTTTTTCTAACTCCTCAAGAATTATTGTAACAGATGTCTATGCTGCATCTGAAGATAAAATTGAAGGTATAAGTTCAGAAAAATTTTCGTCAGAAATTTCCGGATCAGAATATATTTGCGGAACAATAGAGGATGTTGCAAGAAAGTTAATGCCAACCCTTAAACCGGGAAATATTGTTATCGGGTTAGGAGCCGGAACGATTACAAATCTTGGGAAATATTTAGAAAAAGCAAACGGAGAACTCACTTGCAAGTAGAATTTAAAGAAAATGCTGAAATCAAGCAATATACAACATTCAAAATCGGCGGAAAGGTTAAAGGTCTATACTTGCCTGCCACTCAACAGAAATTTGTAACTCTTTTAAATGAACTTGAAAATTATATTGTTCTCGGCAATTGTTCAAATGTTTTATTTTCTTCTAATGGCTACAGCGGCAATATTATACTAACTACAGGCATGAAAAATTATGAAATAAGAGGTACTCATATAATAGCCTCAGCCGGTGTCAAAGGACCTCTTTTGGCACAAAAGGCCTGCGAAAATTCTCTGAGCGGATTTGAATTTATGATAGGTTTTCCGGGGACTATCGGCGGTGAGATTTTTATGAACGCCGGCTGCCACGGACAGAATATTTCGGATACGCTTACCAGATGCTGTTTGTATGATAAAGAGAATAACGAGGTTATTTATAAAGAAAAATCAGAAATGGAGTTTACGTACAGACATTCCATTCTGCATGACGGAAGATATATTCTTCTCGGAGCCGAGTTTGAACTGACTAAAAAGCCAAAAGAAGAAATACAAGCACTTTTAGATAGGAACCTTGCTTTCAGAAAAGAAATACAGCCCTCTCTTGCAATTCCCAACGCCGGAAGTGTTTTCAAAAATCCGCCGAATGACTCCGCCGGCAGGCTTCTGGATAAAGCCGGAGCTAAAAGTTTTGATATGCAAAGGGTAAAAGTTTGGGACAAGCATGCTAACTTTATTATAAATAAGGGAGATGCAACCTCTGAAGATGTACTTGAATTAATGGTCAAAATGTATACAGCAGTAAGAGATATTTATACCATAGAATTAAAACCCGAAATAATATACATAGGGGATAAAACCGGAAAAGAGGAAGAATTATGCAATATACTGTACAAATAGAGGATAAGATAGCAGTTCTCTGCGGCGGAATGTCGTCAGAAAAAGAAGTCTCAATACGTTCCGGAAAAAACTGTTACGAAGCATTATTGAGACTTGGCTATAAAAATGCAGAAATGGTCGTTGTAGATAAAGATATTTCCGAAAAACTTAAAAGCGGTCATTATAACTGTGCCTTTAACGCCCTTCACGGGAAATACGGCGAGGACGGCTGTATACAGGGAATTCTTGAAATCTTAAGAATTCCTTATGCAGGCTGCGGAGTTATGGCAAGTTCTATTTGTATGAACAAAGAATACACTAAGAGAATCCTTTCAACAGTTAAAGATTTTCCTCTTATAAAATCTGTTTTTGTAAAAAAAGGCGAAGATGTAAAAAAAGCCGTTGAAGGACTCAAGTACCCTCTTATTACAAAACCTGTTTCAGAAGGCTCCAGTTTTGGTATGACAAAAGTAAACAACAGAGAGGAACTTGAAGCAGCCTATAATGAGGCTTTAAAATTTAACGATGACGTATTAATAGAAGAATTTATTGACGGATTTTTTGTAACCGTAGGCGTTTTAGAAAAAGACGGGAAAGCCTTTGCAACAGAAGTTCTGGAAATCAGACCAAAAAATGAGTGGTATGATTTTGAAGCTAAGTATACAAAAGGGATGTCCGAATTCATAGTGCCATCAACAGGATTATCGGAAGCCGCAACAAAACTTGTTAAAGAACTTGCAGTAAAAGCTCACGAAACAACCGGTTGTTCCGGTGTTTCAAGAGTTGATTTTATGATAAAAGAAGATAAGCCTTATTTTTTGGAAGTAAACACAAGCCCGGGAATGACTGACACAAGTGATTTACCGGCGCAAGCAGCAGTTTGCGGAATTGATTATGATAACTTAGTTTTGATGATACTCAAAAGTGCAGGACTAGATAAATAATGTCTGATGAAGAATTAAAACCAAGATACCACCAGCAAAGACGTCTTAAGCAAGCACGTATGCAGCGTAAAATCAGGCAATCGCAGCGGCAGCTGACACGAATACGAGCACTTTGGCGGCTTTTAATTCTGATAATTATTATAATTCTTATCTATGGAATCCTAAAAATGCCGCAATGGAGACTTCCATCAAGTGCTTTTGATAGTTTAGACAGTTCTTCCCTTGAAATTGTAAACAACAGGATTGTACCCTCACAAAAAATACTATCAGCACTAAGACGCAATCAGGTTCCAAGACAGCCGATTTTCCTTGTCAAAACTGATAATCTTAAAAAGAGCATAACGCAGCTTGAACCGGTACAAAATGTCTATATCAGAAGATTTTGGTTTCCGGCGAGACTCCAAATAATTGTCGTAGAGAGAAATCCTATAGTAACAATTTCTCCGGATTTTAATGTCCCGCCTATCGCATTTTTCTCTGCTGACGGGAAGCTAATCGGAAGAGAATATATGCCTCTCCCTCCTGATTATAAAACTGTTCTCGTTGTAACATACGGCACAGGCGGAGATGATTACAGGAATTGGGATTCTAAAAAAGTTACCGCTCTGAAAAAACTTGCAAACCTTGTTGAAGAAGAAACCGGAGAAAAAGTTGAATACATAGATTATAGAAACCCTAAAGATGTTTACATCAAAATTCCTTCTGCAAACATACGACTCGGAAGTTTTAATGCCGGAACTTTTGATAAAATACAAAGACTGCCTTCGCTTCTTCCGCAGGTAAAAATGCTAAACAAAAAAGTTAAATATATTGACCTTAGATGGGAAACAAGTTATATAAAGCTGGATGAATAATGCCTGATAGTGTTTATATTCACATACCTTTTTGCAAATCAAAGTGTAAATACTGTTCATTTGTTTCTTATACAGATACAAGCAACATAGCTACATATACAGAATCTCTTCTTAAAGAAATCTGTTCAAATTATAAAGGTGAAAAGCTTAAAACATTGTATTTCGGGGGTGGAACACCTTCTTTGATTGATACGATTTTACTAAAAAAAATAATTGACAAATTTAACTTTCAAAAAGATTGTGAAATAACATTTGAGCTTAATCCTGATGATGCGAAAACTGATTATTTAAAAGAATTAAAACTCCTTGGTATTAATAGACTCAGCATCGGTGCCCAGAGCTTTAATGATAATATTCTAAAATATATCGGACGAAGACACGATTCCAAGGATACAATTAATGCCGTCAAATCGGCACAAAATTCAGGTTTTGACAATATAAGTCTTGATTTAATCTATGGACTTCCGTTTCAGACAACCGATATTTTAAAATTTGATTTGGAAAAGATTTTAAAACTTGATATACAACATATTTCTACCTATGGGCTTAAAATAGAAGAGAATTCATATTTCGGTACGTACCCTCCGGATAAGCTGCCTGAGAATGATACTCAAGCAGATATGTATGAATTGATAAATGAGATATTAGAAAAAAATGAATTTTGCCGGTATGAAATCAGTAATTTTTCTAAAAGAGGCTTTGAGTCACGCCATAACTTAAACTATTGGAACAACAAAGAATACTATGGATTTGGAGTTTCAGCCCACGGTTATATTGATGGTATAAGATACTCTAATTATGCAACATTGAACGATTATATTCAGAATAACAATAAAAAAGATTCTGAACATATTCTTACAACTCGAGAAAAAATTGAAGAAGAAATCTTTCTCGGATTTCGAAAAGAAGAGGGGGTAAATGTTGGAGAAATTTATTCAAAATACGGCTTTGATTTTGAAAAAGCATTTGCACCCATTTTAGAAAAATATAGAGCTTTTATAATAAAGACTCCTGTCGGATACAAACTGAATCTTCAAGGAGTCTTGTTAAGCAATATTATATTATCCGAATTCTTAATGTAAAAATCTCAGCCAGATGTATACCGAGCTCATTACGAGTGCTATCATTGTTGTTAATGCACCGTATTTCAAATAATACATAAACTTGATAGGATGTCCGTCACGAGCTGCAGTTTCGGAAACAATAACGTTAGCTGCAGCACCGATAATCGTGAGGTTACCGCCAAGGCATGCTCCTAATGATAAGCACCACCAGAGCGGATGAGTATACTCAGCACCCATCAATTTTTGAATTTCTACAAGCATAGGAGCCATCGTTGCAGTGTAAGGAATATTATCAATAACACCGGATAAAATACCTGATGCCCACAAAATAATCATTGATGTAGCTTCCTGAGAACCGTTTGTTACATTCAATAACCATTCTGACATTAATTTAATACCACCGGCATAATCCAGTCCACCAATTATAATGAATAAACCGATAAAGAAGAATATTGTATTCCATTCAACTTCTGCAAGGATTTTTGTCGGTTTTTCAAATAACAATAAGAACGCTGCACCTGCCATAGCTGTAACACTTGTTTGGATATGAGTTACATCATGAAGTACAAATCCGATAATAACCAGAACTAAAACAATTGCAGACCGTATCATTAACCATTTGTCAGTAATTGTGTTTGAGTTATCAATCTCCGCAACTTTTGCCATTTTTTCAGCAGTAGAAACAAGCTGCTTTCTAAAAATAAATGTAAGTACAGCTACGTTTACAATTAGTATCGCAGAAACTATACCGGTTAATTCTTTCACGAATGCCATAAAAGACAAACCTGCAGCAGAACCGATAATAATATTTGGCGGGTCACCGATTAACGTAGCAGTACCGCCTGTGTTTGATGCTATAATTTCCGCAATCAAAAACGGAACCGGATTAATATCTAATTCTCTTGCAATTACAAAAGTAACAGGCATAATCAAAATAACCGTAGTTACGTTATCTAAGAATGCTGAAACAACTGCAGTAAAAATTGCTAAAGAAAACATTATGAGTTTTGGTTTGCCCTTAGTCATCTTTAACATTTCGTTAGCCATCCAGTTAAACATACCGCTTTTGGTTGCAATACTTACAATAATCATCATTGAAACGAGTAAGAATATTACATTAAAATCAATGAAGTTAACAAAATAACCCGGATTCAAAACCCCGTTTGCCATCTGTTCCTGTCCGAGTAATCCTAAAAATAAAGTTACAACTGCGCCGAGAAGGGCTATTGTAACTTTAGGAATTTTTTCAGTAGCAATAAATATGTAAGCTACAATAAGAATAGCTGCTGATACAGCAATGGCATTTGCATGCACCAGGCTTAAAAAACTTTCCATATTTTCTCCTTCCTTCAAACTAATAACTAGCTTAACAAGTAAAATCATATTACAAAAACAAAAAACATGTCATGCCGGGCATGAATATTTTGCAAAAGTAATTGCCCTGACCATAGTATTTGTGATAAAATTTATACTATACACTTTGGAGTGGATAGTTGATTAGTCTGTCAGATTTATATAAAAAGTTAATATTTTTTATTATGGCATTATTAATTCTTTCAGTGCCTTCTATTGCTTTTGCAGACGATGATATGACAGATAAAGAAATAATGGAAGAAGCTGAATCTGCCGAAGTTCATGATTATTCAGCAAACACCGCTTACATTAATGATATAGAAATTCTGGGGGCAAATATTATTAAACCGGAATTTATCATGTCAAAGATGTCCCTCCAAAAAGGTGATTTGTATGACAAAGATGCCATGCAGCAAGATTTGAAAACTATCTACAGATTGGGATACTTTACTGAAAGGATGAAAGCTATTCCGGTAAAAAATTCTAACGGTACAATATCTTTAAAGATTATAGTTGAAGAAAATATACCTATAACAGATTTTACTATTGAAGGAAATACCGTCGTTTCTTCTGAAGAAATCATGCAGTATCTTCTTCCGCTTAAAGGCAAACCCCAAAACATATCAGCTATCAACTCCGCAATGGAAAAGATTAATGAATGCTACTATTCCAAAGGTTATATTTTATCCAAAATCGATTCTATTTATGACGATCCTGACGGAACAATTAACCTGAATATCATGGAAGGTAAGATTAATAAAATTATGATTACTGGAAATGAAAAAACAAAAGAATACGTTATAGAACGTAATATTATGACAGAGCCGGGTTCTGTTTATAATGAAAACCTTGTAAAACAAGATTTGGTAAGGCTTTACTCTACACAGGCTTTTAAAGATGTAAACAGAACTATTGAAGTGTCCCAGGATGACCCGAATATGTTTGATGTCACAATTGACCTCAAAGAACAAAGAACTGCAGCCATATCTGTCGGCGGCGGTCTTGATTCAGCAACCGGTGCTTTCGGTTCACTCGGTATTTCGGACAACAACTTCAGGGGTATGAACCAGAGAGTTTCTCTTACAGGTTTAGTCGGTTCCGGTATCTTAATGAGCGACTCATCAATTAAAAATCACATGAACTATCAGGCAGAATTAAGCTTTTTTGAACCGCATTTTCTGAACGCTGATAATTCCTTAATGAGTAAAATATATTACAGAGACCTGGGCAGCTATCAAATACCGCTTGCCATTGAACGAAGGTTCGGTATTGAAAGCACTATAGCACACAGATTAAAATTTAATCCGCATATGTCAACAACTTTCACAGGCGGGGTCGAATATATCCACTTGTCTGAAGGCGATAAAAACTCTATAGAAAGACTCTATCAAAACCATGGACTTGATTTCGCAGAAAGAGAAAAGCAATTGGAAGGCGGACTATTCCTGAGACTTGCCCCAGGATTTGCTTATGATTCAAGAGACTCTATAACTAACCCTCGTCACGGGGCTTTAGCTTCTGTAAGGTTTGAGGAAGCTTTCGGACTTGACGGTTTTGGAAAAACCAACGGACGTTTAATAGGTATGGCTAAAAAATTCATACCTATTGCTAAAAAATCTTCTTTAACATTTACAGCCAGAGGCGGCGTAAAAGTTCACGGAGACGATATGCCTGAAATTATGGCATTCCGTTTGGGCGGACCTTATACAATTAGAGGTTACAAAGTTAACGGTGTAGGTACAGGTACTTCATTTATTATGGGGTCTGCAGAACTCGCAACCCCGATACCTTTTGTTGACAGGTTAAAAATCAATTTCCTTCAAAACCTGAGATTAACATTCTGGGTTGATGCCGGTAGAGTATTTGACCCGACTATCTCCAGTGTTCTATATGACAGACCTATTCAAGCTATTACAGCCGGTGTCGGCTTAAAGATAAATATACCCGGTGTCGGTCCGTTATCAGTGGATTACGGTTTCCCGCTTACGAACCCGGGTCCAAACGGTTCACCTAACGGATACTTTACATTTGGTGTTGGTGACATGATGTATTAAAATATAAATATAGGAGGTTTATTATTATGAAAAAAATGAAAATCGGTCTGGTGTTACTTGCTCTTGTAGCAATGACCGGAATTGCAAATGCCGGCGGTGTCGGATACATTGATTATGTTAAAGTAATTGACAATTTTGATTATGCTAAAAAAGCTACTAAAGAAGTTGATGCTAAAGGTCTTGAAATGCAGCAATTTCTTGTTGACAAAGAAAAAGAATACAAGGCTCTTGATACTCCTTTAAAGAAAAAGTCATTTGAAGAAAAAGTTTCTCAAGAATTCAAAGCAAAAGAATCTGCTTATATTGCGTTGAAAACAAAAAGAGAACAGGAAGTTTATACAAAAATCAAAGATGCCGCAAAAGCTGTTATGGTTGAACAAAAACTTGATGCCATTATGGATGTAAGAGGAGTGTTTGTTGGCGGTATGGATATTACTGATCAGGTAATTACAAAATTGAAAGGTACTAAATAAATATGAGAATTGTTGACCTTATCGATAAAAAGAAACGTGGTTTAGCACATACAAAGGATGAAATTTATTTTATCATTGAGTCGATGATGAGCGGAAAAGCGCCTGATTATCAAATTTCTGCCTGGCTGATGGCCGTATATTTTAAAGGTCTGACCGAAGAAGAGACGGCATACTTAACTGAAGCCATGATTGATTCAGGAGAAGTTATTGATTTTGGCGCCCTGGCTGATTCTATTGTCGATAAACATTCTACCGGCGGGGTAGGCGATAAGGTCACAATTACTCTCATTCCCCTCCTTGCTGCCGCCGGGATTCCAGTAGCCAAACTTTCAGGCAAGGGGTTGGGACACACCGGCGGAACTATTGACAAGCTGGAATCTATTCCTAATTTTAATACTAAACTTACAATCAAAGATTTAATTGAACAGGTTAAAAGAATTAACGTTGCAATAGCCTCTCAAACACAAAATTTGACTCCCGCCGACGGGAAATTGTATGCTCTTAGAGATGTTACCGCAACCGTCGACAGTATGCCTCTAATCGCATCGTCAGTTGTGTCTAAAAAGATTGCATCCGGAGCAAAAAATATAATTCTGGACGTAAAATACGGCTCCGGCGCCTTTATGAAAACTCCTGAAGATGCCGTTGCTCTTTCCAGATTAATGGTTAATATCGGTAAAATTCTTAATAAAAATATCACAGCCGTTATAACTTCAATGGAAGAACCTCTTGGAAGAGCTGTCGGAAATTCTCTTGAAATTATTGAATCCATAGAATTTCTGAAAGGTCATATTGAAGAAAGTGATGTTGCGGATTTAACCTACTCTTTTGCCGCAATTGCCCTAGTAAAACTCGGAATATATGAAACGAAATCCGAAGCAAAAGAATTTTTAAAAGAACTTGTACGCTCAGGTAAAGCTCTTGAAAAATTCAGAGAATTAATTGAAGCTCAAGGAGGAAATACCGGTGTTATTGAAAATTACGACTTATTTGCGCTTCCTGAATTCAAAGTAGAGTGTGAATCTAAAAAAAGCGGATATATTCAAAATATTGATGCATATAAAATTGCTTATGCCTGCAAAATTTTAGGAGCTGGCAGAGACCAGAAAACCGACCCCATAGATTACAGCGTCGGAATCTATTTGAATAAAAAAAGCGGAGAAGCCGTTGAAAAAGGCGAAACTCTTTATACAATCTACTCTAACGATCCGGAAAAGACAAAAATTGCCCAGCAATATTGTGATGAAGCTTTTTCTATAAGTTATGAAAGAGTTTCCCACACAAATTTAATATACAAAATTGTTAAACCTAAAGAGGACGACGATGTTTAATAAAAAAATGCAATACATAATAAAATCCGTACCTACAGATGATAAACAGGCTCTTGAAAATCTTCTGAACGAGATGTCGGATTTAGGTTGGGATTTATATACGATGCACGAAATTGAAACAGATTCATCTTTCAATTTTAACTGCATTTTTATGAGAGAAAAACAAGAGGAACAAGGTACAGATCTAGATGACATTGTAAATGTCACAAGCTTTAAATATCGAATGGAAAAAATGCTTGCAACCCCTACAAATCCCTATGACCTTTGTAAAGAAATTCAGTTAAAAATTTCTAATCAAAAAGACAGGATTAAAAGAATTAAATCGCAGCTTGAAAGTGACAGTCTCTCTGTTGACGATAAAAAAAGATTAAATAATCAAATGTCCGATGAATTAAAACAGCTGGATTCACTTAAACAAGCTCTTGTAAATGAAATATCTCCGGACACAATGTATGCCGGAATAAAAGAAGAGAAATTTGTAGTAAATTTGTCGGAAGAAATTCTTGAAGTTATTTCAATGGAATATTCCGATAATCTGCTTGCGGAAACTGTTAAAGTAAGACAGGAGCTAACAGACGAACTCGGGTATGTAATTCCGCATATTCACTTTCATAACAGCGACGATTTGAACCAAAATGAATTCTGTATAAAAATTCATGATATAGAAGTGTTCCGTTCTGTTGTATTTCCAGGATATATTGCCTATTTTAAAGACGAATTAAAAGGATATAAAGCAGAAGATGATGATTATACTTTGACAGATGAAATAAGCGGGAAAAAGCTAATATGGATTAAAGAAGATAAGGTTAAAGATTTCTGGGCACACGGCATAAGCGCTGTAGAATTTATAGGACGGGCCGTTAAGTACATTGCGGTAAGAGAAGTCTCAGACATTATGGATTATAACGATATCAACAAATATGTTGAAATTGTTCTGGAAAAAAATTCTTTCCTCGTAGACAATATAATTCCTGATTTTATTACTGCATCTGATTTAAAATATCTTTTAACCTGCCTTATACGAGAAAAAGTATCCGTGAAAAATATTGTATATTTGTTTGAAAAGATTAATGATTACGCTAATGAACCTACAAAAGAAGATTTGCTTGATAAAGTAAGGTTAGCTTTTTCAAAACAAATTATAAAAGACCTTGCAAAAGACGGAGAACTCAAGGTCATTGAACTTACTGACTCTACTCTTAAAAAAGTATCCGGATTTTTCACTGAAGAAGAGGATGAATCAATTATAAGAATTGATGCAAAAGATGTTCAGGAAATAGCAGACAATGTTAATAAACTTGCTAAGTCTAAGAAAATATCAGCACCGATTCTTTCTGTTCCAATGGATTTGAGACATATGATGTTTGTTATTCTCTCTGAATTTGTACCAAATATTACTGTGCTGGCATCAGAAGAACTTGTTTGCGACTGTAATATTAAGTTTATTGGTAAAGTTTAAAATAAATACAGATTAATAATAAAAAAAGAGTGGGCGGCGAATTTATCGCCGCCCACTCTTTTATATTGCAGATTTCTTAACAGCAACCTGCAGGAATCTTACCTGACTCAACAACTGCTTGAGCAGCTGCAAGTTTTGCTTGAGGAATTCTGAATGGTGAGCATGATACATAGTCAAGACCAATTCTGTAAGAGAACTTGACTGAATCTGGGTCACCACCGTGTTCACCGCAAACCCCGCCGATAAGTGAAGGATTCACATCTTTACCTTTTTCCATAGCCATTTCCATTAATTTACCGACACCTTTTGTATCAAGGGTTTCAAATGGATTAGCCGGAAGGATTTTCTGTTCTACATAACGTTTGAGGAATTTACCTTCAGCATCATCTCTTGAGTAACCAAATGTCATCTGAGTTAAGTCATTGGTACCAAATGAGAAGAATTCAGCGTATTCAGCAACTTCATCAGCTGTTAATGCAGCACGAGGAATTTCTATCATAGTACCGAATTTGTATTCAACTCTGATACCTTTTTCAGTCATAACATCTTCGGCAACTCTTTCAAGAATTTCTTTTGCAACTTTAAGTTCGTTAACGTGACCGATAAGAGGAATCATAACGTAAGGAATTACGTCAACGCCTTCTTTCTTAGCATCGCAAGCTGCTTCAAAAATTGCTCTTACCTGCATTTCATTAATTTCAGGATAAGTCAAACCTAATCTGCAGCCTCTTAAGCCCATCATCGGGTTAGATTCTGAAAGTCCTTCAACAACGTGGAGAAGTTCTTCTTTTTCTTTAGAATCTTTACCTAAAGCTTTTAATGTTGCAACTTCAGCAATCAAATCTTCTTTAGAAGGTAAGAATTCATGAAGCGGCGGGTCAAGAAGTCTGACAGTCATAGGTTTACCTGAGCCAAGAGCCTTAAACATTGCATAGAAATCTGAATATTGCATAGGTAATAAGTGATCAAGAGCTTCTTTTCTTGCTTCCGGAGTACCTGCAATAATCATTTTCTGTACCCAAGGCAATCTGTCAGGATCCATAAACATGTGTTCTGTTCTGCAAAGACCAACACCTTCTGCACCGAATCTCAATGCATTAGCGATGTCTTTAGGTGTATCTGCGTTAGCTTCAACTTTCATTGTTTTAATTTCGTCAACCCACTGGAAGAATGTTGTAAAGTTATCGTCAATTTGAGCATCAGCTAATTTAACAGCTCCTGCCATAACAATGCCTTTACCGCCGTCAAGTGAAATAATATCATCTTTATGGTAAACAGAACCATCTGCACCTGTTAAGGTTTCATTTTCAAGGTCGATTCTCATATCTTCACAGCCTGCAACGCACGGTTTACCCATACCTTTTGCAACAACTGCTGCGTGAGAAGTAGCGCCGCCTCTAAGTGTTAAAACACCTTGAGCAACTGCCATACCGTGAATATCATCCGGGCAGGTTTCAATTCTTACCAGGATAACTTTTTCTCCGGCTTCGCCTCTTCTGGCTGCTTCTTCCGTATCAAATACGATTTTACCTACAGCAGCACCCGGAGAAGCATTTACACCGTGAGCAATCTTAGTTGCTTCTTCCAATGCTTTAGAATCAAAGCAAGGTAAAAGGATTTGGTTAACTGAATAAGGATCAACCAGCTGAATAGCACGTTCTTTAGTAATAATACCTTCTTTGTACATTTCAACTGCAATTCTTACTGCAGCAGTGGCTGTTCTTTTACCGTTACGAGTTTGGAGGATGTATAATTTACCTCTTTCAATAGTAAATTCCATATCCTGAACATCTTTGTAACCGAGTTCAAGTTTTTTAGCAATATCAACATATTGTCTGTATAGGTCTGGCATTTCGTGTTCAAGTTCTGCGATTGGTTTTGGAGTTCTGATACCTGCAACAACATCCTCACCTTGAGCATTTGTCAGGTATTCACCATAGAACTTGTTTTCACCGGTTGCCGGGTTACGTGTGAATGAAACACCGGTTGCACAATCATCGCCCATATTACCGAATACCATTGTTTGAACGTTAACAGCAGTACCGTAATTGTGGTCGATTTTGTTCATATTTCTGTAAGCTACCGCACGAGGAATATTCCAAGAACGGAATACAGCTTCAATAGCCTCCTGAAGCTGAACATAAGGATCTTGCGGAAAATCTTTTCCGGTAACTTCTTTAATAACATTTTTGTAAATAGGAATAAGAGATTTCCAACCATCTGCAGAGACTTCTGTATCAGATTTAACCCCTTCTCTTTCTTTAACCTTTTCAACTTCTGATTCGAAATATTTTTGTCTGTCCATTTCCCATGCAACAGAACCAAACATTGTTAAGAATCTTCTGTATGAATCATAGCAGAATCTAGGGTTATTAGTTAGTCTAATCATAGCTTCTACAGTATCATCATTCATACCGAGGTTAAGAATAGTTTCCATCATACCGGGCATTGATATTCTTGCGCCTGAACGAACTGAAACAAGCAGCGGATTGGAAGAATCACCGAACTTTTTACCTGTTTGTTCTTCAACATCTTTTAAAGCTGCTCTTACTTCATCCATTAAACCTTCAGGCATTTTGTTACCGTGGTTAATGTAATCCATACAAGTTTCTGTTGTGATAGTCAATCCGGGAGGTACCGGCAGACCTAAATTTGTCATTTCTGCAAGGTTAGCCCCCTTGCCGCCCAGAAGATTGCGCATATCTGCGTTACCTTCTCTAAAGAGCCATACGCGTTTTTCAGCCATTAGTTTCTCCTTCTTTTTTGTAAGTACGCCCTATAAATATAAGTTCCTAGCATGCAGATTTTACCACAAACATTTTTTAATGTACAATAAAAGCATGCCTTTAATAGAAGTAAAAAACGTAGTTAAAACTTATAAATCGGAAGACGAAAGCTTTAATGCTCTTAACGGAGTTTCTTTTTCTGTTGAAAAAGGTGAATTTGTGGCAATTATGGGCACTTCCGGCTCCGGAAAATCCACCTGTATGAATATGCTCGGGACATTGGACAGACCAACAAGCGGAAGCTATCGTCTTGATGGGCTTGATGTCTTCGCGCTTGACCAGCACGAATTATCTAAAATAAGAAACCTGAAAATAGGATTTGTATTTCAAGGTTTTAATCTGATTTCAAGAACCTCCGCACTAGAGAACGTAGAATTACCAATGATTTATAAGGGTATACCGGAAGAAGAACGGCATATAAGAGCTAAAGAAGCTCTTGAAATAGTCGGACTGAAAAACCGTGAAACACATATGCCAAACCAGATGTCAGGCGGTCAGCAGCAAAGGGTTGCTATTGCACGTGCTCTTGTAAATGATGCTCCGCTCATTCTGGCGGATGAGCCGACAGGTAATCTGGATACCAAAACCAGTATTGAGGTTATGGAGTTTTTTGTTAAACTGAATCAAGGTTTTAACGGCAAAGAGGGTAAAACAATAGTGCTTGTAACCCATGAACCGGATATTGCAGCATACTGTTCAAGAGTAATCAAATTTAAAGACGGAAATATTGTTTCTGACCTTCCGAAAGAAGAGTGGATGAAAATCAGAAACAGGGAAACGTAATTTAGGGAATCGCGGGGAGTAAATAAAGCGTTATAAATATTATCAAGTTGAACAAATTGTTCAACTCAACCTACAGTAAAAAAGAATCCGGCTTTGCCGGATTCTTTTTTAATCTTTTTCTTTACTTCTTATGCAACCATCCATTTTGTATGCAATGAATGACCGAGTCCATTGGTATAGGTTGAGCCTCCGCCGTCAGCTAAAGTCGTACCAAATCCGACTGCCTGTGTTCCGGTTGAAATTTGGGTATTTCCATCGTCTCCAGCTACAGTTCCTACCGTAGGGGTATAAATCTGCCAGGGTGCTTCACCTCCGGTTATACGAGGAGTTGTTGTTGTCAAACCGCCGAGGCGACCTAGCCCGTTGCTCTGCCCGTATCCATAATTATAATTTTGCTCTAGACTTTGTACTGGTGATAGACCCATAGTTTTGTCCTTTTTACTCTATACATATATAAAGTATTTAACTTATAAAAAATTGCTAGTTTGTTAAAATTCGTTACAAAAGTTTAAAAATATGTTAATATAGTTTTATGAAAACG
>CALVBP010000032.1 GCA_944325825.1 Candidatus Gastranaerophilales bacterium | reverse complement strand
AAAACCCTTCACGTTCCTGCTCTCTGCTTGAAACTCTTGCGTAAATAACAACTTCTTTGTGTTCCATATCTGAATCTTCTAGAAAATCTGAATACTATTTTAATTTTTTATTATTATTCAGAAGTTGTAAAGTGAGTTTGGCATACAGATTCCCTGACAAAAACTTCTAAAAAATAGATATGATAATATCTATAAATGGGTTATTTGATTATTATAAAAAATCAATTTGTTTAATAAAATATTAATTTTTTATTAATATTATGTAAAAAATCATAAATCCTATTATAATTGATATAAGGATAGTAAGCTTAACATTATTTCTTATCTAACTATTCAACCTAATAATATTCACCTGGAAACAAAGTCTTGTGGGTTATCGCTAGTATGATTCACATATGTGGTTGCGTCGGAAGGGTCTTTATAAAGATTTTAAGTTCATACTGAAATTCATTAAAACAGTATGTTTATTAGATATGTTTGTCTGTCAACAATTAAGAAGGAGGTAGAATGATTAATACTAGACAGTGTCGGCAGGATTTTTTATCAATATTGAAACAATTAAAAAATCTGAAAGATAAAAACAGTGTAAAGCAGATACTTAAGCAAATTAATACTCTAAAAAAGTACATAAATGAAGAATACTTCTATAGTATTGAATTACCACAAATATGCCATAAAATGATTCAAGATTTATCTCAGGATTTAGATGAAATAGATTTATGGATTAATAAATATTTTGTTTCTCTATGCTATGATTTGCCTAACGAAGCACGACAGGAAAAAAATTTGTTATTGCAATTAGATAGTGTTCTAACAAATAAATACAAGCATACAGCAAACTATTTTCGGAATGGAAATGTTGAAACTGGATTAAATAATTTAATTAAAAGATATAAAACAATATTTGAAGATAGGCTTGTAGATAAATCATTTCAAGAAGGTTTAAATATTTTGCAAAATAAAAAAGAAAATTGCTTTAATCCTCAAAATACTTTGGAGACAAAGATTTATAATAATTCTATAATTCCATATACAAACAAAGTTATTGAAAAGTATTTATGTCAAAGTCTTATTAGTAATATTATTTTTGAGACGAAGAACTCTAATAAAATTGATACACAAAAATTAATTAAAGAGGTTAATAATATAAGATCTGGAGGAATAAAATGACTGACACCGTTTTAAAAGGAGGGATTAGTAATTATAGGTATATTTGGCATGCTAATTTATGTGCTTGTCAAAAGTGTAAAGAATTAGATAAAACTGTTTATTATTATGAAGATGATATACCAGATTTACCACATCCTAATTGTAAATGTTATATTGAAGCTATTGAAGATAATAACAATTCTAATGATAATAACTCTAATCAAAGAAAAGAAGAAAAAGATAATGAAAGATGTAATTGCCTTGACGATTTATTTATAGAAATTGAGGAGTTAATTACCGATGCACAAATTTTACAGAACGAAATATTAGAAAGTATAAGATATTTTACGACAACTATTTTAACTAAATGTCAAAATTCATATACTACGGCAATTATTGAAAGCTGTATAGACGCATTTGAACAAATTTTTGGTACAGTCAGTGATTTTATTAGAAATTATAATGATATGAAAGAGGCAAATACAATTGGCGCTGATAAATATTTCCACTCCAAAGCAAATTGTGATGGTGCAAAGAGAGGCGAGCTAGGAGCAAAAGTTGCAAAAGGTATTAGTGACTTTAGAGAATTTACGGATTTATTTAAAAATGTCTTAGTAAAAGGAATGACTGTAGAAGAAAGTTTAGAAGATTCCAACGGCGATCAAGAAGCTAATCAATATGGGCGTGAACAGGGAAGAAATAATCCTAATATTGACAGTCGTATTTTAGTTGATATTTATAGACCCAACGGATTGCCAGAAAAGTATTAAAACAGTATAATTAATAAATGAAATTCTTAAAGATTTTGTTAATAATTTTAGGTTTAATATTTATAGTCATATTGTTTTCAATGATTCTTTTGACTATGAAAGATCAAGATGTGTGTCTTGATACCGGATTTTGCAAGGCAGGTTTAGAACTTAATACTTCAAATGGTATAATCACTATCAACGAACAGACATGTAAAGAGAATAACGGATTTTGGATAGCTGAAAAACAAGTATGTTGTTTTAAAGCCAAATAATACAAGTTGTAACATTTCTAAATTGACCGTTTTGTCGTTTAGTTTTTGAAACATTTATGTAAAAAAGGTTTTAACATCTCCTTCTAGACCTCTTTTACAAATTCTTTAGGTATAAGGTCCAAACGGATTTCTTTAAGGTAAGAAAGGATTTCTTTATACAATTCAATTCCGCCCATAAGCGAGTATACATTATTAAATCCGTTTTGGATTAAGATTCTTGATGCGCAATAGCTTGTATAACCTGTATTACAGAATAAAATAACTTTTTTATCTTTAGGAACTTCATCTATTCTTCTGCGGATTTCATTAATAGGAAGATTAGAAGCTCCTTCTATAGTTTCGTTTTTGTATGCTTCAGGCATTCTTACGTCAATCAGATAAGAGTCTTTTAAATCTTCATAAAAAGCGGGTTTTATGAAGCCTCTCAAAATATTATCCGCATTCATTCCGAGGATATTTACAGGGTCTTTAGCGGAAGAATACGGGGGTGCGTAACACAATTCGCTATCCAGCATATCTTGAATAGTTCCGCCGTTTCTCATAATTGATGAAATAACATCAATCCTTTTTTCCACTCCTTCAAACCCAACGGCCTGTGCTCCGAGGATTTTTCCTTCTTTTGTAAACAAGAGCTTATATAAAGTTGGGGTAGAGTTCGGATAATATCCGGCATGTGATTTTCCGTAAATAAAAGTTTTCCAGAAAGGGATGTCTTTATTTCTAAGCTGTTTTTCGTTATTTCCGACAACGGCAACAGTTAGGTTGAAAATTTTAAGTACGGATGCACCCTGAGTTTTTTTGTAAGTCGATTTTATTCCAAAAATATTATCAGCGGCGATTCTTCCCTGTCTGTTAGCCGGGCCGGCAAGGGGTATAAACACGAGACTATCTGTTACAAAGTCTCTTACTTCTATACTGTCACCTGCTGCAAAAATATTTTCATCAGAAGTTTGCATAAATTCATTAACCAGAATTCCCCGATTAACTTCCAGCCCACAATCCTTTGCCAGAGATATTTCCGGGCGAACACCTATTCCCATAATTATAATGTCAAAAGGTTTTTGAATACCGGAATTTAAAATAACTTCATTTTCCTTAAATTCTTTAATACCATCCGAAAGTATAAGTTCCACCCTGTTTCTGCGCATTTCATTTTGAACGGCAGCTGCAATTTCGCTATCAACAGGAGAAAGAATTTGATTAGCTGATTCAATCAAAGTTACATTTAATCCCAGTTTAGTGAAATTTTCGGCCATCTCAAGTCCTATAAAACCTCCGCCGATTATTAAGGCATTATGAACTTTGTTAGCATTTATAAAAGTTTTGATTCTGTCTGCATCATTAAGAGTTCTAACCGTAAAAACTTTTTGCGGGTCTATTCCTTTTAAATCAGGTATAACAGGGTTTGCTCCCGGGGCTAAAAGAAGTTTGTCATAGTTTAAGGTTTCTCCGTTTTTCAGGAAAAGTGTTTTGTCAGTTCTGTTTATTTTAGTAACTTCACTATTCAAACGTACATCAATATTAAACCAACTCCGGAATTTATCCGGATTCGAAACGAGCATTTGTTCTCTGCTGTTTATGACATCAGAAATATAGTATGGAAGTCCGCAATTAGCGATTGAAATTTCATTAGTCTTTTCAAGAATTATAATTTCCGAAAATTCGTCTAGTCTTCTTAACCTGGCTGCTGCGCTGGCACCTGCGGCACCGCCGCCTATTATAACTATTTTCATATTAACCTCATCTGCATTTGACAATATTAGATAATTATAATATTCTAATATAGTAATATTGTCAAGAGGTTAGTATCATGAATGCGGAAAATTATGCTGAGATATTTAAAGCATTAGCTCATCCTATAAGACTTAAAATAGTATGCGGACTGATGAAAAATGGACAGTGTAGTGTGAATACCATGGCGGATAATCTCGGGGTCTCTCAATCATTAATATCTCAACATTTGAATATATTGAAAAATAGCGGGATTATCAAGGGATATAGGGAAGGAAACCATATTTGGTATAAGCTTGAGAATGAACTGGCGGTTAAGTTGTTACAAAATATCGAACTTAATATTTGCGGGTTGAAATAAAGGCACCATACGGGTTGGGGGATTGATATTTTAATCCGAAAGATGTATATGTAACAAAAAAGACGATTTTTGAGTTTTATGATATGATGTTTTTGAGGGCGGTAATAGGGAGCCGAAACATAAAAGACTTAGGAGACAGGACACCGAATGGCATTCCGGAATCTTTTCAGCACTGAAACGGTAAATACAGGGCGGCAGCCTGCAGTAGATTTGTGCAAAACAGTTAGTATAATACTAATGATTCTTTGTCATGTTTTTTATGCCGTTAAGTATACAAATACACCGTCACTGACGGCATCATATATTGCACATAATCTCGTAAGACTTTTGGGTGCTCAGTTCTTCATGTTCAGTATGGGGCTGGGACTCGCATATACCAGGAATGATTCTCCAAAATGTTGTTTACGCCGGGGGATAATTTTATTACTTACGGGCTATTTGCTTAATTTTTTAAGAGAGATTTTGCCGTGGATGATTTTTGGTAATTATCCTATGTTCAGCAGTATTATGGCAAATAACAAATTTTTAATGCTTTTGAGCGGAGATATATTGCAATTTGCGGGATTGGCGTTTTTATTTTTTGCGTTTGTAAAATATTTTAAATTTTCTAATTTAACAATTTTTTTAATGGCGATAGTTTTTACGATAATAGGCGCTTTTTGCACAAACGAAATTTCGGTTAAACTATCTACAGATAATTTTTATTTTTCATTTATCGGCTTATTTATTCCTATCAAGAATTTTACGGCAAGCGGATATGTATGTTTTTCTTTCTGCAACTGGATAATTTATCCTGTGACGGGGTGGATTTTTGGTAAGCTTCTAAGACACTGTATGAATCCTGATAAATTTTACTGGTACTTACTTTTAATATCGGTGCCGCTCTTACTTCTGGCCTGGTCAGCTTTTGATGCAGCGGGAAAAAATATGTGGATGATACTAATGAATCCTTTAACCTATCATCAGCAGAATCCGGTAATATTAGCCGTGTATATGAATATAATAGCGGTAGCGATTAGTTTGGCGCATATATTTTCAAATTATTTTGTCAAATTTAAGTTCTGGGGAATAATTAAGCATTTAAGCAGCGAGCTGCCGACATTATATATAGCTTCATGGGTCGTAATAGGATGGATTGGAGCTTTATTGAAAATGAACCATACCTTTATAACAAAGGATATGGATAATGTTTTCTGGCTGTTTGTTGTAGTTCTTGTCATATCGGAGATATATGTCGGAGTTAAGAATTTCTTGAAAAAACGGCGGGGTTCTTAAGAGAGTTATTAAAATAAAGTTTTTATGTTATACTGAGGTAGTACTAAGGGGCGTTAGCGCAGTTGGTAGCGCACGACACTGGCAGTGTCGGGGTCAGGGGTTCGAATCCCCTACGCTCCATATTTAACAACAAGAGCCGGAAAGGCTCTTTTTATGTATGTTTACACTGTTTGCAGTAAAAAAAGAATAAAACCCAAAATTTTTAAAAACAGGCTAAAGCCTTTAATCATCTGAGGTTTCAGAGGTTCGAGTCTCTTAATCTGTTTTGTCATGCTGAACTTGTTTCAGCATCTTAAAATCTTGGAGTTAAACTCATGGCTGGTAAGACCCTGAAATAAATTCAGGGTGACAGCAAGTTTTAATTAGCATACGCAAGTTCAGAATGACAAAATAATTTATTCGGAACAACAATAGAAATAAATTCAGAATGACAGTTAACTGATTGCTTAAATACAAAATAACGTTTTAAAAGTAAGGCGGTATCTAAATTTCTAAGTTCATCAATAAGCTCTAATATATAAGATAAAAAGTTTAAACTTTATCTGTTTGTGATTGGCAGATTTATACCGGCAAAAAATATTTTTATAAGGTTTTATAATTCCAGTGAAAGAAGATTTATGATATACGGAATAAGCAATATTAATTATAACAATTATAACAACCGCTACAGAAAACCGGTCTTTAAAGCGCATCCCGATTTTTACAGACTTATAAAGAATTATGATTTAACGGCATCAAGTTATTTTAGACGGGGCATTGCTTACGGAAGCCCAAATTCGGGCTTTGCAGATGTAGCTGCTGTTTTATCCGATGTTTTTTCATGTAATATTAATATCCCCAAAAAAATGTTTATTGCAGGAATTGCTGATTCTCAGGAACCGTTTTCGTATCTTGCTGTTATAAAAGACAGCTTAAAAAAGAATCCTCTGGATAATAACTTAGATTTATACACTGTGGATATACAGTCTAAGCCTTCAGATAAAAAACTTTTTAATGATTCGTTCTTTGATGTTCCGTCTGAACCGGAGTTTGCAAAAAGCAGTTTTGTAAAAGAAGAAGTTGTGCAAAATCGTCTTTTTCCCAGAAACAAATACAGGGTTAAAGATGAAATATATAATTACTTGCAGAAAACCTATAACAATCCTAAAAAAGCTTTGTGGGAGACAAGAATTCAGGATGCAGTAAAAGTGTTTCCGGATGATAGTTTTGATATTGTTTCAGTTAACAATACCTTTATGTATTTGCCATCTCATACCGAGCTTCAGGATACACTAAATAATGTTTTAAGAATATTAAAAAAAGGCGGATATTTTATTACGGATCCGTATAAATATGATTTTTTTAAGCGGTCAAAGATTTTTGGTTCTTTAGAAGAAATTAATTACGGAATATATAAAAAGTAAAAATAATCTAAACCTCGGAGTAAATAGCTATGCTGCTTGGAATAACCAGTATTACATACAATAACTATAATCATACAAATTTTAAAGCGCATCCGGATTTTCACAAGCTTTCTGAAATGTACGATTTAAAAGCTTCAAATTACTTCCGGCGTGGTTTAAGATATGGTCCTCCGAGCGAAAAATTTTCAGACATTATAAAAGTTTTTTCTGAAATATTTGCAAGTAAGATTAAGGGTGTAAAATCAATACTTATTGCCGGAATCGGGGATTCGCAAGAGCCGTTTTCATATCTCACGGTAATAAAAGATTTGTTATCCAATAAACCTTTAGAAAAGACGGTTAATCTTCATACAATAGACATACAATCCCGTCCCGATGACTGTAAATTATTTGAAGATTCTTTTTTGGATGACCCTTTTGAACCGTTATTTGCAAAAAACAGTTTTATACAAGATGAATTATGGAGATATGGTATTAATAATAAAACTTACCGGTCATACAGAGTTAAAGATGAAATTTATGACTATTTAAAAAAAACTTATGAGAATCCGAAAAAATCTCTGTGGGATACAAGAGTCCAGGATGGATTAAAGAATTTCGACAACGATAGTTTTGATGTGGTTTCCATAAACAATACCCTCATGTATATAGAAAAGCCGGAAGAAGTGCAGTCAACTCTTGATAATGTATTACGTATCCTTAAAAAGGACGGATTTTTTATCACGGACCCTTACAAATACAATTTTTTCGAGGAATCAAAGATATTTAAGAATATGGAAGATGTTTATCAAGGTATATATAAAAAAGTGAAGTAATTTGCATCATTTAACAAAAATTTACATTCAGAATATTATAAAATGCTATAATAGAGTTATGAAGAAGTTTTTATTATTTTTTGCATGTTTACTTATACTTCCTGCGTATGCAGAAGAGCAGGATTACGGTTTTACGATTCCGGAGTGGAAAGATTTTGCACCATCAGCTTATGTTGATGTTGAAGAGCCAAAAGGTCTTGGTAAATTAAATGAAATTGCATCATACTGGTATCAAAGAAAAACTGATTTTGAAGCCGGGCTTGAAGAATGCAGGGCTCTGGAAACCAATGATGACAGATTTAACTGCTATGACAGGCTGAAAGTTAAACAGTATAAAGAAAACAGTGATTATAATGCGAGGATGGAAGCCCGCCAGAAGGCAGGTGCTAATATTAAAGAAATGAACAGTATGCAGGATAATATGCTTCCTATAAACAACTATCTCAATAATTTTACCCGTTTCCAGCCTAACGAAATCAGATAAACACCGGAGGTGTTATGTTAGAGAATAAAAATATACTTATCGGGATAACAGGCGGTATTGCTGCTTATAAAATCTGTACTCTTATAAGACTTTATAAAAAATCAGGTGCGAATGTAAGAGTTATGCTTACACCTAATGCTTTGAATTTTGTTACAAAATTAACTCTTCAAACCCTTAGTAATAATGAAGTTTATGTAGATAATTTTAATACGGATAATTTTAAGCCTGAACATATTTCACTTTGTGACGAGGCTGATATTTGTGTCATTGCGCCGGCAACGGCTAATACAATTTCTAAAATTGCAAACGGAATTTGCGATAATCTTTTAACCTCCACTGTTTGCGCATTCTCTAAGCCGATTTTGCTTGCTCCGGCTATGAATACAAATATGTGGAAAAATTCTTTTATTCAGGAAAACATGAAAAAGCTTAAAAAAGCAGGATACCATATTGTTGATCCGGGAATTGGTTTTCTTGCATGCGGAACTTCCGGTGAGGGCAGAATGGCGGAGGTTGAAGATATTTACGATTCTGTTGTTAAAATTTTCAGCGAAGGACAGAAACTTAAAGGAAAAAGAATCCTTATAACAGCAGGCGGAACAAAAGAAAAAATAGATCCTGTGAGGTATATTTCAAATTGTTCTTCCGGAAAAATGGGTCTGGCGCTCGCAGATACGGCATACAGTATGGGTGCAGAGGTTACTCTTGTATCTGCTTTTGCTGTAAATAAACCTTATAAAAACATTGTTGCTGAGACAGCTTGTGAAATGGAAAAAGCCGTGAAAGAAAATCTTTCAGCTCAGGATTGTGTTATTATGGCTGCTGCAGTTGCGGATTACAGGGTTAAAGAACCGGCAAAAGAGAAGATGAAAAAGGGAGAAGAGAATTCATTAACACTTGAGCTGGTCAAAAATCCCGATATATTGCAGGAAATTTCCGCCAAAGGAGTTATGACGGTAGGTTTTTGTGCCGAAAGCGAGAAGCTGCTTGAGAATGCAAGAGAGAAGATTCAAAAAAAAGGCTGCGATTATCTGGTAGCAAACGATATTTCAAGAAAAGATATCGGATTTTCAAGTGATATGAATGAAGTTTATATTTTGGACAGAAATCTTAATACTACACATTTTGAACGGGATACAAAACAAAATATTGCAAAACATATTCTGGAGAAAGTTTTTGAATAAGTATGAAATAATACAGAAGATAGAAAATTTTGCACCGCTTGATACTCAGGAAAGCTGGGACTCAAGCGGCTGGATTGTGGATTTGGATACTTCTGAGATTAGTAAAATAATGTATGCTCTTACGATTACGAAAGATGTTTTCAATCAGGCTTTAAAAAAAGGATGCGACATGATAATCTCTCACCATCCTTTGTTTGAAGTTCCTCTGGAATACAAAAAAATAAATATGTACTGCGCTCATACAAATCTTGATAAGGCAAGAGGCGGGACAACGGATTTAATTCTTGAGAAATTAGGTTTTGCGGGGAAAGAATACGGGGAGTTTGTTCGTATAGTTGAGTTTGATTCTCCAATAAAGATTGCAGATTTAAGAGAAAAACTTTTAAATATTTCGCCTAATTTAAGATATGTGAACAACTCCGGCGCAAAATCCGTCCGCAGAGTCGGATTTTGCGCCGGTTCCGGAAGTGAGTTTATAGAAAGCTCTCCTTGTGATGCTTTTGTGACGGGAGATTTAAAATACCATACGGCGTGTGAGACGGAAAAAGTTATTTTTGATATCGGACATTTTGAAAGTGAAATTTTTGCTAAAGAACTTTTGATGAAAATATGCGGAATAAAAGGAGTTTTTGCCGATGAAAAAAGTCCTTTTATTTAGTATTTTTTTTCTTTCGACCTTGAGTGTTCTGGCTTATGAAACAGTGATTATAAAATATCCGCCGGAAGAATTATGGCAGAAGGCATATTATAGAAAAGTCGGTAATGAAGCAATTTTGCAGCTTGTACCCAAAGGGCAGTCTCACGGAGACTGGACACGTTCAATCGTGGTTCACGCATATAAATTTGCTGATTATCCGATAGGTGTTTTTATGGCAAATAATGTTGCAAAGATGCAAAAGGCAAACCCGAGTGGTAAATATAAATATTTACGGGTTAGAGATAATGATATGATAGCGGGTCGCTGTACTGACGGTTATAACGGTATTCAGGCACAATGCGAGTTTTTTAGAGCATCAAGGGCGCATGAAGGTATAATCAGCATCCATTATATAAACAGAAACAAGACCGAATTTATGCGTGAATACAACAAATGGTATGATATTATCCGTAAAGCTAAATATTACAACACTTACTATAGAGATGAAAGAATTCTGGATAAGGCAGAATTTTACGAACTCTGGTAATAATTTTAGTATTTGTATCCTTCAAAAAACCTGTAGATAAAAGAAATTTTTTTGTCACTGAGTTTATCGATATTTTGAATAATGTTGACTTTCATTTGTTCAACAGGAAGAAGATGGTCAAAATCAAATAGAGCCTTCATTTCAACATTCAGACTTCCGGCAATTTTTTCAACAGTAGGGAGTGAAGGGAAATGTCTGCCGCTTTCAATTCCGCTAAGGGATGTTGTTTCAATACCGATTAGTTCAGCGAGTTTTTCCTGCGTAAGTCCGGCTTCTTTTCTTAATTCCTTAATTCTTTTGCCCAATAATTTTTTATTATTCATAAAATTACCTACTTTTTATGATAATTTATCCGGAATCAAAAAATAAGCGTAAATAATGTATATTTTTTAAATGAAATATGTAAAATATGTAAATAAATCATTGAATAATAAATATTTTTTTTATAAAATATTCATCATATACTTGGTATAAATGAAAAAGATTCAAGTCAAGAATTTGACTGAAAGTTGGATTAAGAAGAACCGGTAAAAAGGAGTATCGCAAGATGCTGTATACTGTTGTCAGCAAGCTGATAACATGGATATTTCCTGAGAAGGAAGACAGAAAAAGATTTCGTGATTTTTGTAAAGAGCTTGATTCACGCAAAGAAGTTTTGCGTGTTCATGGCCGGCATGCAAAAATTCTTGCAAGGCTGCGTGAAAAATACGGAAAACAGAATATAAAGATTGTATTTATGACGAGTGAAAACTCAAAGTGGGTATACCAGTCGTTATATGAAGAGTTTGCTAAAAATCCGAAGTTTGATGTTCAGGTTCTTGTTACCATGAGAACAGGAATTTTTGATAAAAGAAACAGCAGTGTAGATTACTGTGAGGAAGCGCAGAGGACTTATAATTTCTTCAAATCCAGAGGGATAAATGTGGAATATGCATTTGACTTAGAACATAAAAGATACAAGGATTTGAGGGAATTTAATCCGGATATAATTTTTTATGAACAACCGTGGGAGCTTTCCAAAATTCAGTCAATTGAGACGACTTCAAAGTTTGCTTTGCCAATGCATTGCAACTATGGTGCTTCTACAACAAATTGCAGGAAAGAATTTGTTGACCCATTTTATAAAGAGTTGTTTATTTATTTTACGGACAATAGATATATTGAGAGGGGACTCCTTAAACATGGGCTTAAGGAGGCTAATTTGCGGCTTTGTGGACAATTAAAGCAGGATGCATATTTAAAACCTGTAGATGAGACAAAGGTCAGGTGGAAAACGACCGGTCAAAAGCGTGTAATTTGGGCTCCGCATCATTCTTTTTATAAAGACAGTATTTTAAAATTGGGGACTTTTGATTGGAACTGTGAATTTTTATATAATTATGCGAAGAATCATCCTGAGATAGAATTTATTTTCAAACCTCATCCCGAGCTTAAGAAACATATTGTAAGAGAAGGTTTTATGACTTATGAGGGGATGTGTGAATATTTTAAGAGGTGGGAAGAATTACCGAATGCGCAGATTTACGACGAGGGAGATTATTTTGATATGTTCAGAACCTCGGATATGATGATTACGGATTGCAATTCTTTTTTGTATGAATATCTGCCGACGGGTAAACCTGTTATACGTTTAGTTAGGGAAGATGCTGTCGGGTTTAATGAGTTTGGCAAAAAGATTATTGCGGGGTATTATCCTGCAAGAAATACTGATGAGCTGGAAGGGCTTATAGATAAAGTGCTGCTGAGAGGCGAGGATTCAAAGCGGGAGATAAGAGAAAAAATAATCCGTGAAGATTTAATCCAACCGGAAGGCGGCGCTGCTAAGTATGCTGCAGAATGTGTGATAAAAGTTTTGGAAGGTAGGGTCAGATAATAAAATGGCAAATATAGGATTAATAATAGCAGGCGGAGTTGGAGCAAGAATGCATCAAGCTGTTCCTAAACAGTTCATGACAGTTTTGGATAAGCCAATAATAGTTTATACAATGGAAAAATTCCAAGCACACCCGTCAATTGATGCGATTGCTGTTGTTTGTCTGGAAGGATGGGAAAGTATTTTAGAAAGTTATGCCAAGCAATACGGTATAACAAAATTAAAATATATCGCAAAAGCAGGAGCCGTCGGACAGGAGTCTATTAAAAACGGTTTGATGGAGCTGAAAAAACATTGTGCAGATGATGATATTGTGCTGATACATGATGGTAATCGTCCTATGCTTTCAAGAGATATTATCTCGGATTGTATAGCCGTTACAAAGCAAAAAGGAAATGCAATTGCTTGTATTCCTTGTCAGGAAGCAATGCTTGAAACTTTAAATGGTGAAACCTCTAACTCTGCAATTCCACGAGAACATCTTAGGCGAACCCAGACTCCGCATGGGTTTAAGTTAAAAGATTTGATTTCTGCCCATGATGAAGCTGCTAAAAAAGGAATTACAAATTCTATTGCAAGCTGCACGTTGATGATTGAATTAGGAAAATCTATCAACTTTTCTTCCGGTTCTGAGAAAAATATTAAACTTACAACACAGGATGATTTAGATATTTTTAAAGCTTTATTAAAGGGAGAAGAAAATGCTTTCTAAGCTTTATGATAAAGAATTTGAAATAATAGAACAAAGTTTAAAAGAATTGTTGGGAAAGTTGGAGAATAAAAAAATTTTAATCACCGGAGCTAACGGTTTAATTGGTTCATATCTTATATATTTTTTAGATTATATAAATACAAAACATCGTTTGGGTCTGGAAATATTTGCGAGTTCTCGTTCAAGAAATAAACTTGTAAAACTTTTTAAGAATAAAAATATTAAGATTATAGAGCAAGACTTGCAAGAACCTTTAAATCAGTATCAACAAGTAGATTTTATTATTCATTTAGCAAGTAATGCTCATCCATTGGCTTACTCCAAAGATCCCGTAGGAACGATGAAGGCTAATTTGCTTGGGACAATTAGTCTTTTAGATATGATTAAGGATGCTAAAACAAAATTTTTATATATTTCAACAGGTGAAATATATGGAAATAACATTGACAGACCGTTTGTGGAGACAGATTTAGGTTATATTGATACTAAATCAGTTCGTTCTTGTTATCCGGAGTCTAAACGGGCAGCCGAAACCCTGTGTATGGCTTATAAAGAACAATACAATACGGATATTAATATAGCAAGATTATGCTACATATATGGACCGACAATTACAGATGATAATTCACGGGCAGATGCACAATTTTTAAGAAATGCGATTAACGGCGAAGATATAGTATTAAAAAGTCAAGGTTTGCAAAAACGCACCTACTGCTATGTGGCAGATTGCGTCAGTGCTTTATTAACCATACTTCTAAAAGCACCCAGCGGAGAAGTATATAATATAGCAAATCCGGATTCTATTGTCTCTGTGCGTGAATATGCTCAGACTTTAGCCGATATTGCAAATGTTGCTTTGAAGTTTGATATGCCGGATGAAATAGAGTCAAAAGGTTATTCAAAACAGGCAGATTCAATTTTAAATTCGCAAAAATTAATTGATTTAGGATGGAATTCTTATTTTAATATTAAAGAAGGCTTAAAATTAACTGTTGAAGATAGCTTAAAGAGGAAGAGCTATGACTAAAATGATTGATAAAATGCTAGCCGGAAAATTTTTCCAAAAAATGTGTAAAAATCCTTTTCTAATAATGGATGAAATCATTTCACCTATAGTTAGAAAATGGTATATGTCCGGTATAAAAGTGAATAAAGATAAAATATTATTTACCACATTTAATGGTTCTTACAGTTGTAATCCTAAAGCAATAGCAAATGAAATAATTAAAAGAAAGCTTCCTTGGGAATTAGTTTGGGCAACAAAAACTGGTACTAGCCAAAGCGTTCCAAACTATTTTAAATCTGTAATCCAGGGTTCTCCAGAATTCTATCAAGAAGCAGCTGCTTCTAAATTATGGATATGTAATGGAATTACAATGACATATCTTGGTGCTTTTAAGAAAAAAGAGCAAAAGTTGATACAGACCTGGCATGGTGCTATAGGTATTAAAAGATTTGATACAAATAAAGATTACCATTGGATTCGCAATATTAAACATGACGGAAAAATAACCGATTATTGTATTTCAAATAGTACATTTGAAAATAATTTATATAAGAGTACTTTCTGGAAGAATACAACTATTTTAACCTTAGGTCATGCAAGAAATGATATTTTGTTTAAAGAAAATACGACAGAAGGAAATAGTTTAAAAGAATCAATAAAGAACCTGCTTAATATACCAAATGGTGTCAAAATTGCAATGTATGCACCAACCTTTAGAGATGATAAAAGTTTAGTATATTATAACATTGATTATAGTATGCTCAGAAATGCATTAGTAAAAAAGTTTGGCGGAGAGTGGGTTATATTAACACGTTTACATAGTAAAATGAGGAAAAAAGCCGGTGAATTTAACTTTAATACTCCGGAGTTTGTTATTGATGCAACTGGCTATAGCGATATTCAAGAACTCCTACTTGTTACAGATGTCGGTATAACAGATTATTCAAGCTGGATATGTGAATTTCTTTTCACCGGAAAGCCTGGCTTTTTGTTTAGTACTGACTTAGGTTCATACAATAAAGAGAGAGGATTATTATTTCCTATTGAAGAATTTCCTTGCTCAATGGCTGAAACTAATGAAGAACTTTGCAAAAACATATTGAGTTTTGATGAATTAACTTATAGAGAAAAAGTAAAGGAATTTTTAACAAAAAAGGGAGCAATAGATGATGGGCAAGCAGCAGAGAGAATTGTCGACAAGCTTGAAGAATTAATGAATGTTGAGGATTATTAATATGCGACAAATTTTTTCAATTACGGAAGAGTCCAGAGAAAATAAGCAGGGAATGATTATTTCCAAACATAAAATTATAAATATTTTAGGTATTAAATGTAAATTTAAAATCAATATTACCGAAGACTATAAAAATCTGTTTAAATTATATAAAAAAGTATTAAAACAGAATACAAGATTGAGTCAGGATTTAAACAATTTTAAATATTCTTTAGGCTATGTAAATGCGAAAAAATTCTTGGATAAGGAACACAATAAAGAACTTGAACAGCAACTGCAAATTTTATATAAAGATTTAGACAACTTAGCAGTTGAGCATTTAAATCAAATTATAAGGAGAAGTGAAAAAGTTTTAGAATACAAAAGGCTTTTTGGAGATATACCTCTAGCCCGGTTAGTTTATGATGAAGAAGAAATGAAAGATATCAATGCAGCTTTAAAGCTTGCTTCAGAAATCAAATTTTGTGATACATATTATCAGTGGAAAAATTATAAACTTCCTATTGGTTTTTTTGAACCAAGTGTATTCTTAGGTAAGCATGGAATTGAAGCTTTACAAAATAAAAACAGAATCAATAATGGTGTCATTATTGATGCCGGCGGGTATATAGGTGATTCTATTCTTATTTTTAGAGAAGAATTTCCCGATAACCAAATTATTTCTTTTGAACCTGATAAAACTAATTTTGAATTATTGAATAAAACCATTCAGTTGAATAACATACAGAATGTAGTTTGTGAAAATCTGGCACTAGGTGAATCAGATACAATTGTGCATACTGTATGCAAAAAAGCGCATTACGGAGTACAGATTTCTCCGACCGGCAATACTGAAGTCAAGCTTGTAACGTTAGACAGTTATGTTAAATCAAAAAATATAACAATTTCCCTTATTAAAACAGATTTGGAAGGGTATGAAATCAATTTTATTAAGGGTGCTAAAAGAACAATACAAGAACAAAAACCGACATTGTTGATAAGTATTTATCATAACAAACAAGACTTTTTCACAATCAAATCTATGCTGGAAGAAATTGCAACAGAAGCTGGATTTAAATATAGATTTGACTTTTTCTGCGGAGCGTATCCTAGAAATAGCTTGGTAGACTGTCTTTTATTGTGTGAACCTATAGAGTAAGTATTTAAAATGAAAACCAGAAAATTTAAAAATATAGAAATTCTCCGAATAATAGGCTGTATAGCTATAATTTTATTGCATTTATTTAACGCCAAATATTTACACAAAATGTTTGATGATATTGATTTGTATAATAAATTTTTAATAATGACTTCAAACGGTCAAAAGGCGGTTGATTTATTTTTTATGTTATCAGGTTTATTTTTTGGTCTCAAACTTGATGTAACAAAACCGCTTATTGAATTTATTAAGCATAAGCTTATCAGAGTGTATCCGTTATTAGTTTATTGTATAGCGCTATTCTTTTTAATCTCCTTGACCGGAGCTGTTAACTTTACTTTTTATGATAATATTTTGAATTTGTTATGTCTTAATGGAACTTTTTTAGTTCTTAAATCAGGTAATATGGGTGTTTTCTGGTACGTGTCAGCCATGTTATGGACTATGATTCTGTTTTATTATTTAATAAAACATTTTGACAAACCTAAAGCAAATCTTGTTATTGCGCTGCTTGTCGCAGTTAGTTACGGTTTTATGATTCATGCAAAACACGGTGCTATAAACAACCCTGGGCAAACATTTTATAATATATTTCATGTCGGTATGATGAGAGCTTTTGGAGGAATCGGGCTCGGATATTTTATCTCAGAATGGTATAAAGAAAATATCCAATCTATCAAAAATACGGTTTATTCGCTCCGGAGCAGGTTATTTATAACAGTTGTAGAGTTTATGTGCCTGTATTTTATTATTAATAATTTAATGCTCCACAAGCTCCATTACAAAAACCACATGATTTTTATTGTTACATTTGTGATAATAATTATGCTGTTTTTGATGAAAAAAGGATTTATTTCATCCTTGTTGGATACTGATATCTGGTCAAAATTCTCAAGATACACTTATTCTCTATATATGACCCATACAATTGTTATGAGTACATTGAGGGGTTCGCTCTGGAAGTACCATCCGGAATGGGTTTATGCCCATCCGGCAGAGAATGTTATTATGACATTGGCTCTTGTTTTGATTCTGGGTGTTTTTACTTACCATTTTGTTGAAAAACCATGTACAAAATACTTTGCACAGAGGGCGCAAATCCCCGCCGCTGTAGAGAGAGAGAGAGAGAGAGAGAGAGAGAGAGAGAGAGAGAGAGAGAGAGGATACCTCTAACAGTTAATTATTGTTACGCATAAAGGCAGGATATGATACAAAACGAAACGCTTCAAAACTACAGAAAAATCCTTCCGTTTGTCAAACCTTATTGGCGGCGGGCATTACTGGCGCTGGGTTTGGCTATTCCTATAGGCTGCCTTGATGCGGTAATTGCTCTTTCGCTCAAGCCTTACATGGATGTTGTTATGGTCGAAAAGAATATGCAGTCTCCATGGTATATCCCCCTTCTTATCGTGCTTTTTACCTCATTACAGGGGATTTTGAACTATGCTTCCACCTATATGAATGACTGGGTTACTTTCAAAGTAACAAACGACCTCAAAAGTGCTTTATACAACAAGCTTATGCACAAAAGCTCCGTATATTTTGATACAAAAACCTCCGGCGACAGTCTTAAGAGGTTTAATAATGATGCCGATTCAGCTTGCAAAGGTTTGCTCGGCAGCATTAAAACCATTGTCTCCAGAGTATTTTCTTCCGTGTCTCTAATCGGGGTTCTAATCTATAATTCCTGGCAGCTTTCAATAATCGCTATTGTTATGCTTTTGCTTGCAATTGTACCGCTTAGTAAAGTTAAATCAAGGATTAAATCAGTAACCAATCAATCTGAATCAGAAAATGCGGTTATAATTACCTCCTATAACGAGGCTTATAACGGAAGCAAGGTAGTCAAAGCCTACAATTTATACAATATTCAGAATAAAAAGTTCTCCAAACAGCTTGATAACTTGTTTAAGTTGAGGATAAAAATAACCCAGAGAACCGGAAGCATTTCTCCTTTAATGCATGTCATTGTCTCTGTAGGAATCGGTTTTGCTATCGGATACGGAAGCCACTTGATTCAAACCGGAGCAATTTCAAGCGGAAACTTTGTTTCATTTATAACAGCGCTTATTATGCTTTATACTCCTGTGAAAGGACTTGGAACAAATGTTAAGGGAATGCAAACTTCACTCCTTGCCCTTGAAAGAGTTATGAAGAATCTTGAAGCTAAACCTTATATTATTGATAAACCAAATGCTCTCACTTTTGAAAATCTTAAAAATAATATTGAATTTGATAATGTTTCTTTTGAATACAAAAAAGGAGTTCCTGTCCTTAAAAATATCAGCTTTAATGTCAAAAAAGGCGAAACCCTCGCTCTGGTCGGGAATTCGGGCGGCGGGAAATCTACCATTGTTAATCTTATTCCAAGGTTCTATAAGATAAAGCAGGGCGAAATTAAAATTGACGGGATTAATATTGCAGATTACAAAATAGAATCTCTTAGAGATAATATTTCAATTGTTCTTCAAGATAATTTCCTCTTTGCAGGAACTATAAGAGAAAATATTCTTATGGGTAAACCTTCTGCTACGGAAGAAGAGCTTAAGGATGCGGTTCAAAACTCCTGCTTGAAAGAATTTATTGACGAACTTGACGAAGGGCTTGATACTTATATAGGCGAAAGAGGAGTTCTCTTATCCGGAGGTCAGAAACAAAGAATCGCTATAGCAAGAGCTTTCATAAAAGATGCTCCGATTGTTATTCTTGATGAGGCAACTTCTGCTCTGGATAATCAATCAGAAGCTATTGTACAAAAAGCTATTGAGAACTTGATGAAAGATAAGACGGTTTTTGTCATTGCTCATAGGCTCTCTACTATCCAGAATGCTGATAAAATAGCCGTCATCAACGAAGGTGAACTCGTTGAACTCGGAAGCCATGACGAGCTTTTAAAAATAGATAACGGGCATTATAAAACTCTTTACGATATGCAGTTTAAAAAAGAAGCCGCTGTTTAAACTTTACAAAACTTTAAATTTCTTCCCGTTTGAGGCAATTATTTAGATTTATGGTTTTTACATGTGTTGTGTAGTTATAAATCAAAGGTCAGCGTATGAAAATTTTACCCGTAGTTCAAACATTTAATCCTGAAAGTAAAGAAACAAGCCCCTCTTTTGGAGCTAAAATTCCTAAGAATGTGTCAGGAGATATTTTTACAGGCTTAAGTAATGCAGTAAAAACAGATGAACTGGCAAGAACAATTAAGTCTCAATTAACAAACCCGGCCAAAAAGAACACTTTTTTCGCTACCGTAGCAGCGTTGATAACAGCAACAGCTGCTCAGCTTACTGAAATTGTAACCGGAGAGCAGGAAGAGGTTGTACAGCCGCCTGTAATTGAACCGCAAAAACCTGCCAAGGAAGTGAAAAATTCTGATGGTGATGTTTTTGAAGCTAAGGTTGAACAAAAACCGGAAGTTAATATTGTTGAAAGGTTCAAGTTCTCAAAGCACAGAGGTACAACGACAAAATTTGAAACAGATCTTTCAAAAGCTATTATTCAAGTTTCAAACTTACTTAAGGTTTCTGATGCCAATGCGGATGCTCTTAAAGATCTTTATAATAAATTCTGCGGTGCGAACTACAAAGGTTGTCATTATTCTGAAAATAATGAAAAAATCCAGAATCAGGATATAGCAAAGAATTTGACTGCAGACTTGCTTCAATGCCAAAGGGATTTGGATTTAAGAGGAGTTATTTCTAAATATAACAAGTATGCTGCAGAACCGGATATGACAGATCCGGAAACAATAAAGATTATAAAAGATTACGATAAGTTGACAGAATCTTATATTGCAATAACTAAAGAAAAGAATAACGCTGAAAAACAAGGACAAATAGAAAGTTTTCTAAAAAGTTTGAACCAGATTCCGGTTGCAAAAAGTCTCAAACAAATGTGGCTTAAGACAATAGATAGTTCTTACACTGACTGTCTTGTGTCTTTAGCATCTGTCTATAACGAAATCAGTGCGAATTCTGCGGAGTCTACTGAAAAATTCCTTAATCTTTTGAATAACAAACAAATTTTAAATGAAGCTTTACAGAAATGGACAAATGCTGCATATAAATACTATTTGAATTTCTTTGAATATAATTCTATGCTAAAAGCCGGCATGGACGATAATTCTATCAAAGAAGTTGCTCAACTGAAACGAAATACAAAAGTTGATAACGTAACAATAAAAGATTCTGATACTTTTTCGGTAAAACCTCCTTATGAGTATATAAATAAGAATTTTTACTTTATTAATGCTCTTTTCCGCCAGGTTCACTCTAAAGAAAATTATTATGAACTTAAATCAAGCGAACCGGAAAAGTATACAATTGACGATATTGAAGCGGAAGTGCTGAAACACAGCGATTCATACCCGAATTTAAAACGACATCTTGCAGTTAAAGATAAATCTTATCTTAATCAGGGTAAAATGCAAAATCTTTTGAATTTGTATTACGGCGATAAGATGAATAAAAACCTGTTTACTATGCACAGTTATTTGAGATTTATTGAAAGGGTTGTTATTCCTACAATTAATGAATATAACGGACTGGAAGATGCTAATTATTGCAATATAATTAATAAAACATATATAGGTAAATTAAAAGAATTAAGACAGATTATACAGAATGAATTTAAACAGACAAAAGAATTCCCAACATATACTGCCGGTAATATTAAAGCTCCGCAGTTTACAATCCCGATGATAAATTCTAACGGTGAAGAAATGGTAATCACTATTAATAATGATAATAAAATCCATACGATATTCTAAGTGGGTTGGGGTCCTTTTCTTTTGGTTTTAGTAAAGGAAAAGTTTTTGCAGGTGCCAAGAAATTGGTATTAAAATATGTAATGTTTGTCTATGTCACCCGACAATATGTTCTTTTCTTTTTGGTTACTTTTTCTTTTTAGTAAAGAAAAAGTAACTGGAGATGGCGGGAGTCGAACCCGCGTCCATCGTGGATAAAAACGAACTTCTACGAGTGTAGTAACTTATTATCTCGACCTAATACGGAAAGCCACCTAACCTGAATTAAATCAAAGCTTTTTTACAGAAAGCTAACTTCCAATGGCTAATCTTGATACGCATACCATCATTTGCGTACTGCAGCTTGCATATTCCTCATCCTGCTAAGCGGCAAGCTGGCCTAACAAGAGGGCTGAACTGCTATAATTAAGCAGCGAGTCTTTGTGCTCTGTAATCAGCAAGTGAAACAACTTTGTTGTCATTTCTTTTGTTTGCTCGTTGATAAGCGGGAACAGCGCCCGCACTCGCAATCCGGATCTACCAATCACGGCGTCAAAACCATTACATCCCCATGGA
>CALVBP010000031.1 GCA_944325825.1 Candidatus Gastranaerophilales bacterium | reverse complement strand
CAAATCCTATAACTACCAGTCTGCCTCTTTATGCATTATTACAAATTTAACGTAAACTATTAGAGCCACGCACGTAGATTAATTATCGGCAGACATAAGTATAAACTGCAAGGCAAATAAAATTAGGAATGCGGGAAGTAATTGTTATCTTAGCTGTAATAAACAACCAAATTTATTTCCGTGCTAAAATAAAACTATGGATATTTTTGTTATTGAAATTGTTGATGCAGACAGCGTGCACAAAGAACTTTTAAAAGAGTTTCAAAAAAAAGAAATTTCTGATTCAAAAAAATGGAATCAGCATTGTCTTTCCTACCTAATGGTAGATAGAATCCTCAGGGAATTTTATCACATAGAAGACCGTGAAATCGTTTATGACGGGAAAAAGCCGATTATGAAAACCGGAGCCAAACATTTTTCAATAAGTCATTCGGGAGAATATATTGCGCTTGCTTTTTCCGACTATAACTGCGGAATAGATATTGAAAAGATTAAAGACAGGGATTTTGAAAATATTTCGGAGAGAATGGGTTTTCAGGCAAATACTTTGGATGACTTTTACTATGAGTGGACCGGATTTGAAGCTGAATACAAACTGAGAGATATGCCTAAATCCTCAAAATCTTTTAATATCAATAACTATATCATAACCGCCGTAAGTACAAATCAATACGAACAGTATGATGTTTACCTGCAATGCGGAAGTCAAACTCCCTGAAAATAACTTATAATAAACCGACACTTTCCAAAACAAGACGCACAACCCTATGTACAGACAAAGATGGTGTTGAATTAAAATAGTCAAACCCAAAATCATGCCTGGGTTCTTCTATATCTAACAATTTTGCTTCTATTCTTTCAGCTCTTGCTATAGCTGACTTAACATCTTCCAGTGTTATTTGAGCTAAAACTCTTCTGTTAAAAGTATCCCCTTCTTTATAAGCTCTAAAGCTATCCACATCACGCAGAGCATATGCATTTTGTATATCAGACCAGTAATCTTGTGCGCTGTGTACAGGTTTGTTAAACTCTATTTTATGAAGTAAGAGCCATAATTCAATTGATGCATTAGAATACCCCAAATGGAGATTAATATTCTTATTAAGAGTTCTTACTTTTTTACAATTTTGTAATTTATTTAAAAAAGCAACTTGATCTTCCTGTTTTGAAGTTTCTTTATCTGTTATATAAAACCAGGGCTCTGAAACAATTGTTTGTTGATTTTTAGCAAGCTTTGGTAAGTTTTTTTCTTTTGAATATTCAAATTTTATATTACAGCATCTTTCCTTTGTATTATTAATAAGCTCGGCCAGCCTCTTAAAATACAATATTTCAGACTCCCCGTCGCCTATAATTCTAGCATAAAAACAATCCCTCATTCTCTTTTCCATCAACGACTACACCCCATTTCTTTTATATGGAAGTCATTGCTGCTTATTAATTTTTCAAGTATCGGACTTATATCAATATTCTTTATAGCTCCATATTTGTTTATAAAATAATTTTTCATGTAATCAGCACCTCTTCTGACCCTCTTTTTGCAAGGCAAAGAAAAGTCCGATAACGAATAATGGGTGCTAAAACCATTGTCATCACGTTCTACAAATTTAATTTCATCCCGTCGAAATAATGCTGAGTTCAAAAATATAGGATTGTGTGTATTAAAAATCAATTGAGCTTTGTTAATATTAATTTCATCATTATGAAATATTGACACAATATTCATTACAACCTTAGGATGCAATGAGTTATCAAATTCATCTACAATAAGAGTGCCTCCATGCTTTAAAGCTGCCACTATAGGAAACAATAGATTGATAAATTTTAAAGTTCCCAGTGACTCAATAACTTCAGATTTTACAACCGCCCCTTTTTCACCTTTCTGAAAGACAGAGCTTAGAATCAACTGTTTATTATCATCATAAACATAGCCAATGTGATTTGATGCAATACCCAGTGTTTGAGCCGCTTCATCCAAAAATCCAAGTATACTCAGAGTATTTTTTTCAAATTTATGACTATCGGGAGAAATATCTGACCTGTACGTACCTGCATCATATATTGTCATAAATTTATTTATAAACCAGTCTGTGATTATATCAGATAGTTTTTTACTAACAATAGATTTGAACCCATTGGATAAAAATAACTCTTTACTGCTAATATTATCTTGTAAAAGAGAATCAATCGCCTGCGGAGTACTAAATATTACAGATGACACGGAATCCTTAAATTTACTTATATTGTCACCTAGTTCAATATCGTTTTCATTCCGGTCGAATATTAATACATTATTTATAAATAATTTTTCGCTCACGATTTTCCTGGCTTCATTTTTTGCATCCAAAAAAGTTCCAATATAAACCACAAGCTTGTAATCAAATACTAAACCACTATCAACAAATTTAATAGCAAATTCTGTCGGACAAGCGCTATTTATAACATTATTTGGAATTAACTCTAAAGCATTTGCTGCATAATTTTTCGTCTTCTGCTCATCATTTAAAATGTTACCACGCCTCACTATCTGGCGAAAAGTATCCATTGCCCCAATTATATTTGATTTTCCCGAAGCATTTGCTCCATATATAACAGCAGAAGATAATGCTTTATAGGATTTATGCCCCTTTATATGTTCTTTAAGAATACTGTAGGACAAATCTTTCTGTTTAGGAGCCGGTTCCATTGAAAAGCACATTTCTTCATAAAATGATTTGTAATTTTTAACTTTAAATTTTAAAAGCATCTATAATTGTCTCCATTTTGCAAAATTTTTGCAAAATCATTATATATTAGCACCTTAAAAAAATCAAGTGTCCAATCGTAAAAGAAGAGGACCGATTATAAAATCGGTCCTCTTCTTATTTCCTAATTCATTTACATACTAACTCTATCTTTAATTTCTTCCATCTTGTGGTCAGCGAGTCTTGAGTCACCTTTGACTCGTGAATATGCCAGATAGCCATTCATTCTTTCAATTTTAGTCAGGTTTTTAGAACCGCACTTCGGACATACATCCATATTTAATTCTTGGTGACCGCAATCATCACAGTATGAAAGCGACAGGTTAACCCCTTCATAGAATCCCATATCCATTGCTCTGTGAATAAGAGTTTCTATCGCATCCATGTTGTAATCAATCGGATATTTTACATACTGAATTTTTCCGCCATTGAACAAATCCCAGAAACGTTTTTCCAAATCTTGTTTCTGAATAGGTCCTATTTGTTCTGAAACATGGCAGTGGAATGAGTTTGAAACATATGGTTTATCTGAAACATGTTCTACAATTCCATACTTCTTTCTAAATTGCTTAATCTGCAATCCGCAAAGGTTTTCTGCCGGAGTTCCGTAGATAGCATATAATATTCCGTCTTCCTTCTTATATTCTTGAATCTTATTGTTAATATATTCCATAACTTCAATCGCAAATTGACCATCTTCTACAAGGGATTTACCGTTATGAATTTCTTGTAATTCATTCAAAGCCGTAATTCCAAATGAAGCTGTAGAAGATTTCAAAAGCGGTCTGATTTTATCATGAATTCCCAAATGACCGCCCAAGAAACCACCTTCACAATAAGCAAGAGGGTTAACTGAAGCTTTCATTTCACCAAGATAATCATATGTTCTTATATGGAGTTGTCTTATAAGTTCCATATAGTAATCAAGAACTTCATAGAAATCTTTACTTTCCTTCTTAGCCTTAGCATAAATCATTGGAAGGTGTAAGCTTATTGCACCGATGTTAAAACGACCTACAAAAATCGGCTTATCATTCTCATCGGCAGGTTCCATTCCGCCTCTCTCAAACCAAGGAGATAAGAATGCCCTGCATCCCATTGGAGAAACAACCCTTCCATATTTTTTATACATAGAAGCTACATAACCTTCACCGGTTAAGGATAACCAGTCCGGATACATAGTTTTGCTTGAACATTCAACACCAGCTTTAAACAAGTCTTCATTAATTTTACCCGGGCCGTGAAGATTTTCATCATATAAGAATACAATTTTCGGGAAAAGAACAGGTTTTTTGCAGTCCTTTTTACCCTGTCCGCCCTGTCTAATCTTGAGCATAGACATTGTAGCCATTTTTTCATAAAGCCCTGTTCCAAGACCTGCCGTAACTGTAATGAACGGATAGTCTCCTCTGGAAGAGGCTACTGTATTAAACTTATATTCCCACCCCTGGAAACCTTGTTCAAAATCTTTTTTAACATCAGCCAGCGCAGCATCTCTTGCTTTTTCAAAGGACAAACCTAAGCATAAGTATTTATTATTCTGTCTTTCAAAAGTTTTTTCTGCATAAGGAGCAAGGATTTTATCAACTTCAGCAACCGTGAACCCACCGTATTGCTGGCTTGCTGCAGCCATAACAATATCACCGATTACATCAAACGCAACATCAAGAGATTTTGGTTCATTGTACCAAAGATTGCCCATTTCAAAACCGCCTTTTAAAACCGAAGCGACATCAAACAAACAGCAGTTCATAGTATCTCTTCTTGCTGACATATCGTGAATATAGATATATCCGTCTCTTATTGCCTGAAGTTCATCTACTGTTAAGAAAAACTTTTTGTATAATTCTTTATTTAATTCATTGAAAATCAATGAACGTTTTGTTGATACCAGAGTAGAATCAGCATTGGCGTTTTCCTTATCGCCAATATACATAATTCTCTGGGATTCTTGATAAACTTTGTCTAGCATATGTACAAAATCCTGTTTGTAATTTCTGTAGTTTCTGTAGCTTTGTGCAACACTCGGATATAAATGCTCTAATGCACCTTCAACGAGGTTGTGCATATCAGCAATGGAAACTTCCTGCTTATTCATTCTTACAATATTATTATCTACGAAATCACAAATTTGTTTCAAGTCTTCTTCTGTAAGGTTAACCAGGGCTCTTGTTGCAGATTTTCTTACGGCATTGATAATTTTTTTATTGTCAAACTCTTCTCTTGTTCCGTCTTTTTTAATAACGTGAACTGCTTTTATTTTTAAAGGTGTAATTTGAGCGGTTTTTGATGCTTCATTTAGTTTTGAAACCTGAGAAACAAACTCTCCGTTAGGTACAGCGGTACCTTTAATTACATCTGTTGCAGCTGTTGATTTTGGAGAGGTAAATTCTACAATATTTCTTTCCTTATTTAAACTATTCTGCATTTTTAACCTTCTTTCTCCTTACATTGACATTGAGGCTAGCTATTTCTTTTCAGCTTTTTGGGCCTAACTATCCTTTAATTAGAGAATAACATTCTCTTCCCCAAATTTAATCCTATGAATTCATGATAATTCAAACAATAATTCTAATCAATAAATTCACAAAACGTCACAAACTTTAAAACCCAGTAAAATCAATATGTTTACTTTTCTCAACATTGTTAAAATTGTTAAATTTTTTGCATGAAAAAAATATGTAAAAACGCTTGACAAAGTTCAAAGTTGTGAGGAGCTGTGAATCATACACTAATAATATAAAAACAACCGGCGGTCAAAATGCCATGACCGCCGAAAAATTTTTACAATTGTTAATCTTATTTAACACATCTCACCTGGCGTGCAGTAGATTTGTTTTGTACGCCTTTTCGCCAGGTTGAACCGCCGACTATACCATTTTGAGCTAAATTATCCCCTCGGATAGACCCGGTGGAAGTCCAGTATTCTGTTGCAGTGGTACCTTCAACAACACCATTCTTAACCGCTTCATGTATCGTATACAATTCGTTAAGCGTAGGAACCCTTAAGCCCAGAGCCGCACATGCTTCTTGTGCATCATCCCAGTTTAGTTTATTCGGCAAATCTTTTTCAGCTATTTCCAGATAAGAACTCTGACAAGCACCAAATGTCTCATGATTTATGCACCTTACACCCGGATATAAATCCATATCACCCGGGGGTGTACTGCCCTCTTCATCGGTATCGATAATATCGTCCTCGCCATTACCGTTACCATTACCACCTACATCGCCGCTACCCCCGTCAGGAGACGCAACAACAACAATTTCAGGAGCCGTCTGCCATTCTGACGGAAGGGTAGAAACAACACTGCCTTCAGGTTTAACGTCAAACTTTCTCCAATTCATACGGGTTTTCAAATATTCCTGCCCCATAGGGTCTGCAGGAATTACATGTCCGTCACCGCTTACAATAAATTTAAAGCGATCAGGCTTTTTGCAGTCTGAACTATACAAACAATTGTTTCCGTTTTTGGGACCGTTCAAATCAACATATATATCCGTCTGATACTTGGTAGAACCGTCTGTATCAGTACCTATAACATATTGCATACCCCTGGTTGTAGTAAATGAAGGGCTATTAAATGATGTAGAATCTGAATAATCCACGGCAGATGCTGAACACGAAACTTCTGCACCCATAGGCTGCGGAATTGCCAGAGACAATAATTCGCAGAATTTAGCAGCATCTCCGCCATATTTTATATCATTACCGCTTGAGTCTTTGCCGACAGTAACCTCCGTTAGATTATAAAGCGGAGCTTTACTATAATTAATGGTTTGCGTGCTATCTTCATACGATATCGGGTATAAAACCGGGTTTGAAGCAATTTCCCGTGTTACATCAACCAACGCATCGTATGTTTTCACATACATAGCTTTTGTACCATCCGGCTTAAATTTATTAGCAAGGGGAAGCATAATAGCAGCAAGTACCCCTATAACACCAAGGCAAATAAGCACCTCAGCCAATGTGTAACCGTTTTTTCTCATTGAAACCTCATGTTAGCATATATACTCTTTATATATAATAACATATTTAAATTCAAATGTACAGTGTGTAAATTAAATTTATCGGAATTATGAGTCTAATTCTTGTCTTATCAGTTCATTAACCGTTTTAGGATTAGCTCTACCCTTAGTTTCTTTCATAACCTGTCCTACAAAGAATCCTATTAAGTTCGTTTTACCATTTTTATAAGATTCAACTTCAGCAGGGTGTGCAGATATAATCTTTTGAACAATTTCCTTAATAGCTCCTTCATCCGAAATCTGGCTCAAGCCTTTTCTTTCAACTATAGCAGAAGCTTTTTCACCTTTAGTAATCATATCTTCAACTAAAATTTGCTTACCTATATTATTTGAAATTGTTCCTTTTTCAATAAGCTGAATAAGTTCTACTAAATTTTCCGGAGTTAATTTTGTATCCGTTATCTCAAGTTTATTTTCTTTTAGGTATGCCGCAATTTCACCCATAATGAAATTTACCGCAGTTTTTGCATTACCGCCCAATTCAAGTACTCTGTCAAAGAAAAGGGCAAGCGGCATCTGTTCAACTATTACGGAAGCATCATACTCGCTCAAACCGAGACTCATGTATCTTTGGCGTTTTGCCTCAGGAAGTTCCGGCATTTTTGCTCTGATTTCTTCAACCCACTCTCTTGAAATTTCAAGCGGCATTAAATCCGGTTCAGGGAAATATCTGTAATCATGAGCATCTTCTTTTCCTCTCATAGAACGTGTTTCTCTTAAATTATCATCCCAGAGACGAGTTTCCTGAACAACTTTTCCACCTTCTTCAACAATTTCTATCTGCCTGTCTATTTCATATTCTATAGCTCTTTGAAGAGCAGAAAAGCTATTTACATTCTTAATTTCAGCCCTTGTTCCAAATTCTTTAGAGCCTTTTGGCATAATAGATATATTGGCATCACATCTCATTGAGCCTTCTTCAAGGTTTCCGTCACAAACGCCTAAATACCTTACAATATTTCTCAATTCTTCCATATAATTTCTGGCTTCTTCACTTGAACGCATATCCGGCTCAGAAACTATTTCTAATAAGGGAGTCCCCGCTCTGTTAAGGTCAACAAGAGAGTATGTTGCACCGTTAATTCCTGCTGCTCCTACGTGAACAAGTTTACCGGCATCCTCTTCAAGGTGAGCTCTCGTTATACCAATTCTTTTACCTTTAACATTAATATAACCATTTACACAAATCGGTTCATCATACTGTGAAATCTGATAACCTTTTGGAAGATCCGGATAAAAATACTGTTTTCTGTCGAATTTGCATCTTGAAGGAATTTCGCAGTTCAAAGCCAGTCCTAATAAAATCCCCATATTTACACATTCTTTGTTTAATACGGGAAGAACTCCGGGCATACCGAGAGTAATCGGACTAATCTGTGTATTTTGTTCATTTCCGAACTCAGTACTGTCCGGCGCAAATATTTTTGATTTTGTTTTTAGCTGCGCATGAACTTCCAAACCTATTACGACTTCATATTTTTCTCTTAAATCTTCCATATTATAAACCTCATCAACTTCAATTTCTTTCATTCTATCACAAAAAGAAATCTAAAAAATATTTAATCTGAAACTTCGTAAATCCGGGCTTCCACATCTTTATGAGGAAGTATCAGTTCTTCCATTGACTTAAAAAGTTGTGCTTTTGTAGCAGCTTCGGTAAAATGCCCTCCGGTAACATCTGCTGTACACTGCAGCTGGGCTAAGTCATCAGAATCTTGAACATTAAATGCTATAACATCAATTTTTATATCTTTTCTTGTTTTTACCAGTTCTATAGAATAATCGCAAGGACTCTCATCGCAATTTTCTCCGCCGTCCGTAAGCAGCACAATATGTTTTATCCCCTCTTTTCCTTCCAAATCTTTCTTTACGGCTTGTTTTAAAGAATACGTTATAGGAGTCATTCCACGAGGACGTAGTTTTGAAATTGCTGAAAGCACTCTTGGAGAATTATTCATTTCAAGGGGCACCAAAAGCTCCGAACTCCGGCAAGCATTATAAGCAAAAATATTACAGGTATGCCCGTAAACTCTTACTCCCATTTTGGTTGAGGGACTTATCTGCGGAAGAATCCATTCCATCATATCCTTTACTTGATTAACCTTCGTTTCGTGCTGCAGATATTCTCCCATGCTATTTGAAAAGTCTATAACAAATAAAAGCTTATCCCCGTTCGTTTTGCAGTTATAATTATCAGGAGCATAAACCTCATATGCAAAAACAGGAATAATCACAAACACCAGTATAAAAAAACAAAATTTTTTCATACCACAGGTTAAACTTGTTTTTTGTAAAAGTAAATTCCCCTCTAAGAGAATACATAATTGTCACAAATAAAAAGAGCCTTTAAGGCTCTTTTATTAATTCATTTTAAAATCCTGTGCAAATTCCGGTCTTTGATTAGTATAATTTCCCGGAACTTGTCCGTCTGATTCAGCCCTTCTTCTTTCAAGCTGAACTTGACCGTTTTTAACAATTTCTTGAAGCTGGTTCAAGTTTTGCTCAAGGTTAACAAGAACTTGTTCCGCATAAACAGAAGCACCGTCCTTTATTCTTAAAGATTCATCAATAGCTTGATTTCTCATGCTGTCAGCTTCCTCAAGAGCCTTACGTTTAATATCTTCACAATCCGTAATAACCTGCTCTTTAATTTTTTCAGCTTCTCTTTGCACAGCTCTTAATAAATCTGATTCGCTAAGCAGCCTGTTTGCTTCCGCTTGAGCGTCAGCCACAATTTTTTCTGCTCTTTGTTGAGCTTCGTACTGAAGTTCATCTTTTCTTCTCAACAAAGCTCTGGCTTCTTTAATTTCATCGGGAAGCGCAGCATAAAGTTTGTCTAAAATATTAGTTACGGTATCTTTTTTTACTATGGTAAAGCAGTAGCCTAAAAGCGGAAAACCTTTATCTAAAGCTTCTTCTAACTCATTCATTAAACCGTATATAACATCTTGCTGTGAATTCATTTTACACCCCGTAACTTAATATGATAGTCAACAGAATTGTACAACAAACAATTAAAAAAAGTCAATCCTAGACCATGCCTGATTCACTGCTGAAAATAAAACGGATATCACCGGGAAGTGTCGCCTGAATAGATTTAATAAGCTGATTTGCATCACCTATTTTCACAGAATAAGAATTACTGTTTAAAAAACTTTTATTTTTGAGAACTGCTTGAAGCTGTTGAAAATATCTATAACTTTTTATTCTGCTCGAAATCCCGTAACGGTCAATATAGCGCTTATATATATCAGGGAAAGAACCTTCAATGCAACAGAGAAGGTCATCTACTCTTGTTTTACTAACGTTTTTTGCTCCGAAAAAGCCGAAAGTAGACTCTTCGTTAAGAATTCTGCTCAGTTTTTTTAAATGTTTTTGCAGCTCATTTATAACTTCTTCCGGATTTATCATTATTATTACCTCTCTCTTATAATTATATATTAATCTTCACAAAATCACAAGATAAAGCTTTTTATGTTAAAATAAAGAAATGGAGAAGATAATCATTTCACCTTCAATACTTTCTGCCGATTTTATGAATCTTGAACAAGAAATCGCAGCCGTTAAAGAAGCCGGAGCAGAATGGCTTCATATTGATGTGATGGACGGACATTTTGTTCCAAATATTTCTATAGGAATTCCTGTTGTTAAATCTATAAGAAAAAAAACAGATATGTTTCTGGATGTTCATTTAATGATAGATAATCCGGAGAAATATATAAAAGCTTTCGCCGAAAGCGGAGCAGATTTAATAACTTTTCATTACGAAGCAACTACTGAACCGGAAAAAGTAATTTCGCTTATAAAACACTACGGGAAGAAGGCCGGAATCTCAATAAAACCAAAAACAAAGAGCGAAGAAATTTTTCCGTTTTTAAACAGTCTTGATTTGGTTCTTGTAATGACTGTTGAGCCGGGTTTTGGCGGACAGGAATTTCTGCATGACTGTGCTATGAAAATACCTTCCATAAAAGAGCGTTCACCCGAAAATCTTATTATTCAGGTAGACGGCGGTATAAACAATATTACGAGTAAAATTTGCAAGTCCCTTGGAGCAAGCTCTCTTGTCGCAGGAAGTTATATCTACAAAAGCAATGATTATAAAAAAGCCATAGAGAGCCTAATCTAATCTGCGGATTCAAAAATTTAACAACCGGCGGTACAATATTTTTATGGAAACGATTTTAGAAATAAAAAATCTGAATCTTTTTTTTAAAGGAGAAGAAAAATCATATCAGGCTCTATATAATGTCAATCTTGAATTAAAAAAAGGATTGATACATTCTCTTGTAGGAGAATCCGGATGCGGAAAAACTATGACAGCAATGTCTGTGATAAAACTTCTTCCTAAAAGCGCCTATATCGAAAGCGGAGAAATTATATTCAAAGGAGAAAACCTGCTTGAATACAAAGAGTCTCAAATGAGAACCATAAGAGGAAACCGCATTGCACTTATTCCGCAAGACCCTATGACATCTTTAAACCCTCTTTATACCATTGGCAACCAACTTCTGGAATCCGTTAGAATACATACCGGAGTTTCTAAAAGACAGGGATTGAGAAAAGTAAGAGAAGTAATGGATTTGGTCAGAATACCGGATGCTGAAAAAAAATTAGATTTTTATCCTCATGAATTTTCGGGAGGAATGAAACAAAGAATCATTATAGCTATGGCACTTGCCTGCAACCCCGAATTAATTATAGCAGATGAACCGACAACAGCTCTTGATGTTACTATACAGAAACAAATTATGGATTTAATTCTTGATATCAAAAAAGAGTTCGGCTTAACAGTTCTTTTAATTTCACATGATTTGGCTCTTGTGAGCAATTATACCGATACCGTTTCAGTAATGTATTCGGGTCATATTGTAGAGCAAGCCGGAGCGGAAGAATTTTTCAGGGACCCTTCACATCCGTATTCAATAGCACTTTTAAATTCTCTTCCCGGAAATAATCCTGCACAAAAACTCAAAACTATCGCAGGCGCCCCGCCGAGTATTCAAGAAATAATTACCGGCTGCAATTTTCATCCCAGATGTGAATTTTGCGAACCGGGATTATGTGATATAGAACAGCCGAAACTAACTCCCCGAAGAGAAAACCATTATTCTGCCTGTTTAAAATTCTAAAAATTAACCAAGTTCTTGATTAATTTTTAATATAATAGGCAATTTCCCTTTTTCCCTTATCTGGCGTTCAAATTCTGTAATATCAACGTTTATGGCATCAAAGGTATTATAATGCATAGGAATTACCGCTGATACACCAAGCCACTCCGCTGCTTTGACAGCCTGCTCAATATCCATTGTATAATAACCGCCAATCGGAAGCATTGCCAGGTCTGGCTGATAATATTCTCCTATTGTTTTCATTTCACTGCTTAAACAGGTATCTCCCGCATGGTAAATCGTCTGTCCTTGAATTTCAAATACATAACCGCATGGGCATCCCGCATAAGAACCGTCGGGAGCTGAACTTGAATGAAAAGCCGGCACTGCCGCAGCCCTTCCCCAACTGTAATTATGCCATCCGCCAAGCCCGATACCATATGTTCTTATACCCTGTTTTGAACAATAATGTGCTAATTCAAATATCGCCGTTACAGGCGCTCCGGTAGTTTTTGATATTTCAACGGCGCTTCCTAAGTGATCACCATGCCCGTGAGTTACAAAAATATCATAAATCTCTTCCGGTTTATATTCAGGATTAGCTTCCAAAAACGGATCTATTAAAATCTTTTTTCCATTTGTCTCAATCTCAAAACAACTGTGACCCAGATATTTTATACCCATAGCACTCTCCTTTATTTCATTCTTTCCATTAGTTTGCGCAGTTTTTTATAATCTTTTCCCCATTTTTGCATTGATTCTATAACCGGTCTCAAAGTTAATCCTATATCAGTTAAATAATACTCTACTTTGGGAGGAAGCACATCATATTTTTCACGTATTACCAGACCGTCTTCTTCCATCTCTTTAAGCGTTGCAGTAAGAACTTTTGCAGTACATCCGAGATTTTTTTTCAACTCAACAAACCGCATCTCTTTTTTGAGAAGTTCTTTTACTATTAGAATTTTCCACTTTCCCCCGATTAATTGTAATACCACACAAACCGGATTTACCGCCAAATCTTTATACTCCATTTTTTCTCCGGAAGTTTTTAAATATTGTTATCTGTCTTCTTTATTTTTTTCAGCCGAACTCCATAGTTCCGTTAATTTATCTTTTACCCCAATTCTGCCATACCATTTATTTACAAATCTTTCTTCATAACCAAGCCCGCCGTTTATTTTATTACAGTCAGCTAAAGCAAACACGGCTTCAGATATAGAAATCCTGATTATAAAATGGGGTTCAACATATTTTGTCGGATCCATCCATACTTTTATATTATTATACTTTGCTATATTAATACTTCTTACATTGTGTGCGTCAGATTGTTCCTGAATTATAAAGCTCTTCAAGCTATCTTCCATATCTTTAAACGTTGCCATTTTTTTATCCTTAATTCTATCTAGTTGTTAATAAGTATAGCATAATTCTTATTTTGTGTATAATAATAACTAAACACAGGAGGTTTGATATGCTGGTAATAATGAATCCTAATGCTACCGAACAAGAAATAATGCGTGTAGCTATGTTCCTTGAATCTAAAGGGTTTGAAGCCAGAATTTCCCATGGGGAGGTTCGAACGGTAGTTCATGCAATAGGTAATATTGACGTTGATAAGCGGGATTTTGAATTGTTATCAGGTGTTGCCGATGTAATCAAAGTCTCTACGGATTACAAATTGGCAGCAAGGGTTTCTCAAGGGCAGGATACCATAGTTGAAATAAACGGGATAAAGTTTGGGGACAAATACACCGGACTTATTGCCGGGCCTTGCGCCATTGAAAGTTATGACCAATTAGATAAAACCGCTCAGGAACTATCGGAATCCAATGTAAAAATATTAAGAGGCGGAGCTTTCAAACCCAGAACAAGTCCATACGCTTTTCAGGGTTTAGGAGATGAAGGACTGAAAATATTAAGAAGTGTTGCCGATAACCACGGGATGGCCGTAACATCTGAGATAATGGATGCTTCCCAGCTCGATTTATTTATGAAATATGTTGACGTACTTCAAATTGGTGCCCGGAATATGCAAAACTACAACCTTCTAAAAGAAGTCGGCAAAATTCATAAACCTGTCATTCTAAAACGCGGGCTTGCTGCAACGTTTGAAGAATGGCTGATGTCTGCGGAATATATTATGGCCGGAGGAAACGGCAAAGTAATCCTTTGTGAAAGGGGAATTCGAACTTTTGAAAGTTATACGAGAAATACTCTTGACCTTTCATCTATCCCTGTTATTAAAAAATTAAGCCATCTTCCGATTATAGTTGACCCTTCTCACGGTACCGGATTGAGAGACAAGGTAGAACCAATGTCACGGGCAGCAGTTGCTGCAGGCTGCGACGGCTTAATTATTGAAGTCCATTACAACCCTGAATGCGCTTTGTGTGACGGTGCTCAATCTCTTTACCCATGGCAATATGACTTACTTTATAAACAGATTAAACAAATTGCCCCTATTGTGGGTAAAGAAATTGTTTAGAATTATTTTTTAATTAGATATCTTACCAGTTCTAATGTTCTTGTCTTAGCTTCTTGAGATAAACCTGTTTCAAAGTTTATTTTCATTGCACTTCCTGCATATTCATGCAAAACACTGAAAATATCTTTCATCCAGCGTATACATCCGGGAAGAACTACTAATTTATTGTATTCTTTCACCGGTTTTCCGGATGAAGCAATCTCATCCAGATAATATATCAGCTGTTTATCTGGATTCTCTAAACCACGATTACTTATATCAATAAAATTATTTTCCTTTCTTGCTTTTTCAATAAGAGAAAGTTCTTCTTTTATTTTAGAAATCTCGGCATTTGTCCGGGGCAATGATTCATTTACATTAATATATTTCATCGCATTTTTATACAGAGCCTCTGCTCTTTCGTATAAAAGATTGGTTTTTGCAGCCATATTATCCACATTTTGACTCTTAATACCGCCAAAAAATCCTCTGTCTTTATTGTATTTTGATAATGCACCCATAAATTCATATCTGTAAGCAACTTTTACCGGGTCAAAGTCGACAGCATTTTTTAATTCTTTTTGAAGCATATCATGTTTATTTTTATTGAAAATCTCCATTTTTTGCAAATATACTCTTAATGATTCTTCCCTGTTCATAGGTAAACCTACATCAATCCTTGAACGCATTTCACCGTTATTTCTTTCAGGCGGGCATTTGTAGTAAGATGTTGTTCCTAAAATATCTTGCGAAATCTCCACTTTACCGGAATTAATAAAGAATTTTTCCTCGTTATCCGGTAATTTTGCTGCCTGATAATTAATTCTCTTTTTATTCTGCATAACAGGCTTGCCTTCTTCTAATTCCCAGCTGTACGGACGATATTCCATTTTCCAATCTCCGTTATTTTCTTTAGAATGGTCAATAAATAAGCCCTTAAATGTTTGTTGATTATTTATAGCGTTAATTTTCATTTTCTTTCTCCTGATAAATTAGTGTAAAATTTTCTGTTTGGCATAGAAATTTTTGAGTTCATCAAACACAGGGATTAAACCTTTTTTTGCTTGTTCTATGTTGACATTTATATCCTTTATTTTTCTTCTAATTTCTGCAATTCTTCCGGGTAAATTTATGATATAATTTTTGCACCAGGAAATTGTTGTTTCCAATTCTTTTACTGTAGAATCTTGTTCTTTTATTTCTTTTTCCGCTCTTTCCATAAATCTCTCAACAGAATCATTTTCCTGCGCATAATTCTTGGCTTCCTGTGAATCTAAAGCAATATATGCATTAAGAATTTGAGCTTTATTGTAAGCTTTCTTTTTCAATTCAAGCATATTCAGTATACTTTTTTCATTTGCCAACTGTTCTCTTGACTCTTTTAACAGAGCTTTTTTCTTAGGCAATTCACTTTGATACCATTTGATATCATTTTCAAATGCTTGTATTGTATCTTCCATACGCTCTTTATGCATTCTGAGATAGTTCCCTTTTGCATAAAGGTTTATACATTCCGCAGCCTGCCATTGCTGATATTTGGATTTCGCAATCCTGTCATTATAATAATCCATTTTCTCTTTTGACTTATCTACGTCAATACCGGCAAGAATGTTTCTTTTATATTTTTCCGCTTCTTTAGAATCTGCCATTTCCAATCTATAGTAATAATCACGGATTTCAGCAAATTTTTTCCCGTAATCAACTCGTTTTGTCCCAAAATAATTTTCGCTGACTTCCCCGTTAACATCCGGATACTTAGGTTCGTTATCGTAAACCACATAATCAACCTGTTCTCTCAGTTTGTCATTTATACCCTCAAGAGGGTCTGCATAATAAACAACTCCCGTAGGTTTTGAATGAAAAGTATCCAAAGTTCTTTCCACACTTGAATTTGGATATGCTCCTTTAAGGAGAAATTCGCTCTGGTCTTGAACCTCACTAATATATTTAGGTTTTTTATCCTGAAGAACCATTTCTCCATATTGGTTTTCAATCAAGTATTTTTTATACCCTTTAAAAACAGTTTTACCTGCCGAATTATAACCGTTTACCCGGACTACTTTCATTACAATACCTCCTTGTTCCTTCATGATTGTTGGTTAAATTTTTTACATTATAGTAAGAAGAAACAATAAAAGATATATATTATGAAGAAATATTACAATATATCAATCATATATCGATACTTTGGCTTGTAATTTGCAAGAAAAACATATCTTTTTTTGATATCTGCATATTATTCTCCATTATATATTTTTCTATAAATATAAAATGTGTAAAATTTTTTTGCTATTGTATATTACCTTTTTAATAAGGAAGTAACTGCCGGATGAGCGACGTTCTTTGTCGCTCGTATATAATGTAAAGTAAGCATTCCAGGCAGACTTGTGGTTGAACAAAAAATAAAATAATCCTTATTATGTCTGCCGTCTTAATATTCTTTTCATATTTGCCGACGGGGGGACTTGTCTTGACCTGCTCGCTTTAAACGTGTCTACGAATTTTGCTCAAAAGACGAAGTCTTTTCGCAAAATTCCTCCGCACTCTGCTCGCAGGTCGCTGAACCCTGAAAAATGCTTCGCATTGGGGGTTCAACTCCTATGCTCTTTTATTACACTCTTTTCATATTTGCCGACGGGGGGACTTGTCTTGACCTGCTCGCTTTAAACGTGTCTACGAATTTTGCTCAAAAGACGAAGTCTTTTCGCAAAATTCCTCCGCACTCTGCTCGCAGGTCGCTGAACCCTGAAAAATGCTTCGCATTGGGGGTTCAACTCCTATGCTCTTTTATTACACTCTTTTCATATTTGCCGACGGGGGGACTTGAACCCCCACGAATTTCTTCATACGCACCTGAAACGCACGTGTCTACCATTCCACCACGTCGGCATATATTCTTACATACAATTTTAAAACAAAAATATTAAATTAAAAGATACCCCTTTTCGGCAATAATAAATCCCTGTTTTTAATTTATTATCTCACCGGTACTTAAAAAGAAAGGTAAAATTATGAGTTTTAATGCTTTAAAAGAAAAAGGGCTTCCTCTGGAAAAACAACTTAGAAACTGGCATCAAATTGCCGGAAAACCTTACAATAAAACCGAAGTAGATTGTTATACGAGAACCCGCCAAATCTTAATGAACGGTATTGAAGTAGAAGCCTGGAATTTCCACCATACTCTCGGAAGGCTCTGCCCTGACCCGGATGATTCCAAGCTTATTGCACAAATCACCAGAATTGAAGATGAACAGCAAACCACCATCAACTGGATGGCCCCTGCTGATCAGTCTGTACTGGAAACAACTCTCGGTTATGAACAAGTTGCCGTAGACTTAACCGCATGGCTTGCCCAAAATGAACCGGATAATTATGTTAAAGAAACTTTTGACTTTGGTCTTCTCGAAGACTTTGACCACCTTTACAGATACAGTCAATGGGCTTATATGGTGGAAGGAATTAAACCTAATGATATTGTCCAGGGACAAACAGATGTAATCCTTGGACGTCCGACACAAAATCACCACAACTGTAATGCCCTGAGAAGAAGAAAACATTATGATAAACAAACCGCCTCCCCTCAAACAAAAGTTAATATCCTAACCCTTGTTTCCGGAGAACAGCAAACCCACAACTATTATGCTGAACACGGTTTCACCTACGGCAACCATGTTTTAAGAGAAACTTATTCCGAGATTAAAGATGTCGAAGAAGAACACGTAACAATGTACGAATCCCTTATTGACCCGACAGAAAGCCTTTGGGAAAAGCTCTTAATTCATGAATTTACAGAGGTTTGCAATTACTATACATGCTTGGAAGATGAACCGGACGAACAAATTAAAAAATTCTGGGAAATGTTCCTCGACTTTGAACTCGGGCACCTTAAAATTGCTTCAGACCTGTTCAAAAAATACGAAAAAAGAGACCCAGAAGAAATAATAGGCGAAGATATCATTATTCCTTGCAGATTTAAAAGCCAAAAAGAATATGTTTCAAAAATTCTTACTTCTCAAATTGATAAACGTCTGGGAAATAATATGGACTATTCAACTATAAATAAATTACCGGAAGATTGGGCTAGCTATAATGTTCAAAAAGCTCAAGCAGAACTCGGCGCTCCAACAGAAAATACCATAAGAATTGTAGCTCTGCATAATATCCGTGACCTCGTAGAAGCCGATGATACTCTCAAAGATAAACAGGTATCACTTCTGGAAAAAGGTCTTGAAAAGAAATCTCTTGCAGAAGACACCGTAACACCTGATGAATTACAAAAAATGATTGATGAATATGATAAAGTCAAAGACAAAAAGAAACAAATGACCAAAAAATAATAAAAAGGGGCGGTATAAACCGCCCTTTTCGCTCGTTTTATATTGCACTGTGGAACGTTCTTGAAATTATATCGTCCTGCTGTTCTTTTGTTAGTTTAATAAAGTTAACAGCATATCCAGAAACCCTCACCGTTAATTGAGGATACTTTTCAGGATGTTTCTGAGCATCCAGTAAAGTATCTCTGTTAAATACATTTACGTTCAAATGATGTCCGCCTTTTTCGACATATCCGTCTAACAAATTAATTAAATTTTCTTCTTGCTGGGTTGTCATTAGTATATCTCCTTTTTATTTTTGTTATTTATCTTTTATTGTTTTTATTATAAACTATGTTTAACAACATTTCCGTTGTTTATACAACAAAAAACAAATTATTTTTAAGGATTTTCGGAATATGGAAAAATATTACAACCAGATTAAGAATTCGCCTGTATTTTACGGAATGAATGATGATGAACTTAAAGGACTTCTGGAGTGTTTCAACGCCAGAATAAAAAATTTTGAAGAAGGTGAAATGATAATACGCCAGGGAGACAGAATAACTAATATTTACCTGATTCTTGAAGGTGCGGTTAACATTGAAAAAGATTCATACTGGGGAAGAAGAATAATAATAACCCAGCTTTCAGTAAACGACAACATAGCACTGGCTTTTGTCGCTTCAAAAAATACAGAATCAAATATTGATGCCGTCGCAGCTGATGATACAAAGGTTCTGGTTCTTAATTACGAAAAATGTACTTCAATGTGTCAGAATGCCTGCACAAGACATAAAGTTTTAATTAATAATTTGTTTGATATTCTCTCTAAAGAAAATATTGAACTTATCCAAAAAATTGAGAATGTTTCTCAAAAGTCAATTCGGGATAAACTTTTGACCTACCTTTCAAATGAGGCAAGAAAAAGAAAATCAAATTCTTTTGAAATTCCTTTTAACAGACAGGATTTGGCAGATTACTTGAATATTGACCGTTCCGCAATGAGTTTTGAACTGTCCAAACTGCAAAAAGAAGGTCTGATAAAATATAATAAAAATCTTTTTCAATTAAGCGCAAGAGTGTAATAAATAAGGCGGATAAGGAAATATCCTCACCCGCCGCCTTATTATCATCTGTCAATATTCTATCCGATAACAGGAGCAACAAACGTTCTTGCCGCAAGATCTTTATCAAGCATTAGCAAAGCTTTTTTATCTTCCCCTATAAGCTTTAAAGTAGCTAAAACACCGCCCACAGTTGCTTCTTCTTCAACCTGTTCTTTTAAATACCAGTTTAAAAATTGCATTGCCGCACGGTCTTTAACTTCTTCTGCTACATCCATTAATGCATTGATTCTGGACGTAACAAATTCTTCATGTCTCAAAACATGCTCAAAAATGCTCAAAGGACAAGTTCCTTCGACCACAGGTTTATCAATCGCACCAAGTTCAATTTTTCCGCCTCTTTCGTTCAGGTAATCAAACATTCCCATTGCATGAGCATGCTCTTCCTGAACCTGTACATCAAACCAATTTACAAAACCTTGCAAATTCTGTTCCTGAAAATATACTTTCATAGCCAAATACAGATATTCTGAATAAAATTCTTTGTTAATCTGATCATTAAAAGCTGCTTCTAATTTTTCATTAATCATAATTTACCTCCGTATTCCAATAGCTTTATTTTAGCACAATTAACAGTTAGTTACAAAAAGAAAAGATTGAAAACTTCAAAAATTATCGGATTTTTGAGGTTTTTCCGTAAACAAAAAACGCAATAAATTTTTTATTCATGTTTTAACCAAAATATGAAAATCCAGAACAACAGCTTAATAAAATTATATTCTCCTGTTCCGAAAAAATTCGTAACACAACCGGCATTCAAAGGAGTCCAAACCCTTACTCAATGTAATATCGGCTCTATGCCTGAAGGTATAATAGGGAAAGTCCGGGTCAAAAAAGCAAATGGAGAAGAAGCCTATCTTGATATAATGAAGCTTGTCGGAATCTCAGGAGATGAAATATACCAGCTCCGAACAAAAATGGGACATATTATCGGAGAAATTGAGATTAGAATTAAAAAACTGCTCCCAAGTTATTTTGATTTGGGTTCAACTGAAAACCCGAGTCACATCTTTGTTGAATTTTTGAGGAATTATTCTAAAAAAGGAACTCCATATCATGTTGAAGGACTGGAAGAATACAAAAATATCGGCACCCGTCTTATGCAAATCGCACAGAGAAGAAGTGATGAAAGCGGCTGCGAAGGAAATATAAAATTAATTTCTAAAGATGGTTCTATGGATTTTTACGAAAAAATAGGACTTGCAAAAGAAGACCCTGAACCTTGGGGAGACCCGCATTTATACTATCTTCCGACCTTTGCCAAAGAGTCTCTTTCAAGACTCTCCGGCGGTCTGTAAACAATTATAAAATGAAATTTATATAACTCTGATTGATTTCCTCCTGATCAATTCCTATATATCTTAATGTTACACCCGAAGAATGATGGTTAAAAATTTTCTGCAAAAGCGCTATATCCTTAAATTGCCGATAATGATGATATCCGAAAGTCTTTCTTAAAGTATGTGTCCCAATATTATCAGTTATTCCCGCCCGTCTGCATGCTGCGTTTATTATCCTGTATGCAGATGTCCTATCCAGTCTGTTATTATAAATGGTCATAAATAAAGGATCGCTGCCTTCATCATTTTCTTCAATATATTCTCTTAAAAGATTCTGTATTTTTTTATTCAAAGGAAATTTCTTATATTTTCCCGTCTTTTTCTCAATAATCTCCACAAAACTTTTGTCTTTTACATCCTGCACATCAAGCGCTAAAATATCTGAAACTCTTAATCCTGTATTAGTGCCCATAACAAAAAGCAGCAAGTTCCTCTTCTTTCTCTTTTTTTGTCCTCTTAAATATGATTCAATTTTCTCTATCGTTTCCTTACTTTTAATCGGTTCTACAATATTCATAAATTTTTCTCCTTTCTCATTCCATAAAAATACCGAAAGAAGAAGACTGACTATCAAAAATTAAGTGCAAAAAATATCCGCACTCCGCTTCCTCGCGCTCGAACCTTTTAAATAAGGCTCCGCCTTATTGGGGTTCTCATCCGCTTTCCGGACAAAAAAACAGACGGGGTATAACTTCCCGTCTGTTTTTTGGGCCCGGAGGGATTCGAACCCACGACCAAAGGATTATGAGTCCTCTGCGCTACCGCTGCGCCACAGGCCCGTGACGACTTTTTTTATTCAATTGTTTCTGTCTTGGGCTTGCGGTAGCGCTAACCTCGCTTCGCTCAGTGTGCGCTTTACCTTCCTCTCCTCGAACCTGACATTTAGTCAGCTTCTCGTCGGCAGAGTGCCACAGGCCCGTGACGACTTTTTTTATTCAATTGTTCTGGTCTTGGGCTTGCGGTAGCGCTAACCTCGCTTCGCTCAGTGTGCGCTTTACCTTCCTCTCCTCGAACCTGACATTTA
>CALVBP010000030.1 GCA_944325825.1 Candidatus Gastranaerophilales bacterium | reverse complement strand
TATTTTACGAATAGAGCTGAAAAGTACTGTTTTTACTGTACTTTTCTTCAAATCTGCCCACTTACAAGGAGAGGGTCGGGGGTTCAAGTCCCTCAACGCCCACCATTTATAAAAAAGAGCCTTTAATGGCTCTTTTTATTTATGTTTACACTGTTTGTGACGAAAAATAAACAAAACCTAAAATATATTCTGTCATGCTGAACTTGTTTCAGCATCTTACAAACTTAGAGTTGAACTCATAGCTGCTAAGACCCTGAAATAAATTCAGGGTGACAATAACTGTCATCCCGAATTTTCACACCAAGCGGAGCAGATTTTTATCAAGTCTCAGAACTTAATTTACCCCTTTTGGGATCTTACCGATTGGAAACAGAAACTTCAAATTGGTAAGATTCTGCACTTCGTAAGGACAGGCTTACACAAAATTTTTAAGATCCTGAAACAAGTTCAGGGTGACAAAAATTTTGGTTCGCTTTGTCAAACAAGTTCAGAAAGACAGCTAACTGATTGTTTAAATACCAGATAACATTTTTTGTGCCATTTCTTCCTAATTACTAATTGTTTTGCAGGCGGAATCTTCCATATCAGTAAGTCCGTCATAATTATTATCAATTCCGTCAGTGCATGAGCCTATGGAATCTTTACCTTCTGAGCGGGCATTATATTTTAACCATTTGTTATCAATTTTATTCCATTGATATAGAAAAAAAGATTTATAAAACTTAGTAATTTTCGGATTTTCTATGACGATAAGGTTCTCATCATTTTTATTTTCACCGCTGTAAGAAAAGTTCATTGAACCGATAAGGGTATATTTATCATCAATAATCATTGATTTTGAATGCATTTTACCTGCGTAATTTTCTGTTTTAACAAGAATACCGGCATTTCTTAAGAGCTGATGTTTGGAATATTTTGCAGAAGCATTAAGAGCATCAACTATTATCTTAATGTCTACTCCACGAGATTTAGCTCTGATAAGAGCTTCTGAGGTTTTATTATCAGTTATCAGGAAAGTCGGAATGTAAATGTATTTTTGAGCTTTTTCAATCATAGGTATAACAGCATTTTTAAGAGCCATGTCCCGGGGAGAAAAATAAACTTGCAAATTAGTGCCGGATATATTTACTTCACTGCCGGTTACAGGATTTTTACCTGTATGGAATCTGCCTCCGTACATTTGCTCAAATTCTTGATTATAAATATTAGCTGCATACGGGGAGTTGATTACAATAATATTGTTGGTATTAAATCCGGACATGTCTGTATGTGAAAGATTTGCAGAGCCGGTAATTAAAATTTTATTATCAAAAATATAAAACTTATTATGCATAATAGCGTTTGGTTCCGGTGAAATCAAATCATTTGTGTTATCAGAAAGGAGTTTTGTCAGGCTAAATGTATTTTCATAGATATTTTTACCTTTAGAATCGACATCGTAAACCAGCCGGATTTTTACTCCTCGTTTTAGGGCTGCTTCAAGTGCTTTTTCAATTTCGGGTACTGTTGAATAGCCGTATATTGCAATATCTATGCTTTTTTGTGCTTGTTGTATATTTAAAAGAATTTCTTTACATATATCACTGCTGCAATTTCTGTCGGGTTTAAGTTTTGTTGTCAGGTCTGAAAAATAGATTTTTACACTTCCTGAATCAAGTTTTAATTTTGGAGTATTAATCTTTATAATGGGGTGAAAACGCAGATTCTGTATGTCTTTGGGGATATGAGATTTTTTAAGTATAATAAAATTTTTTAGTTTTCTAACTTCCGGATTGTCAGGCCGGTAATAAAAATCAGTATCCAAATCAAGAATTTGGTAATTTCCTTTTCTTATATCATTTAGTCGTTTTTCAAAGGCTTCTTGATTATATGGTTTAGAGTTATAAAGACAAAAACCGGAGTAGAGAAATTTTGTCTTATAGCTATATTTATAGTATATCAAGTCATTATTTTTTATAAAAACATTTCTTCCCCGTATAAGATTTTCAGCCCAATATTTTCCAAGATTACCAAGAATAAAGGCTTCTTCTTCGGAGATGGAAAGTTCGGATGCCAGTTCTTTGTTTCTCTGAGTAAAATCAGGGTCAAAACTAGTATAATCTTTAAGGCTGAAAATTTCTCCGGAATCCAGTACCGGCATGTCCGGGCTTTTTATACTAATCACTTTGTATTCATTATTTCTGGGAATAAGGAAAAATAATGCTAAAATAAAAAGCAGAACAATCAAGGATATACTAAGAATCTTTTTCAACATAATTTGTTATCTCATATCCAAGCTGTTCAATTTTATCTTTAAGTTTCTTATTTTTTGTAATCAAAAATTCCGTAAAATGGTTATCTATAGTACCGTCTTCATATCTGCACGGGTGAATGAGAGCTTCTGCTACTACTTTATTATATTTAATAGCCATAAGTCCGTACGCAACAGAAAGACTGTCCATCATAGAAGTGTACGTTACACCGATAAGATAATCATTTGTATTAAGCCCGTATTTGTGAACAGTTGCTTCATTAAATATGGTAAAGAAATTTAAAAGAGCAACCTTTATCAGATTAATAGGATAAGTCAAATTCATATGTTTCTGGATATCAGGAACTATATAAGGTTTTTCAAATTGAGTTCTTACCTGTTTTATACCGTATTCCTTAGCGAGTTTGCAAACAAGTTCAAAGATTCCAGGTATGGAATGAACATGTACGTGCGAATCTATATGACTTACGGAAGTTTTCGACATAATTTTTTCTATCTGAACCCTAAATTCTCTTTCTACTTGTTCCATAAAAGTTTTATCTTTTTTATTCAGAGATTTTAAAAGCAGCTGTCCGTATGAATTACAAAAATTCCAATCTGAGTTGACAAGAGTGGAAACGTCCTCACAGAGAGATTTCCCTTCAATAATATTAAGATGTATTCCGACTCCAAGTCCGGGACATTGCGGCAGAATGGTGTTTATAGCCTCATCAAAAGCTTCTCCGTTTGCCGCAAGACTTGCACTTTTTAAAATTCCTTCCTGATATCCTTCCAGAACGGCTCTGTTAAAGGCAGAGGACATCCCGAAATCATCTGCATTTAAGATAAATTTTTTATCAGTCAAAATAAACTCCCGTCTTGTTTTTATAATAGTCATATTATATTATAGGTATAAGAGGAATACAATGTTTAAAAAGAAAACAAAATTAGCTGTAGTAATACCCTGTTATAATGAAGAACTGGTAATAGAAACAACTATCCAAACCCTGCTTAAGGTTATGGATGATTTAATAAGCAAAAACAAAATATCTTCCGATAGTTATATATATCTTGTAGATGACGGATCAAAAGACCGAACCTGGGAGATGATTGAAAATTTACATTCAAAATTTCCTGCAAGAGTTAAAGGAACTAAATTTGTACGTAATTATGGAAATCAAAAGGCCTTGATTGCGGGACTTTTAGGTGTAAAAGAGTTTGGCTGCGACTGCGCACTTACTATTGATGCGGATTTGCAACAAGATGAAAATTCTATAGAAAAGTTTATTGATGAGTTTCTTAATGGTGCGGAAATTGTTTCCGGAATTAGAAACGACAGAAAAACAGATACGATATTTAAGAAAACGACGGCATTTTTATTCTACAAGCTGATGAATTTAATGGGAGTAAAAATTCCGCCAAACCATTCAGACTTCAGGCTGGTAAGTTCGCGAGCTCTTGATATTTTAGAAAAGTTTTCAGAAAGCGAATTATTTTTGCGAGGGTTTTTCCACGAAACGGGGTTAAAAACAGCGTATGTCCATTTTGATGTAAAACCACGTGCTGCCGGGAGTTCCAAATTCAATTTTGTATCTCTTACAAGCCTTGCACTTAACGGAATAACTTCGTACAGCATCGTTCCATTAAGGCTTATTTCTGCAATAGGTTTATTGACAGTGTTTATTATGGCTTGTGTTGGAGTAGATGCTATTTGTGATAAGCTTTTTCGCCATGATGCCCCGAGCGGCTGGGCTACACTTGTAATGTTAATTATATTTATCGGCGGATTTCAGATTTTTTGTCTGGGTATAATCGGTGAATATCTAGGACAAATTTTCAGCGAAGTTAAATCCCGTCCTAGATATATTAAAGAAAAAGAAATCCTTTAATTTTTGTTACAATTAGTCAATTATTTTAATCCAAATGTTTTTATTTATATATAGGGAAATTTGGAATTAGGAGATTTGATTATGGCAGTCGGAGCAAGGGATTACATCGATAAACTTTTAGTAAAGAAATATGCAGATGAAAAAGTTGATAACCACGATTCATTAGAATCAATGGTAGATCCTCAAAAAATGCTTGAAGCAATGAATGATGTTGCAATGATTCAAAGAAATATGTTTGTTCTTTCCAGAAAACTTTGCAGCACCTGCTATGCAATAAATGCAAAAGCGGCCAGATATAAAAAAGGCATAAACAGCAATTAGATTGATTTATCCACAACGACTTTATGAAGACCTTTCGGGTGGTCAACGTTTCTTCTTAGTTTTAATGCTGTTTCAAGAGCCAGCAATTGTAAAATAACTACATTTGCAAATAATTGTTGAATTTCATTTTCACATTCAACATTAATATTGTAATCCGGTGTTATCCGTTCATCAGATGGCCCGATTATCGCAATTAGCGGATTATAGTCTGTTTTTATTTTATTTAAATTATTTATTGAGCGCTCGGAAATCCTGTCAACTGCAATATAAATAAGAGTTGCTTTATTATTTAAAACAGCTACATGCCCGTGCATAAATTCACCTAAAATTGCGGCGCTGATGTTTTTGTAGGAAGTTTCTTTTATTTTCAAAGCGCCCTCTTTTGCAAGTGAATATGAGATTCCGTCAGCCGTTATGACAATAGTATTTTCCTTCGCAAGCCGTCTGGCAAATTTCTTTATGAGTTCTCTTTTTGCAATGGCTTTTTCCACAATGGCCGGGAGGTGGAAAAGGGACTTTTTATATCGTTCTGTAACACTCGGCGGTTCGGCATTTTCTATAAGTTTTAGCGAAATAAGTATCAAACACAGCATCTGGGAAGTAAAAGATTTTGTTGCGGCAATTCCCTGTTCAACACCTGCAAAACAAGCTGCATGGTAATCGCACATTTTCCAGATGGTAGAATTTTCATTATTTGTTATACAAAGAGTCGGAAGATTAGTTTCTTTTTTTACTCTCTCCACCGATTTTAGAGTATCACTGGTTTCACCGGACTGGGTAATAAAAATGTACAGAGTGTTTTTGTCTGTCGGGATGAGGTTTTTCAAAAGAAATTCGCTTGAATAGATTGCCCTGGTTTCAATTTTGGATATTTTTTCGACTAAATCAACAGCAAATCGTGCACAGTGATAAGAAGAACCGCTTGCCACCAGAACAATTTTTCTTATATTCTGCGGAAGTTCCAGCTTAATTTCTCCGGTTACGGGATCAATATATTTCATTAAAATATAGGGAATAATTGCGGATTGTTCAACTATTTCCGCTTCCATGTTAGTTTTTTTCTTTTTAAAAAACATATTGATCCTCTTTTTAACAATATTGTTATTTTACTGCTTCATAACAGTCTGAGCAAATTGTTTCATAACCTTGATGCTCACCGAGTTTACGGTATTTCCAGCAGCGTTCACATTTTTCTCCTTCTGCTTTAGTTACCCAGACGGTGATACCATCTTCTGTATATTCATTTAGAACATCTTCGGGGGCTTTTTCCGTTACGTAAGCTTGAGATGTAATAAATATATCTGCCAGGTCTGTTTCGTTTTGTTTTAATATTTCAGAATCGTCAGATTTAACAAAAACAGCAACTTCAAGAGAGCTTCCGACTTTTTTATCCGCTCTTAAAGGTTCAATGGCTCTTGTTACAACTTCCCTTGTTTTCAGAATTTTTTCAAAATCAGCTTCAAGATTAGGGTTGTTCCATTCGTTATTTACGACTGCCCAGTCTGCAAGAAGTATACTTTCCAAACCGCCTTTCTGGCATTCAGGAGTATTTTGCCAGATATCTTCTGCCTGATGAGGCATAACGGGCATTAAAACTCTCACAAGCGCCTGTAATGTTTCATAAAGAACGGTCTGACATGCTCTTCTGGAGAGAGATTTTTTGCCGGCAGTATAAAGTCTGTCTTTTACAATATCAAGATAGAATGAGCTTAAATCAACTGCCGCAAAATTCTGTAAACACTGAAAATATTTATAGAATTCATAGTTTTCAAAAGCAACAGTTACTTCTTCAACAAGCTTATTTAACTTATGAAGGGCAAATTTATCAATAGGTTTTAAGTCTTGATATTTTACATAATCTACAGCCGGATTAAAATCATAGATATTACCCAGCAAGAATCTTGCGGTATTTCTGGTTTTCTTAAATATTTCCGCAAGCTGTTTAATTATATTATCTCCGATTTTAGTATCATTTCTGTAGTCAACGGATGCAGCCCAGAGTCTTAAAATGTCTGCGCCATAGTTTTTAATAATATCGTCAGGTCTTATATAATTACCAAGAGATTTTGACATTTTTCTGCCGTCTTCTCCGAATACAAAACCATGGGTAAGAACTGTTTTATATGGTGCTTTGCCCTGAGTTGCTATTGAAGTTAAAAGTGAAGATTGGAACCATCCTCTGTGTTGGTCGGAACCTTCAAGATACATATCAACAGGAGTATGTCCGAGCTCTTGAGAACGTTTTTCCACAACTGCTCTCCAGGTTACACCGGAATCAAACCAGACATCCATAATATCATTCTCTTTTTTGAAATGTCTGCTTCCGCATTTAGGGCATACAAAACCATCCGGAAGGAGTTCTTCTGCGGTATGTTTAACCCAGGCATCCGAACTTTCTTTCTCAAATATTTCAGCAACATTTTCTATTGTTTCATCGGTTACAATAGCTTCTCCGCAGTCTTCGCAATAGAATACCGGAATAGGAACCCCCCAGGCTCTCTGGCGGGAAATACACCAGTCAGTACGCCCGGCAACCATATTGGAAATTCTTGCTTCTCCGCTTGCAGGTATCCATTTAACACCTCTAATTGCCTCAAGCGTTTCGTCACGGAATTTGTCTACTTTTACAAACCATTGAGGCGTTGCTCTGTAGATTACCGGATTTTTACATCTCCAGCAGTGAGGGTAAGAGTGATTAATGTCAGAAGCTGCAAGTAAAGCACCGCATGCTTCAAGCTTGTCTATAACAATTTTATTCCCTTTATAGTAAGGAACTCCTTCTAAATCTTTGTCGTTAACTATTTCTGTCCAACATCCATTACTATCCAGCGGAGAAAATACTTCTATCTTATATTTACCTCCGACTTCATAGTCCTCAAGACCATGGCCCGGAGCTGTGTGAACGGAACCGGTACCCGCATCAAGTGTTACGTGTTCTCCTAAAATAATAGGTGATTTTCTATCATATAAAGGGTGTTTTGTTTCCAATAATTCTAAATCTGCCCCGATGCAAGAACCTATTACGTTAATATCCTTTTCTTCCCAGCCTACACCTTCAAGAAAGCTTCCCAACAGCCCTTGTGCTGTTACATAAACGTCATTTCCATAGGTGAAGAAAGTGTATTCAAACTTCGGGTGCATACTGATTGCCATGTTTGAAGGAATTGTCCATGGAGTAGTTGTCCAGATTACCGCATAGACATCTTTACCTTTGGTATCAACCAGTTTGTTAATTTTTTCAACAGATTCCGGAGTGAATTTAAACCTTACATAAATTGAAGTTGAAGTATGGTCAGCATATTCGACTTCTGCTTCAGCAAGTGCTGTCTCGCAGGAAGCACACCAATAAACAGGTTTAAGCCCTTTTTCAATATATCCTTTTTTATACATTTCCCCGAAAACTCTTACCTGTTCGGCTTCAAAATCCGGATTTATTGTTAAATAAGGATGTTCCCAATCTCCCCATACTCCGAGACGCTTAAACTCGGCTTCCTGACCTTTGAGATTCTTATGTGCAAACTCTCTGCATTTTGCTCTTAGTTCTGCCGGAGTAAGAGCCTCTCTTCCGCCCTTAATATTCTTAACTACAGCATTTTCAATAGGAAGTCCGTGTCCGTCATAACCCGGTACATAAGGTGCATATAAACCTCTCATAGATTTATATTTGATTAAAATATCTTTGAGAATTTTATTTAATGCAGTTCCGACATGGATTTTTTCGGAGCTCAAATAAGGCGGACCGTCATGGAGTACAAATTTATTAGCTTTATCTCTTTGAGCTAGATTTTTTTCGTATACATTCATTTCTTCCCAAAATTTTTGTGTTTCCGGTTCCTTTTTTGTTGCATTTGCTCTCATTTCAAGAGTCGTTTGAGGAAGATTCAAGGTCTCTTTGTATTCCATTTTTTATCACCCTTTCTTAAATCCTTAATCAAAATTATGCTGTAAAATCTTTTTGGAAGCTTACATTACTTTCGGTTTTGCCGAAGGTATTTGTTCTTATATTTTTCATTTTAATAAATTCGTGCATTTTATTATAATCGAAAGCATTTTCCCATCTTGCAATAACAACTGTAGCTACGCAGTTACCAATGAGGTTAACGGTAGTTCTTCCCATATCAAGTATCTGGTCTATACCGAGCAATATTGCAACCCCTAATATCGGGATGTTGAAACTGGTTAAAGTCCCGGCAAGAACGATTAGTGAAGCTCTTGGAACACCGGCTACTCCTTTAGAAGTCAACATTAATGCAAACATAATAACAAGCTGTTGTTCAAGTGATAAATTAATTCCGACAAGCTGGGTTGAAAAAAGAACTGCCATTGCCAGGTATAAAGTAGAACCGTCAAGATTAAACGTATAGCCTGTAGGCATTACAAAACTTACGATGGATTTCGGTACTCCAAATTTTTCCATAATTGACATAGCTTTTGGAAGAGCTGCTTCTGAACTTGCAGTAGTAAAAGTTAATAAAGCAGGTTCTTGTATCGCTTTTATCAGGCTTCTGAAGGATATATGGACAATTCTGCATACAATGAATAATACAATAAGTACAAATACAGCAAGAGCAACATACAGAGAAATAATTATTTTTCCATAGTTAAACAAAATTTCTATTCCGTTAGAGCCTACAGTATATGCGATAGCTCCGAAAATACCTACGGGAGCAAAAATCATTACGTATTCCGTAAACTTAAACATTATTGTGGAAACGGAATTAAGAATATCTACAACCGGCTGTGCTTTTTTCCCGACAGCACATATTGCAAGTGCAAAAAATATACAGAACACAACTATTTGTAATAAATTTCCGTCAGACATAGCTTGAAAAATACTGGTTGGGAAAAGTCCTAAAAACATTTCTCCAAAAGAGTTGTGGTGTGTAGAAGAAGCCATTCTTGCGATTTCTCCCAGTCCGATATGCTGTGAAGCGACACTTACCATGCCTTCTCCCGGTTTAAAAAGATTTGCAAACCCCAGTCCGATTATAAGAGCAAAAGTTGTTACAACTTCAAAATATGCTACGGTTTTAATCCCTAGTCTGCCAAGACTTTTAACGTCTCCATGACCGGCTATACCTACAACCAGAGTTGCGAAAAGCAGCGGAGCAATAATCATTTTAACCATTCTTAAGAAAACTTCAGCAAGAACGTGCGTTCTGATTGCAAAAGACGGAAATGCCCATCCGACAATTATTCCGAGAGCCAGTGAAATGAATATTGCTATTGTCAATCTCGATTGTTTCAAATAAAAATTCCTTGTGCTTATTATAAAACGGAACAATTAGCCCCTTACAAGAGTCAATTATACACTAAAAAAACTTAAAACAATACATGGGGAAAAACTCGTGAGCCGTGAATCGTGAATCGTGAGTCGTGAATCGATGATAAAATCACTGCTCACGATTTACGGTTCACGAAAGTTAATAAAAATACTTATTTTATTGACATAAAACCATGTTCGTTCTAGCATGAAGCTACCCTAGTCGAAATTTTCTTGCCGGATTTGACGGCTCAGGGTGGTAAATGAACTTTTAGATTGGATTTGTTACTACTGGCTGAATGTATTTAGTTTGTATTGCAACTGCAAAATAAAAGTTTTACCGTAAAACGTATAGAAAGGTAAAAGGAGAAAAAGTTATGCCTACAATTAACCAGCTTGTACGTTCAGAACGTAAAAAGCTAACAGACAAAACCAAATCGCCGGCTCTTATGGAATGTCCACAAAGACGAGGCGTTTGTACCAGGGTTTACACAACAACCCCTAAAAAACCAAACTCTGCATTGAGAAAGGTTGCCAGAGTCAGACTTACTAACGGATTTGAAGTTACTTCTTATATCCCGGGTATCGGACACAATCTTCAGGAACACAGTGTTGTTCTTATAAGAGGCGGAAGGGTTAAAGACCTTCCTGGTGTAAGATATCACATTGTTCGCGGTACTTTAGATACAGCAGGTGTTGCTAACAGAGAACAAAGCCGTTCTAAATATGGTGCCAAGAAAGCTAAAGGAGGTAAGAAATAATGTCTAGAAGATCTAAACCTGAAAGAAGAGTTCCTTCAGCTGACCCTATTTATAACAGCGTAGATGTTTCTAAATTTATTAACAGAATTATGAGACGCGGTAAAAAGTCTCTTGCTGAAAGAATATTCTATTCAACAGTAAAGAAAATTGAAGAAAGAACAAATGAAAAAGGCTTGGAAATTTTCCAAAAAGCAATTACAAATGCCACTCCGTTACTTGAAGTTAAAGCAAGACGTATAGGCGGTTCTACTTATCAGGTACCTATCGATGTTAAACCTGACAGAGGATTTGCGCTATCTTCATCTTGGTTAATTTCAGCTGCTAAAAATAGAAGCGGTAAATCTTTCGTTGAAAAATTAACTAACGAATTGATTGATGCTTCTAACGGAAATGGTGCAGCTTGCAAGAAACGTGAAGATACCCACAGAATGGCTGAAGCTAACAAAGCATTTGCTCACTACAGATACTAATTTTAAGTATTTAAATGAAAGAAAAGCGGCTTATCATTTGATAAGCCGCTTTTTTAGAATTTCTCTAAAATTACGGACTTTATATTACACAAAGAAACTTTGACAGGTAACCTGCATATTATGAAAGGTCCATACGGTATTTTAACTAAATTACCCAATCATAATGCCATCAAGGTTTGAAGCCAACTCTTTTTGATTATTTAAGAGTACTTCCAGTACTGAACCGAGTGCAATAAATTCTTGAGACTTGTCATAATGAAAATCACAGTATGTTTTTGCGACTTCCAACAGCCCAATACTAAAAGTAATCTTTTGTTCCAAATTTAAAATATTATCTTTATCATTATTAATCATCATATATATAGAATACATGATTAAGGTATTAATGTCAATACCTTTTTGGAAAATATATTAAAATTTTTTATTAAAATGAAATATTATTAAATCCGGTAGTGATAACAGCCATTGCATACTTATCAGCAGCAGTTATGATGTCTTTTGATGCAAAAGGCACAATGACTGTTCCAATTCGTCCTTGTGAAGCTACATTAATATCATGCACGGTAAGAGGCATATCAGAAGCCAGTATGGCATCTTTTGACATATCACAGGAATAATCAAGAGCAAACTCAATTGATGCTGACTGCAGCCCTTGAGATATTGCGGATGTTTTTAAATCTTTTGCAATAACAATACATTGTGAGTTATTATGTTTTGCGACTTTCCATGCAAAAACCGCATCCTCAATTTGTTCAACAGTAGGTTTATTTGTAGTTACTACTTTAAAAGTATCTTTATCAAGTTCGCTTAGATTAGGAGTCTGAGTCAACGTTCCGAGCGGAGTAACCTTTATTTCGTTAGAAAGATATTGTTTATATTCTTTTAAAGGAGTATGAATCGTTACATAACCTACATTATGCATTTGAAGAATTTCAAGTGCATTTTTTGTGTATTTAGGGGCTGCAATCAGATTTGTATCTCTAAAAAACCTCGCTGTTTCACTATCAACTTCCGAAGAAAGCACAACAGTAGAATTCATAAAATCAACAGGATTTGAATCCATAATTTTTGTAACCGCATCAGCAAGGGTTTTACCCAGTGCAACCGCAATAATACCTGTTCCTTTTACTGCACAGGCAGCCTGAACATCATAAAACTCACTTATAACATCTAAACCTTTAACAAGCGATAGGATGTTTATATAAGAAAGCTGAATGCTTGTTTCGTAATCAATTGTTTTATCATTTCTTTCAATGTCAGCAGTTTGAAATGCGTTTTCACCGCAGACGAATTTTAAATCTTCAAGTTTCATTTTTTCTCCACATTGTTATTAAAATTATTGTCCTACAGGGGCGGTTCCGAGAGGAACCGGAGCTAAATCCGGAGCCGGCGGCTCTTCTTTAACTTCTATTGTTTTTTGTTCAATCTGTTCTTTTTTCTGAATAGGTTTAAAGTTTTGAGGAAGAAGGGTTGACGGCTTTACCGCATCCGGTTTTACAACAGGAGGTTGCGGAGCTGCTTTTTCGGCAGCTTCTTTTTCCGCTGCTTCACGTTCAGCAGCTTCTTTTTCTTCCCAGACTTTTTTTGCTTCGCTTTGCGGAATAATAGAAACGCTTGAAGCTTTGAACGGATTTAATATAACTTCAGGATATTCAAAATCAGAGTTTCCGTAGGGTTTTGTTGCTACAAGCATTACATCCCGCCAGATTTTTGCAGGAACCGTACCGCCGGTAAGTTCACCCATCCTTGAGTTATCGTCGTTTCCTACCCAGACACCTGTTACCACATCAGGTGTAAATCCTATAAAATAAGCATCTTTACAGTCATCAGTTGTTCCAGTTTTACCTGCGGCAGGTTTACCTATATTGGCTGCACGTCCTGTACCGTTGGTAATAACTGTTTTCATAATAGCTGTCATTGTTGCTGCTGTATTTATATTAAGAACCTTGTTAGTTTTTGCTTTTTTAGCTTCAAAAAGAACTGTTCCTCTGGAGGACTCAACTCTTTCAATTGCATAAGGTTCAACCTTAAACCCTCCGTTTGCAAAAATTCCGTATGCACGAGTCATTTCAAAAAGTTTAACACTGTTTGATCCGAGAGAAATAGTGTAATCATATGGAATAGGAGTTGTAATTCCCATAACCCTTGCAAGCTGTATAACCGGACGAACTCCGATTGCATCCATTAGCCTTGCTGCGCATACGTTTGAAGAAACCATAAATGCCGTGTATAAAGGTATCTGACCTCTGTATTTGTTCCCGTAGTTTTTGGGAGTCCAATTACCAACCTTGAATGGTAAATCTTCAATCATGTCATTAGGAGAATATCCCTTTTCAATAGCAGCTGTATATATAAACGGTTTGAATGCTGAACCTGACGGTCTTAATGACTGGGTGACTCTATCATACTGGCTCTTTGAATAATCTTTTCCGCCGGCATATACCAGAATTCTTCCGTCAATCGGGCTAAAAGAGAATACTGCTGCTTGATTTTTATTTCCTTTTAATCCCCAGGCATTCAGGTTTTTAATAATAGCCTCATTTGCTGCAACCTGAGCATCGTAGTTTAATGTTGTGATAACCTTATATCCGCCGTTTACAATCTCTTCTTCCGTAAATCCGAGTTTATGCAATTCTTTTACTACATAGTCACAGAAATAAGGCGCTTTATTTGTCGCATATAACATTGGCATAGTAGATAGCGTAATCGGTTCGGCTTTGGCTTTTTCCAATGTTTCTTTATCAATGTATTTCATCTTATACATTCTTAAAAGAACTTGATTTCTGCGTTTTTTTGCCTTTTCAATATCATGGTAAGGTGAATAAATTGAAGGTGCTTGAGGCAGTCCTGCAATAAGTGCCATTTCTGACAGTGTTAACTGATTTAGATTTTTATTGAAATAAATTTTTGCAGCTCCCTTAATTCCGTATGCCCCAGAGCCCAAATATACATTATTAAGATACATTTCAAGAATTTTATCTTTGGAAATAGTTTTTTCTATCTGTGCAGCGACCTGTAATTCCTTGATTTTTCTGGTAAAAGTTTTTTCATTAGACAAGAATAAAATTCTGGAAAGCTGCTGTGTTAATGTGCTGGCTCCCTGAACAACTCTTCCTGCAAGGATATTAGCTACCATTGAACGAGCAAGCCCAACGATATCATACCCCGGGTGTTTATAGAAATTTTTATCTTCAGTCGCTATTAAGGCTTGTACCAGCTGTTTTGGCACTTCTTTTAACTCAACATTTGAAAATGTGTAAGCTGCAAAAGTCTTAATAACTTGTCCGTCACTGGAACAAAAAGTGGTAACTATATTAGGTTTCAGGGTATTTAAATTTTTAATAGGAGGAAGAGACATTAAGTATAGTTTGAGTGCAAGCATGCCCGCAAGCGCAACTCCAATAAAAAATACAAATACATAAGTTAAAAATTTTAAAAGCGGATTGTCAAAAGTTACTCTCTTTGAAGAACCTCTTTTTCTGCCTCGTGGTACATTATACTGTCTCATTTATACCCCTTTTATATTGTTTTTTTATAAAAATCTTTGTACTATGTTTATATAGCTTACAATATTTTATCAAATAAATATTTATGTTGGGATTTTTTGGAAGAATATGTTAAGTTTTTTGACAACATTAAAAAATGAAATTTTATCTTATTTTGTTCCTGAAAAAATGGAATACAGAATAACCGGTAAGTGTCTTAAATGCGGTCAGTGCTGCAGATATATGTACAGCTTTGACACTTATACAACCACTGATTTTAAAATTATGCAGTTTCTTTTTCCCTCATACAGAAGGTTTTATATAAGAGGGAAAGATTCTGACGGAAATCTGATTTTTGCATGTAAATATGTAACAGAAGAAGGGCTGTGTTCTGTTTATGATAAAAGACTAAGAATGTGCAGAAAATATCCGGCCTCTAAAATTGGCTATCCCGGGAAACTCCACCCCGGCTGCGGGTACAAAATTGAGGATAAGAGTTTTGAAAGTTATTTGAAAGTTGAAAAGACGGACGTATTAGAAAAAGATTATAGGTCGTCTTGAACAACTTTATTCAACACGACCTATTTAAACTGGTATAGAATTTATTTATTCATTAAAATCTCCTGTCAGGAGTTATAGCCGGATTAACACTTCGAGGGCCTCTGTTTAATTCGGAATTTTCAGCCGGAGTGCCAAAATATCTTGCTTTCTGAGCTTCAAAATCCGCTTTGTCCTTCTCATATCTGGTTTTATCAGGAATATTTGTGCTTCCATAATTATAGGGGTTTGATGCATCCATCGTACCCTTTTTGAACGTAAAAGAAGATTTGTGTTTAGCTTTATTGACAGTAGGTTTTTCTTCTATAACATCTCTTAGTTCAGGAGTAGATTTCTCTGCTGCGGCAGGCTGAGCTTGCGGCTGCGGCATTGCATCGCTTTCAATGTTTTGCGGTTGCGCAGTATCCTGTTGGATAGATGCCGGAACTTCATTAGAATCCTCGTCTAAAGGTTTAAATACCGGTTTTTCGGGAACCGAATATTTATTTACGGCATCATTAACAACGCCAGCTTGAACTTCATCCATTTGGATTTTGCGTACACTTGAATAACCGCCTCTGCCTAAAAAGTGCATCCTGCCCAGCTCATCAGTATAGATTACATCTTCTGCAAAAACAGCAGAAACAGAGCCGGATATTATGGCTAAAAGACCTAATATTACAAAAGTTTTTTTGGACATATTTATCTCCTTGGGTTGTACATTCATATTATAATTATAATACATAACCCCGTAAAATAAAAATTTTTGTTAATTTACTTTACACTGTTAAGGAGTTCGTTAGTAATATCTTTTCCGCCATAAAGAACAACACTTTTAGCAAAAACATAAGTGTAAGAATCTTTCTGAGCTTTTTTCTCTATTTCGGACTTTATATTCTTTTCTATTGCAGCAAGTCTGGAGTTATAATCCTTATCAATAGCATCCTTTTTTGTATTGAATTCTTTTGTGTATTTTTCTTCCAGTGCCAGAACTTTTGCCGGATCTGTTTGATTAGAGATTTCTCCTCGAGCATTTACTATAATTTTATTAAGTTCATCCATTTTCTTAGAATGTTCCTGCTTAAGCTGCTTTACTTGAGAAGAATTACTGACGATTTTTTGTAAATCAACGACAGCGACTTTATCTTCGGCAAAAACAGTTGAAGAAGAAAATAAAACCATCGCACAAATAAATAAAAAACATTTTTTCATAATATAACCTCACTTTTCTTCATACTGTTATACGTTTTGCGGAAATAAAAAGCATTACCCGTCAGTCTATTATTGCCGGCTATTTTTTGCATTGAAATCCTTGAGATTTTCAACTAAAATATAAGTATGGAGAAAATATTTTTAATAATAACGTTAATAATTTTAACCGTTGTACCGGTGTCTGCGGAAGAAGTTGTCAAAGAGACCTACAAACTCCAGGGTCAGGTAGAATACGATGACAATCCCGTTGAGACAATATATCTGGATGATACAATAGAAAGACCCCAGGTGAACATCCCAAAGCGGACATTGACCCTTCCGGTAGGGGTCCTGAATATAACATCCAATACCGATACACCGAGGAGCGCTCTGGCAAGAGCGATGGTAAATAGAAGGGGCGTTCAGGATATTCTTCCGCTCAGCGGCAGTATATCTGAACAGGCGGGAGGTTTTTCATACGGCTCTATGTGGGGAGAAGAGTTGTCTTATGCACAGATAGAATCCTCAGCTTCAATGTTCGTAAGATATGATGCTCCGAAGTATTTTTCATTAATGACAGATATTAAGCAATCTGCAAACCAAGATATAGGGACACAGTATAATACTCTTAGAATTACTCCGGAATGGCATATAACAGACAAGCTGACCCTTAAAGATTCTTTTTCTACGTATATGAATCTTCCTAAAAATAAGAACGAAATTACCCTTGTTTATACTCCGGATTTAAAAAAATATGCCGATTCCTTAAAATTTGAGCTCGGTGTTGCACAATCTTATTACCAAAACGGCAGGCAGAGTTCTTCTTTTAGCTTTGCAACAGGTTTTAAGTTGTAATAAATTTAAAAATTTTATATAATTATTCGTATGATACGCAACAGACAAGACCAGAGAAGACCAAAAAGAGTAATTAATAAAGAAAATAAAAAAGATAAATCCGCATCTGCAAAACGAGCAGAAAAAAATACTTCCGGCGGTTTTTATTATTCTTTTCTTACGATTATTCTGCTGCTGTGCCTTGTGCAGATAACTATAAGTGCAGTATTAAATATTTCCAAAATAATTTCGTATAAGGCTAAGATTATTCAAATAACTAAAACAAGAGATGCTGCTCTGGCATTGAACGATCAGTTGAAAGATAATATCAACAATTTTTCAAATGTTTCAGGGCTTGAGGCAATTGCAAGAAACAATTTAAAAATGTCTTCGGAAGACGAAGTTCTGGTTATAATCAACTCAAATAAAGACGAAGTAAAAGAAGAAAAACCAAAAAAAATAGGTTTTATAAAACATGATTAAAGAACTGCTACAGGAAGGTTTCCTGTTAAAATCAAAAGGATATTATAAGCATGCAATAGAGGCTTTTTACAAAGCTCTTGAAATAGATAATTCAAGCAATGAACTTTTGCTTGAAATTGCAGAATTATATTATCTTATGGGAAATGAAGAGCGGGCATTAAATTATATTGAACAAATTTTGGATAAGGAACCGGCGCATATTGAGAGCTTGAAACTTTTGGAAAAAATTTTTGAAGAAAAAGGAGCGTATGAGGAGGCCGAACAAACGGCAAAAAATATTTACTGTTTTTCAAGAACTAATGATAATCTTGCTGATATCTTCAGGTTATTGAATGCCCAAAGAAAATTTGAAGAAATCTTTGAATATTCTGTAGATAATCCAAATGATAAAGTTCTCTATGAACAAGCTTATGCAAAATCCATGATTCAAGATTTTGATGGAGCCGAAAACTTTATAAATCAGGCATTGGATAAAAAGAAAGATGATGAGTACTTGCTTTTAAAAGGTGAGATACTGTTTAAATCCGGCAAAAAGTCAGAATGTGTGAGTATTTTAAATAGTATAAATATTGATGAAAATAATTCTGAAATGCTAAACTTTGCAGGACTTGTTAAACAATATCAGGAAGACTATTCAAAGGCATTACAGTATTTTAAATTAGCTTCAAGACTTTCTGAAGGCGAAGATAAATATTATTATAATATTGCAAGTACTTATTTTAAACTCGGAGATATCCAGCTTGCAAAAAAATATTACAATCTTGCAATTTCACACAATCCGCAAAATCAAAATTATCATTTTGCTCTGGCAAATCTTTATTATTCTGAAAAACATTATAAGAGAGCAATAGAAGAGCTCCAGGGTGATTTTTTTGAAGCTTGCCTTTTAAAGGCGATTATACTTTATGATACAGGTTATTTAGCGATTGCAAAAAAAGAGTTTGACGGGCTGGCTAAAAATTTTCCGGAGAATGAAATAGTTAAAGACTATAAAACCAGAATTGACGGGGAATTGGGAGTTTAAGAGAAGAATTCTGTTTCTTTGAACATTGCATAAAAATTATTAAGCCGGTGTTTGTCGTGCATATACCAATATCCGATTAATGTCTCAAATGCGGTTGCCTGGCGGTAATCAGATTGGATTTTTCTTCTGCCGACAGGTATAGGTAAATTACGGGCCCGTCTCGCAATTTCCGATTCTTCTTCTGTTAGCTGCGGAGTTATTATCTCAAGCATATTTTTTTGGAAAGATGCATTAACCCTGTCCGTGGTTAATTTGTGAAGGAGTTTGGCATTTGAGGTCTTGAATACAGTATAATCTCTGACAAAAAGTTCCCACACAGCATCACCTACGTGTGCATAATTTCTTAAGTTAAATAATTCTTCTGCCATAGAGGTATTTTAACATAAATATAATTAAGGAAATTTGAGTTTTCCCTCTTTACAAAAAAAATTTATTTGGTAATATGTTTAAGTGAATTAAATAAGACTGAAATAATCCTCAGTAGCTCCCACAGCGAAGCGAAAGCGGAGCGGGATAAGGAAATCGGAGCAAGGTTGCTCCGACATTGAGGATAAGACAATTGAATAAGATGAAAATAATCCTCAGTAGCTCAATGGCGGAGCAACCGGCTGTTAACCGGTAGGTTGTTGGTTCGAGTCCAACCTGGGGAGTTTTTTATTGCAAAACAAAAACAGGCACAAAGCCTGTTTTTGTTTTGTCAGTCAAGCCTCGTGTTTGAGAACCAACCAGCCCGCGGGGCTCTTGGTGAAGAGTCCAGCGGATTTGCGGACGGACGGGGGGAAATATAGCCCGTCCGGATAGCGAGAATATTGAGCATACTTGAACCGAAGGTTCAATTGCGAAACTATTCGAGCGTGGAGCAAATCCAAGACAACCTGGGGAGTTTTTTATTGTTAAAATTAAAGCAGGGTGTGCCCCTGCTTTTGTTTTAACCAAAATTCTAAAGTTGGACGAGAACCACAAGGCGAAGCCTTGTTTTAGGTTCGAGCGCGAGCCGGCAGAGGGCAAAGGCTTGACGGCAAAATGGCAAAGCCATTGCAGGCGGCAACCGTAGACCCGTTTAATGCCGGCGAGCAAGACAGTCCAACCTGGGGAGTTTTTTATTGCAAAACAAAAACAGGCACAAAGCCTGTTTTTGTTTTGTCAGTCAAGTCTCGTGTTTGAGAACCAACCAGCCCGCGGGGCTCTTGGTGAAGAGTCCAGCGGATTTGCGGACGGACGGGGGGAAATATAGCCCGTCCGGATAGCGAGAATATTGAGCATACTTGAACCGAAGGTTCAATTGCGAAACTATTCGAGCGTGGAGCAAATCCAAGACAACCTGGGGAGTTTTTTATTGCAAAAAAAATTAATTATATACTAAATATAATAGTTTGATTTTTAAAAACATACACTTTAGTTATTATAATTTTAAATCTTGCCATTTTGTTGGTCCAAAATGTTTATTATAATCGTCATATAAATCATTTTCTATTGTAATACCAATACTTAAAACTTTATCTAAGAATTCATCTATAGGTAACTTAATTTTTAGACTGCTGTCATACGGATTCGTAATAATAATAGCAGTTATTTCGTTATTGTTAGATATAATATCTGATATTTCATAACAATGCCCCGAAGAAGTTAAAAAATCTTCATTGCACTTCTTGTATTTTTTATTATTTAACCACTCATTTTTTTCATGAAAAGAACAAGTTATTGCTGTATTATTTTTATTTTTTTCTATATTTTTTAATAAACTATAAATATTTTCTACATCAAGAGTTGAAGAAGCAAAATCCCTAGAGTTTTTAATATCGCTTTTTTGTGATTCGCTTAATAAACTTTCATCTATTGGATTATTATCACGATTTAAATAGAATGTATGGCCTGTTTTACCAGTTAAAAAATACTGAATTGATCGCAAACCACTTTGCATACCAGCTTGTAATAAATCTTCTTTTCTAGAAATAGAACCCGATAACACTTCTTGTTTTAAGTATTTTTCAATTGCCATTTCAATTAGCAAAGCATCTATATCATGCCTGTTATAATTAGATTGTTGTCTAGCACATGCTATATCTTGTTCAGTAATATTAGTTTCAAATTTAACACCTGTTAAGTAAACAGTATATACAGATTCATTTTCGCTATATTTTACAGAATTTTCAATCGCTTCAGCTCCCCAATTTGTATTAGACAATGCCTTTAATCCTGATAATAACCAGCAATCAGCCCCCCCTTGATGTACATTATCTATTTTTTTATTAGAATTTGTTGTAATATAATCTAATAGTCTTTCTTGAATTGTAAATAAAAAATCCCTAAAAACATCTGTTGGTATATTTGAATTTGGCAAAATCTTTTTTAGTAACTGTTTTATATCACTAGTGGATAAATCTTTATCATCAGATGCGATATTTTTAATGTCTGATATAAAACTCGATAGTTCATTACTGTCAAGATTTTTATCTTGATTTGAATCGTAAATATTGAAAATTAATTTAGTATTTTGATTAAAATACTGCTGATTTAATTTTAAATCTGAGAAATCTTCATTAATAAATAATTTATCGTATTTAATATTTAATATTTCACCCATATAATGTCCTCTTATACTTACATAAAGTCTTTCACTCCTCAAAAATTGCTTTTTAGATTAAGATTTGTAACGAAAAGTTTATAAAGGGAGTAATAAAAGATTATTCATAACCTGATTGAATTTATGCTATAATACTTAAAAGAGGTATTTATGGTTTTAGAAAACAAGCTTGACATAACTGAATCTGCAGAACTTGCAAAAGAAGAAGAACGCATCAGCAAAAAAAAAGCATTAGAACTTTTTGAAAAGGGGATTCTGGATTCTCTTGAGGCTGGTAAATTCAGTTCACTTTCTAAAATTCACAAACATCTTTTTGATGAAATCTACCACTTTGCTGGAGAAATAAGGGATGTTAATCTTGCAAAAAGAAACTTTAGATTTGCACCAGTAATGTATTTAAAACCGGCCTTAGATCATATTGATAATATGCCACAATCTACATTTGAAGAAATTATCGAAAAATATGTAGAAATGAATGTGGCACATCCTTTCAGAGAAGGTAACGGCAGAAGTACTCGCATTTGGTTAGATTTAATTCTAAAAAAAGAATTAGGCAAAGTTGTTGATTGGTCAAAAGTTGATAAAGAAGATTATTTACTTGCTATGGAACGTAGTCCGATTAAAAGTGTTGAAATAAAAGAACTTTTAAGACAAGCATTAACATCTGATATAAACAATAGAGTTGTTTACATGAAAGGCATTGACGCAAGCTACAGTTACGAAGGTTACTTTATTTTCAAGACCGAAGATATGGCTTAAGTTCTTGTATCTTCTCAAAAAAGCTATTGGGAGTAGCTTTTATTACATCATGCAAATCAAAAATTAAAGTTCGAATCTGGCACGGTTCGAGGAGTTTTTTAATATTAAGGCGGTGGGTTGAAACCCACCGCCTTAATATTTGGAGAATTTTACCAAATTGGACGAGAACCACAAGGCGTTAGCCTTGTTTTAGGTTCGAGCGCGAACGAGCTGAGACTGGAGCAGTTTTGCGATTGGGTGAAACCCAAGAAGCAAAATGCGGAATTGCCGTTAAACGCGAGTGAGCAAGACAGTCCAACCTGGGGAGTTTTTTATTGTTAAAATTGGAGCAAAGCGTGGTCTAGCTTTTGTTTTAACTAAAAACCTAGAGTTGAACGAGAACCACAAGGCAAAGCCTTGTTTTAGGTTAAGATGTAAATTTTTCTTTACAATCCATAGGTAAGATTTGAAAATATGCTATTGTGATGAAGTACT
>CALVBP010000029.1 GCA_944325825.1 Candidatus Gastranaerophilales bacterium | reverse complement strand
TGCCGAGCAAAAGTTGACTAAATGTCAAGTTTTGCGAGAGGGGTTTGAGGAACGAAAACCGTTCCGCCACGTGGAACCAACTTTAATCGTTGAAAATTGAATAATAGAGATGTGTCGATGTGGCACTCTGCCGAGCAAAAGTTGACTAAATGTCAAGTTTTGCGAGAGGGGTTTGAGGAACGAAAACCGTTCCGCCACGTGGAACTAACTTTAATCGTTGAAAATTGAATATAATATTTGTGTCGATGTGGCGGAATCGGTATACGCGCACGTTTGAGGGGCGTGTGGAGAGATCCTTGCGGGTTCAAGTCCCGCCATCGACAATAAAAAAGAGTCCTTTGGGGCTCTTTTTTATTGGTGATAGGAGGACGCAGAACCCAAATACAAAGCATTTCCCGGGTTCAGTCTGTAGGTCAGGCAATGCCTAACCTACTTCACTAAATTAACTGCATTTTAAACCTGACATCAGTTTCATGTTATAGTATTTTATTGTTAACTCTTTCATTATACGGACAAGTTCTGTGTAAACACTCTTGCCTGTTATTAACTCTGCAGTTTTATTGAAGTAAATCATTCCCCATAATAAGTTAAGCTTCCGAAGTTTCCCGTCTAAACATATGAAAAAACGATTATATGTTTATTAAAATTTGCTCTTTGCATGTATTTGTATTATTATAATAAAAGAGGTTGCGATGGAATTTTTTAGAGAACATAAAAAACTGATAGTTGGTTTAATAGCAGTATCTTTTATCCTTTGGACTATAGGCATGGGGATACTTATAATGCTTCCTAATCTTGGGGGATAAGAGTGAGCTTAAAAAAAATATTAAATATTTTAATATTTTTAGCAATTTTATTAAACACCCTTGGGTGTTCTATGTCATATGCGACGGACATTGCAACCCAACAGCGCCAGACTCGTGAGAAAATTAACCGTTTAAAATGGTTGGAAAGTCTTGAAACCAATAAACTTTACAAAAACCAACAAAAACTTGAAAACGCAACCAACAATCTTCACGCCTCTAAAAATCAAATAAGAGAGGTTCAAAAAGAGCTTGATAATTTACAGATAAAACTAAGCAAGGCATCCAGCGAATATAATAACCTAAATTACATTCTAGCAAAACATATAAGAAGTGTATTTAAGCTCCAGAGAAAAGCTTTCTTTGAAATACTCTTAAGTTCGGAAGATATAAATATTCTGGTTGACAGATTATATTATCAAAAAATTATTCTTAGAGACGACTATAAAAGGATGGATGCGGCAAGGACAAAAGCTAAGGAAATTGCTGCTCTCAAATACAATATTGAAACAAAGAAAAGAAATCTTGAACGTTCTGTTGCCTCAATTAACACCCAGCAATCATACATCCAAAGAGCAATTGCACGTAATGAAGATATGATTAACAAGCTGAGAACAGACCGTGTAGCATATCAAAAAGCAGAAAGAGAACTTGCAAAACAATCGGCAAGTATCGGGTCATATATTAACAAAACCGCAAAAGATACCGGCGTACAGGTTGCCTCCGGATTTATAAAACCTATTCAGGGAAGAATCACCTCCCCATTCGGCTGGAGAACCCACCCAATATTTAACAGCCGTTCATTCCATTCAGGAGTAGATATAGGAGGACCAAATCTCGGAGCAATAAGAGCCTCCAATTCCGGAAAAGTTATTTATTCCGGATGGTACGGAGGTTACGGAAAGGTTGTTATTCTTGAACACGGGATTATTAACGGAAAACCGATTACAACATTATATGCACACATGAATTCCATTGCCGTATCTAACGGTCAAAGAGTTAATAAAGGTCAGGTTTTGGGTTATGAAGGAACAACCGGTTACAGCACCGGTCCTCATTGCCACTTTGAAGTCAGGGTAAACGGACAGCCAAATAATCCGTTAAATTATATATAGCAGGTAAAGTATTTTGAAAAGAAAGTTAGCAATATTATTTACAGCATCTATACTAATAACATGTTCTGCAAAAGCATCAGAATATTCTTTTGTAGATCCGTCTGACTTTACCGGCGAAGCATTCTTTACACCTCCGGTATTTCAGGAACAAGCCCAGGAAAAAAAGAAAAGCGGAGTCAAACATACGATTCCGCCTATAAAAAAACTCCGGCTTATTGTAAAGAAAAAGCTCAAAGAACGAAATATGAAGAAATATGAGCTTGCTCCTACCATGGAAGAACCGGCAGAGGACATTTATTCCGCCGGAACAGAAACCTCAGAATATGCTTCCAAAGAGATAACGGAAGATTTTGACGAAATGCAGGCTGACGGCTTTGAAGCCGATGAAGAAACAATTTCAGAAAACGAAAAACCAAAACATCACTTTTTCCGCAAAAAAAACAAGGCTGAAGAAAAAAATGAAACAGAAGATATTATTCTGGATTGCAATAATGTAGATTATGATACGGAAAATTATCTTATTACTGCAAAAGGTGATGCTATTGTTGATTTTGTCAAACAAGGAACAATTCTCAAAGCGGATTTAATCACTTTTGACAGAATGAATAATACTATTAAAGCAGAAGGGAATGTTCGGATTTTAAAGGGTGGACAAACCATAACAGGTGACTATATTTTTGTCGATATGAACGAAGAAAATGCGCTGATTGAAAATCCTTTAACCCAAACAGAAACTATTGAAATAAAATCAAGAAAAGGATATGTATACGGCGATAGAATTGTTCAGGAAGAAGGCTCTATAACCGTTGACAAATCTTTTCCTATTAACTTTCGTTCAGCAGGCAGAGGTCCTCAAATGCAGAGAATGCTTTTACCTCCAAAGGAAACCTTGACTGACGATATGGAAAACGGACTTATTAAAGTTACCGTTCAAGACTTAAAAATAACTCAAAAAGGTGATTTGGAAATAATCTCCTTGAAACATCCTAAAGTCTTTAAGGGAAAACGTACGATATTTAAAATGCCTGCCGTAAAACTCTATACAAACAAAAACCATGATTTTGCCGAAACAAATTCCTGGGAATTAGGTTCATATAGAGGATTGGGTATGTTTATCGGACCCGGCTGGGTATTTGAATTACCACGAGGCTCTGTATTAAAAGCTATGCCGATTTTGAATTATAAAAGCGGCTTTGGAGTCGGCGGTTTAGTCAGATTCCAGAACAGTACTAACTTTACTCAAGCAGCCTACGGTACTGCTGCCGGTGACTTTATTATCCGAGGCAAGCAGGATTTAGATGACCATTTATACTTGCAATACGGTATGAATGATTATATGAATGAATGGTTTTTGGGCAGACGCAGACCGGAATACGGAATCTCGCTTGTATACAATAATGGTTATTCCAGTGACAACTTCTTGCTAAAAGGACACGCTTCAAGATTTGCACACAGATTTGATGCCGGTTATTATCAAGATATTGATAAAGATAAAAATTTCCGGAAATTGCAGGGTGAACAGATTGGAACAATGCGTTTCAGGTATATGGCGCAAGCAGACCAAAATCTTTATAACTACAAAAATGAAGAAAAGCAGACCGCTCTCGGGTTAAGCGTTATATCACAATTATCTGCTGCTGTATACGGCACGGGAGATACTCAAGTTATCGGAAGATTGGGACCGCAACTCCATACTCAATATAAAAGATGGATGCAGGATATCGGATATTTCTTCTCGGTTTATGATGACAACACCCCAATGCCGGTTTTCGATGCGTACAGATACGGAAAACAAAACCTGTATATTAGAGAATATATCCGAATTTGCAGATACTTAACTCTTTCCTGGTTCGGTTCAATCAACCTGACAGGCGACTCGCCAAACGGAGAAAGATTCCAGGAAAATTCTTTCTATCTGTCAATTGGTCCCGATGATGTTAAATTCAATATCGGTTACGATTTTGTACGTGAAAATACGTATTTTACAGTTCAAATGATGATGGATGCCAAAGGTACCAAACTTGAATATGATACTTTTGAAATCAAGCAAGATAAAAAAGCTAAAAAGAGTAATGATTCTGATCTGGAAGAAGAAACTGCATTCCAGTCTGCACCTCAGAAAAAAGTTCTTCAAAAAGCAGTTGTAGAAGATGTAAAGGTTATGGAAGATGTTCTCTAGATTTTTTATAGAAAATGAAATTATTGATTACGGAAACCTGTGTGGTAAAAAAAATTTTACCCCCGGGTATTCCGGTAATATTTCCGCCAGATACAAGAAGGGGATGCTTATTACAACTTCCGGTTCTTCTAACGGCTATCTTGAAAGAAGCCATATAGTCTACACGGACTTTGACGGGAACTCTTTAGAAAAAGGGAAGAAACCTTCCAGCGAAAAGTTTTTACACATAGAAATTTATAAAAAAAGACCGGAATTTAATTATATTATTCATGTACATTCTCCCTATTTAAGCAGTTTTGCTGCTGCGGGGAAAGATTTAATGGAACCGGTTCTTGCAGAAAATGTGTTCTATTTCGGTGGAATTCCGCTTGCAGAGTATGCACTTCCGTCATCAATGAAGCTTGTTGAAAATACGGCAAAGTTTTTTGATAATTATGATGCAGTTTTAATGGAAAATCACGGTTTTATAGTAGGAGCCAAAACCATTGAAGATGCGTATTTAAAACTTGAACTGGCAGAATCCTATGCACAAATTGTATTAAATACGAAAATTTTAGGCGGAGCAAAAGTCTTAACAGAAGAAGAATCCGGAGAGATATTAAAACTGAGATAAGTCCGGATATAAAAAGTATAAGTCAGGGGCGGAACGTTAATAACGTTCCGCCCCTGACTTAGTATCTTTATTAAACTAAAAGTTCTTTTAAATAATTAGGAAGCGCAAATCTTGCATTATGATATTCTTTGTTATAGATTTTACAAGTTTTTGTAATTTCATTTCCACGTCTTTCATCCCAGTAAGAAAGAGGTTCAACCGATTCTGAACAAAAAGCCCAAGCCCAGTAGCCGCCCGGATATGTAGGAATATTTGATGTGTACGTTGCACAAATTGGAAATACTTTTTTCAATAACGCATACATTTTTCTAATTTCTTCTTTATTAACAAACGGAGATTCCGATTGAGCCGACATAATTCCGCCCGGTTTAAGAGAACGCTTGACATTAGTATAAAATTCTTCAGTAAACAAACCTTCTCCTGGGCCCATAGGATCTGTTGAATCAATAAGAATTATATCAAACATATTTTCCTTATCTTTAATATACTCAATCGCATCCTGAACTAAAATTTCGCATTTTGGATTATCCAGCTGGCAGGAAATCGTCGGAAGGTATTTTTTGCAAGCATCAATAACCATACCGTCAATTTCACAGAGGACGACTTTTTCAACCGTATCATGTTTTAAGACTTCTCTTACGGTTCCGCCATCGCCGCCGCCTATTACAAGAACCGTTTTAGGGTCCTTATGGTGCATCATTGGGATATGAGCTATCATTTCATGATAATGATATTCATCACCTTCTGTTGTCATCATTAAATCATCCAGAGTTAAAATTTTACCCAAGGTGCTGTCTGTATCAATAATTTCAACTTTTTGGAATTCTGATTGTTGTGAAAACAAAACTTCCTTTTGCTTAATAGCAATACCAAAACCTGAAGGCGTAATTTCCTTATAGAATTTTTCCTGAGTTAGTGTCATAGTCTTATATCTCCTGATAAAATATGTATATGCAGGTGAAATACTTCCTGACCTGCGTCTTTACCTGTATTAATAACTGTTCTGTATGATGATAAACCGGCTTTTTGGGCAGCTTTTTTTACCGTCATCATAAGCCTGCCGAGCAAAGCTTCGTCGTCCAGCTCATTTAAAGATTCGACATGGATTCTGGGAACAACAAGAAGGTGTGTATTTGCTTTAGGATTAATATCTTTGAATACTACAGCATCTTCATTTTCGTAAACAAATTCTGTTCCGAAATCCCCGTTGATAATCTTACAAAAAATACAATCTTGCATAGTTTCTCTCCTTGTTAGACAAGGATAATCCAAAATCAGGGTAAAGTAAAGATTTAATTTGAATAATCTCTGAGTTCCGGTCTTACTGTAGCAGAATCTCCGTAAAGATTATTCCGTCTGCCCTTTTTCAAATCTATATCTATTATAAAATTATCCTCTTGAGAAGATTCTATTACAGGAGTTTTCTTAAAGATTGCATTCTTAACATTAGTATCATTATTATCTGTTTTAAAGAAAGATTTTATCTTGCTTGTATCAGAGTCCTGCTCCGGTTGAAGAGGCTTTGTCTCTGAAAAAGACGGATAAACCGGTTTTGCTTCTACTTCAAGTTTGGATTGCATTTCTAATTGTTTTTGAGCTTTTTCGGCTGCTTTTTGAGCTCTTCGTTCTTCTCTTCTTGCTCTTGCTGCCTCTGTTTTATCATTCATATCAGTTTTTACGACATTATAAACCTTATCGGTTTCTTTACCCAAACGTCTGTACTTTTTGGTAAAGACATTGTCAATATTGCCGATATCATAATAAATCTGATTTGATTCTTTTGCGAACACTTCCGGCGGCAAAACGTTAGACTGAATATTTTGAGCGATTTCGGGACATAAAAGTCTTGAATAGTCCTTAATTTTTTGCAGCTGTTCTGTCTGTGGAGACGGCCCTCGTGTAATGATTCTGTTTTCACACACACTTATTGTCTTATAAAAGGTGTCTGACCATAGAGTATGATTATTATCTGCATCAACAAGCACCGCATATGTAGAAACTTTGTATGCAGGATCTATAACCGTAGCTCCGGCAATATTTAAGAAATCCCACAAGGTTCTTCTAAGAATATAGTTTTCTGAATCAATATAAGATGTTATCAAAAGAACATATCGTGAGTTTAATTTTTTAGCAAGCTTTCTAACCAGGGTATAATCTACGTTATAAGAAGCTCTAAATCTGGCAGTTAGATTTTTTGCAGCCAGCATATAATTAGAATCAGATTTCAGCGCACGTCTAACTTCGCTGACTCTTGGTGCTGTTATATAATCCGTTTTATTTAGAATATTAACAACTTCATCTGCAAAAAATTCCGCAGATGCATCATAAATATATGAATCAAGAGATTCATTTTCAGTAACAATGTTATCCGGAATAACCGCAACTTTATATTCCTCCGCAAAAACAAGCGGAGAAAAGAAAATAGCTATCCCGATTAATAATACTTTAAAAAAATCTCTCACACTTGGAATTATAACATACATATCTAAAAGTACCAAAAATTTACATCATGTAACTTACTGTATTATTTTCTTATATATAATATAATTAATTAAAATGCTTAAAAGAATAAATAAATACATAATTATAATAATAACTTTTTATATATTTTATCTTGGGGTTTTACCGTTAGTCTTTTCAGGAGCGGTTAAAGGACTTTGCAAAAATATAACCGCTAAATCAAATTATACGCTTAATGTAGAAAATCCGGCCTTTCGGTTTTCAATTTTGCCTGTTGCATCTTTCAAAGCTAATAATATTATCCTGAAACAAAAAAATAGTATTGATAAGATTCAAATAAAAGATTTTAAAATAACAATCCGTCTGCTTCCGTTACTTACAGGCAAATTGCATGTTAATCATACGGAGGCTGCTTATTTAAATATCACATCATTGATTAAAGAAAATGTCGAACTTGATAAGGATTTTTTCAGCAGACTTGAAACATCAAGAATAAAACTAGACTCGGCAACGGTAAATGATTTTGAGATTCTTATTTTCCAGAAAGATATCCAAAAACCTATTTCTTATAGCGGAACTGATTTTGTCTATAAGAAAAAAAACAGATACCTAAAGTTTGAAACCCATAATAAGCTGGAAATTCAGAATAAAATATCCTATACGGATATTAATATGTTTCTGCCTAAGAATAATGACATAAAAAAAACCATATTTGAAATAAATGTCTCAAACCTCGATCTTGCACCATTAAGAATATATTTCAAGAATTATCTTCCGAAAGATTTAGTCTCTCTTAACGGAACCGTAAATATTGAAGCTAACAAGGGAGAACTCATAACAAGATTGGACAATTGTTCGGCAATTATGGAAAAAGCTTCTAAATCAATAATACTGCCAACCACAATGAATATAAAATCCAATTTTCATATAAAAAGAGATATTATAGATTTTAAAAATGTTGAAATAAGTTCTAAAAACCTAAACGCTTCAATTAATGGAACTGTACGGAACTATCTGGGAAAGACCAAATCCACACTTGATTTGACCATTTTTATTAACAAGGCAAAAGTAGAAGATGTTATAAACCTTCTGCCTGCATTTAAAATAGAAGAACTAAATTCCGAGAGATTAAAAAATTACAAATTTTACGGAGATGCTATAGGGAATTTAACAGTGAGAGGCCGGCTTCCGGAACCTGATGTAAACGGAGATATCTTCGTGGATAACGGTATCCTTATGAAACCGATTCCGAATACCACAAAAGGCGCAACAATGAAATTCCGGCTAAACGGAAGGGATGTGGATTTCGACGTTTCTGTTCCGGCCGGCGGAGCCGAAAAAGTCTGGGTTAAAGGAAATGTTGAACTTTATAACATTAAATATGCTGACATGACGATAAAAAGTACGCCGTCAGTTGATTTACACATAGCCGAAACCGTTGTAAATCCTTTACATGAAATACTGAATTTTATTATAGGTCCCGTGCCAATAATGGATATAACCGGCAAAGGAAATATTGATATTACAGTCAAGGGAAATCGTAGAAACCCGCATGTTTGGGGAATTTTCAGAACAAATGATGCCTCGGTAAGATTTATAGAAATTCCTGACTTAAAACTCACCGGAGCGGATTCAGTCCTTACTTTTGATGACGAAAATGCCGTATTTATTTCCAAAAACGGGAGAGTTGACGGTAAAAATTTTGATATTACCGGCACTTGTACGCTGAGCGGCAAATTTGACTTTGATATCAAATCCAACGGACAAAATATGGCTTACCTATACAAAGCTGTTCAAACATCCACTATGATTCCTGAAATTAAACAGATAATCCCCAATTTTGACAGCATTTCCGGTACGGCAGACTTAATAATGAAAGTATACGGTGAAATTAAAGATATATCTGAACTCAAATTGAATAAAAATGCTTTTGCAAAAGGTGAAATATCTTTAAAAGACAACCGCTTTACACTTGAAGGAATGACTGTTGAAAAAACTAACGGAAAAATAAACTTTGACGGAACTGATATTACTGCCCAACTCAAAGCATTTATGGGAAATTCCGCCATGAATATAGATGCAAAGATTAAAGATAATTTTGCCGACTTAATACTTGATATTCCAAGCTTCAACCCTAATATCCTTATAAAAAATAAAGATATGCAGAATAAACAAATACTTCCGTTTATTTCCGTAAAAGCTAAATATAAAGGGAAGACCAACACTATTGAATATAATAAAATAGATTTATATTCTAAAATTCTTAATCCTAATCCTAAAAGTAAATTAAAACCTCAATCGGGGGAAATTACGTTAGCTAACGGAAAACTTGATATCAAAAACTTCAAAGGATATATTACAAGCCCGGACAATACTTTTGCCGCTAATCTCATAATCACAAACACCTTTAGCGAAACACCGAATTCAAATGGTGAAATACAGTTGAAAGCAAAAGATTTAAGCCAGTTCAATGACATCTTTACAGGCGGACTTCTTCCGAAAAAAATACAAAATTATACTAAAGATATTAAATTCCAAAAAGGCTCCATAAATTGCAGTCTTAAAATTATCAACGGTAAATTGCTTACAAGCACAGATTTGGGAGGCATCTCTCTCATCTATTTACCCCTTGAACTTCCGATAAACATACTTAACGGCAGTATCGGGATTAAAAATAATGTACTTAAACTCAATAAAATAAATATTCTCGCTGATAAAATGCCAATTCTTGCAGACGGAGAAATTAAAGATATTTTTGATAAACAAATATTTAATATTTATCTAAGCTCTAAGCCCCAGCAAGAATTTATTGATAAATATATAAATAGAAAACAAATTTATCCTATAAAAATAAAGGGGGATATTGTATACTGGGCAAGATTTAAAGGGGTTACAAACAATTTTGAAGTCAAATCAAATCTCAATATGAGCAAGGATTCCAGCTTCTATCATCTCGGTGCAACAGTTGGAGACATTGAAAATGCTATCATACTTGATTTGGACACCAGAGTTTTGAACGGAAAGACTCTGAAAATAAAAGATTTTTCTTATGACAAACTCATTGATTCTCAAGGAGGGAGGCAAACTCGTTTAAATATGCTTAAAGTCAGGGGCGGTGTTGATATTTACAAAGATGATTTAGGATTTAATGATTTGTATATAAAGACTCAGCACCCGACAGATGCAAGAATTTTTAATATAATCTTCAGAAAACCTAATATTAAACAGGGACAATTTACTTCTGACTTAAAATTCAACGGGAAACTCTCAAATCCGCATATTTTGGGAGATTTCCACATCTTTGAAACCAATATTCCATTCCTTGATACTACAATGAAAAATATTGAACTTGTTTTCAAAGATAAAACCGTTGATATAAGTTCCAAAGGTGATATTCTCGGAAATGATATCCAACTTAAGGGTATAGCAAAAAACAAACTTATACCTCCTTATCAGTTTGAAAATTTGGAGTTGTATACAAGTGATTTAAATTTAAACTATGTGGTCGAAAAACTCAAGGCTTCTCAGGTAGACTCCATGCCGGCACTCGAAACTCTGGATGGCGTAAATATTAATTCTCTTGTATTTGATAATCTGCAACTCAAAGCAGATAAAATTCAACTAAGAAACATAAACGCTACAGATTTTGAAGCAAATGCAAGTCTCAATTCCAGAGGAGACTTAGAGGTTGACAAATTCAAATTTAATATCGCAAAAGGAGCTCTAAACGGTAAGTATAAATTTAATTTCAACAACAGTAATATGATGCTTGATTTAAATGCCGACAATATAAATGCAAACGAACTATCAATAGCCCTCTTTGATTTAGAAAATCAGCTTTATGGAGATATGACCGGTTCTGTCAATATGTCTTGCAGCGGTACAAATTTCCGCCATTGTATGGAAACTCTTAACGGGCATATGGAGTTTAACGTAAAGGACGGCAGGATGCCTAAATTGGGTTCGCTGGAATATCTTTTAAAAGCGGGAAATCTGGTTAAAGGCGGCATTACGGGATTATCAATAAACAGTGTAATTGACCTTATAACGCCTCTAAAAACTGGAGATTTTTCAAGTATTAAAGGGCGAATGGATATTAATGACGGTAAAACTGATAACCTTGAAATTCTGACAAAAGGAGAAGATTTAAGTATCTTTATCGGAGGACATCTTAATTTCGCAACATCTGTAGCGGATATGGAAGTCCTTGGTTTCTTGTCTAAAAAAATATCAACAATGTTCGGACCTATAGGAAATATGTCTATCAACACACTATTTAACGTCATTCCGGGAATAAATATATCTGAAGATAATAAATTAATTGAAAAAATAAACAAAATTCCTGGAATTGAAATCTCAGACAAACAATACCGCAAATTTATAGCTATTATTCAAGGTAATATTAACGGCGATGATTATGTCACCAGCTTCAGATGGGTTAATTAAGAACAAACCTCTTTTATTTTTACAAAAGTTAACAAAATTTCTGTTCAAATTTGCGTAATAAAAATTTTATGATTATAATTTAATAAGTGTAAATTTTACAATATTAGGAAAACGGATGTCACTAAATTTTCAAGACTTAATACTAAATTTATCAAGATTCTGGTCTGATTACGGCTGTATAATTCAGCAGCCGTATGATATTGAGAAGGGTGCTTCTACAATGAATCCGGCTACTTTTTTAAGAGCTTTAGGACCGGAACCGTTTTCAACTGCAATGGTTGAACCTTGCAGACGTCCGACTGATGCAAGATATGGGGAAAACCCTAACAGACTCGGACACTATTTCCAGTATCAGGTTATTTTAAAACCGTCTCCGGACAATGCCCAGGAACTCTATTTAAAGAGTCTTGAAGCTATGGGAATTGACTTATCCAAGCACGATGTAAGATTTGTTGAGGACAACTGGGAATCACCTACCCTCGGAGCTGCCGGCGTAGGCTGGGAAGTTTGGCTTGACGGCATGGAAATTACACAGTTTACATATTTTCAACAAGTCGGCGGAATAGAGGTTAAGCCTGTTGCTTTAGAAATTACATACGGGTTAGAGAGAATTGCGATGTATATTCAAAACAAAGAATCCGTATTTGATATTATGTGGAATAATGAATTAAAATATGGAGACATTTACCTCCAAAATGAAATTGAACAATCAAAGTATAATTTTGAGTATTCTAATGCGGAAAGGCTTTTCTCCCTCTTTGATGCATATCAAAAAGAAGTTGATAATTGTCTGAACGCTGAACTCGTTCTTCCGGCTTATGATTATGTTTTAAAATGTTCTCACACATTCAACCTTCTTGATGCAAGAGGCGTTATAAGCAAAGATGAACGTATCAATTTTATTAACAGAGTTCGAACAATGGCATCCGCTGTTGCGGAATTATATGTCAAGCAACGTGAGAAACTTGGCTTTCCTCTGTTAAAGAAATAGAATTATATTAGAGGAAATCTAGCCGAAATTTAAGATTTCCTGTGGGGAACCCGACGGTAAATTATGAAAGGCGGAAAATGGCAAATCCAGAAATTTTATCATCATTTTCAAATGTTGTAAAAAAAATGTTTATCAGAAAAAATCCTGATGATGCACTTCAAAGCGCAAAAGAAGGCGGTCTTGAAAAAACTCTTGGAGTAATGGATTTAATTATTTTGGGGGTAGGTGCAATTATCGGTTCAGGTATTTTTGCTATTGTAGGAACAGCAGCTGCCGGTGAAAACGGTGCCGGGCCTGCACTTATGATTTCAATGGTTATTGCAGCAATCGCATGCATATTTTCAGCCCTTTGTTACAGTGAAATTGCCACAATGATTCCGGTTGCAGGCGGAGCTTATGCGTATACATTCGCTTCTTTAGGTGAATTTATGGCATGGCTTGTCGGCTGGGTTTTAATGCTTGAATACCTTGTAGGGTTCATTGCTGTTTCCTGCGCTTGGACAAATCACTTTATGCAGTTTATGAAAGGGTTTTCGAATATTTTGCCATCCTGGCTGGTAAATCCGCCGGCCTGGCTTATTAATGATTTTAGATCCGCAGTACATTATTATTCTAACCAGGGAGTTGACTGGCACAACGTAATTCCGAGTATTTGCGGAATTCCTGTCTGCCTGAATCTTCCGGCTATAATTATGATTATTTTAGCAACAGCTCTTCTTGTTAAAGGAACAAAAGACTCAGCTAAAATGACCGGAATTATGGTGGCAGTAAAACTCGGCGTTATTGCATTATTTGTTCTCGCAGGAGCTTTTTATGTCAAGCCGGTAAACTGGACTCCTTTTGCACCAAACGGATTTGAAGGTGTATTTATGGGAGCATTTATTATATTCTTTGCTTATATCGGATTTGATGCAATTGCAACTGCAGCAGAAGAATGTAAAAATCCTCAAAAGGATTTGCCGGTAAGTATCATAGGCTCGCTGCTCATCACAACAATTGTTTATGTACTAGTTGCTCTTGTTTTGACAGGTATGCAGCCGACTAACGGCCCTGTTCCTGACGGTATCTTAAAAGCTCCTATGGCATATGTTATGGCAAATGTCGGAAGAAACGGTATTGCAGGTCTGATATCAGCAGGTTCGCTTGCAGGCTTAACTTCCGTTCTTATAGTTATGCATATGGCTGCAACAAGAGTTTTATACGCTATGAGTAGAGATAATTTTTTACCTCACATTTTCCAAAAAATTCATCCTAAATTTAATACTCCTGCAATTCTTACAATAACAGTCGGTCTTGTTGGAATTATAGGAACATTTATTCTTGATTTAAATGTCGCAGCATCATTAAGTAATTTCGGAACATTTACATCCTTTATTATAGTTTGTGTTGCCGTATTAATTTTAAGAAAAATTGAACCAAACAGAGAAAGACCATTTAAAGTTCCTTTCTGTCCGCTTTTCCCGATTTTAGGCATTCTATGCTGCGGCGGATTAATGGTATTTTCAATGGTTGTAGCTAAAGGGGAAACAGCTGCTTTATCAACAGAAATGTTTATAATATGGGTTGTTATGGGTTGCTTAATTTACTTCACATACGGGTACCAGAAAAACAGAAAAGTTGAAGCACTGGCTTTGGAAAGAAATACAGAAATAGCGGAAAGAAATGAAGAAATTACAGCAAATACTAAATAACTTAATGAAATGCAGATCCCCTCAAGAATTAATTGAGGAAGGAAGCAGTTCGGAACTAAAAAAAACACTTAATGTCTTCGACCTTATTGTATTAGGGATTGGAGCCGTTGTAGGAACCGGAATCTTTACGATTATCGGCAGCGCAATCGTGGGAAGTGCTGATGGAGCCGGAGCCGGGTCTGCCGTTGTAATATCAATGATTCTTGCCGCAATAGCGAGTTTATTTTCAGCATTATCGTATTCTGAAATTGCATCTATGATACCTGTTGCAGGAAGTGCCTACACCTATACTTATGCAACGATGGGTGAGTTTATGGCATGGATGGTCGGCTGGATTTTAATGCTTGAATATGCTATCGGAAATATTACGGTTGCAAGCGCCTGGACCGGATACTTTGTTCAGTTTATGAAAGGGTTTAAACACATATTACCGTCATTTATCGTAAACTGTCCGCTCTGGCTCAGAAACGATTACAGAACAATGTACGAAATCTGTAACAGATTCGGCTGGGATGTACACGATAAAATGCCGTTTATACATCTTCCTTTCGGTTGGGAAATTCCTATCGCTGTTAACATTCCGGCAATTGCAATTGTACTTATTCTTACAGTCTTATTAATAAGAGGAATTAAAGAATCTACAAAAGTTGCGACTATTATGGTCGGAGTAAATATGTTTATAATTCTTTCCTTTATTGTAGTCGGAGCTTTTTATATAAAACCTGAAAATTGGGTTCCTTTTGCACCTAACGGATGGGAGGGAATTTTCACGGGTGCATTTATAATATTTTTTGCCTATATTGGTTTTGATGCAGTATCTACAGCCGCAGAGGAAACCAAAAATCCACAAAGAGACCTTCCGGTTGCTATTATGGGAACATTATTAATTTGTACAATTCTATATGTTGCGGCAGCGCTTGTCCTTACAGGTATTATTCCTCACAAATGGATTGATACACAAGCACCCCTTGCTCATGCTATGAGATTTATAGGAATGAACTGGTATGCAGGATTAATCTCTGTCGGTGCGCTTTGTGCTTTAACGTCGGTTCTTTTAATTTATCAGCTCGGAACAACAAGAATTCTTTTTGCTATGAGCAGAGACCACTTTTTGCCAAACAGTTTAAATACAATTCATAAAAAATATAAAACCCCGCACGTACTAACCTGGGTAACAGGTATTGCAGTCGCATTGTGTGCGTTGTTTATGGATTTGACTATATCAGCAGAGCTTTGTAATTTCGGAACATTCGCTTCCTTTATAATTATTTGTATTGCAGTTTTAATACTAAGAAAAACCGAACCGGACAGACCGAGACCGTTTAAAGTTCCTTTTTGTCCTTGGTTCCCGATTCTCGGTATCTTAACCTGTCTGGCATTAATGTACTGCAAATTTTGCGCAAAAGCTACATCTGCGCTTTATTTTGTTATCTGGCTGATTATAGGCCTATTAATTTATGCTCTGTACGGATACAAAGAAAAGCGCAGAGAAGAAAAATAAAACAAATACAGTAGGAATTTTTGCCCCAAAGTGTTATAATTTTTATATGAGAATAGTCACGAACAAAGAGTTGAGCGGTTATAAAATACTTCCGTTTGATATATTTACGGAAACTAACAGCAAGATTTTAAGCGCCGGCGAGGTTCTTACTCCCGGGAAGCTTATTATGCTGAAAAATTACTTAAAAATTTATACCGAAGAAGTTTTTCTTGATGATGATAACAATAAAAAATCTTCGACCAAAGGCGGTTCAAGAAAATTAGTTAACTTTTCATACGAATCACTTGATCCTAATGATTTTGAAACCGTAATCAATAAAGATGCAACTATAAAAATGGATGTTCAGGTAAAAATTAAATATTTTTACCGCAAAACCTTGGATTTGTTTATACAAGAATATTATGAAGAAGGACTTCTAAAACTGAATTCCCTTGTAAATATAATAAAATCCGATTTATTTAAACAGGTTAATCGCTCCAACAAGGGTTCCCAGGTTCGTTTCCTGGGAGAATACGAATTGTGCCATCCGCTTAATGTCGCACTTATATCAGGATTAATTGCAAAAAAACTTGATTTCCCCAATATGTCAATTGATTATGTAATTCTTGCAGGACTACTCCATGATATCGGAAAGTTAAAAATTAATCTTCAGGACAGGTCATCAATTCTCACTGTAAATGAAGAAGAGGTATCAAATCATACCGTACTGGGTTATGAATTAATCAGAAGAGAACTTAAACTCCCGGAAGAGGTAGCAAAAGTTGCATTGGAACACCACGAAAACAATGACGGCTCCGGCTACCCGCAAGGACTTTCAAGCGACTATATCTCCGAATTAAGTCAAATAGTTAATGTAGCTAATTATTATGATAATCTTGCTTTCAACAGAACACCTAATCATGTAACCAGTAACAGAGAAGCTTTAAGAATTATGCTGGAAGTCGGAACTAAACGTTTTTCAGCTAAAATGCTGTATACTTTCGTACACATGTTTAATTATGATGATCCAAAAGATTTCAATGACATGGTAATCTAATCATCTTTCCGATTGTAAAATCCCGTTATTTCCCTAATTCTATCTGATAGGAGGAACCCTATGGACAGAATTAAAACTTTTAAAAAAATCATGGAAAAAAGTGAAACGAATCTCGTTTCAATACTTACAAATCATTATCAAATCACCGGCAATGTTGTTGATTGCGAAGAATGTAATAAAGACGGATTTATTAATCTTACAAACGCTTCTTTGTGTACTGTTAGTGAAATTTATGACACAAAATGTGAAGATTTCAGTGAAAATCGTTATGAATGGATACATATAAATATCGACAAAATTGTCGCATTCAGCTTTTTAAAAGATTAAAAATTTTAAATAATTTCATACAAAGGGCATTGTATAAAATTATTCTTCTATATCGGGGCTGATGCCGCCCCGTACCCCGTACTTTTTAATAATATAGCCGCAAGCGTGTGTCCGGAGGGCACCATAGCAAGCGTAAGAGATTGTGCGAAGCACAACTATTATGATGCCCGAAGGGCATAGAAGACAATGCGTGTTTCTTTTTTCTTTTCGTACTTTTCTTTTTTTCTTTTCTTCGCAAAAAAGAAAAAAGAAAAGTACAATTAAAATTAAAAAAAATATAATTAAAATAAAAAGCCGGAACTTACGTTCCGGCGTATCCCATTATTACTTAATCGTAGTTTACTTAATCACTATGTAACAATATACTCCCTGCTGGGGACAAATGACCATTGATTAAAATCACATGCCCGTTTAAAATCCTCTATATCATCATTTTATAACAGTAAAAAACTTGAATTCAGCCGGCATTATCTTGCCAAAAGATAATGAATTAGTTGCAGCTACAAATTTCTCTTCAATATAATCGGTTCCGTCAAACCTGAACTCGGAAACTATTGAATAATCACAGGAAAGCTCAATTGTCTTATCAAAAACTTCGTGTCCTTCACGTTCTTCTGTCCAGGAATTTCCGTTTTCTTCAACAAGAAATTTTTCAGTAGGAGAATTATAGTTCGCTACAACAAGAATAGAATTTTTCAAACCTTCTTTTTGTATCTGCCAGACTACAAATCCATCATCATCCTGCCTTATAATATGAGCTTCTCCATCTGTAATGACAGAATTATTTTTAACAAATCTGTCAATTGCATCAAATTTTGAGAAGAAATCATAATCTTTATCACGTTTCATTGAAACTTCATTCCCAATAGCAGCTTCAATTCCACCGTTTGTAAATGATTCGTCTCCGTCAATATACATAACAGGACGCTCGGCATTTCTTCCGCCCGGAAGGAATTTATACTTAAACCACTTAAACAAAGCACCTTCTTTTCCTAACTGAGCAGGATATCTGTCAATAGCTTCAAACTCACCATCCTGGTTGTTGTAGGTTTTGAGAATAGAGAGCGGTATAGATTTTTTAGCCTCCGAATTATAATTTGCCAGTCTCAAATTATCATCCGCAATATCTTCGGGGGTTTTATAGCTTTGAGAAACGATATCATTTCCCCAGAGAAGGTCAAATCCCATATCTTGATGATATTCTTTGTAATAATTATCCCATAGCATATACTCGGCCAGAGAAGCAAAATACGGAACTTTTTCTTTCATTGCCGCATTAAGCATCCCGAGAACTCTTCTCGGTGCTCTGTAGCTAATCGGGGTGCCTTCTTTTTCGGAAACTTCGTCCACAATATGGTCAATATGATCAACCCTGAATCCGTCAAAGTTATATTCTTCCTGAAGATTCTTCATATAATCAATAAAGAATTTTATAACATCATTATTGTACTTTCCGTTTTCCAGACATACAAAATAATATGGAGTCTGACAATCAAGGTTTGCAAACTCAGAAACATCTTCACCTTTAAAGTTATAGTGTTTAAATATCGGATAACTTGCTCCTTCAGACATCTTGTCAAATGCCGGAACTCCGGCAGAACACCACGCACCGCCCGGAGCCGGCCACATACCTTCTTTTATCAAAACCTGAATAATTTCATTCTGGTTTGTAATTTCACTCTCTGTCATTTTTTTAGAATGATTATGCGATGCTTGTGCAATTATTATTTTGGCTTTTTTATGCAATCTATCCTGAATAGATTTTTCCAGCATAGAATTGGACAAAAATATTTTTGTATCAGACAAAAGTTCATCAATTTCATCAAATATCTTTTTGTAATGTTCTGTTAAATCCCCAAAAGATTCGCCTTTTAAATATTTTTTGTAAATACCGCTAACTATTGCTAAATCATCTTGAGAATATTTATCTGCCAATTTTTCAGCGGAAGAATCAACATTTTTTGACAGCTCTTCAATCAGAGCATTGATGTCAAACCATCTTGCGCAATCAGGATTTGTTAAAACAATTTTGGAAAATCTTCCTGTCTGCGGAAGTATATCATAAATAACAGGATGTCCTGCAAGCTGGGATAGTTTGATAAACGTTTTAACCTGCTCATCAGCATTCAACCCTGTTTTCTCAGTGATGTTTTTATCCTCAAGATTAGGACTAACACAACTTGCCGTCGGAAGATATGCGCACCCAAATTCCCTCGGATGAAAAGGAATAAGATACATAGTTGTATTAAATATTCCGTTATCAAGATTTCCGGTCGGAAGGATAAGAAGTTCTCTCATCCAATCCATAAATTTGCCGCAATCTGATGAAGAATTTCCGTTACCTAAACCGGCAAGATTTATAAGCTTAATATTATGCCCTTCTTTTTGAAGCCATTTTGAATCCTTAACATTATTTCTTGCAAGAACACTTGCTTTTGTAAACTCAAATTTTCCGTCTTGAAAAACTCCGTTAGCTTCCCATTTTGACTCAAGTGCAAAAAGAACTTCCGCATCGGATAATTCTTCCAGCGCCTTGATTTGAGGATACGGAAGATAACCATATTTATTCATAGTTGATTTTAAATATTCTTTTCTCTCATCAGAAATGCTGTCAAATGAAAACATATCTTTTAACTTTGAATAAAAGTCATTCAAAACTTCCGCACTGCTTACTTCCTTCTTAAACAGAAATTCTAACATTATTTTCTCCTTGGATTTGTGATTGTGATTGTTGAATGTAAACTTAGTATATAAGGATAATATCATGCTCATATATTTTTTACAAACTTTCGTTAATAATTGTTAAGAGAAATTAAGTGATTAATAGGGAGCGATTTTAAGCTATAATTAAATAAAGAAAGAGGGATACTGATGAGCGGATTTAATTTTCTCGAAGCTATTATTTATTTAGTCTTATATCTTCTTATTATTAGCTTTGCAGGAGTTCTTATTTACGGAATAAAAAAATATAAAAAAGAAAAACGAATCAGCGGAATTTTTGTAACAGCTTTAGTAAGTTTATTTTTATTATTTATAATTAATCAATTAGCAGTAACAGGATTATATTTCTCAAGTATAAACAATTTTGTTAAAAAAGATTATAAGAAGGCTGCAATTTTCTCGGAAATCGGAGCAAAGATTGCAGTTTTTCCGTCACAAAAAAGCACTTTATACGGTGAAGCCGGCATAGACTATATGACAATGAAAAACGGTGAAAAAGCCCTTATGAGTTTTGAAAAAGCTTACAAAATAAAACAACCTTGCCGCTGCGCAAATAACAGCTATCTGAAAAATGATTGGACAATTTTTGCATCTATGTTGTATACCTACTTAGGGGATTATGAAAAAGTTTACAAACTGGCAAATGATACCGGCAGATATAATACCGCAGCCGTTGCCGCAATTTGTGAAAAAGATTACAAAAAAGCACTTGGATATACCGATTTAAATTTATTAAAACAAAAACGTTCTGCGACACTGTACGGACAAAGAGCTTATATTTACAAAAAACTGAAGAAGGATAGGTTAGCACAAGAGGATTTCAAAAAAGCAATTTCTCTTTGCAGGAAAAGTAAAACCTGTACAGAGATTCAATATCAGCAACAAAATGACAGTTATTGGAATAAGTTTACAGAGAAGAAAAAAGAATATTTTAAGACGTAATAGAATCTAATTTTAGGGTATAATCCAAATAGGTGATGAAGCTCACCCTTAACCGCTTTTTAAAGCTGATGACTTCTGCAATTAAATAAAGGAGAATAGTATGTTGCATGAAATTATAGCTGTTTTTTAGGTGGCGGATTGGGCGCAATATTAAAGTATATAACCACACATTATTTCAGCAAATATCTGAGTTTTTCATATCTTGGAACGGCAATTGTGAATATTATCAGTTGTTTGCTGATGGGTTTAATTTTGGGTTTTAGTATTAACAAGATAAATTTACCACAGGAAGTAAAATTATTTTTAACATTCGATTTTCTGGGAGGTTTAACCACTTTTAGCACATTTGGTTTTGAAGTCTATCATTTAATAAGGGAGGTAAATACTTATTTAGGAATCTTATATCTGGGACTTGAGTGTATTTTTTGTCTTATATTTACATATCTGGGATACCAAATTGGGAAAATATAATTAACAGGTAGGATAAGTAAATCCGACAACAATTTGCTGTCCCCCACCCTAACCCTCCCCAAATTGGGGAGGGTGAAAAAATCCTTATTTACTTATTAACTTATTAACCCTATCACTCAACTTCTATTCACCAGTCACCAGTCACCAGTCACTTTCCCCCCTGCTTGATTGAAAATCATGTTTATACTAAGATTTTATTGGTTATACAATTCGATAGGCACAGCCCTAGTCTGTAAATAGCATTATTATTTAATTTTACTATCACTATAGATGGAACGGTATAGCCCGTAGTAAAACACAGTTAAAACAAAAGGAGACACAAGATGTCAACAGCATCACTTATTGAACTTTTAGAAGCAGGCGTTCACTTCGGACACCAAACACAACATTGGAACCCAAAAATGAAACCGTATATCTACGGTGCAAGAAACGGTATCTATATTCTTGATTTAAGAAAAACTTCAGATTTATTAGATGCTGCTTATGATGTTGTAAGAGACTATGCTGCTAAAGGTAGAAATGTACTTTTCGTAGGTACTAAAAAACAAGCCGCAGAAGTTGTTGCAGAAGAAGCTCAACGCTCAGGCGCATACTACATCAACAGAAGATGGTTAGGCGGTATGCTTACTAACTTTGAAACCATAAGAGGCAGAGTTAATAAATTAAGAGAACTTGAAGACTTTATCTCTTCAGGACACGCTGAAAAATTACCTAAAAAAGAACAAGCTCAGTTAAACAGACAGGTTGCTAAATTAAGTAAAACTTTAGGCGGTATTAAAGAAATGCGCGGTTTACCTGATATTATCTTTGTTGTAGACCAGGCTAAAGAAGATATCGCTATTGCAGAAGCTAACAAGTTAAATATTCCTGTTATCTGTTTGGCTGATACTAATGCTAATCCGGATGGTATTAACTACATCGTTCCGGGTAATGATGACGCTATTCGTTCTATCAAGTTAATTACTTCAAAATTAGCTGATGCCGTTCTTGAAGGTAAACAGTTAAGAGAAAACAACGCTAACACTAAAGGCAAAGTAGAAGCAATTACAGCTGCTGATGCCGGTGTTGAAGAAGTTGCTACTGTATAAATCGTGATTAAATGACTAAGTGGCCAAATAATTAACCCTTTTTTAATTCAGAGCCACTTAGCCATTTTCAAAAAATAAGGAGAAAGTATAATGAATATTACAGCTACTATGGTAAAAGAGCTTCGTGATAAAACAGGTGCAGGCATGATGGATGCTAAAAAAGCTCTTGTTGAAGTTGACGGCGATATGGAAAAAGCAATGGAAGTTCTTCGTCAAAAAGGTATGGCTTCTGCTGACAAAAAAATGGGCAGAATCGCTGCTGAAGGAAGAATCGGTTCTTTCGTTGACGATAAAAAAGGCGCTATGATTGAAGTTAACTGCGAAACAGACTTCGTTGCAAAGAATCAGGAATTTATCGACCTTACAAACGGATTGGCTGAATTGGTTGCTGAAACTAATCCGGCTGATGTTGATGCTCTTCTTGAAACAATTTGCCCTAAATGCGGCAAGCCGATTGCTGATGTTATAAAAGCTAAAATTGCTTCAATCGGAGAAAAAATCACTATAAGAAGATTTGTAAGATATGAAGGCAACCTTGCAACTTATATCCACAACGGCAAAATCGGTGTTCTTCTTCAAACAGATGCACCGGATGCTGCACTTGCTAAAGATATCTGCTTGCATATAGCATCTTCTGCTCCTGAATTCGTTTCAAGAAAAGATATTCCTCAATCAGTTATTGATGAAGAAACAAGAATCGAAATGGGGAAAGAAGACCTTGCTAACAAGCCTGAACAAATCAGAGCTAAGATTGTTGAAGGCCGTGTTAACAAATTAATGGCTCACAGATGTCTTCTTGAACAGCCGTTTGTTAAAAACCCTGACCAAACAATTGAACAGCTTATTTCAGGCAAATTCAATATCACTAAATTTGA
>CALVBP010000028.1 GCA_944325825.1 Candidatus Gastranaerophilales bacterium | reverse complement strand
TCACAGGCATTTTTCGGTAGAAAAATGCAACAGTGCGTAGTTTTTCTTTCTTGTCCAACATTCTTTCTTTTTGTATCGCAAGAAAAAGAAAGAATGTTGGTGCGGGGTACGGGGCGGCATCAGCCCCGATACAAAATTAACATTGATAGATTCCGGGTCAAAGCCCGGAATGACAGCAGGGGAGGGGGAAATAAAACTTTCTCTTTCCATCGCAAAAAAAAGAGAAAGATATACACAAGATTAAAAATATATTAATCCATCATTTCATGTAAAATGATGTATTACTTTTACCCTTGCTCAATCCAGCTGCGGATTTTTTCTCCGGCTTCGGCTTCATCCACTCCTTCAAATTCACGCTTAAGCTCTCTTAGAGCTTCTCTTATCTCTGCGCCGGAAGATTTTAATGTTGGTCTGTTTTGCTGTTCCAGAAGTCCTTGTTGAAGCTGAGATTGTTTTGCTATTAAATCTGCCGCATTTAAACTTAAATCTTTTATCTGCTTTTCCTGAGCCTCATTTTGTTCTCTTAATCTAAGCATTTCTTCTTCTTGTGCTGCTTTTGCAGCATTAATCTTTTGGGTTAAAATTCTGTGTCCGAAGAATAATCCGCCGGCAAGTAATGCAATTGCGAGCCACCAAGGATTACCGTGTTCAGCTTTTATAGGAGCTTTAACATTCTTATCCGCAGCCATAAACGGATCAAGAGAATCTGCAAAAGCTATTGTAACATTATCCGGGTCAGCTTTCGGACTTGCCGCATGAGCTACAAGCTCTTTTAGCTCTTCAAGGGTTAGTTCAACCGGAAGGGCATCTTTTTCCAAGGTTACAGCTATAGATATCTCTTCCAACACTCCGGGTGACATATATTCATTTGTCTGAACCTTTGTTACACCGTATTGAGTTTCTTTTGCTGTTCTTGAGTAGCTCCGGTTCTGTGTGGAATCGGAACTTCCAGCCGGAAGCCCGTTTGGAAGATATACGCTGACTGCGTTTGTATTTTTATTTACATCCTGAGTCTGGTCGCCAAGACCTTCTGCAAATGTTTGTTCATTAACAGCCGTTTTCCTTGTCGGGTCATATTCTATAGTGAATTTTTCAACAGGAGCCTGTTTTAAGAACGTACTTACAGTTGCAACATACTTCCCTGCACCAATTAATCTATTTAATTGCGCCTGAACTTTTTCCTGCATATATTTATCATTTTCTTGAATACGTTGAAGCATTTCTGACTGCGCATCAATAAGACTGCTGTAAACATGTCCGTTTGTATCCGTAATTGAAATATTTTCTGAGGTTAGACCGGAAACACTTCCTAATAAAAGATTAGAAACGGCTTTAATAGTACCCATATTAAGAGTCTGTCCAACTGCAACAGTAAGCTGAACGGTAGCTGTAACCGGTTTTTGCATAGAAGAAAACATTGTCTGTTCCGGAATAGAGATAAATACTGAAGCATTTTCAATCCCGTCAATTCTTTTTATTAGGCGAGATAACTCCCCGTTCATTGCTCTTACCAGTCTTATTCTTTTATCTTCTTTAGTTGAAGTAAAATCACCTTTATCAAATACTTCCAAACCTACATTCTGGTCATATAAGCCGCTTTCTACAATAACCATAATTGCACGGTCTCTTTGTTCTGTTGTACATTTTTTCATTCCCGGCGTGCAGTCGCCTTTTTTCAATCTCAAGACAGATTTTGTACCGTCGACAGCACGGGAGGCAACAATATTATTTCTGGCAAGTAACGCTTGAATTTCGAGAGCTTTGCCCATATTATCGGTTGTTAATAAGTCAACATCTTCTTTTAACGGCTCATTGCTGACATCTATTTCTCCGCCTTTAGAATTGGAGTTTGCAGCAATAGCGCCGCATATAATAAAAATAAACAAGAGAAGAACAATACCGCCGGCTACGGCTGCTAAAAGAACTTTATTTTCTAATAACTTTTTGAAATCCATATATCCTTCCCTATATAATTATACACATTCTTATTAATTATGAGAATACTAAATCTGTAATTGCATAATTTTATCATACGCTTGGATGACTTTACCTGTTATGGTAGTTGCAACCGAAACAGTTAACTCTGCCTTTGCCATTGCAGTCATAACATCGTGTACATCAACATTTTCAGACCCCATCATAGCATCCTTTAACAGGTTATCCGGAGCTTCTATTTGTGTATTCAGGTTTTCGACCAGACCTGACATTACGCTTGAAAAATCCGCAGTTGACGGCTCTTCTACTCTATTCATTCTGGCAGATGGCATTCCGTTCCCCCAGGAATCAAGTTTTGAATGTTGTATTCTTGCTTCTAAATCGTATCTTGGAATAAATCCGTTAAACATTTTTTCACCGCCTTTATTCTTCATATCGGATAGTTTGGAGTATTTCTTAGAGTAATTTTAAAAAAATCATCTGTTTGTATTAGCTTTCTTAATGATTTCTAAAGTTTTGTCAAAACATAGCCGTAATAAACATTGTTATTTACATAAGGAATTTTACCTGTGAACTTGCATGAAGAATGTTTGTTGAAATACTTACTTAATACAACAGATTTGTTCAAATCTACCGAACTCCTAAAATTCAATAACAGCCTTATTGAAAAAGGACTTTTTGGCACGGTAATTCTTGCAAAAAACAGAAAAATTAACTATACTGCTAATAGAATATAGTTGTAGGAGAGGGTGTTTTGAAAAAATTTATACAAACCAAATGGTTCACATATGCAACCTATTTGCTGCTTGTGATGGCAGTTTTACTTGTGGGATTTGTCCTGCTCCAGAATAATAAGACCCTTAACAATGTAATAACTTCATTTTTTGAAGTCGCAGAAAATCGCTCTTTTGATTACCGGCAAACATTGAGGGTTATGCACAAACACCCGCTTCCTAACGAAGATATTGTAGTCCTTGCAATTGATGATGCAAGTCTGGAAATGTTATGGGATAAATACGGAGAATGGCCTATCCCGAGAAATGTTTATGCAGACATTATAAACTATTTGGAAAAAGACCATCCAAAAGCAATTATATTTGATTTAATGTTTATAAAGTCTTTAAAGGCTGCTACCGGAGCTGATAAAGCTTTGACTGATACAATGAATAAGTATGATAACATTTATACTTCAATGAATTTTGATAATCAGCCGACCGATTTACGAAAACCTGCAAATCTTCCCGAAAGGCTTGCCGTAAATATTGATAATCAATCAAATACAGATATTTCAAAAAAATATGGATTCTCAAACTGCCGCTCAATATTAAATGAACTTATTAACGGAAAAGTTTATATCGGTATGACCAATGTTATGAGAAGCAGTGACGGAATCATAAGAAATGTCGCACCTATTTTGGAATACAGAGGAAAGTATTATCCATACCTAACCTTTCTTGCAGGAGGGAATATTGTAAGTAAAGTTCCGCAAAACTCTTTTGTAATAGATAAAAACTCTATTCTCAGAGGTAATAACATAAACATACCTCTTACCCGTGAAGGAGATGCGATACTTAACTGGTACGGACAAAGCGGAACCCACATAAACTATCCGATGTATAAAGTTGTAAATTCAATGGAAGGTATTTCTCCCGCATCATTTAGTTTTAAGGATAAAATTATTATAATAGGAACAACCGCAATGAGTCTTCATGATACCAAAAGTGTTCCCGTACAAGAAGGTGTTTATCCGGGTGTTGAAGTTCATGCAACCTTTTTAAATAATATTATAGACAGCAACTTTATTCAAAAAACCAGTGTGTTTGTTAATATCCTCATAATAGCAGCTGTTGTAGCTATTGTCGGATTTATTGTTATGTTATCCGAATCTACTGTTTTTGCAGTCTTATCAACAATTCTTTTCGGAATAGCGTACTTATTTATCGCTTATTATTTAATGGAACTTCTTAATCTTTGGATACCGGTTGTACTACCTGTAATATCCATTGTTCTTGCGTTTGCACTTTCCTATCTTGCAAAGTACATCATTAAATCCCGAGACTTTGAATACCAGTACAAACTTGCCACTGTAGACGGACTTACAGAACTGTATAACCACAGATATTTTCAGGACACATTAAGAAAACAAATCGATCTCTCAAAAAGGTACGGTCAGCCGTTTTCTTTAATAATAGTTGACATTGATTTCTTTAAAAAGTTTAACGACACGTATGGACACCAGGCCGGAGATGCCGTTTTAAAACAGGTTGCCCAGACTTTAAAGAAAAACTCCCGTACAACTGATTATGTCTGCAGATACGGAGGAGAAGAAATGAGCATAATTCTTCCAAATACAACAGCCGAAGAAGTTCTTAATAATGCTAACAGAATTCTGCATGCCATAGCCGAAAAGCCTTTTCACCTGAATGCAACAGCAACCGGACACGTTACAATAAGTGTCGGAGTAGCCACATTCCCTGATAATGCCGAAACAGCACAGGATTTGATAGAATATGCCGATAAGGGGCTCTATTACGCCAAAGAACACGGCAGAAATCAGGTAGGGATTAACAAAGATTAATAGATTCCGGCCCGGAGTCCGGAATGACTTGAAAATACGTCATTCTGAGGCGATAGCCGAAGAATCGCAAGAATTGGGAATTTCTGTCGTTAAACCTTGCAATATTGCCCCCTTTTACCCCTCGCTTGCGCTCAACATGACCAAAAAGAAAGAGGCAGAAATCCTGCCTCTTTTTTCGTAAACAACCATTTTTCTTACATCTGTATTTATGATTCGTAATTTATATTTTCAGGTTTGTATTCTTTACCTGTCTGTTCTTGAAGCTTTTGAACAGCTTCTTCGGCTGATGTACCATATGCAGGCGGTGTTTGTTCATCAGGATTATTATCAACCGCTTTCCATATATTGGTTCCAGGAATGTGTTCAACCCTGATTTCATCTCTGCCGATTTCCTTCATTCCGCCTTTACCGGTGCCGACACCGAGTTCTTCTTTTGTTGCGGCTACTACAGTTCCAATTATACGTATAACACCGGCAATTTCGTATGGCATTTTGATTTTTTCCGGAAGGTTTGTTCTGCTAATCAAATCCTTAAACTGTTCTTCATTGAATACACCGTCTTTATCAGTACATAATTCTCTTTGCAGACGTTTAATAGCGCCATCTTTTCCATATAAACCGTATTTTTCAACAAGTTCAGGATAGTATGCTGTTACAAGGCCTGCCCATGTATCACCATATTTTCTTTCGTGTACATAAGTTAAATCTGTTGTTATATTCGCATCTTCCATTCTAAAGCTTGTTACTGTTGCAGATTCGTCCGGAACTTCAACTTCTTCTGGCTGTTGGTTGCGGAGTTCTTTTACTGCACCAATGAGTTCTTCCCTGTTTAACTTACCGCCATCACCGGCTGCTCTGTTCAGAAATGCTCTATATGCATTCATATCCCATTCTTTTGCTTCTTTATCATAGAAATAGTATGCCAGAGCTGAAAGTACACTTGCATATTCAGGAGTTTCTTTGTTAACTCTTGCTACATACTCTTCAAGAGAACAATCTTCGAAGTTTGTAACTGTAACAGGAATCTCACCTTCGGCTTTAAAGCCTTCAAGCATTCCGAGAACTGCAGGGAGGATTGCGCTTTTAAGTGCTGTATCAGCAATGAATTTAGATGCTTCAAAAAACACATGCAATACATCCGATCTGTTAATTATAATTTGCAGAGTATCACCTACTGTTTTAACAGTAACACCCTCAATATTTCCCAATCCTGAAACATCTCCGGCACCAATGCCATTGATTGAAAGGTCTAAGTTAAAGTTATTAATATAGAGATCATTAATTCCTTGTCTCGGATTTGTTGCTGCAGCGGTACCCCCTGACACAGCGCCAACCAGGGCCCCGGCTAATCCGCCAAGAAGAACTTTGCCCCAATTAACACCTTCAATTTCATACCCGCAAAGCTTAACAAGCTGTTTAGCTTCTTGCTCGGTCAAATCTTCCAGTTTAGTTGCGTATGATAGTTTACCGGTAGCTCTTAGTTTTTCTGATATGTATTTGTCAATTTTTGCATGTCTATCAAGTTTGTTGTCCATACCGACTTGAATTCCAATAAGGTCAGAAAGAGCTGTTAAATCATATTTTCCATCTTCTGTTTCTTTAATAAGACCGCTTAAGATAAGAGCCTCGAATACTTCGTTCTTTTTACCCAAAGTTTTTAAGATTTCTTCTTTTGTCTGAATCTTCTTTTGTTCTACGTTGTTTTCACGAGCCTGATTCTGAGAAGCGGTTTTGCTTAAACGTTCTCTTCCTGAAATCGGATCGCCGACTTTTTCTCTCCAGGCATCACGAACATATTTATCATCCCAGCCTCCTGATTCTTTTAATAAATCTTTGGCTTCATCACGAACTTGTCTCCATTTTGTTTCATCAAGCTGCCCCCAAATTGCATCAAGAACAACCATTCTTGCTTCGCTTGCGACACCGCTTTGTTCCCAGAGTTTAAATGCGTCTTTATATTCATTTTTGAAATCAATTGTTTTACCATCGATTTCTATTTTGCCATTTTTCATTTCTTGTTTGATTTCATCCATCAATTCTTCAGAAGTCTTCTTAATACCTTCTTCTTTATATTGATTGGCTTTCTCCAGATAGTATTCTTGCAGCCATAAAACAGCCTGTTTTCTCAAACCATATTCAGCCTGATCTTCCAGTAAAGCAAGAATATCTCTGTGGAACTGGTCATTTATACCGGCTTCCCTCATTTTTTTGATAACTTCATTATGTGCTTTATCATTCATTTCTTTTAATGATTTATATTCCGGCATCAATTCTTGGACATCTTTAACCGCTTTTATAATTTCTGCATATTTTTCATCATTACCATAAATTTTTTCAAGTTCAGGAAGAAGCTTTTCTGCAGAAATATGCATAGTACCATTAATCATATTATTCAAAGCTCTTAACGCATGATTGCGTATTCTGGCTTGTTCATTCTTTTCATCCTGAGTAAGTTTTTCTTTTTTAGGTTTAGTGTCTTCTGAGACATAAAGCCCCATTACTTCATTAAATTCTTCAGCAGTACATTCACCGGCTTCCAATTTTTCTGCCGCAGCCTGTTTAAAAACACCAAACTCTTCCTCTGAAAGCTTGTTATCATTGTTTCCATCTTTGATAATTGCCAGAGCTTTTAATTCCTGGTTAGTAATTTTAGAAATGTCCAATCCCATGATAATATACTCCTTTTTTAATCCTCTTTCCTATATAAAGTTTTTATACAGGAAAGAATTGCGTTTTTATAAATTATTTTGTTAACAAATCTTAACATACTACCGGCACCTCCATTTTGTTCAGCGCCTCAATTGACCGTTTGGCAAGGATTTCATTTTTCAGCCTTTTATTTTTGCGTTCCTTTTTAGGAAGCTCAACCGGAGGCACGAGAGCCCAGTTTGAATTTATCGGCTGGAAATCCGTATGTGCCGAATCTGAAATATATCCGGTTAAAGCACCTAAAATAGTCTCGTCCGGAAGTATTAAAGGTTCTTTTCCGGACAATCTTCTTGCCATATTTATGCCCGCAAGCATGCCTGTTGCTATAGATTCTGTATAACCTTCAGTTCCGGTTAACTGTCCGGCGAAGAAGAGACCTTCTCTTTCTCTTGACTCAAGAGTCGGATTAAGAACTTTAGGACTGTTTATAAAGGTATTTCTGTGCATAACACCATATCTTACGATATTTGCGTTTTCCAATCCCGGAATTGAATGCAGTAATTCTTTTTGAGCACCCCATTTAAGGTTTGTTTGAAAACCTACAAGATTGAACAGCGTTTTTGCTGAATTATCCTGCCTTAACTGAACTACGGCATAATTCTCAACTCCGGTTCTTTTATCAATAAGCCCTACAGGTTTCATCGGGCCAAACCGGAGAGTATCGACTCCTCTTGAAGCTAAAATCTCAACAGGGAGACAGGATTCAAAGAATCTGGATTTTTTATCAACTTCATGCTGCTCAATTCTTGGAGAATTGATTAATATATTATAAAAGTTTTCATACTCTTCTTTGTTCATCGGGCAATTGATATAAAAAGCCTCGCCCTTATCATATCTTGAACCCCAGAAAGCTTTATCAAAGTTGATTGAATCAACTTCCACAATAGGAGCTATTGCATCAAAGAAGTGCAGATGTTCACTTCTTGTAAATTCTTTAATACTTTCAGCTAATTTATCACTTGTTAGGGGGCCTGAAGCTATAATCACATATCCATTAGGGATTTCCGTTATTTCTTCCCGTATTAATTCAATATTCGGATTTTCTTCAATCTTTTTTGTGACAGCTTTTGAAAAATCTTCTCTTGCTATAGCAAGTGCATTTCCGGCAGGAACAGAGTTTTCTATGGCAATATTAATAAGTTCACCTCCCAGAATTTGCATCTCCCGCTTCAAAAGTCCGCTTGCATTTGTTATATCTATTGACCCTAAACTGTTGGAACAGACAAATTCTGCACAGTCACTGCCTACGTGCGCTCCTGTCGTTTTTTGAGGGCGCATCTCATAGAGTTTAACTTTAAAACCTTTTTTAGCAAGCTGGAGTGCCGCTTCCGAGCCCGCAAGCCCGGCTCCTATAATTTTTACTTCCTGCATTTGTCACTGCCTTCATATAATAATTTTTCATGTATTACGGCAGAATTTTAAAAAACTTTAATTTATAAAGACTTTTCGTTACATAAATTAATAATAAAAGATGATTTTATATACAATAAAAAAAAGAGGCAGGGTTTCTGCCTCTTTACTTTTTCATACTACCTTCTATAAAATTAACCCAGAAGGTCTTCTAAATCACCGACAATACCTTCGTTATCACCGCTGTCAGCTCCGCAGTTGCAATTGCACTTGAAGTTTTCAAGCAGTTCAATAATGCGGTCTAACTTATCAGAATATTCAGGTGCTGACAAATCAATTCCTTCAAGCAATTCAATAATTCTGCCGAGTTGTTCTGTATAATCTTTCTGATTATCCATCTTTTCATTGATTTCTTTTAATAAATTTTCAATGGTTGCAGTTGAACCGCCCAATTGGATACCGAGGTTTTTGATTAATTCTTCATATTTATTATAAATATCATCACCAAAGTTTTTCAATAAGTTTTCAAGCTCTTCTATCGTGATTGAAGAACCTTCACCGCTTCCGCTGCCGTCGGTTGATTCCTTAATTTCGTTAATAATAACTGTCAATTCATTTACTTGTTTTACTAAATTATTCAGATAGCTGTTTGCAATATTTTGTTGGAAGATAAGTTCACTCATATCGCCACTCAAGTTAGTTAACATATCCAGAGCCAGTCCGAATTGTTTATTGAATGATTCAAGATAAGCATTTACCATCGTTGCTTGATCAGCGAAAGCCTGCATCATTTCATCAATTTGAGCTTTAATCTGATTAAGCTGTTCTTGAATAGTTTGAAGTTCCTCAGTAATATCAGCATTACCGCTGTTAACGGCATCAGTTAAATTTTCAATAGCTTCTATAATTGCTGATTGATCTATACCCGGGAAGTTAACTATTAAATTAACATCATTATTAATTTTCTGTAACAGCTGGGTCTGAGCTTCTTCTGTAAGAATATAAGTGTTTTCAAACTCTTCAATCTTAGCCAGAAGTTCTTCTTTTGACATATTAATTGCATCTGTTATTGTAAGACCAAGAAGTTTAAACATATCTTCAAATCTCTGATAATCAATTGAACCTTCTTCAAGTTTTCCTAATTGTTCAATCAATTCTTCATGGTTCTCTTGAACAGACATTTTGAAGTCTTCAAAACTTGCCTGAAATTCCTGGAAGTTTTTAGTTAATTGAGCAATATTATCGTTCATTGATAAGAGAATTTCAGTGTTGATTGTACCCTGTTCATAGATATTGCCCAACATACCTAAAGTTTGCTCTTTGCCTTCATTATAATCATTACGGAAAGCAACAAGCTCTTCATACAATGTCTTAAGCTGGTCAAGAATTCCGTCTAATGCAACACCAATATTTCCGAGCTCTTCCATAATCTTTTGCATTGCTTCGGCTGCGGACATTTGTCCCGAAGTAACCTTATCAATTAAATCCTGAATTAATTGATTAGCTTCTTCCTGCGTTTTACCATTTTGAATTAATAAATCAATAATTGTCTGCTGGTTATTTGCGTCATTAATCATGAACTCATACATTTTTTCATAGAACTCTTCGGCAGTAATTTGTCCGTCTTGTATCATCTGCATCATCTGAAGCATGTATTGTGACATTTGAGCAAGCTGTTCATTAGTAATCTGCTGCTGTTCAAGCATCATTTCCCACATTTTCATCATTTGTTCATACATTGCCATCCATTGTGAATTGTCATAAATAAAAATAACAGTAACATTGGTAGATGAACCGTGCTCAATAACTTCTTTTGACGGTTCAAGGTATTCAGAACATGACTGAGTTGCTGCGGCTCCGCCTAATAAAGCAAGCGCCATCATTGCCTGTAAGCCTCTTTTCTTTAAAGCTGTAAGATTAACACCGCCCTGGAAAGATAACTGATTGTTCATTGCTTGTGCGGTCAGCGCATTCATGCCTGTTTCCGGTTTTGTAACAGGAGGTTCTGCTACAGGGGTAGTTGACTGTGGAACCTGGTTTCCGAATTTCAAATTACGATTCAGAAGAGTAAGTTCATTTGAATTAATGTTCATGGTTATATGTACTCCTTTTTTATAAATAGTCAGATTAAACCTGATACCATGCTAAACACCCTAAAAAAACTTTTTGCTAAAAGTTTTACAAATCTTAACATTTTATTTTTTATGAACATCTTGTTGTAAAACTCGTTCTTTGAATATATAATATTTATTGACTCAATTCAGGTAATAATTAATGAGAAATATAATAGTTCAAAAGTTCGGAGGAACTTCCGTAGCGGATACGGAAAAAATTAAGAATGTAGCTAAAGCCGTCATAAGAGAAAAAAATCTCGGTAATGACGTTGTAGTAGTTGTTTCGGCAATGGGACATACTACAGACTTACTGGTTAAAATGGCAAAAGATATTTCACCAAACCCTTCCGCCAGAGAAATGGATATGCTTCTTTCCACCGGTGAAGGAGTATCAATTGCTCTACTAGCAATGGCGCTTCAGGCTCAAGGCTGTAATGCTGTCAGTATGAATGCTATTCAGGCAGGAATTATGACAGAGAATCTTCATACAAAGGCAAGAATCATTGATATTAAAACAGAAAATATAACAAAGCATCTTGATGAAGGAAAGGTAGTTGTAATAGCAGGATTCCAAGGAGTAACAGATGACCTTGAAATAACAACTCTGGGCAGAGGCGGCTCCGATACCTCCGCTGTTGCACTGGCCGGAGCATTGAACGCAAAAAGATGCGATATCTATACTGATGTTGAAGGGGTTTACACAACTGACCCGAGGATTGTTCCATATGCATCAAAACTGGAACAGATTTCTTATGAAGAAATGCTTGAACTGGCGAGAGTCGGAGCTAACGTTCTTCATCCGAGAGCAGTTGAAACTGCAGCTAAATACCACCTTCCGGTACGTGTTAGAAGCACCTTCAAACTTGAAAATTTAGGAACTTTAATGTTAGGAGTAAACCAAATGGAAATTCAAAGACCTGTTACCGGTGTTGCATCCGACCTATCACAATTAAGAATTGTAGTGTGTGATGTTCAGGATAATCCGGGAACCGCCGCCAGCCTCTTTGACGGACTTGCAAAAGAAAACATTTCCGTAGATATGATTATTCAATCCTACGCCAGAAAGGCAATGAATACCAACGATATTGCCTTTACAATAGATAAAGGAGACCTGGACAGAACTATGAGAATCCTTGAGAAAGTGCGAGAAACTCTTCACTACAGCAATGTCTTCGTCGACGATAAAATTGCTAAAATTTCTATAGTAGGCGCCGGAATGATTGATAAACCGGGTATTGCTGCAAAAATGTTCAGAACTCTTGCTGATTTAGATATAAATATTAAGATGATTTCTACAAGTGAAATCAAAATCAGTTGTCTTGTTGAACAATCATGTGCAAATGATGCAGTTACAGCTTTACACAGGGCATTCGGACTTGATTGCGATACAAAAGCCGTTGTTAAAGGCGATTTACCCAATGTCTAATAAATAAGGGAGATTAAATGAAAAAAACATTATTAACCATTTTTACACTAGGTTTTGTATCATTGGCCGGGCTTGCTGATGATAAAACAGATGCTTTGAATTTTTTTAATAATTATGTAAATGCTGCAAATTCATACAGCCCTGCGGTAGAACAAATGTATTCGCCTTCTGCAAAAATAATAAGACAGGTTGTTAAACCCGATGGCACAACTGTAGATGTCTATACTGATACGGCAACTTATATTAAGCAAATGAAATTAAGTCAGACCGTAGCCAAAGCAAGAAAATATAAAAATTCTTACTCTAATATAAATGCAATTCCTGTATCTAACGGTTATAAAGTTTCTTCTTTGAGACAGCCAACCGGAGAAACATATAAACTAAAAACTTATATGATAGTTCAAAAGCAGCCTGACGGCAAATGGCAAATCGTTGAAGAAATGATGCAAACTAAAGAACAAATATTTTTAAGATATGCAAAAAAATAAAAAGAGGTTAAAACCTCTTTTTTTATCTTTAAACTCCTAAAGAAGGAGCTATCTGGATAAATGTTCTAACTAAATCTCTATCGAGCTGAGTTCCTGCATTTTCTTCCAAAATGGAAATTGCCTTCTCCACACTCATTCCTCTTCTATAAGGTCTGTCACTTATAAGAGCATGATATGTATCCGCAACCGCTACAATTTTCGCAGCTAAAGGGATTTCTCCATTATGAAGCCCGTCAGGATAGCCTCTGCCGTCAATTCGTTCATGGTGATATCTTACAATAGGTATCAAGTCTCTTAATGCAGGGTTAGGCTGAAGAACTTTTTCCGTACCTATAACCGGATGCTGCTTCATAATTGCCCATTCTTCATCAGAAAGCGGTCCTTCTTTTTTAAGAACTGTTTCCGGAATCCCGATTTTACCTACGTCATGCAGCAGCGCACCTAATGTAATTCTATCAACTTCTTTTTCCGGAAGATTAATTGCTCTGGCAAGTGCCTCCGCATATCTGGAGACAGAAGTTGAATGACCTTTTGTATAAGGGTCTTTAGCATCAATTGCGCCGGCAAGAGAGGTTGCGATATCCCAAATTTTTGCACCTGACTGATTATGGTCAGCATTGAATTTCTCAATCAAATCTTCTTCGAAATTGATTCCAAGCTGTGAGTGTCGTTTTGATACAACTTCAGCATATGATTGCAAAGCCACATCATCCCAGAAATTAAAGTCGGCAGAACTTATGATTGCAGACATGCCATCCTTATAGCCTTTTGCCTGAGATATGTACATTGCCTGCTCTGCTAAAATAAGGAGCTTTTCTTTATCTTCCGCACAGTCAGGATATGTAGAAACACCTACAGATACTTTAATTGGTCCTACATCATCAATAAAGCAGCAAGATAAAGAATATGTTAAATACTCAGCTACGTATTTTGCCTGTTCAATAGATGTGTTTGGAAGGATTATTGCGATTTCATCTCCGCCGTAACGTCCGGCGACATCGCCTTCTCTTATGTTCTGACGGACTTTCTCTGCAACGGTTTTAATTACTTCATCACCTTTTGCATGCCCAAACTCTCGGTTAATCTTGGTAATATTACTTATATCCATCATAATAATGGATGTTTTTTGTTTATTAATCTTTGCCCGTTCAAGCTCTCGAGTTAACATTTCCTGAAAACCTCTGTGGCTGTACAGAAGAGTTAACCGGTCAGTATTTGCATATTCATCACTCTTCTCTATCAAATAAAAGTTATGAATATAAAGAGCCATATAATTTGCTATGAGTGAATACTGTACAATATTCTGCCTTGCTGAATCATCTTCTATAATAAATACACCTATGCATTTATTAACTGAAATCAAGGGCAGTATTGCCGTAGAATAATTTTTATAATATGCAAGTTTCAGGAAATCTTCTTTTTCGACAAACATTGGTTCTTGATTATTAAAAACTCTTACAATAGGATTGTCGATATCTTTTAAAAACACCTTTGTAGAATAATTATTTCCGAGCTTGTCATGAAGTCTTAAATTTATACAATTAGACGTATCCTTGTAAAGACCTATCGCATAAAATCTGGAATCAATAGCTTGAGTAATTATTCCATAAACTTTATCATAAAAATCAGCAATATTATCAATATTATAGAGTTTAATCAACTCGTCAACCACATGTTTGTAATTAAGAGTTGTTCCTTTTTCATTATTAAAAACAAGACCCTGAGGATTCTGAATATGAGCAGTGGTCGGGTTTATAGTCAAGGCATTAACTTTTGATACAAGTTTTCCTTGAGCTATGGGAGATGTCACGGGTTTAACACTATGCTTATCCGTGTTGTTATTATATATTGTTTGATTCTTATTCACGCCGGTACCTTCACACTATATAGCTATATAAAAACAAGTAAAGAATATTTTTTGACAAAAAATATTTGTTGGTTAAAAAAAGTTTACAATAATCCCTTCAAAACATATTTAATTTACCATCCTTTACCACATATTAACATTTTATCAGAATATTTCTAGTGTTTTTATTAAAATTTAAAATATTTATTTACAATTGTCTGAAAAAGATAGTTGAATATATTTATTGATGTGTACCGGAGAGCGCTGTTCTTGTTTTTTTACAGGAATTGTAAATGTAAAAGAATTTATTTTTTTATCTGATTTAAAAACATTAATTTCCCCTCCGTGAAATTCAACAATTTTTTTACAAAAATTCATTCTTATACCATGCCCTACCGTAGAAAAAATTGAATTGTTTGAAAACATTCTGCAAAACTCTTCTTCGGTCAAAAATTTTCCTTTGTAACCGAGCGAAAATTTCACACTTTCTCCGTTGTCGGATACTGTAAGAATAATATCTGATTTATCTTCGGAATTAACGATTGCAGCAGATAACAGATTAACAAGCACTCTGGACATACCTGTTCTGTCAGCTTCTATATGATGTATTGGAGAAATTTTTTTACATATAATTTCAACCCTCTTTGCATTTGCCAATTTTTCAACCTGCTTTGCACAATCAAACAAGAGTTCATCCAAACAAATTTTTTCGTAATTTAAAATTTGTTCGCCATTTTCATACCTGTATGTATTGAGAAGCATTGATATCATATCAAGAGTATATTTGCAGGATTCATCAATATTAACTAACAACTCTTTTTGTTCATGTCCGGAAAGCATTTTACCCAAAATTTCCACCCCTCTGAGCTGCGCCAGTGTTGAAACCCTTAAATCATGACTTAAAACATTTATAAAATATTCCCGCTGGCTTATAAGCTTATTTTTTAAAATAAAGTATTTTTTGATAAATTTTAAAACCGTATATGCTACAGCAAAAAAGATACAAACATGCAATCCTGTTTCATATTCGGCCGGAATTAACACTATAATTAAAGATAAAAATAACGGTATCAGCAAAAAATCTTTAGCAATACTCATCTGACTATTCTCACTTTGACTATACTGTATTACTATACTAACTGATAATTTCTAAATAAAAATTAGCCGGGCGGGTAGATATTACTCTGCCAGAGAGAGTAATTGTTTATGTAATTTGACATTATGCACTCTTAAATAGTCAACTCCCGATTTAATCAACGGATAAGATATTGCAGCAGAAAGAGTATCTTTTAAGCCGTTATCATTATCACACACTCCGAGCAGAGACTTGCGTGAAACTCCTATCATAACAGGGCATTGCAAGGAATAAAATTCTTCAATTCTGTTTAATATTTTATAATTATCATCTTTCGTTTTTCCAAACCCGATTCCCGGATCTATAATAATATTGTGAATACCCTTGGAAAATGCAAATTCAATTTTAGAACGAAGGTTTAAATAAATTTCTCCAATAATATCTTTATATTCAGGATGATTTTGCATATTTTCAGGAGTACCTTTTGAGTGTTGAATAATAACTCCTGCTTTGTATTTTGAAATCACATCTGCCATTTTAGAATCAAAATCTAGGCCGGAAACATCATTAATTATCATCCTGTCCAGCCCGTAATCAAGTGCAAAATTTGCCACATCAGAGCTTCTTGTATCAATACTTACAGGAATCGCAATATTTTCTTTTTTAATATAATCTAAAACCGGTTTCAATCTTTTTATCTGCTCTTCCGATTCAACTCCGCTTGAAAACGGTCGTGTGGACTCCGCACCTATATCAATCATATCGGCACCATCTTCAATCATTTCACTAAGATGTCTGACAGCAGATTTCAAATCCATATATTCACCGCCGTCAGAAAAAGAATCCGGTGTGATATTTAAAATTCCAACAAGTTTTGTTTTGCATTTTTTTTCTGGCTGAATAAGTTTATCTATTTTTTCACCGAGAATTTTTAGCGAAAATGGCTGAGATTTCAGTTTTTCTGCTATCTTTTTAAGCTCAGAGATACTTCCTCCCAAAATCACATCAGAAAATTCCGTCCTGCCAGTAATAACCTCTCTGTGAACCCCGCAATCAGTACCGAGAGATAATGCGGTTTGTTTTAAAATATTCGCTTGAGCAGGAATAAGATTATATATTTTTAAAGTTTTATACCTGTATTTATCAGCTGCCGTATTTGCATAACATGAATCAAAGCCCACCTGTAAAAGTTCCGGCTCTATATCGCTTGTTTTTAAATCTCTTATTATAAAATCCTGCATAAACGGATTTTAACACAGATTGTAAATGATATGCAAAGCTATAATATTAATTTATTTATTCTTACTTTATATCTTATGCGGTAATAGAAATTTCTCTTTTTTTAAATTTTTATTTAAAAAAAGGAGGTTATCATGTATTACAATGTTTTAGAGCTAAAAGATATTATTCAAAATAAAACTGACAAATTTGAGAAAAAAGTTCTGCTGGAAAATGAAAACTCCAGTCTTACAGCAATTGCGCTGAAAAAAGACGAAATAATCGATACACATATATCCGTTTGTGATGCCTGTGTTTATGTTTTTGAAGGTGAAGCGGAATTTCATTTTGATGCAGAAAAATTTAAAGTAAAAAAAGGAGAAATCCTTATGTTCAAAAAAGAACAAGAGCATAAAGTCCTGGCTCTTAAAGACACAAAGTTTCTTCTGATAAAGATTTAGACGGAATTTGTAGAATACTAAATACCGGTTTATTAGGTTTAAGCTTAGATAAATCAAGAACTATTCTGCCCTTTGATTGGATTTGAATAGTTCTTTTAAAATCAGAAATATATTTTTTATCAATGTTATTGAGGTCGAAAACCCCTCTGTTAGCAAGGTCTATAAGCTTATCTATATATTTCTGGCAATTTTCCGGTGTATGAGGAAGTCTTTTCATTTGCGATACAAAATCAATATTTCCCCTTTCACTATTCTCTCTGTTACAAGCACCGCCAAAATTTTTCATTGAATCAGGACCGCCGCAAGATTTAGGCAAAATATGTTCTACCGATGCCGTTGACGGCCACAAGAGTCTGTAAGCAATTTTATTTGAAGTTTCTCCGGCAGATTTTAAGATATAGGCAGAAACGTTTTCTTTTGATGTAGGAAGTTTTTGTGCGATACTAATTAATTGTTCTTCCAGCTCCGGTTTGTTCAAACCCTTTAGAAGTTTTCCCAAATCATATATAAAAGATTTCCTGCTGAACGGCATAGCAATATGCTCACCGTTTAACCTTTGCTTTGCATTTTGTAAAAGCTCTTCAAGAGTATCACTATCTCTTAGAGGAGAATTTTTTTTCATCAATTCAATATTATTAATAATTTCTTTATGCTGATTAATATTTTCCTGTGTGACTTTACCGGGGAGATTTTCGGCTTCCGCAACAAGTCTAAAAATAGACTTACTTCCCTTACCGCCTCTGTTTACCATGTATTCTTTGATTTTTCCGAGTTTATATTTAAACTCCGTTGAATTAAACGGCAGGTTTATAGGACGGTCTTGTAATTTTTGATTAGTTTTCATCATAAATTGTATAAATTTATAATGATACTCCGGCGGGAGTTTTTGAGCGGCATTTAGAAGTTCCTTAAATATCGGAGCCTGTTTCTTTCTTAATTTTTTCTGATATTTTGGCGCAAGTTCCTGAATAATTTCGGCAATTGATTTATCCGGATAAACTAATGATTGCGTCTGTAAAATTTCAAAGACACGTTTTTCCATCCCGGTAAGACTATCTTTATAAGGTTCAAGAAATCGTAATGACTCAACTGCCGGAGCATGCATTTTGCCGGAATCAAATAATCCTGATATCGCTTTAGGGTCAATCATTTTTTTACCGGTATACATGCAAGGCAGTCCGTATTTGAATAAAATCCTCAAGGGTTTTGAATTTGCAATGGCGCCAAAATTTGGAGAATAGTAAATCAAGTCTGTATAACAGCCGGCCGGATTCAGAGATGCAGCATCCGAAGAATAGGACTTTTCCGGTCTGTTATACCGGTACCTGCATCCCGATGTACAAGCGATACTTATCGCACTAATCTTCATAATACCCCTTACCTGTAAATTATAATATCAGATTTTGGGATTTGTGAAAAGATAGTTACTATTTTGTTATATTAAATTCTTCTTTTTGAGAATAAAGATAAATTATACCAACAAGTGCCACATAGAAAAGCATTTCTGCCATTTCTTCAAGCATCATATTGTCCAGTTTATGTTCCGACAGCCACCCGATTACCATGCCTACCAGTAAAAACAAACAATTCCATGCCGGAAACTTTATATTCTTTACATATTTAAAAAGGTCTATATAAAGTCTTTTCCAGAAGAAATATATCCCGGTCCAAGCCATATAAATTCCATATAGCGGATGAGCAAGCCAGCCGTATTTAATATCTTTCCAAGAATAAAAACAGTTTGGCTGATTCGGAACCGGGAAGAAAACAGTTCTGCCGCAGTTTATTTCACGCAAAAACAAAATCCCTAAAACCAGCGCCGCAAACTTGAAAAAATTCTTACTATACTTGGCTGTCAAAGTAAAAAACACACCGCAAATCAGTATTAGAAGCTGAATATTTTCCAATAAAGAATTTTCATATGCATATTTTTCCGGCAAATACATACAAACCGGAATCGTGAGCATAACAACTGCTAAACAAATCCACGTTACAGAATGCATTTTAAAGCATAAGTGCTTTTCAATAAAATTTTTAAATCTTAACATACAAGCTCCAATTTTTCTTAGTAAGGCTAATTTTATATCATTAATCTAAATTAATCAAGCTTACAAGCATTGTTTTCTTTTTATCAGCAAGAACATCACATTTTAAAAATAGAATTTGCCAAAAATGAGAAATTCAAATAAAATTAATATACGGGGTGACTTGTGGAACACTATATAAAATCTTTACCATATGAACTAGAATTAACATCCAGAGTTTTTCATGAAGCAGCAAGATGTTTCTTTGAGCAGCATGATTATCCAATATCTCAAGATGAATTTATAATTCTTGATTGTTTATATATGTATCCTGATATTATACAAATTGAACTTGCAAAACTTATTCTTAAAGGCAGAGCCCACACAGGAAAATTTTTACGCACACTTGAGAATAAAAAGTTGATAGAAAGAACTCCGGCTAAATCCGGTTCAAAAATAATAATGAAAATATCTATAACCCCTAAAGGTCATAATGTATATAAAACAGTTAGTGAATCTCTTGATAAGCATGTCCGTGAATCCGTTTCTAAATTTGAAGCTGAGAAAATAAAAGAAATTATAACTCTTCTTCAATCAATGAGAAGAGCTACAGTTGAAAAGTTTAACATCAAATTCGACTAATTACGGCTTGCAAAATCAAAGATATTGTGGTTAAATACAACAAGTAGATATTTCTACACGTAGAAGAAGGAACATGTTGTGGCTGAAACATTAAAAACGGAAGAGTGGCATTTTAAGATTAATCCATGGATAACCATGATTCCAATCATGATTTCAATCTTCATGTTTGCGTTGGACGAGACAATTTCTAACGTTGCTCTTCCATATATGGCAGGAACTTTTTCTATCAGCCATAATGAATCCACCTGGATTATTACAAGCTATCTGGTTGCAAGCGGTATTATTATACCGGCAGTAGATTTTTTCAGTAAACTAATGGGAAGAAAACAATACTTTATGCTAAGTATTGTTATTTTCACGCTCGCATCAATCTTGTGCGGGGTATCTAATTCCATGGCAATGATGCTATTTTCAAGAGCCTTGCAAGGTATAGGAGGCGGCGGAATTATGCCTATTGCGCAAGCAATGATTTTTGAAATTTTCCCGAAAGAAAAGCTTCCTACTGCAATGGCAATATTCGGACTAGGGGTAGTTATGGCTCCTATAATGGGGCCTGCTCTGGGCGGTTGGATTACGGAAAACTGGTCCTGGCCGTTTATCTATTTTATTAATATTCCATTTGGTATTATTGCTCTGCACTTAACTCATCTATACGTTGAAGAACCGCCGTATTCAAAAAAGCAAAAAGGTGTCAGTATGGATGCCATCGGATTTGCCTTTCTGGCATTGTGGCTCCTTTCTTTACAAATAGTGCTTGATAAGGGTAACGATGCTGACTGGTTCGGAGCTCCGTGGATATGCAAATTATTTACGGTTTCTGTTATTTGTTGTATAGCGTTTTTCTATATACAGTTCAAAAAAGGCAAAACAAAAACAGCTCTGATAGATTTATCTATACTAAAGAATCATAACTTTTTAATCGGAACAATGGGTCAAATCGTTTTAATGGGAGTAATGATGGCATCAGCATCAATTCTTCCTTCAATGCTCCAATCTCTTTTGGGATATACAGCATTCTTAAGCGGCTTATCAATGGTTCCTCGTGGCGCCGGATGTTTACTGGCATCCATTCTTTGCGGGGTTCTGGTTACTAAAATAGGCATTAAACCCGTTACTGTCATGGGACTTATTATATTAGCTATCGGAGGATTGCTTTTTGGTGAAATAAACACAAACATTTCTCTCTCAAGCATTGCACTGCCTAATTTTACTTTCGGACTTGGCATGGTAATGGCAATGGTTCCTCTATCCAATATTTCCTGCTCAACGCTGCCTAACGAAGCTCAAACCAACGCAGCAGGGCTCCAAAACCTGCTTAAAAACACGGGCGCCGCAATCGGAACATCTATTGCGACAACCATGATTTCAAGATTTTCACAGGCGCATCAGATGATGATGGTTAAATTTTTGACCGACACAAATCAGGTTTATACCGAAAAGCTCAGTTCAATTGCATCGGCATTTATGTCTCAGGTTGACCATTTTACAGCAAATTATATGGGACAGGCTCAACTTTACAACTCTCTAAGACAACAGGCTACGCTTTGGGGATATGTAGAAACTTTCAGATATTTTGCAGTAGCTGCCATATTTATTATACCGTTTGTGTATTTTCTCTCTGAAGAAAAGAAAAAGAAAGCTAAAGTTAGTGTAGAAGTTTCTACCGAGGATATTTAAGTTTTATGGATTTTGTTAAAGTAGAACCATATGAGATTAAAGCTCTTGCGGAATTAGCCGATGAAATATGGCATGAATACTGGCCTTGCTTATTATCAGAAAAACAAATTGATTATATGGTTAGAATTTTCCAATCAGAAGATGCCATTATTAATCAAATAAATAATGAAAATTATACTTATTATTTTATTATTGTAAAAGAACAAATTGCGGGATATACAGGGGTATCACCAAAAGATGGATATTTATTTCTGTCAAAACTGTACTTAAAAAAAGAATTCCGTCACCTTGGTTTCGGGAAGAAAGCTTTTGAAGAAATTAAACAACTCGGACACAAGAAAATTCGTCTTACGGTTAATAAACATAACTTAAGTGCATATAACGCTTATTTAAAATACGGTTTTAAAGTAATTGACAGCGTTATTACAGATATAGGACACGGATTTGTGATGGACGATTATATTATGGAATATACAAATTCTCCGGAATGAATGTATAAAAACTTTAACAAATAAAGCAATTTTTTACTTTCAGGTGTTTTATGGCAGTATGGATAATATTTCGTTCAAATCAAATATACGTTTAGCCACACCGGAAGAATTCAAAAGAATAACGGGATGCATCGGGAAAAAGTATTCGGTTAATTATCCCTGGACAATTAAACAAAGTCTTCTTTCCGAAAGCGCATACACTACCGATATATTAGACTGCACTGTTTGCGGAATTACTGATGGACAAAAAGTATTGCTTAATCATATTTGCCCTACTATCAGTGATAACAATAATTTTCAAAGAATAGCCGATTTTATAAAGAATAAAATAAATATGAAAAATGAATATTTGCAGGGTTTTATTCTGGGCTCAAAACAGAATTCTAAATCCAGCCCGAACAGCACAGCGTTATTTGATAATTTCGTTAATCTTATGAATGAATTAAAAATTCCGTTTTCAAAATTTAAAGGCGGGAATTATGTGAATATCGTGGCGTATTCCTCCACAAGAGACGAATGGTTAATTTCCAATCAATTAATTAATGAAGATGCTAAGAAGAATTATAAAAATAATCCGATTGAAATGTTTAAAAAGATTTTTGATGAAATTTCTATATCCAAACTTGATGATATAAGTCTATAAAACAGAATAAATTCCACTGAATATAGGAACTATTAAAACATTTTAAAACATATAATAGTCAAAGGTATTTAACTGGAGATTATTATGAAAAAGCTTTTCTTTTTGGGTTTAGTGTCTTGCCTTGCAGTATTCTGCACCGGATGCGTAAAATATTCTTATAATATTGAAATAGATAACAATGATAAAATTGCTATTTCTAAAACCCAAGCAATGAACATGTCTTTCTTTGAAAATTATGATCCTAAGTTCGATGAAAAATTTAAATCCGGAATAGCAAAATCACAAGAAGAGTTTAAACAACGAGGTTTTGAAGTTAAAGAGTACAAAGATAACATTTATACAGGTATAACTTTGACTAAACAAAATCTTAATTTCAACAACGTTATTAATGATTTGAAAGATGATTTCAACAATGATTTATACGCATTTACAATTGAAAAAAGCGGTCTCAACCGGATTTATAAAATACATTTAACTTATGACATGCAAAAAGCAATGAATAATATTTCAGGCAGTGAAACAGCAAATTTTAACTCAAGAGAACAAAATAACCCTATGGTTGTTGATGAAAATGAAGACAGTATTATTTCTAAAACCAAAGAAACAGATCCTGAAACAGGTGATATTATAGAAACAACCACTTATGAAAACGGAGTAATTGCAACTTCAAGATATAGTCCGGCAGAACAAGAACAATTCGGACAAGCTATCGGTGCCTCACTTAACAGTGTTCCGGGTTTAAAACCTGTTTCGGAATTAACTATTAAAATTCCTAAAAAAGCAACGAAACACAACGCCACAAAAGTTATAAGCGATACTGAATATTATTGGGACTTAGCAGGGGAAAAGCAGCCTGTCGAAGTAATCCTTGAATATCAAAAATTTGATTATTCATCAATTGGTATAATCCTGTCCGCTTTGGTAGTGCTAGGAGTTCTGGGATTTGTACTCGGCAAAGCTAAAGGTGGAGATTTAAACGGATTTTAAATACACTATTTCCTATCTAAACTATTTAATTACTGTAAAGTATTAAAATATTTTGCAGGGTGCATGATGTCGAGTGCGGTAAATTTTATATTTACCGCACTCGACGACTACTTATTTAAACCCTGACCTCCGGCACCGGCAGACTCACATCACGCACTGCCTATTCTTAAAAGCGCAAAAAAATCCGGAGACGGTGGGATTCGAACCCACGATACAGGTTGCCCCATATAACACCTTAGCAGGGTGCCGCCTTCAGCCTACTCGGCCACGTCTCC
>CALVBP010000027.1 GCA_944325825.1 Candidatus Gastranaerophilales bacterium | reverse complement strand
TGCGTTATTTTCTTTCTTTTCCATATTTCTTTCTTTTGTATCGCAATAAAAGAAAGAAATATGGTGCAGGGTACGGGACGGCATTAGCCCCGATACAAAATACTTATACAACACAATATGAAAAATGATGTATAATGTCAGCCTACTCTAGGGCAGAACGTTCAATTTCTTTTGTTGTAGTAAATTTGATAATATCCCCTATTTCTAGGTCATTGTATTTAACAAAAGAAATACCGCATTCAAATCCTTGGGCTACTTCTTTAACGTCATCCTTAAATCGTTTCAGCTGATCAACAGAACCTTTATAAATCTCAACACCATTTCTGACTACTGATGCAGAATCATTTCTGTTAATTTTTCCTTCAATTACGTAGCAGCCGGCAATCTTAGTAGTCTTACCGATAGTGAAGATTTGTCGGACTTCAGCTTTACCCGTTTCAATTTCTTTAATGTCCGGAGAAAGAAGTGATATCATTGTTTTTTCAATGTCTTCAAGAACTTGATAAATAATATCATATTTCTTGATTGTTACCCCTTCTTTTTCTGCGGCAGCAAGTGCATTTGAATCTTCTTTTACCGTAAATCCTAGAATTAATGCATTAGATGCTGAAGCTAACATAACATCAGCCTCTGAAATATCACCCACTCCGACATGGATAATTTTTGTAACAATTTCTTTTGAATCCAACTGCGCAATAGCTTGAGATACAGCTTCTGCGGAGCCATGTGTATTAGCCTTAATAATAAGGTTAAGGTGCGGAATGTCATCTTCTGCAGCGCCGGATTCTCTTCTCATATGAGCAGGAATCATTGCATCAAGTCTCTTGCTGCGTTCTTTTTCCTTACGTTTATCAATAATGGATTTCATTTCTTTTTCATTTTTAACGACTTCAAAGTAGTCGCCTGCATTAGGGACTTCTGTGAGCCCTAAAACTTCTACAGGAGTAGATGGCTCAGCCTTTTGGATTCTTTCGCCCGAGTCGGATAGCAAAGCCCTAACTCTGCCGCAGGCTGTTCCTACAACAATGCAGTTTCCTGTTCTTAATGTACCATTTTGGACAAGAAGTGTTGCTACAGGACCTTTACCTTTATCAAGGTTTGCTTCTATAACAACCCCTGATGCTTCGGCTTTAGGATTAGCTTTCAAATCCTGAATCTCTGCAACAAGAAGAATATATTCTAATAATTCATCTATGCCTTCTCCAAGAAGAGCTGAAACCTTTACTGTTATTGTATCTCCGCCCCAGGCTTCAGGTACAAGCCCATATTCTGTTAACTGCTGAAGAATTCTATCCGGATCAGCTCCAGGCTTGTCAATTTTGTTTACGGCAACAATTATAGGAACTTCAGCAGCTTTAGCGTGGTTAATTGCTTCAATTGTCTGCGGCATTATACCATCATCGGCTGCAACAACCAGAATTGCTATATCCGTGGCTTTTGCTCCTCTTGCACGCATTTCGGTGAAAGCTTCGTGACCGGGTGTATCAACAAAAACGATTTTCTTTTCTTTATTGTTGTCCAGATAAACGGTGTATGCACCAATTGATTGTGTAATTCCCCCGACTTCTGTTGCAACAATTTTATGTTTTGAAGCCCTGATGCTGTCAAGAAGTGTTGTTTTCCCATGGTCAACGTGTCCCATAATACTTACAACCGGAGCACGTTTCTTTAGAAGCTTCTTATCTACTTCTGTTAATGCTTTTTGTTTCTGTTCTTTTTCAAGTTCTTCTTCTATATATGCATCAATATCTTCTTCCAGAACCTCTAAATTGTATTCTTCACAAACTTTTTTAATAACATCTACATCAATTAACTGGTTAACGGTTGCCATAATCCCTTGAAACATAAGGAATTTAACAATTTCTGCAGGGGTTTTATGAATCTTATCCGCAAGTTCGCTGATTGTCATTGCATGGTTAACTACAATCTGCGTTACAGCTTCTTGTTCTTCTTCTTTATGAGATCTTTTTTTATGTTTTTGAGCAGCCGCTTTTTCAAGCGAGATCATTTCTTGATCTTCTTTTTTAGAATTGAAATCTCTGTCTTTTCTTTTATTATCGCTTTTCTTTTTAGACTGGCTCTTTCCTTCATAGATTTCTTGAGGGATAATCCTTCTTTCAACAAGCTTTTTTTCACCGCCCGGCTTAACAAAAGTTTTCTTTTCTTTTTGCGTTGTTTCTTCTGTTGCAGCTGTCTTAGGCGGGGCTTTTCTTACAATTTCAATTCTGGACTGATTTTTAGGATATTCAATTTTTGTTCGTTCAATCCTTACTATGGATTTTTCAGGTTTTTTTTCAGGTTCAGCTTCCTGTTTTTTGGGTGTTTCTGCAGCCTTTTCAACTTTTTTTTCGACTTTTTCTACTTTTGTAACTTTTTCAACTTTAGTTTCTTTTTCGGGCTTAATTTCTGATTTAGGCTCTTCTGTAGCTTCGGGGGCGGTTTTGGCACGTTTCACAATAAAGGCTTTCGGTTTCGTGGTTGATTTTTTAGGCAGGAGACCCAAATGCTCTTTGAGTTTGTTTATTTGAGTAGGTGTGACAACATTAGAGTGAGATTTTACTATTATGGAAATCTCTGCAAATTTCTCAATAACCTCCTTGCTTGTCATACTCAGCTCTTTTGCTAATTCACTAACTCTTATATTGTCCATTCAGTATTCCTTTCAAATCCTCACCCGTTTTTAAAGCCCGATTGAGTTTATTTTTTTTTAATGCCAATTCTATACAACTTTGATTATAACAAAGATATGCAGATCTGCCAAATGTTAAGGAATCAGGGTTTAAAACAACTTTTCCGTCCTGAAAATTTTTTGTAAGTTTAATCATCTTTTCCCGGGCTTTTAACTCCCCGCATCCTACACATTTTCTAAGCATTTGTTTTCCTTTTAAGAATTGACTTCGGCAAGCTTTTCAAGTTTAAGCTTCTGGTCATATTCCGTCAATAAGTCAATAAGTTCGTCTAAATCTCCGTCAATAACCGTCCAGACATTGAGATTCTGGTTAATTCTGTGGTCTGTAAGTCTGCCTTGCGGAAAATTATAGGTTCTGATACGCTCGCTTCTGTCTCCCGTCCCGACTTGAGAACGTCTTAAGTCGGTTATTTCCTTCATTTGTTTTTGGACTTCCATATCATAAAGTTTTGCCTTTAAGATTTGAAGAGCACGTTCCTTGTTTTGGAGTTGAGAGCGTTCTTCTGTACAGAAAATCATAATTCCGGTAGGTTTATGAAAAACTCTTGCTGCAGTTTCAACCTTGTTAACATTTTGTCCGCCTGCACCTCCGGAACGGGCTGTTGTTATTTCAATATCATTCATGTTAAGTTCTACTTCCACATCATCAACTTCCGGCATAACTGCCACTGTTGCTGTTGATGTATGGACTCTGCCCTGCGATTCGGTAGCGGGAACTCTTTGTACACGATGCACTCCTGATTCATATTTAAGCCTTGAATAAATGCTGTCCCCTTTCATTGAAATAATTACTTCAGATACACCGCCTGCCTCGCATTCCGTTTTACTTAAAATTTGTGTTTGCCAACCCATTTTATCTGCGTATCTTATGTACATTCTCATAAGGTCTCCGGCAAAAATATTGGCTTCGTCTCCGCCGGCACCACCTCTGATTTCAAGCATAATGTCCTTATCATCCATCGGGTCTCTCGGAAGCAGCAGAACCTTCATTCTTTCTTCGTATTCCGGAAGTTTGGCTTCGTTTTCTTCCATTTCCGCTTTTAAAAATGATTTCATTTCTTCATCTTTTTCCTCATGAATCATTTGTTTAGCTTCTTCAATTGAATCAACAGCTTTCTTCCATTCATAATAAAGATTAACAGTTTCTTCCATAGATTTTCTTTGCTTGGATAAATCTCTAAATTTTTTGTAGTCTTGGATTACTGCAGGGTCTGACAGAGTTTCTCCGAGTTCTTTATATTTCTTCTCTATCTGCATTATTTGATCTAACATATCTTTCATAATTAATTACCTCTTTAATTAAAGTATAACAAAAACAGGATAAATATAGCAGTTTTTAATAAGTTTTGCATATTAAATCAGGATTTATCCGTATAAATAATCGATAAAATAAGCTAAATATAATTGTTTGTTACAAACTTGATTATTTAAGATATGTGTATTAAAATATCCTTAAATTTAATTTGATTTAAATATTTTGAGGATATTGGAATATATGAAAAAAGCTCTAATGATTGCATCTGTACTGTTTATTGCAGTTATTTCTACAGCTTGTATCAATAATATAGCAGTTCAGGAACTTAATAATAAAGCTGCGGAATTTATGCAAAAAGGTGATTATGAATCAGCTATGAACAGGCTTCAGGCAAGTATTGATTTGGATGCAACAATGTATGAAACACATTACAACCTTGGTATTGCAGCAACTAACGCAAAAAAATATGATAAGGCTATTGAAGCTTTTGAAAGTGGTCTAAAACTTAAACCGGACTATGCAAACTTCTATTATTCACTGGGTGCGGCACAATCAAGCTATGCAGACGAACTTACAGGAACAGAAATTTATGATGAAGAAAAGGGTGAAACCGTAGCAAAAGAAGTTTCGGAAGAAGATGAGCTTAAAGCTCTTGAACTAAAGCAGGCTGCTGCAGCAAATTATACAAAGTATCTGGAAATAAGCCCGAATGCGGAAGATAAAGCAACCGTAGAAGAGTTAATAAAAGACTGTAATAGTTTTATAGAAGAGAAGTCAGTTAAAAAATAATGTTCGCTTCACATTCACAAATAATTTGCACTATATTTGGTGTACATATATATTTTTATGGTGTAGTTTTGGCTGCTGCAATAACTGTTGGTGTTCTTTTTTCTGATTACATAGGAACAAAATTTTTTAATTTTGCTAAAGAAACTATAATAGATATGGCTCCCTACGTTGTTATAACGGGTATTATTGGGGCAAGGCTTTATTATTGTTTATTGAATTATGATTTCTACCTACGGTTTCCGACAGAAATACTTGCAATACGACATGGCGGTATCTCAATTCATGGAGCACTAATTGGCGGTTTTATAGGTCTGCTATTGTTTGCAAAAAGGAAAAAAATGCCTGTTTTAAAATTATGCGATGTTTCAGCAGTAGGTTTAGCAATAGCCCAGTCTATAGGCAGATGGGGCAATTTCTTCAATTCAGAGGCTTTCGGCACACCGACTAATTTACCTTGGAAACTTTATATTGCACCTCAGTATAGACCGATTCCATATACGGATTATGAATATTTTCACCCGGCATTTTTATATGAGAGCATTCTTGATTTAATAATCTTTTTTATTCTTTTGTCCATAATTAAATATGATAGGCATAAAAAAGAAGGCAATATGGCGCTAGTTTATCTGATTCTTTATTCTGCGGCAAGAATTGTTGTTGAAAGTATAAGAATTGACAGTGTGCGGTATATATTTGGTGTGCCGGTTGCAATAATTATGTCGGTTGGTATAATAGTGTTAGCATTATCTGTTTTAATATGCAGAAATTTGCCCGTAAAAACTAAAGAGGGGGATTGTTAAAATGAGATTAAACAAAATTATACTTTCAGGACTAATGGTTTTATTTATGGCAGGCAATATGGTTTTTGCGGCACCTCAAGCTCAAAAAATTGCGGTAGTCGATTTGCAGAAAGTTGTTGCAAAATCTTCACAGGTACAGTCATTGAAAGCTCTTAGAGATAGACGAAATAAAGAACTTTTGAATTTTATAAAAACCGCACAGGCGGATGTTAATAAGCAGACAGATGCAGCAAAGAAGAAATCTCTTGCGACAAGTTATGAAAAACAAATTCAGGCTAAAAGAGACGCCAATTTAAAAGAGTATACAACAAAGCTTAAAGCTGCGGATGCTAATATTACAAGCCTTATAAGTAAGAAAGCAACGGAAATGGGGTATACAATGGTACTTCCTAAATCATCTGTTATAAGCGGCGGTGATGACATAACAGCGACAATACTCCAGATAATTAAATAAAATGAAAGCAGTACTATTTTACGGACCACAAGATATAAGATATGAAGATACAATGATTAAACCTCTTGCACAGGGGGAAATCCTTGTAAAAATAAAGGCAGCTCTTACCTGCGGGACAGATGTAAAGACTTACCGAAGAGGGCATCCGGTTCTTATAAAGAATATACCGTCAGGATTCGGGCATGAATTTTCCGGAATTGTTGAAAGAGTTGCTGATGATGTCACTAATTTTAAACCGGGAGACAGGGTTGTTGCAGCAAATTCGGCCCCCTGCGGAGAGTGTTTTTTCTGTAAGCGGGAAGAATATAATCTTTGTGAAAAATTAGATTTACTTAATGGTGCATATGCAGAATATATAGTTATTCCGGAAAGAATTGTAAAAAAGAATACCCTGTTGTTGCCGGATGATTTGTCTTTCGAAAAAGCTGCATTTTCAGAACCTTTGGCAAATGTTGTTCATGGTGTTGAAAGAACGGAAATAAAACCCGGGCAGAGTGTTGGTGTAATAGGAATCGGACCGATAGGTCTTATGTTTGCAAGGCTTGCTAAATTAAAAGGGGCAAGAGTAATTGTTGCAGGAAGAAACCCTATTAAGCTTAAGCTGGCAGAAGAATTTGCTCATGCAGATGAGATAGTGGATTTAAAGAAATATACCAATCCTGTGAAAATATTCAGAGATTTTTCTGAAGAGAAGAAAGGGTTGGATGTTGCAATTGAATGCGTTGGAATGCCTGAAATATGGGAACTTGTCTTTTCATGTGTAAGACCCGGCGGCACCGTGCATTTTTTTGGCGGATGCAAGTCCGGTTCAAAAGTGTGTTTTGATACTACTAAAATGCATTATGGTGACATAAAACTTATGAGTGTATTCCATCATACACCTAAATATTTTCGTCAGGCTCTTGAATTAATTTCTCATGGCGAAATTGAAGTTGATAAGCTTATAACCGATACTTTACCGCTAAATAAAGTAGAGTATGCAATGCAAAGACATATTGCCGGCGATGCTATTAAATTTTTGATTAAACCCTAAATAATAAATTTTATTTTTCCTGTTTGTATGAAAGTGTAAATTATTGTTACATTTTTATACTTTTAATTAAAGTTTGAACAAATTTTGCCGTTATTCATTTTATATTAAAGAAAGGTTTATACAATGTTTGATTATGGAACTCTTTCAAATTGGGTCTGCAAAGCAGTTGCTGATATAGCGGCTTTTGGCGGCAATACAAGAAGAATTGATACAAAATCTGAGAAGTATGCTATAGGACAAATACTGGCAAATTGTCATGAACAGGCTGATATTGATTATGTTCAAGGTTTTTTAAATGACAATAATCCGTCAGAAATTCCTCAAGAAAACGGAAAGAACCCAAAAAGAAATAAAGAAAGAATTGTAAGGTACGATTACAACGACTTTTTATATAGTGATATGGATAATCTTCGTGATATGGATAATCTTCCCAAGCCAAAGGAAGAGTCCGAAGTTGAAATGTTTTTTGACAAGAAAGGTAATATCCAAAGAAGTATTATAAGGGGAGAGAATAATAGGATAAATGAAATTACTAAATACAAAAAAATAGAAGAAGGGGTTTATATATTAAACAGCCGTAAAATCTTGTCTGATGGGAGTGTCTCGGAGTATGTGTCAAGATTTGAACCGGAAATTAGGAAAACAGTTACTCTTGATGAAGTTTATAAAGACAAAGACGGTGTGATTATTTCAGAATTTCATACTCTTGAGGATGGAAGCACTGTTATGAAAAATTTAATAGAAGACGGTGTCTATCTTGTGTATGTGTCCGGACAAGGCACTCCCAGGACTGAATATCAGGATTCAGAGGGGAATATAATTGATAGAAAATAGCTGAAATATGTTACAACAAATGCTTTCCAAATAGTATCAGCCCGACAACAAGGCTTATAAAAGAAGCAAACATCACGGCTCCGGCCGAAATATCTTTTGCCATTCCTACCATTTTGGAGTATCTGTTATGATAAATTGAATCCAATGCGAACTCAATAGCGGAATTCAACATTTCCGAAACTATAACAAAACCTATGGCAAAAAGAAGCAGGCAGTATTCAATTGCTGAAAAATGCAGTAAATATGCAAAAAATACGACAAAAAATGCAATAGTTACATGTATCCGGATATTCATCTCGCTTTTTAATACGAGCCTGAAACCTTTTCGGGCATTTTTAAAAGTATTTCGGAATCCCTGTGATTTAAATTTTGTCATAATTTATACACTCCAGCGCTTTTCTCTGCTCCCCTATAACAAAATTGTATTCTTCTTCATCTCTGTGGTCAAATCCCAGAAGATGCATAAGCCCATGACTTATAAGAAAATATAATTCCTGTTCTTTATTAACTGAATGGCTTACATCTCTGTTAACACCGTCTATTACCTTATCAAGGGCAATAATAATTTCTCCGAGGTTAATATCTCCGTCAAAGATAAAACTGTTTTCGTCATCTGCGAATATAGCAAATGTTATAATATCGGCAGGATAATCTTTATTGCGATATTCCCGATTAAGTTCATGTGTTTTTTCGGAATTACAAAATACTATATCAAGAGTTACAGAATCGTATTTTTTTCCCGCAAGGCAGCTATTGCCTTGCAAGGTAGAAATGTAATGCTGAAGCATTTTCCGGGTTTTGTCTATTACATCTTTTTCATTAATTTTCCAGCCTTCAAAAATATTTTCTGTAAAAATATTAATTTCCGCCATTTTTCTTTTCTTCCAGTTCCTTAATTTTTGCTTCAAGAGCATTGTCCAATGGTGGTGCAGGTTCATCATCCGTATTTGATTCGGATTCAGAATTTAAGTGGTGTCTGTTTTTATCAAGTTCCTGGACAAGATCATTGTGGTACTTAATTCTTTTGTGATGCATACCCCTCAGCATTCTGGAAAATGTCTCTGCAATTGTTTTTAAATCTTTTAATGTCAATGGAGAATCATCTAATTGTCCGTCATTGAGGCGTTCTTTAATAATTTTCTGTATAATTGCATCAATTTGCTCATTTGACGGGTTTTTTGCAGCTCTGACAGCAGATTCTACTGCATCTGCTATCATAAGAATTGCTGTTTCTTTTGAATTTGGTTTTGGACCCGGGTAACGGAATTGTTCTTCTTTAACGTTTTCTTCCCCTTCTTCTTTCAGGGCTTCGTTATAAAAATAGCTTACAAGGCTTGTTCCGTGGTGTTGTGTAATGAAATTATGAATAACCTGAGGCAGGTGATATTCTTTAGCAAGCTCAAGGCCGTCTTTCGGGTGCGCTGTAATAAGCATTTTGCTGAATCTTGGCGTACAGGTTTTGTGCGGGTTTTCAATGCCATAGAAAGATTGGTTTTCAACAAAGAACATAGGTCTCAGCAATTTCCCTATATCGTGATACATGGTTCCTACTCTCGCAAGAATTGGATTAGCTCCAATTGCTTCTGCTGCAGCTTCGGCAAGGTGTGAAACTATTAAACTGTGATTAAATGTCCCCGGAGCATCCGACAGAAGCTTCTTAAGCAAAGGTTGATTGTGGTCCGCAAGTTCCGCAAGCCCGTAAGGTGTCATTACCCGAAAAGCATTTTCTATTATAGGAAGAACTCCTAAAATAAATACACCGCCTATTATAAAGCAGTTTACCGTTATAAACCCTAAGTCTTTGATAATCATAGCATTATTAATATCCATCATATATTTTTCAAGGAAATATATGCCGCCGACAACAAGAACTCCTGCGAGGGATATTTTAAGACTTGTAATTAATAAATCGGAACGTTTTGAAAATTTCAGTTTAGATACCGACGTCATAACGACAGTATTTAATAGCATAAATGCAACTATTACTTCCATATTCCAATGCATGCCTATTGCAAGCCAAGCAAGAACAATCGTTGATGCGAAGAAAGCATTTCTCGGAGTCGTAAATATTGATAATAGTATTGTATATGCAGGTATCGGCATTATATAAGGAGAAAATCCTGTCGGAAGGAGTGCTCCTATAAAGGCAAGCAGTACCGTGAATGAGGACATAATAACTAAATATTTAGCATTATAGTATTGCTTTTCAAAGTTCTTTTCATATTGCAAAAATACAAAAGTAAAGAAAGCAACAAGAAGATAAATCCCTGCCAATCCTCCAAAGTTGACTTCCAGTACGTTATATCCGGCAGCCCTCAGGGCATCTCGTTTTAGTTTTGTAACAGGTTCTCCCTCAAATACAATTTTGGAGCCTTTTTTGAAAGACACTTCATAAGGTTTTACTGCATTGGCTGCATTTTTGCGTGCTATTTCTGTCGCAAATTCATCTACAACGAGGTTTGGTACTATTACTTGATTTAACACGCTTGTTATAAGATTAATTTGTGAACGAGGGGTTGTATTAGGAATATTTTTCTTAATAATTTCTGTAACATTATTGTTTTCAAAATCTTCGTTTGAAATGCCTGTGTTTAAAACTCCGGCAAGTACAACTTTACATTTATCAAATAATGCATACAAATCACTGTCGCTTGATTTTAGAAGAAATTCAATTACCCCCCTTCTTCCCGATTCGTCGAAGAGGACGCTGAGTTCGTCTTCTTTAACCTCTTCTGATGCATCTTTCGTTCTTATTTTAATAACGGATTTTTGAAGAGTAGTTAAACTTGAAGTAATAAAATCATCTTCAGCCTGCGTAAGAATTGGTTCTACAGCTTGCGAAGCTTCTCTTTTATGTAATTCTGTTTTTTTGGTATCTATAACTTTAATATCTTTTTGGGCAATTATATCTTTTTTACTTATACCGTTTTCAATAACTTTTTGGAAAAAATAGTTTTGTGAAGATATTGTAATGGTAACAAGAAACGTAAATACGATAAAGCATAATACATTTCTGAATGTTTTTGATGATATAAAATCCAATATTTTCTGCATATAGTATCCTCGATTGTTTAAGTTTTAAATTATTTTTCTTTATCCTTTTCTTTTACTACAAACCCGCATTTTGTACAAGCCAGAATTGTACCTGTACTGTCAATCGGCATAAAGTTATGTTCACAGGTTAAAGCTTCGTCATCCTCTTTAAAATCTGGCTTTTGTGGAATTATTTCTTTTGTTTCCCTTTTGTTAAGCCATTTAATAAAAACTTCAAATATATACATAATAGTTGATTAAATTCTAAATCCGTAAGGAAGAAAATCACTCATTTTTCTTGTTATAAGATTTCCTTGTGATTCTGTAATTACGGAAATTTCGTTTTCTCCCTGAAATTCAAACATAACCTGTCTGCAAGCACCGCAAGGGTAACAGTCGTCTTCGTTTGGAGAATAAATTGCGACAGCCAGAACTTCTTTTTGTCCTTCAGAAACAGCTTTAAAAATCGCACACCTTTCGGCGCAAATAGTCATTCCAAAGCTCGAGTTTTCAATATTGCATCCCGTGTAAATACTTCCGTTTGACATTAAAACTGCTGAGCCTACCGCAAATTTTGAAAACGGAGAGTAGGAATATTTTGAAGCCTCTTTTGCTTTATTCATTAATAATTCATAATCAATATTCATAATACTCCTATACTACATTATTTTATAAAAATTAAATCCGTTAATCGGTTGATATTACCTTTTTGTTATTCTGTTTACCAGCTCTTGTGCATATTCCATTCTGAATAAAAGATTAAGTCCCGTATAAACACCCAGACATATAATCATTACAACTATAATTTTTACTCCTTCAAATACATATTTAGGAAGAATGATATTATTAAATTCTGCACATACGGCAAGACACAGCCCAAAAGTTATAAGACCTGCCATAACCATTTTCCCGAAATTCCAAAATAAACTTTTATAATCAAGTTTAATTCTTTTGTGAATAAACAATCCCAAAAGAGTTGCATTGACTAATGTTATTATTGAAGTAGAAAGCGTGATTCCTGCAATTCCCATATTCATTTTAATTATAAGTAAGTAGTTTAAGACAGCTTTTAGAGCAATTGACGAGATTGCAATTATAAAGGGTGTCTTAGAATCATTAAACGCATAGTAAACTCTTGTTATTGAATCTCTGAATACGTAAGGAAGAATTGAGAAAGATAAGAAGCAAAGCGCTTCGGTTACCATTATAACGGCATTCGCATTAAATGCTCCCCGTTCAAATACCAGAGATATTCCATCTTTTGCAAGAGTAAGTATTAGAATTACCATTGGAATGGCTGCAAAAAACAGGACTCCGACCCCTTTGTTAAAATATGTTTTTATATCATCCAGTTTATTTTCGCCGGCAAGTCTTGAAAAAATAGGAAATAAAGGTACCAGAAAAGCCGTTACTAAAATTCCTACAGGGAATTGGAATATTCTATTGGCGAATACTACAGAGGTCCAGGCACCTTCCTTTAGAGTTGAAGCGAAAAACATATCAATATAGATACTTATTTGACCGATTGTTGAACTTAATATAGCCGGGAAAAGAAGTTCAAAAAGACTGTTTAGATTTTTATTATTTTTAATATCAAAATTAGGTCTTATTCTGTATCCGATTTTTCTTAGTTTTGGAAATTGTACTATAAGCTGGCATATAGCTCCCAGCGTGGTTGCTCCGGCAAGAATAATTCCGGTTTTATCATTATGTACACAAAAAAGGATAATAATTACTACAGTGCTGAGTATCATCGGGGATAAGTTTGGCAAAATATATTCCTGATAGCAAACCAGAAGTCCGTAGTATATACCGATAATTCCGCCGATAAGGATAATTGGTGACATAATTTTAAAATGTGTTGCGGCAAGATTTACAAGTTCGGGTGATCCGGCAGATATTATAAGTCCCATAATTTTATCTGCAAAGAAAAATCCTAAAATTGCCAGAGCTGCAAAGAACAAAAAAGTTATTGTTAAAAAGGTGTTGTAAAGTCGGTTCACGACTTTATCCGGTTTGGAGTTAAAATCCGGTATGATTTTGGAAAATACGGCAACTGTTGCACTGTGAAACGGTCCGCCGACTCCGCCAAGTATTATGATTGCAAGAGATGGAATCTGAAGAGCATAGAAATAAGCATCTGAAACCATCGTTGCTCCGTAGAAGTTTGCTACAACCATATCTCTTGCAAAGCCCATAAATTTACTTGCAATAGTTACAAGAGCTATAAGCCAGGCTGCTTTTAAAACACTTGGTGCCTCGTCTCTAGGCATCTATTCCTCCCGTTCCGCCGAAATATTTCCATATTTCTCAACTAATTCCACATAAACCTTCATCATACGTTCATTTGGATAATAAATTATATTATTTTCACCGTCTTCAATAAATCTTGAAATATCTATTTTAGCTTCTTTTTGAAAGATGGATTTTGAAACATTAAATTCACGTTCCTTTCCGTTTATAAGAACCTTTATTTTTGAAACATTAGGGTTTACTACGACAATAGATGCCCTCCCTGTCGGAGCCCAAAAATTCTGCTGCAGTTGTTCATTCCACACTTCTACGGGAGATGTTCCGAGAGATATTCCTGTGTAATAATGTCTTAAAATATTATAGTAAGGCTGGTTGAGCTTGGTTGCCATATAACCGGCTCCGTATTGGCTCATTCCTACGCCATGCCCGAATCCGCCTCCATATGCTGTAATATCCGTAACATTTCCATAATTATCAAGATTTTTTTCAAATATCACATTTGCGCTTGGAAGTGAGATTCCGTCTTTTTGGAAAACTCTTCTTATAACCAGCTCTTTATAGATTCTATAGCATCCTTTGGTAGTCATAATCTCTACTTCGATTGCTTTGCCGGAATCGCCTCTTTTCATTACTTTTATATCTTTAATTGTTCCCAGCTCATCTGTAGATTTGAATTCAGGCGATATGAATCCTGTTTTAGATTGTGCAGGAAGAGTTTTCTTTAGAACATTTTCCAGCTCTCCGACAGCCCAATCCTTTTGCCATCTGTAATACGGAGATTCTATATCATAAGACGGAACTTTTTGTGAGTAAAATTCTTTAGCCTTTTCTTCATCGTTAAGTTTTGGGAAGTCTTCCCTATCAGGAACTGCTACAAGATAGGGTTTATGTTCGGACGGAAAAGTTTTGTTATTAGAATCAGAAAAAGCATTTGAGTAACTTTCGGTATAACCGCCGGCAGTCGAGCTATATAATGTAAGAATCATCTCATTATCGTAAAGAGCCACAACACCATCAGTTTCTATTACCGCACGTGTTGATATATCAGTTTCGGTATTTGCACCGTAATATACCTGGCTTGCAACACTATCTACGACATCAAATTCTTCATAGGCTTTTGTGCGGGGCGCAAGTACATAATTCCTGGCAGCAATTGTCTGAGCTTTTAAAGCTTCCAATCCGAATTTTACCGGCATTTCATTAGGGACAACTCCTTTCAGATACTCTTGAACCTCTACAAGATTTACAAGATAAAATCCCTTATGGTCAGGTTTTTGGATTAATTCAAAAGCTCCGTGGTAGAGAGCAGGTTCTCCCTTTCTTTTTAAATCTCTTACTCCGAGCAGTCCGGTCGGACAAACAATAACAAAATCTCTTAAAGTTGCACCGGTGTTGTTTACAACAACATTCATTCCGGCAAGTCCGTTATTTATAATAATATCATTATCCGCCGGAACATGGGTTAGGACTTTTTTCGTTGCCCTGTCACATATATCGCAATCTGCAGTTCCGTATACGGTTATTGTTTGTTTTAGAACATTTTGGAATTTATTATCCGTTAACCCTACCCTTACAAGTCCTGAATCATCTTGTGCAGAAACCGAAATTATCGGCATGAATAAAAACAGGCATAATGAAATAAGCAGTTTTATTATTTTAATTCCCAAACTGTACCTTCCTTTGAATCTTTTAGGATAATTCCTGCCTTATCAAGACCTATTCTTATTTTGTCCGCAAGCTCCCAGTTTTTTTCAGCTCGTGCAAGTTTTCTTTTTTCTATAATATCTTCCATTGTATTAAAGTTTTCACCAAGTTCTGAGCTTACAAGGGATAAAACCTTTTTCAGCTCATCAGCTGAAAGAGCAGCCTTTTCAAATGTGAAGCCGAGAATGGAAGCAAGTTTATAAAGAAGAGTATATGCGTAATCGACATCTTTGTTTGCTTTGTTTGCAAGGTCAAATAAAACAGCAAGAGCTTTTGATGTGTTTAAATCGTCATCCATTGCATTAACAAAATCTTGATACTCTTTAAGCTCTGTGATATCAAGGCTTTCATTGAGATTAGACCTCTTTGCATTAAGCATTCTTTTTACTCCGTTAGATGCAGCCAGGAGTGCTTCATCCGAAAATTCAACAGGCATTCTGTAATGATTTGTGAGTATAAAGAATCTTATTGTATTTGCATCATAATTTTTTAATAAATCATCTATTGTTAAAAAGTTGCCGAGCGATTTTGACATTTTTTCCTTATTAATTGTGACAAAACCGTTATGCAGCCAATATTTAACGAATTGACATCCGTTAGCGCATTCCGACTGCGCAATTTCATTTTCGTGATGAGGAAAAATTAAGTCGGCTCCGCCTGCGTGAATATCAATAGTTTTGCCTAAATACTTCCTGCTCATTGCGGAGCATTCAATATGCCAGCCGGGGCGGCCGACTCCCCAGGGCGAGTTGTATCCGAATTTTTCATCTTTTTTCCAGAGAGCAAAATCGAGCGGATCTTCTTTATGTTCTCCGACTTCAATTCTGGCACCGCTTTCAAGCTGGTCAATAGGTTGTTTTGAAAGGTAGCCGTATTTTGGGAATTTTTTTACTCTAAAATACACATCCCCGTTCGCTTCATAAGCATAACCCTTATTAATCAAATCTTTTATAATAGAAATCATTTCTCCGAGTGTTTTTGTTGCGAAAGGTTCTATGTCGGGCTTGAGATTGTTTAAAGCCTTCATGCTATCAGAAAACTTTTCGTACCAGTATTTGGAAACCTCTTCCGGAGTTTTATTTTCGGCTTCTGCTTTCTTTAAAATTTTGTCATCAACATCTGTTACATTTCTGCAATAGGTTACATCATATCCTCTGAATTTAAGATACCTGTACAGAATATCCCAGGTTATATAGCAGCGTGCATGTCCGAGGTGTGCATTATCATAGACGGTTGGTCCGCAAACATACATTTTTACTTTATTAGGTTCAAGTGTTTCGAATTGTTCAATCTGATTTGTGTATGAATTATGTAGTCTCATAAAAATATTACTCCCCTGAATATAGTAAATTTTATAACAAACTATCCTTCATGTCTATTTGGTTTTTAATTACATATAAGATAATTTAAAATTCCGTCTGCGATTCCTCGGGCAGCGTTATAGGCAAAATCGTTCTTTCTGTATATCACGCTATCTATAGGGTTAGTCATATAAGCTGTTTCAACTAATATGCTCAAAAATTCACTTCTTCTAAGAACTTTAAAACTCTTTTGTCTTACTCCGTCGTTTCTTGTTGAAAGCTCTTTAAGAAGGGATTTTTGGACAGTCTTTGCAAGTTCTTTAGAATTTTCATTGTAATAATAGACACTTGTTCCTCTGTTTTTTCTTATGTTCATATCAATATCCGGAATTGAATTAAGATGGATGCTGACAAAAATTTGCGGACAATTCTGTTCGGCTATTTTAATTCTGTCATCAAGTGAGACATATCCGTCGCACTCTCTTGTCATAACAGCATTTGCTCCCATCAATCGGAGTCTGTCCTGAAGTTCTAAACCTATTTTTAAATTGATATCTTTTTCTTTATCACCAAGGCAGCCTATTGCGCCAGGCTCCGAACCTCCGTGTCCCGGGTCAATAACAATTGTAATCCCGTCCAGTGTGTTGCTTTCAGGAACAGGAAGCTCGTTTACTTTAAAAACATATGTTCCGTTGGATAAAAGGGTTTTGTATGTATATTTTTCCGGTTTTTTTATATTAACAGTATAAACCGAGTTCTCAGAGTATTCAGGGTTATAGATTTTGAATATAATTTCTTTATCCGTTTCATCTATTGTATATGGCAGTTTGTCTGTAAATTCTATGGTGTGGATAGAGGCATTTTTAAAGGTTTCGCTGTTCATCGTAATAAATTGAGGAACCGTATACTTTTCCTTTTTGTCCGGTTCTTTCAGGTTTTTAGAAGCAACCCATGCTGTTTTATTCTTTGAAAGAAAAACTCTGTAAAAATCACCCTGAGAACCATTAACCAGCAAGTTTGTCCCCTTAAAAAGGTGTGATATACGATTCATCCCTGTACCTTGCGGACTGTCTCTTAAAGGAGTTCTGTCTTCTACTACGACCATTCTTTTAGGTTCAAATTCTCTAAGTACCGGAGGCTCTTTTTCAGCGGAAGGTGTTTTATAAAAATTATAGATTTGTGTGCTGAAGTTTGAACGCACAACAACTCTGTTTTTTCCGTTCTTTAATTTAACTGTATGCGCAAAAGCTCCGTTGGGTGCAATATAAATCCTCTTATCGTTAATGGTGATAACTTCCGTATTTTGCGCTTTTCCTACAAAAAAAGCATGTTCGTTATTCAGTACTGTCTTTTTATCCTTCGGCAGAACCAGTGTATAAGCAAAAGCTGAATTTATTCCTATAAGAAATGCCAGTAATAAAATGATAAACTTGTGCATATTTTTCATATTATTATAAAACTTAACTCCTTGCAATTTTTATGTTAAACTAAATCTATGAGCGGGAATTATATACCTTTATATAGAAAATATCGGCCTCAGTCTCTGGAAAATCTGGTCGGACAAGAGCATATTAAGAAAACACTTACAAGTGCAATAGAGCTTGGTAAAATTTCTCATGCCTACCTCTTTACAGGACCAAGAGGCACCGGTAAAACTTCTACTGCAAGAATTCTAGCAAAATCATTGAATTGTAAAAATGGCCCGACTGTACATCCATGCGGTGAATGTGAAAGCTGTCGTGATATAACAAATTCTATTCCCATTGATGTAATTGAAATTGATGCTGCGAGCAACAGAAAAGTTGAAGATGCTCAGAACTTATTAGAGAAAATTCAGTACGTTCCTGTTAACGGAAAATACAAAATTTATATTATAGATGAAGTGCATATGTTGACTAATCATGCCTTCAATGCCCTTTTGAAGACACTGGAAGAGCCACCGGAAAATGTAATATTTATTTTAGCAACGACGGAAGTTCATAAGGTTCTTGATACAATTAAGAGCCGCTGTCAAAGGTTTGATTTCAGAAGGATAACGACGGATGATATAGTTAAGCACCTGAGATATATTTCTGATAATGAAGGTATAAAGATTACAGACGATGCTCTTTTTGCTATTGCCAAAAACTCGGCAGGCGGAATGAGAGACAGTATTTCTCTATTGGACCAATTGAGCATACTCGGTATTTCTAAAGAAATTACGGTTGATGATGTTAATTCAATTTTGGGCAGAATTTCATTTGATGTCTTAAAAAACTTGAGTTATAAAATAATAAATTCTAAGCCATCCGAAGCGATAGAAATTTTGAATGATATATATAATTCGGGTAATGAACCGCTTCAAATACTTACAAATCTTTGTGAGTATTTTAAAAATCTGCTTATTGTGAAAACTTGCTCAGATAAGCTGCTTCCTGATTTAACAGGACTAAATGAACCTCAGATAAAAGAACTTTTAGTTCAGAAAGATTTTCTGGAAACACATCAGATAGTATTTTTAATAGAGAGAATCTCTTATTATATAAAGGAAATAAAACTTGCCTCTAATCAGCATTTATGGTTGGAAGTAGGAATGATTGATTTTGCAAATATGACAGAAAATTCTACCCTTTTGGATTTGCAAAATAGAGTTAAAGCCTTAGAATCAGGCGGAGAGCTTCCTGCTGCTAAATTTCTTCCAAACGAGATTAAATCCCCGATTGCGGAACCCGCAGTTGTAACCCGTCCTGCCCCAATCGAGCCGCAATCAATACCGAAACAAGAGGAACTTGTTAAAACTGAACCTCAAAAAAATGAAGCTAATTCCAAAGAACATGCTTCTGTTACGGAAGAATTCACACCTCCTCCGGTATCAAAAAAATCTGACGGAAAAGATTTGGCTTCAATGTGGCAAATGCTTTTAGCAAATATAAAAAGCCCCTCAACTCAGGCCCTTTTAAAACTTGCAAAGCCTGTTTCCATTGCTCCTGAAGGTGTAGTTATAACTTTTAGAAATGACAGACTTGTATCCCAGATTAATGACACGAATAAAAAACAGCTTATAGTTGATGCTGCGAATATTATGTTTAATCAAAAAGAGACACCTGTTACGATAAAAATGGCTCAATTTGGCGATAATAAGACTGTTATAAATACGGCTGAGCCGGCTGAAGACGAAGATGAAAGCGAGACGGAAGAGACTATAAAAATTTCTCCGGCGCCGGTAGTGCAAAAACAAGACCGGGATATTGAACCTGAAGAAATTAAAGAAAATCTTTCACAGGACCAGCAGCTCTCTAAAGAAGAGGATAAAAAGGATAAAGAACGAATAGAATCCGATCAGGAAAAAATGGTAATAGAACTTTTTGACGGAAAGTATGTTGAATAACTTTACTGTTCCCTGCTTTTTACCGTAATATTTTTAGTATCATCCGTGTATTGGATACTAACTTCTTTCTTGTTTGTAAATCGTTTAATTCTTGCGATGTTTCCGGCTTTATCAAACAGACAGTCAATCATTTCAAAATTGCCGTTTGGATCATCTCTTCCCTCAAGATATCTTACCGGTCTATAGTCATAAGGATTTCTGAAGAGTGTTTTGAAATATTTTCCGTTTCCGGAAAATTCTGTAATATTATTAACAATACTGTCTTCTCCCAATTGAATCAAAATGTATTTATCATTAACCTTGCTGTTTAAAAATGTTATATTTGTTTTTAACCGGCTTCCTTGTCGTTTAATTGGTTCAATAATTAGTAGTATTTTCCCTGAATTTTTATTTATTTCATAAACTTTTTCTATATCAACACCGTTTTCAGCAGGTTCTGTAAGTGGGTAAAATTCTCTTATTACATCATTATCATATTCTCTAATAAGAGAAAGATTTCCTTCTTCATTATAAATTCTGTCACCGTTAATTTCATCAAGTCGAAAACTTGGAACAGGAATCTTTATTGGAGCCAGATTGTTTAAAACTCTTGCAAATTCGATGATTTCCATAGCGTCTTTATCAAATTTTGGTTTTGGTACAACCTGATTGTAATCACTTAATGCAAGGGAGCTGATTTCTGCGCGTTCGGAAAGCGGATTTGAAGATTGTTCCAAATACTCAGAGATGTTTTTCTGGTTGATCTTTAATTTCGCATTAAAATTTGAAAAATCTGACATAATAAAAAACCTTATCTTAAAAAACTAACCTTATATAAGTATTAAAACTTTTTCCTGATAAAAATTGCTTAATTTCTATTTTTGTTAAGATAATTCTTAACATTTGATGAAAGAGAAATGTTTTGAAGCATCATATTGTAACGTTTTAGATCCCCTATATTTGAGGCTTCTTCTAATAAATCTCTGTTGGTTTTTATCTGCATACGTTCTCCTTCTTCCTCTTTAGGGTTGTTTTTAGAATCAATATGTCTTATAACTGCATCTATGTCTGTTGAAGTTGATATTGAATATTTAGAAGCAATGTTTTTTACCGGCATACCTGCAGGCAGTCTGTAAAGCCATTGAATAGAGTGCTTATCATTAGGTGACAGTGTTGCAACTCCGTACTGGTGAGGAGTATACATAATATCTTCTTTGTAAGGGCTGTGACCTAATCCTAAAGCGTGTCCCACTTCGTGCAAAATGGTATGATAAACTTCAATATCACTGTCATATTGTTGATGAATTCTGCCGTCAGTGAGTCCGATAGAAACTTCGGCTCCATATAATCTTCCGGCACTGTCCCAATTGAAATAACAATGCCCCAATGCTTGCCTGTCTACTCTTTTCCAGTCAACATTGATATTAGATTCAAGAAGAACGTTTGTAACTCTAAATTTTAATTTTCCGCCGCTGGCTGCTGACCACATAGAAAATGCATCCAGAACCATTTTTCTGAATTTGGCATCTTCTCCCGGTTTTGAGTAAAACTTCATCGGTGCGATGTATACAACAAGAGGATTTATAGACCATCGCATTATGTTCCCGTTTTTGACACTTCCGTTAAGATAGGTTCTTGCTTGCATACTTATAATATATCATATTTTCTTAACAAATTGTATAAACTTTTCTGTAATAAAGACCTATGCCAATGATTGTTAAAATTATATTAGGCATAAACGCTGCCAGAATTGGTATAAGAGAACCGGCTTCTCCAAAAGAAATTGATAAAGCTCTTATTAAATAATATGCAAAAATAATCAAAATACTGAATAAAAATCCCCTGTTATACCTGACTCTGGGAGGCGTAATTGCCAGTGGTACTCCAATTAACACAAGTACAATTGTTGTCAAAGGAAGTGCAATTTTGTCAAATAGATTTATTTCAAGTTCATGCTTATCAGCCCTGTCAGATTTTGCGAGGAATTTTAAAAGCTGAAGGAAGTTATGTTCATTTGCAAGATTTTTATTCATTTCTTTGGATAAATCCATGCCAAACATTATGGTTGTGTCATTAAATAAAGTTGTATCTAAAGTTTTTCCGCTATCCGTTATTGTATATATGGCTCCCTTCTGAAAATTCCATCCCAGAGGAGAGGTCTTTCCTTCTCTCGCTTGCAGAATTTGGATAGTATCGTCCTTAGAAGCATCAAGAACCGTAATGTCATGAAGCGTTTTATCCGTGCAATCTCCGACATAAAAAAGTCTTTTTAGAAGTCCGCCTTCCTTTAGTTCTTTAAATGTAAAATTTTGTTTTCCTTCAGGAATGTTTTTCTGTCCGAAAGCGTATAATGCCAAGTCTGTCGACTGTTTAGTCATAACCGGAACAATGGTTTCGTTAACAACGAAACTAACCAGTGACATAATTATTGCAAAAATAAAAATCGGCTTGGCAATTCTGTTTAACCCTATTCCGCAGGCTCTCATTACTGTTATTTCGGAACTTAAGCTCAAGCCGTTTAAAGTCATAACAGTTGCAAGCAGTACTCCCATAGGGATTGTCATTACAAAAACAGAAGGTAAGTGAAGAATAATAATTATAAATGCGATTTTAAACGGAATTCCATACATTGATATTTGTTTAATTAATGTAATAAATGTATCTGAGGCAAATATAATAGAAGTAAAAACAAGTACGCCCATAATAAACATCTCAATTACTGACTTGAGAATATATTTATCAAGAAGCTTCATGTTTTTTATTTCGTGATATAAATTTTTAACGATTTTAACCAGAGTATTCAAAATTCCTCCGCCGGTTTAAACCATGCCGGCTGTATTGTTGCTAAAGTATTCATTAAATATTTTCATGCTGCAATATTTACCGCACATAGTACATGGTTTGCCATCTGCAACACTATGGAAAACACATTTATCTATAGCATACTTTTTTTGTCCTTCCCAATCAAGATTTTTTCTTGCAACAGACATATTGTAATCCATTTCATATGCTTTTTTGTTTCCCCTTGCTAAATCTGCTGCATGAGCGGCGATTTTGCTTGATATAATACCTTCCCTAACCTGTTTTACATCCGGGAGTCCGATGTGTTCTGCAGGGGTTACGTAGCACAAGAAATCTGCCCCATGATATGCGGCAAGAGTTCCTCCGATTGCGGCAGTAATATGGTCATACCCCGGTGCAATATCTGTAACCAGAGGCCCCAAAACATATAAAGGCGCATAATCTGTAAGAACTTTTATGGTTTCAATCATTGCAGGAATTTTATTTAAAGGCACATGCCCCGGCCCCTCTACCATAGTCTGAACTCCGGCTTCTCTTGCACGTTTAACGAGTTCTCCCAGTACCATAGTCTCTGCCACCTGAGCTCTGTCTCCGGCATCTGCAGTACAACCGGGTCTTAATCCGTCACCGAGAGAAAGTGTGCAGTCATATTCTCTTACCAGGTCTAATAATTCATCATAATATTCGTAAAGCGGGTTTTCTCTTCCGGTTGCTTTTATCCAGCATGCCAGCATTGAACCGCCCCTTGATACAATGTCGGTTACTCTCCCTTGCTTTTCGAGCTGGTCTACAACGAACTTTGTTACTCCGCAATGAACTGTAATAAAATCAATTCCATCCTTACATTGCTTTTCTATATCAGAAAACAATTTGTCTTTAGAAAGTTTAGAAATGTCTTTATAAATATCAATAGCTTCTTTTCCGGCCTGATACATAGGAACGGTTCCTATCGGGAGTTTTGTCGCTGAAATTATAGCTTTTCTGGTTTCGTCAATTTCGTTTCCGGTTGACAAATCCATTAAAACGTCAGCCCCTGCTGATTCAATAACTTTAACCTTATCAAGTTCTTCATCTATTCCGGAGCGTTCCATGGAAGTACCGATATTAGCATTGATTTTAACAGTCATGCCTTCTCCGACAGCTGTCGGAATAACATCGGAGCGGCGATTATTCTTTAATATAACAACCCTTCCGGAGGCAACTTTATCTAGAATTTCTTCTTTTGGTACACCTTCTTTTAAAGCTACAGCTTCCATTTCCGGTGTAAATCTTCTATTTTTTGCTTCAATAATCTGAGTTGTCATAATTCTCTCCCGTAACGATATGAGAAAATTATACCATAAAATTAATCATCATAAGAGTGTAAAAATTTAACAAAATATGAAGCTCCGGCAGGAATAAGAGTTAAGATAAGGAGTGAAATCATAATTCCGTATTTCTGGGCGATTGCACCGAGAACGGAGAGTGCCAGTGCAACAACACCCCAGCAGAATCCATTAACAAATCCTGCAACTACGCTTTTATACTGAGGAAGAGTTCTTTGTGCCCATACTAAGACAACCGGCTGTGCTAGCATTGTTGTAAATCCCATTAATGCGAAAATTATCATAGAGAAAATAGGCATTGTTTTATATGTAAGTGCAAATACAAGCATTAACGGGAATGTTGCCCACATAGAAAAATAAATTATCGGTTTAGAACCTATAATTTTCTCAATTCTTGGACTGAAGAATGAGCCTACTGCTCCTGCAAATACAAAAAGGAATAATGCTGAACCTATGTAAAAAGGTGAATATTCCATAGATTTCCATAAGAACGGCAAAAGTATGCATGAACTGTTTGTTACAAGAGATTTCATCATCGCTATAATCATTAGATAATTCATCTGTCTGTTTGCAAAAATTTCTTTAAAAGATTTTACAAACTCTTTATGCTCCGGCTTTTTCTCTGTTTTAGAAAGTTTCGGTACAAATATAAACATTAATAATGCCCAAACAATACCGAGTATTGAAGCGTAAGAAAGATTATCCAATCCGACGAACTGGGTTATATAAGCTGCAAGCAGAGGCCCGAGGGCAAAACCTGCAGAACCCATGCTTACAAAAAAGCCCATGTTGTTTGAACAATTTTTGCCTGAGAAGAAGTTAATAAATCCCATTGATTGCGGATGGAAAAAGCTTCCGCCAAGGCTTCCCAGAATCATAAATATTATAAGTATGCCTATGTTTGGCGCTGCCGGAGCAAGAGGAATAAATACGGAAGCAAGTATTAATCCCCAGAATACAAAAAATCTTTTTAGAATATTGTCAGCAAAGAATCCGAAAATAGGCTGAAGCATATTTGAACAAATCTGGGCAATGCTTATAATAACAGTAGCTATTGCCATTGTAAATCCGAGTTTAGCGGCAATAAAAGGCATAATGGGATTCAAAAAACCGCCGTATACATCGCACAGTAAATGAGCTGTGCTCAGCCATATTATAGAACTTTTTCCGTTTTGCACCAGATGCTTCATTTATATTTCCTTTTTACTGCCAGATGATAAATCCCCGTTACTCATATTATATTTTAAGATATTTATCTAAGCAAATTAAGGATTTTTCCTATAAAAAAATGATAAAATTTTTCAAAAGTAAGTTATAATAAGAATATGAGTTCAGAAACGGAAGACAAAAACCTAAAGATGGTCGGTCTGGAACTCATGTTCCTTACCCCGGATAAATACAGTAATGAAGAAGGCATTACTGCTGTTGAGCTTGCAAAACTGGTAGACTTGCCTTTAGAAGAGGTTAAAAAGAAATTACAGATTCTTAAAGACAAAAATATTGTTCGTGTAAGAGGGATAAATCCAAAATACTGGCTTTTTGATGAATACAATTTCCAGAGGCTTGATGATGACGATGATATATTCCATCTATTGTGTAATTTTGAAGATGTAGACTTTGATAAGTATTTTAACTGGCACAATTAGAATGCTTCGCTAATTTCTGACGAAAAATCCCTGTGTTTGCTCCCCACCCCAGCCCTCTCCTAAGAGGAGAGGGAGAATGTTTATTAACCCCCGTCATTCCGGGCTTTGACCCAGAATCTATCAATGTTAATTTTGTATCGGGGCTGATGCCGCCCCGTACCCCGCACCAACATTCTTTCTTTTTCTTGCGATACAAAAAGAAAGAATGTTGGACAAGAAAGAAAAACGACGCACTGCTGCATTTTTCTGACGAAAAATGCCTGTGATTGCTCCTCACCCCTGCCCTCTCCTAAGAGGAGAGGGAGAATGTTTATTTACCCCCGTCATTCCGGGCTTTGACCCGGAATCTATCAATGTTGGTTTTATATTGAATGGATAGACCCTGAAT
>CALVBP010000026.1 GCA_944325825.1 Candidatus Gastranaerophilales bacterium | reverse complement strand
GTGTGCGCTTTACCTTCCTCTCCTCGAACCTGACATTTAGTCAGCTTCTCGTCGGCAGAGTGCCACAGGCCCGTGACAACTTCGTCTATACGACACAACCCATCTTATCAACTAAATACCAAAAAATCAAGAACCTGACTTAATTATTAAAAAGTCTTAGTAAATATAATATTCACACCCCAATTCTTCTGGCTATTGTCAGCAGGATTTTGCAACCCATAACGCTGTACCTCAGCAGCAAGCTTCATGCCGTCTCCCAAGCTCTGCTCCACTCCGCCAAAAATTCCGATATCATATTTCCACTTGCTGCTTTCATAATCTATCGTTGCAGATGCGTATGGATTAATATATATACTTGTTCCCGTATCAAATGTTTCTTTAACTCCCGGAGAAAGTCTGAATTGAGTTGTATTAATCATGCCATGCGTACTTCTCACTCTTAATTGCACGCTGTTATGCCCGTCCGGAGAATAACTTCCCTTTGCTTCAAATAAAGCGTTGACATCATCTTTAAAATCAGTGGAAAAACCGGCTCCTGCCGAAAAATTAAACTTTCCGGCCGAAGTCTTAACTCCATATAGTCCAACCGTCCTGTTTATACCATCAAAATTTTGGTATGTTGCTGCTGCTGCGGTGTATTCTTGTTTTATATCATTAATTCCGCTCATAGTATTCTCTTAATAGTATTCCTCTATTTATATAAAGTTTTCCTCTGTCGTAAATTTGACTTTTTTTAATAAATCTTTACCTACATATCATTTGTAAAATTTTATTCAAAGTGGTATAATCATTTCCGTCGAAGAGGAGAATAGCATGGTAAAAGATATTGATTGGGCTAATATTGGATTTAGTTATACAAAAACTGATTATCGTTTTGTATCTAATTATAAAAATAATAAATGGGATGAAGGCTCGCTTACAAGCGAAGCAACAATTACCCTTGATGAAAGTGCAGGAGTCCTGCAATACGCTCAAACCTGTTTTGAGGGTCTAAAAGCATACAGAACGGTTGACGGGCATGTTGTTTGTTTCCGCCCTGATTTGAATGCTCAAAGAATGGCAGATTCATGCCGCAGACTCGAAATGCCGGTTTACCCTGAAGAAAAATTTGTTGAAGCAGTAGTGAAAGTTGTTAAAGCAAATACAGAATTTGTTCCGCCATACGGAACCGGAGCTTCTTTATACTTAAGACCTTATATGTTTGCAAGCAGCAATGTTATCGGAGTTAAGCCTGCTCAAGAATACCAGTTTAGAATCTTTGCAACACCGGTTGGGCCATACTTTAAAGGCGGCGCTAAGCCTATTTCTGTCAAAATTTCGGATTTCGACAGAGCAGCACCGCATGGAACAGGACATATTAAAGCCGGATTAAATTACGCAATGAGCCTTCATGCAATTGTTCAAGCCCATAACGAAGGTTTTAATGAAAACTTCTACCTCGATTCGGCAACCAGAACTAAAATTGAAGAAACCGGCGGTGCTAATATAATTTTTGTGACAAAAGACCGCAAGGTTATTACACCAAAATCAAATACAATCCTGCCTTCTATTACCAGACGTTCTTTGATGTATGTTGCAGAACACTATCTCGGACTTAAGGCAGAAGAAAGAGAAATTCACCTGGATGAATTGAAAGATTTTGCAGAATGCGCCCTCTGCGGAACTGCAGCAGTTCTTTCCCCGGTAGGACGTATTTATGACCACGGAAAAGAAATCCTGCTTCCATCCGGTATGAATGAAATGGGAGAAATAACCAAAAAACTTTATGATACCTTAACCGGTATTCAACTCGGCAGAATTGAAGCACCCGAAGGTTGGATAAAAGTTATTGAATAGCTTTTAAACATCCCCTTTGCTCCTTGTCATGCTGAACGTAAACGAGGGTGAATGGACAGTATCTCAAGAATTAAATTGCGGTTCTTCGGCTAAAGCCTAAGAAGAATGCGTTTTGTCTCGTCATTCCGGACTCCGAGCCGGAATCAATCAATGTTAATTTTGTATCGGGGCTGATGCCGCCCCGAACCCCGCACCATATTTCTTTCTTTTATTTTACAACAGGCGGAGTAGTTTGTTGGTTAAGCCGACAAGTTTGATTTACCCCCGAAGTAAAAGAAAGAAAAACAACGCACTATTGCATTTTTCTACCGAAAAATGCCCGTATTTGTCCCCCACCCCAGCCCTCCCCGAGTTGGGGAGGGGGCTAAGTTTATTTACCCCTGCGGGCGTGTGACGTAGTTACCATAGCCCGCAAAAGAGTGCAGGCTATGCCTGCTACAGCCATTTAATCTGATGCTCTTCGGGCATAGAAAACAACACGTATTTTCAATGCCCTTATTAACTTATTAACTTATTAACTTATTGACTTATTGACTAATTAACTTATCCCCTACTCACTATTCACTGTTCACCAACCACCAGTCACTCTAATATTATTTGCGCTATTTTTTGCTTTTGTGATACAATACATATATATAAAAGATTTTTTGACTATTGAGGGGGATAGATGGCACAAGGGTATGACGCTAGTAATATACGTGTATTAGAAGGTTTAGAGGCTGTAAGACTTCGTCCGGGTATGTATATCGGATCAACTTCCCAGAGAGGTTTACACCATTGTATATATGAAATTGTTGACAACTCAATCGATGAAGCTCTTGCAGGTTATTGTACAGAGATTCATGTTACAGTTAACGGAGATAATAGCGTAACCGTTGAAGATAACGGACGAGGAATCCCTGTGGATATTAAGCCTGAATCAGGGAAATCAGCACTTGAAATTGTACATACAGTACTCCACGCAGGAGGCAAATTTGGTGATGGCGGATACAAGGTGTCAGGCGGACTTCACGGCGTAGGTGCATCTGTTGTTAACGCACTTTCGGAAAAAATGGTTGTGGAAGTTTCTCGTGACGGTTATGTCTGGAGACAGGAATACTTAAGAGGCGAGCCGACTTCTCCTGTAGAAAAAGTTGCTCCGACCACTAAAACCGGTACAAAATCAACTTTCTGGCTTGACCCGGAAATCTTTACCGAAACAACAGAAGTTGATGTAGATATTATTGCTACCCGTTTCAGAGAAATGGCCTTTTTGAATAAAGGTTTAAAAATTATTCTTCACGATGAAAAGGACACCAAAAAAGACGAAACTTTCCATTACGAAGGCGGTATAGCAAGCTATGTTGCATTCTTAAACCAGAATAAAACTCCAATGTTTGATGAACCGATTTATATGGAAAAAATCGTCGATAAGGTCAAAGTTGAAGTTGCTATGCAGTATACAGATTCTTATAACGAGTCTATTTTATCATTTGCAAACAACATCAACACTCATCAAGGCGGAACTCACTTAACAGGCTTTAGAAACGCAATTACCCGTGTTTTAAATGATTATGCAAGAACTAACAAAATTCTTAAAGACTCTGAGCCAAATCTTACAGGGGATGACGTCAGAGAAGGTTTGACTGCGATTGTCAGTGTTAAGATTGAGAACCCTGAATTTGAAGGTCAGACAAAAGAAAAACTCGGAAACTCCGAAGTCATGGGGATTGTTCAGGATGTAGTAAGAGAAAAATTGCAGGAATGGCTGGAATTTAACCCGAAACTTGCAAGAACTATTATCGAAAAAACTCTTCAAGCTCAAAGGGCACGTGAAGCTGCAAGAAAAGCAAGAGAACTTACAAGAAGAAAGACTGTCCTTGAAAACTCCACTCTTCCGGGTAAGCTTGCAGACTGCTCAAACAGAGAACCTGAAAAATGTGAAATCTTTATCGTTGAGGGTGATTCTGCTGGCGGTTCCGCTAAGCAGGGCAGAAACAGAATGTTTCAGGCAATTTTGCCTTTAAGAGGTAAAATCCTAAACGTTGAGAAAGCCCGTCTTGATAAGATTTATGCTAACAACGAAATTCAGTCAATGGTTCAGGCTTTTGGTATTTCAATAAGCAAGAATGAGGATGATTTTAACCTCGACAAACTTCGTTATCATAAGATTATTATTATGACAGATGCCGATGTCGACGGCGCTCACATCAGAACGTTGCTTCTGACATTCTTCTTTAGATATGCAAAACCTCTTATTGAAAACGGTTATGTATATATTGCGCAGCCGCCTTTATTCAAGGTTACCACAGGAAAGACTTCCGAGTATCTTTATGACGAGCATGCTCTTGATAAGATGCTTAAAGAAAGAGGTATCAAATCCTTGAGCCTTTCTGATAAGACCAAGAGCAAGGTCAAAACGGGAGACGAATTATTAAAGCTTTTATCTAACATGTCAATGTTCTATAAAGCTTACAACAACCCTATTTTGAACATTATTCCGTCTGTTGTATTAAGAGGTTTAATCCGTTCAAACATAACTCCTGAGGATTTTGAAAATCAGGATAAGATGAACGAGATTCTTGCCTATCTTGACCATTATTTGAAAGACCATGCTGAAAACTATAATGTAGCCGAGGCTAAAAATTATAAAGTTTCATTAAAATATAATCCTGATGCTGCAAGATATGCTATTCAGCTTGATTTGTTTGAAAATGAACATGAAATGATTACGGCAAATATTATCAAGAGTAATGAATTCAAGAGACTTAAAAACTCTTATCCGCTGATTCGTGATTTCTTGATAGAAGAAGAAAAAGAACTTATTCTTGAAACAGAAAACGGCGAAACAACGATTACATCGTTTGAACAGCTTCAAAAAATTGTTGATGACAGAGGTCAAAAAGGGTTGGCTATTCAAAGGTTCAAAGGGTTGGGCGAAATGATGCCGCAGCAACTCTGGGAAACAACAATGGATCCTGAGACAAGAACTCTTCTCAAGGTTAATATTGAAGATGCTATGATGTGCGACCAGTTATTTGACGTACTTATGGGCGATAAGGTTGAACCCAGAAGAGACTTTATTGAAGCTAATGCGGTTTACGCTACAAACATTGATACATAATACAGGAGAGCAAAATTGATAGATAAAAAATACTGTATGAGTCATTATCTGGCATTCAGGTTTATTAAAGATGAAAACATTAACTTTTTTGAGAATCTGAAACATACAGTTTACAAGTCACATCCTGAAAACGAAATTACACCGGTTAAAACGGTTGAAGAGATGGACAGAATAATTCGTCAGAAGATTGAGGAATTTTATCTGCCGAACAAAACTGCAATACTTCTATCAGGCGGAATGGACAGCGCAATTTTGGCTTCTTATCTTCCGAAAGGAACAAAAGCGTATACTTTCAAGTGTATAGCAGACGGTGCAATTGATGAAACCGAAAGAGCAAGAATATATGCACAGAAAGCCGGTTTAGACCATGAAATCCTGGAAATGAGATGGGAAGATTTTGAAAAACTTACTCCTGAAATTTTAAAAGCGGATGGGGTGCCTTTTCATTCAATAGAAGTACAGCTTTTAAAAGCTGCAAAACATGCAAAATCTCAGGGCATAGAAAAATTTATTATAGGGGACAGTGCCGACTATGTTTTTGGAGGTATGGATAAGCTGCTTTCCGTTGACTGGGATTTTGACAGCTTTGTAAAAAGATATAATTACATTGAACCGTCATCTGCATTAAAAGAGTATGTTGACGTTACAAAGGAGTATGAAAAATTCAGACTGTCTAATAATAAGATAGATTTCGTCCGGCTAACCCAAAGTGATATGCTGACTGAATCACTGAGCTCTTATTCCGATGCCTTTGAAATAGCAGGAATAGAATTTTTAGACCCTTATTCATATATGAAAATGGCTGAACCTCTCGACTTAACGAGGGTAAGAAACGGAGAGCCAAAATATATGGTAAGAGAGCTTTTTGCAAAGCGTTATCCTGATATTCCTATTCCGGATAAAATTCCTATGCCAAGAGCTATGAATCAGTGGCTGAAAGATTATGGGGTATCCCGTCCCGAATTTATTCCTGATTGCACAAAGGATATGACGGGAGACCAAAAATGGCTTTGTTGGTGTTTGGAACAATTTTTAAATATGTATGACAAAGGAGAACTCTAATGACAAAGATGATTATAGGATACACTTGCGGAGTATATGACTTATTTCATATAGGGCATTTGAATCTTTTAAAGAATGCAAAAGGTTTGTGTGATAAGCTTATTGTCGGAGTAAGCATAGATAAGCTTGTGGAATACAAAAATAAAAGAGCTGTTATACCTTTTGAAGAAAGAATTGAGATTGTAAGAAGCATAAAATTTGTAGATGCGGCAATTCCTCAGGAAGATTTGGATAAATACAAAATGTGGGAAAAATTGCATTTTGATATTTTGTTTGTCGGTGATGATTGGTACAACACTCCCAGCTGGCAGGAAATGGAAGAAAAGTTTAAAAAAGTAGGAGTCAGGGTTGTGTATTTCCCTTACACAAAAAATATCAGTTCAACTCTTTTAAATGAAACCTTGCAAAAATTACGAAACAGTTAAAGGAAAATTTATAATGAAAAAATTTCTTCAGACGTTATTTTCCATAAAAAATGAAAATATGCACAAAGTAATCACAATTTTAGGTCTAAAAATGAAATTTTTTCAAAACCGAAAAGATTTTAATTTTGAAGCACTTGAAAAGGAAATCAAAGAAATAAAGGATATTCTTCTTCGTCTTGATATAGGCATACTGACTAACAGACAGGATATTTCCGCAATAAGAAAAATGTGGGATTTACCTATAAAAGAAAAGCCGTGGAGGAATTTAAAATTAAGTCTTGCTGAGGTTGCAAGCCGTCAAACAGCAGAATTTATAATACAAAATATGTCCACAGTTAAAATGCTGCCTAAAAGGCTGGATTTGCATACATATGCCTTAAACTTCGTTGAAAAACCCGGGCTTTATCTTGAATTTGGTGTATATAAAGGAATTTCCATTAATCATATTGCAAAATTAAGACCAAATGAAACAATATATGGCTTTGATAGTTTTGAAGGTTTACCGGAGTCCTGGTATGGGGATTATGAAAAAGACCGTTTTAAACTAACAGCATTACCGGAAGTCGCATCAAATGTAGAACTGGTTGTCGGATATTTTGAAAATACGCTTCCGGGCTTTGTGCAAAAGCATGGTAACTTTGATATTGCCTATCTTAATATTGACTGCGACCTCTATTCTTCAACAAAAACCATATTTAATAATTTAAAAGGACATATATCAAAAGGTACCGTAATCTTTTTTGATGAATACTTCAATTACCCTAACTGGCAGCAGCATGAATATAAGGCATTTATGGAATTTTTAGAAGAAACCGGATTACAGTTTGAATATTTAGGTTATGTTTACGACAGAGAAAAGGTTGCTGTCAGAATTTTATAGTAAAAACAGTTTTTGTATGGAGAAAAAATGAATTCATTATTTCATCTGGAACATATTGAAAAAGAAGAGTGTATCATAATAAATTTTTTGGGAATAAAAATTCCGTTTTATACAAATCCTAAAAGATATTATTATAATTTTTGCAGGGATAACAAATTTATTTTCAGGCTCTTAGATAGACTCTTGCCCAAGGACAGCGCAAAAGTTGCTTTTACTTCTTATCCTGATTTTTCAGACAGTGCTTACATTTTTTATGACTATCTAAAAAAAACAGAGCAGAATAAGTTTAAAAAAATATTCTGGTTAAAAGAAGCAATAAATTCCGGTAACGATAAAGTAATTCATAAAAAATATTATATACATTCCTTTACAGGTATGTGGAATCTGCTTACTTCAAAATATATTATTCACGATCATTGCAGTAAATTTTTGGATTATATATCATCAGACCGGCATGTTTGTTTTAATTTATGGCACGGCTCCCCTATAAAAGCTATCGGCTGCAGCGACAGCGGACTCACTGCGAATACAAAACGGCGGTATAAGTATATGGCTAATCATGGATATATTTTTGTATCTTCAGATATTTACAGAATTATATTTTCATCAATGTTCCAGATGAATCCAAACAGAATTCCAATAACAGGAGTAGCCAGAACAGATGTAATCTTTAACAGAGGACAAAGTCCTTATATTAAAGATAAATATAACCTGCATAACTTTGATAAAGTAGTTTTATATGCACCAACCTATAAAACACGATACAGCAGGGTTGATGTAAAAATAAAATATGAAAACATTTTTGGATTTGAACATTACAATCAAAAAGATTTTCTGCAATATCTTAAGGAGAATAACATTTGTTTCTTAATAAAACCGCATCCTTTTGAAGAAAAACAATTTGTAAAATTTCTACAGGACAATAATTATGATAAATCCGAAAATATCCGTATAATTACTTTTAGAGATTTAGTCGTAAGTGATATTAATCTCAATGAAATATTTAATGTTACGGATTTAATAATAAGCGACTTTTCTTCCATCACAATAGATTATGCAATATTAAACAAACCCATCTTGTATTTATACAATTATCTGGAAAATTATAAACAAGGCAGAGGCTTCATTCTTCCGGATAATTTCAATATACTAATGCCGGGTGAAACTGTTTTAAATTATGAAGATTTAAAAGAAAAAATACTTAAATGCTGTAACAACAAAAAAGCTAATTACACAGAAGCGGAAACAGATATTCTGTACAAATACAAAGACGGCAATTCTTGCGCCAGAATATTAGAAGTTATTAAGAATTTGTAGACAATAATGTATATAAGATATTTTGAAATATTTAAAATACTTGCATCGATTGCACCTTCCGAATTTAAAGAACAATTCAATCAAATCGGAATGAAATTAAAAATACGGCAAAATCTAAAATATATTTCTGAAAACAAAGTAAAAGTAATAAAAAAACTCCAAAATAAAATTAAACACGGTGAAAAGCTTAATGTTGCTTTTTTTATTTATGACGAAACCAAATGGAAATGTCAGAGCATCTATGACTTAATGGAAGAGAGTGAATATTTTATTCCTTATATTTTTGTAACCAAAAACTGCGCTCCCGAATTTAATTTTAATTACCAGAAACCGGAAACCCTTCATCAGGTTTATAATTTCTTTGAGAACAAAAATATGCGGGTAGAATATGCTTATGATTTTGAAAAAAACAATTTTATTCCGTTTAAAGATATGAACCCGAGACCGGATATCATTTATTATTGCCATCCGTGGTATATTTATAAAACTCAAGGTCCTGTAATGTCATCAGAGTATGCTCTTACATATTATTCATCATATTCCGTTCCGAGTTCAATGGGAGAGCAGGAATGGTATTTGAGATTCCATCAATATATTGAGACACAGTACGTTCTCAACGATATTACTAAAAATTATTTTTCATCCAAAATGGATAATAAAGGTGTAAATCTTAAGACTGTCGGACATCCTATATTAGACTATTTTTATATAAATAAAGACAGGGTTTATGAAAACAAAAATTATGTAATTTATGCTCCGCATTTTTCTGTAGATGATAATACTACGTTAAAGTGGGGAACTTTTCTTCAGATGGGTGATACAATGCTTGAATGGGCAAAAAAACACCCTGAATTTAACTGGGTATTCAAACCGCATCCGTGCCTTAAAGGATACTTAAGGCATAAAAATCTCTGGAGTGAAGATAGGGTTCAAAAATACTGGGATGATTGGGCAAAAATCGGACAGGTTTATGAATCCGGCGGCTATCTGGATATGTTTATGGAGTCAAAAGCCATGATTACAGATTGCGGCTCGTTTAAAACCGAATATTTTATGACTCAAAAACCACAGATTTTTCCAAAATCAGAACACGGAATGCCGTACAGTCCCGGAGTGGAAAAAATTAACGAAACCTGCTATATAGTTAAAACTCCTCAAGAACTAACAGATACTCTTGATGAAATTCTTATTAAGGGAAATGATTATAAAAAAGAAGAGCGCAAAAAAGTTTATCAAGATTGCGGCTACGAAAATAATTACGCCGCAAAAAATATTCTTGATGATATAAAGAAAACTTTAATAATGAGCCAGTAAATAAGATTTTGATATTACAACCCCTAGTCTGAATATACAAACTTTTCTTGACCATTATCAAGTATTAAAGCGCAAAGATGCGCATTTTTGTACTTGCCGCAGCCAAGGTCTATGCAGATTTTGCCTTCATCAATATATGGTGAATCAAATTCCGTATGTCCGAATATTACTTTTTGCGGAAGCCGGTGCTTTGAATAAATAAACTTATTCCTTATATAAACCAAATCTGTCTCATCCTGGTCTTCGAGGCTGTAATTAGGGTCAAAGCCTGCATGGACAAACAAATATTTATCTGTTAAGTAATAGAATTTTAGACTGTCTAAAAATTCACCATGAATCTTGTAAATATTTTCAAAACTGCCGTAACTTTTTACTGTTGCAGGCCCGCCGTAATTCCAAAATAGATAATCATAGTATTCATCACCCTGTCTTGCATGAAGATAGGCATACTCGTGTGAACCGATTAAATACACACATTTATATTTTTCTCCAAGAGAAATAATTCTCTCAATTACTCCTTTAGAATCGGGACCTCTGTCAATATAGTCACCCATAAAGACAAAAATATCATCCGGACGTGTATCAATCTTTGATAATACACTGTCTAACTTCTCTCTTTCCCCGTGAATATCAGTTATTGCTATATATCTTGGCATAACAATATCTTAACATAAAGAACTATCATTTGTAGAATAATACACTGAGAAAAATTTATCAGTTCTTATCCCAATGTTCTTTTACAAGATTTTTAAACATATACACTCCTTATGGTTTTACCTCGGTTAATTTTACCATAAAAAAATTTTCCTGTAATTACAATGTTGAAGAGTATTAAACTCTACTTGTACATGATTTTTGTTTATGTGAGAATAAAATTAACTGGTTAACAGTATAAATAGTAGTAGTAAGATATAAAGGAAATTGAGACAATGGCAAGAAAGACTCCATTAGAAAAAATCAGAAATATTGGTATTGCCGCTCACATTGATGCCGGTAAAACCACTACAACTGAACGTATCCTGTTTTATACAGGTAAAACACATAAACTCGGTGAAGTTCACGATGGTGCAGCAGTAACTGACTTTATGGAACAAGAAAGAGAAAGAGGTATTACAATCCAATCAGCAGCAGTAACAGCTGAATGGAAAGGACACCAGATTAACATTATCGATACCCCGGGTCACGTTGACTTTACAATTGAAGTTGAGCGTTCTCTCCGTGTATTGGATGGTGTTGTTGCAGTATTCTGTGCAGTCGGCGGTGTTCAGTCACAGTCCGAAACCGTTTGGAGACAAGCTAACAGATACGAAGTTCCTAGAATGGTTTTTGTTAACAAAATGGACAGAACAGGTGCTGACTTCTATAGGGTAGTTGATCAAATTAAAAACAGATTGGGTGCAAATGCGTTCCCGATTAGACTTCCTATCGGTGCGGAAGATAAATTTAGAGGACTTATTGACCTCTTCACAATGAAAGCAGAAATCTATACAAATGATTTGGGTACCGATATCAGAGAAGAAGATATTCCGGCTGATATGCTTGAAATGGCTCAAAAGTACAGAGATGAACTTGTTGAAGCTATTGCCGGCGAAAATGATGATTTGATGGAAAAATACTTTGAAGATCCTGCTTCAATCACAGTAGATGAATTGAAAAGAGGATTGAGAAAAGCTGTTTGCGATAATAAAATTGTTCCTGTAACATGCGGTACAGCATTTAAAAACAAGGGTGTACAGCTTTTATTAGATTCCATCGTTGAATTAATGCCTTCTCCGGTTGATGTAAAAGCTATTGAAGGTGAGTTGGAAGACGGAACAAAAGTTGAAAGACATTCATCTGACTCTGAACCATTCTCAGCTCTTGCTTTCAAAGTTATGACAGACCCGTTTGTCGGACGTTTAACTTTCTTGAGGGTTTACTCAGGTGTAATTACTTCAGGTTCTTATGTTCTTAACGCTACTAACGGCAAGAAAGAACGTATTTCAAGATTGGTTCGTATGTATGCTGACCAGAGACTTGAAGAAACTGAAGTTTATGCAGGTGATATCTGTGCTGCTGTTGGTTTGAAAGACACTACAACAGGTGATACTTTGTGTGATGAAAAAGCTCCTATTATTTTAGAAAAAATGAGCTTCCCTGAACCGGTTATCTCTGTTGCTATCGAACCTAAAACAAAGGCAGACCAGGATAAAATGGGTATCGCACTCCAAAAACTTGCTGAAGAAGATCCTTCTTTCAGAGTTAAATCAGATACAGAAACCGGTCAGACAATTATTTCAGGTATGGGTGAGCTTCACCTTGATATTATCGTTGACCGTATGCTAAGAGAATTCAAAGTAGAAGCTAATATCGGTAAACCTCAGGTTGCTTATCGTGAAACAATTAGAGGAAATGCTGATCAGGATTCTAAATTTGCCCGTCAGTCAGGTGGTAAAGGTCAATACGGTCACGTTAAAATCAGAATCTCTCCTGCAGGCGAAAACGAAGGTTTTGTATTTGAAAACAAAATCGTCGGCGGTGCTATTCCGAAAGAATACATTGAACCTGCAAGAAAAGGTATGGAAGAAGCCCTTGAAGGCGGTATCTTAGCTGGATTCCCGATGATTGACGTTAAGGTTGAACTTTATGACGGTTCTTACCACGAAGTTGACTCTTCAGAAATGGCATTCAAAATTGCAGGCTCTATGGCTATCAAAGAAGGTACAAGAAAAGCTCAGCCTTGCATTCTTGAACCTATGATGAAAGTTGAAATCGAAATTCCTGAAGAATTCACAGGTACAATTATCGGTGATATTTCAAGAAGAAGAGGTCGTGTTGAAGGTCAAGAACCGCAAGGCAATACAGGTAATGTAATTGTAAGAGCGGTTGTACCTCTGGCTAACATGTTCGGTTACGCAACCGATTTGAGAAGTAACACTCAGGGACGTGGTACATTCTCTATGGAATTCCAGAAATATGAACAAGTACCTGCTAACATTGAAAAAGAAATTATTGAAAAATCAAACGTTAGCAAGTAAGATATTCTGAAGAACTAAATAAAAAGGGGCGGGACGAGTTTCACTCGTCCCGCCCCTTTATTTTATTATTATAACAAACTTGTTATATTATCTCTTGTAACTACTGCATCGTAGTTTTTATACCCTAAAATGTTTTCAATATCATCAGAATGAGCTCCGACTATTTTTCTGCACTCTTCGGAGCTGTAATTCACCATACCACGCGCAAATTCTTTATTTTTTTCATCGCAAATAGAAACAACTTCCCCCTGCCTGAAATCATTAACTACATTTACAATTCCAATAGGAAGCAAGCTTGAGTTCTCTTTAAGCACAGCTCTTTTGGCACCTTCATTTACTACCAGTTGACCTTTAATATTAGTTGCATAGCCTATCCAGCGTTTTTTATCCGAAAGATTTTCACTTGTCGGAAGAAACATTGTTCCGATTTTTTCACCGTCAAAAATTTTACTCAAAACATAAGGGATTTTACCGTTTGCAATGAGGACTTTCCCGCCGAATCTTGTTACAAGTTTTGCGGCTTCAAGCTTAGTTCTCATGCCGCCTCTGCCTCCTTCTGAGGCATCCGTTCCGAGGGCCATAATTTCGTCCGTTACATTGCTTACTTCCGGAATCAATTTTGCATCCGGATTAGTTTTCGGATTAGCGGTATAAAGCCCGTCAATATCTGATAACAGAATGAGCAAATCCGCATCCAGCTCACTGGAAACAAGAGCTGAAAGCTTATCATTATCCGAAAAACAAACCTTTACTCCAGAAAGAACTGTATTCATCTTAATTGTAGAAACAGTGTCATTCTGGTTAATAATAGGTACAACTCCAAACTCAAGAATTTTATTTAATGTTGTTCTCAGACTTAAATACCTGTGTCGAAGAGAAAAATCATCTTCGGTCAAAAGTATTTGAGCAATAGGAATTTCATATATGCCAAAACCATTTTCATAAAATGCCATCAAGCGGCTTTGACCGACAGCTGCACAGGCCTGTTTCAAGCCATCCTCATCTGTTGATTCAAGATTAAGTTTTTTCTTACCTAAACCTACTGCTCCGCTTGTTACAAGAATTACTTCCTTACCTTGCCGTACAAGTTTTGCCATATCCTCAATAAAAGAGTAAATCCTTGAAATTGCGACTTCACCGTCTTCATTTCTTAAAACATTTGTACCCAGCTTAATAACAATTCTTTTGGCGTTTATAAAATCTTTCCTTTTCATCATTAAATTCCCATAGCCTTTAATACATCATTTAATTCTGATGATGTCTTTTTAACATCCGAATCTGAATACTTAATAGCATTATCCGGATCTTTCAGTCCGTTTCCTGTAAGAATGCAGACAATATCAGATTCCGGTTTAACAAGACCTTCCGTGTATGCTTGAATCAACCCTGCTACAGATGCCGCACTTGCAGGTTCGCAAAGTATTCCTTCGGTTAAAGCTACCATTTTATAAGCTTCTACAATCTTTTCATCAGATACACATCCAATTTTCCCGCCGCTTTCATCTCTTGCAGCTTCTGCTTGTGTCCAGCTTGCAGGATTTCCTATTCTTATTGCGGTTGCAAGTGTTTCAGGATTCATAATCCTTTCTCCTCTCACAATAGCAGCGGAACCTTCTGCTTCAAATCCCATCATTTTAGGAAGATTTTTTATTATACCTTCTTTAAAATACTCTCTGTAACCTTTCCAATAAGCCGTAATATTTCCGGCATTACCTACAGGAATAAAATGATATTCGGGAGCCTTGCCCAAGGAATCACAGATTTCAAATGCACCGGTCTTTTGTCCTTCTATTCTGAATGGATTAACAGAGTTAACCAGAGTTACCGGATATCTTTCAGAGATTTCTCTCACACATTCAAGAGCCCTGTCGAAATTCCCTTGAATAGCAATTATCTCAGCTCCGTACATCATTGCCTGCGAAAGCTTACCAAGTGCAATATACCCGTCAGGGATAAGTACAAAGGTTTTCAATCCTGCTTTAGCACCATAAGCAGCGGCTGAAGCAGAAGTATTTCCCGTAGAAGCGCAAATTATTGCGCCGGAACCGCTCTCTTTAGCTTTAGATACAGCCATTGTCATACCACGATCTTTAAAACTTCCGGTAGGATTTGAGCCCTCAAATTTTAAATAAAGGTTGCATTCAAGCCCAATTTTTTTTGCAAGATTGTCTGCTTTAATAAGAGGGGTATTTCCTTCGTTAAGTGTTATAACCGGTGTAGAATCAGTAACCGGCAGGTATTTGCGATATTTATTAATTAATCCTTGATAGTACATTGTTTCTTCCTTCTTTTTTCTCTCACTTTGATAAGAGGTTTTGTTCGGTTATCCGGTAAGCTCCTGAAAGAATCTCAGGATGACAAACAAAGTGTCATGCTGAACTTGGTTCAGCATCTTGCCAACTTGGCGTTATACTTGTTTTTGAGTAAGATCCCGAAACAAGTTCGGGATGACATTTTAGTTTATTGTCTCTACAAGATTTCTTTTGTGTATAATACCTACTTTTACTCATATTATTAGCTTTCTATATGAAATTATCCTGGACATTTGCGGAATCAAGTTCAGGATGACAGGTTATTTTTATCCCGCTACCCTGATAATACTATTAACTTTACAATTATCAAGCTCGGAGACAACTTCTCTTATACTCTTTTCAAGACAGGTTTCCGTAATAACAGTAATTTCTGCTGTATTATTTTCCAGAATGCCTTTTTGAAGAATACTTGAAACGCTTACATTCTTGTTTGCGCATATGGTACCAATCTTGGCAATAATTCCGATTGCATTTGGAGCTGTAATAGAAATATAATACTTGTTATAAGTATCTTCTATCCTTACCGGATTAGCTGTTAAAGTATGTCCGCATCTCATCATCGGAAGAAGATAATCCGTTTTTCCGAATTCAGCAGCTATAGCAAGTATATCCCCAACTACAGAACTTGCTGTTGGAAATTCTCCGGCTCCGGGTCCTGAAAGAACTATATTCCCGATAGGATGACCGCTTATTGAAACAGCATTGGTCACATAATTAATATGTGCAAGCATACTGTCTTTAGGTACAAGCATCGGGTGAACTCTTACATCGGCATTATTGTTTTCATCAATTGTAGCATTTGCAATAAGTTTAATTTTATATCCGAGTTCATTTGCGTTTGCAATATCTTCTTTTCGAATTTTTGTTATACCTTCTCTGTAAACATTTTCATACTTAACCCTTGATTTGAATGCGATAGTTGCAAGAGTTGTAATTTTGTAGGCAGCATCAAAGCCTTCAACATCCCCTGTCGGGTCTGTTTCTGCATAACCGAGAGTCTGAGCTTCTTTTAAAACATCTTCGTAAGATGCATTCTCAGCATCCATTTTTGTAAGAATATAATTTGTTGTCCCGTTTAATATAGCTTGAATTTTATTAATCCTGTTTCCGGCCAAAATTGTTTTAACCGGCATAATTATCGGAATACCGCCTGCTATAGCAGCCTCGTAAAGAATTACCCTATTATGTTTTTCGGCAAGATTAAACAGTTCTTCTCCTCTTTTTGCAAGTAGTTCTTTATTAGCCGTAACTATATGTTTACCATTCTCAATTGCAGTTTTTAAGTAATCCCATGCCGGTTCAACACCGCCCATAAGTTCTGCAACAACATCTATTGAGGAATCATTAACAACATCATAGGGATTATCTGTCAGCATTCCGGCCGGAATATCTACGGCACGGGGTTTTTTAATATTTTTTACTGCAATTTTAGCAATTTCTATATTATTAAAATCGGCAAGACTTTTGTAAACACCTGTCCCTACCGTACCAAAGCCAATCAGCCCAACTCTTAACTTCGACATAAGATTTCTCCTTCAATGAATGTATTATATCATAGAAGTTTATAAGATTAATAAGATATTAAGAGGCTTAATATTCCTTTTTTATGTTAATATTGTTTCATGATAAAAACCAGATTAAAAATCTTTGCAGGTGATATCTTAGGAGGACTTAATTCTGCAATTGTAGCACTTCCGCAGGCTCTTGCCTTCGGTGTTGCAACAGGTTTCGGAGCCAGTGCCGGTGTCTGGGGGGCAATAATTCTCTGTTTTATTGCCGGTCTTTTTGGAAGCAAAGTACCTCTTGTATCAGGAATTACAGGCCCTGTAACAATTGTTATAGCATCAATTATGCATGCTCTGCACGCAGACATTCCGACTGTTATTTTAACCATATTAATGGCAGGAATTCTACAGATAATTCTTGGCTTAACCTCTTTGGGAACAATTGTTAAATATGTTCCGTATCCGGTTATATCCGGTTTTATGAACGGAATAGGAACGATTATTATAATTATGCAGATTAACCCTCTAATGGGTTGTCCCGTTATGTCAAATACTATAACAAGCGTCGGAGCTTTTTTTAAAAACATTCATTCCGTAAATCCGGATGCACTATTTATCGGAATCCTTACCCTCATTATAGTTTTTGCTATCCCTAAGAAATTTAATAAAATAATTCCTTCTCAAGCAATAGCACTGGTTATTTGCACAATAATATCAATAAAAATGGGGCTTGATGTTGAAAGAATTTCTCAAATCTCGGTCACTATGCCTGCATTAACCCTGCCTAAAGCAAATCTGTATTCCGTAATAACTTATTTTCATTATGCAGTAATGCTTGCCATAGTACTATCTTCCGAAAGTCTTTTAACAGTTCTTGTAGCAGACTCTCTTATGAAAACAAAAACCTCCACAAAAAAGATGCTTATTGGTCAGGGTATCGGAAATATGTTCTGTGCATTTACCGGAACTCTACCTGGTTCAGCTGCTACAATGAGAACCGTTGCGGCAATTAATTCAGGCTCAACCACAAAAATAACCGCTGTAACAAGCTCTCTAATTCTTTTACTTTTAATCTCAGTATTCTCCGATTTTGCATCTCAGATTCCGCTTGCCGTACTTGCAGGAATCTTAATTAAAATAGGATACGACATTATTGATGTAAAACTTCTTAAAGTTATAAAATTTGCACCTAAAGACGACTTATATGTATTAGTCCTGGTATTTATACTAACAGTATTCTATAACCTGATTGTTGCTGTCGGAGCAGGAATCACATGCGCAGCTTTACTTTACGCCAAAAGAACAGCTGATAAAACAAAACTCATTCACAAAACTGTTTATGACAAAGATATAATTAAACTGGAAAAACTTCTGGAAAAAGATTACAAACACAAAATCAGGGTCGTACATATTGACGGTCAATTCTTCTTCGGTTCAGCAACACAGTTAATTTCACAATTTGAAGATATATGGGGTACAAAATATTTGATTCTTGATTATTCTGCAGGTGATATGCTTGATATTTCCGCAATTTTTGCTCTGGAAGATATTATTATAAGACTTCAGGCACAAAAAATTAAAATTATTCTTGTAATAAAAAATGAAGAAGTGAAAAAACAATTAACCGAACACGGAATAATTAATCAAATAGGTAATGATAAAGTATTCTTTACTGAAGTAGCAGCTATTGATTTTGCTAAAGAATGCCTTAAAAACAAAGTTAAAAAGAAACATTTCTGGAACAGATAAATTTAATTGGGAGATTTTCTGTCCCAGTTAATTCTTGTTTTTACAAGCTTTGCAGGAACACCTGCATAAACTGCATTATTTTCAAGACAGGATTTAGAAACAACTGCACCTAATCCTACAATAGAATTGTCTGCAATATCAGCTCCTTTTAACACTGTGACATTGTTGCCGAGCCAGACATGGTTACCGATTTTAATATCTTTTCCGTAATTAATAATTTGAGCACTATTATCAAGCACCGAATGCGCATCGGAAGTTCTTATATAAATTCCTCTTGCAAACATACAATCATCACCTATTTTCACTTTTAAACCGGATTCGGGGCGAAGTGCAATCTCACAGCTGTTACAAGAAAAATCTTTTCCGATTTCACAAACAGACTCTTCTTCATCTGCCAGAATTACCAGTTTTTTAATGGAATATTTTGAACTTCCGATTGAAACATTACAATTATCTCCGAGTTTTATCATTGATTTGTAAAACTTGGGTAACGGCTCATGTAAAGTAAGAGTCGAGTTATGCCCTTTAAACTTCACGAACAAACCGGGTATTAAACCTAAAATTCTTCGTTTTGTACCATCTTTTCTAACTAAATATATTTTATTTCCTCTAAACATTTTTTATTTCTTTCATATTAAATGTTACCCTTTTTTCAAATAACTTTATCCCGAATAAATAATAAATCCTTCTTGTTTTATAATGCTTAATACTCAGTCCAAAATGTGTCTTTTCCTTTGCAATCAAGACTTCACCCAGAGGAATATTGTTTTCTTCGGCAAAATTAATAATATCCAGAAATCCTGTAATTCTGTCTCTGGCTCTTTCGGGAGAATATTTTTTTCTTAGAGTGGAGTTGTTATTTGCAACATAATGATAAATAACCTCCGGAACAGTAACCAGAGACTTTAGGCGGGAAAGAACACGAATTAAAAAGCGTCCGTCTTCAAAATATACCCCTTCTTCAAAATACAAATTATTAATTATTTTTCGGGAATACATTTTCCCGCTTGCAGTAAATTGAGTAGGTAAATTCAAAATTTTTATAATATCATCAATTTTTGTATAAACATTAGAATTTTCAAAACCAAAACAAACTCGATAATCTCTATCATTCCTGCAGCGCATCATATTTGAAATTGCACAGTCAGAATTTGTTTCCGTGATTTTTGAATACATTTCTTCCAGATAATTCTCATCAATCCAGTCATCCGCATCGATAAAAATTATGTATTCTCCTCGGGCTATATCTAAGCCTCTATTCCTTGCAGCACCTTGTTTTTGATTTGTTTGGTCAATAATTCTAATCCGTGAATCTTCTAACACAAATTTATTTAAAATCTCAAGGGTTTTATCTGTTGAACCATCATTAATAACAATTATTTCAAAATCCTTATATGTCTGTTCCAAAACAGATTTAATACATTTTTCCACGTATTTTTCCACATTATATGCAGGAATAATAACCGTAATTTTCGGATTTCCGTATTGACTCATACGCATAGTATTACATGTAAAATATGTGCATACAACAATTTGTTAAGTTTTATGTATATGCATACATTGACTTTCTTTCTAAAATATACGCATATCCAATTCAAAAATATGCGCAAACATCATATTTTAATATTGGAGTTTTAATTATGATGAAATTCGATGACAAACATTTTCTTGCAGAACAAATCAAAAAGTACCGGAAGAAAGCCGGCTTAACTCAGGCAGAACTTGCAGAAAAAATAGATTTAAGCGTTCAGCATATATCAAGAATTGAAAGCGGATACTATATTCCGTCACTAAAAACATTCTTTATGCTTGTCAGCGTTTTAAACATTGACTTACGCTTATTTGGTTTTGATATGCAATCGACAAACAATCAAAGAATTAATAAACTAATAAATCGTATTACTACTGCAACTGATGCTGAACTAATTTTTTATGAAAATATTATCAATGCAGTAGATAAAAGTTTATCACAAGTAAAAAAAGAATTGTTATAGTTAAAACTTAAGAGATTTAAATAGCCTGCTTGTCTATTTAAAATTCTCTTAGGGGTTAATATTCACTTTATATTTAGAAATTAATAATAATCTATATGCTAAAAAGATTATTATTAATTGTATATTTAATATGTTTTATACCGGCAGTTTTTGCTGATGATATTGCTATTGCGGATTTTGACGAACTTATCAACTCTTCACCCCAGAGCGGTGATACGCTTGTTTTTACAAATGATTTAGATTCAACTTCAAGTATAGGAAACTACTTCTCCAACCTTGATATAAATTTTGAGGGAAATAATTATTACATAAATGGAGACGAAACTTTCGGCGGATTTGTTCTTAACAGCACAAGCACATTTAATCAGGTAGGAATAAGGTTTTGTCAGGGACAAACTTTAAATAATTCAAAATATGCAGGAGCAATATTCAATAACGGCGGAAATAGTTTAATTGAAAATTCAGCATTTTTAGGAAACTTTGTAAATTCTGAAGGTTTTAATTTTGGAGTCGGAGGGGCTATTTATAACGTTAGCGGCGGAAACATGGATATAGATTACGGGCTTATTTCCAATAACTATTCTCTGGGAGCCTCTGCTTACGGAGGAGCAATTTCAAACGGATTTGGCGGTACAACAAATGAAACTATAACCATTAACCATTCAATATTGAGCGGAAATTACGCTGAGGGAAGTGTAGTCCCCTGCGGAGGCGCCGTTTATAATAATGGCACCCTGGAAATTATGAATACAACTCTTTTAGATAATTATGTGACAGGTGATAATAATATTTTTGGATATGGAGGAGCTGTCTATAATCTGGGACCGTTAACACTTGATAATGTAAATCTTATAGGAAATTATGCTCAAGGTGAGTCAAATGCTTTTTTATGGGGAGGAGGAATTTATAATAACAACTCTTTGACTGTAAGGAATTCTTCTATAAACGGAAATCATATTGATACAGATTTTATTGCTCAAGGCGGAGCAATTATGAACGATTCTTCCGGAACTATTAATATTACAAATTCCGTAATAGAAAATAATTATATTTCATCTTCTTCAACAGAAGGTAACGGAGGCGGAATTTACAACTCCGGAATATTAAATATATCAAAAACAACTTTTAAAAATAACATGAACCAGTATGGAGAATTAAACGATATTTATAATACCGGAACTATAAATCTGGAATCAGCTAATATTTTGAGCGGAATAGCAGGAAGCGGAACTCTCAATAAAACAGGAAGCGGAGTATTAAATCTCGGCGGAATAAATGAAAAATATACCGGTAACTTTAATTTTGAAGGCGGTACTATAAATCTCTTAGCCGGAGCAGATTATTTTTCGGCTTCAAACACAACTTTTGATAACGGGATTAATTTTAATATGCAAAACGGCGAAATTAATAATATTAATTTTGGCAACCTGACTCTTAACGGAACTTCCCATATTTTTGCGGATATAAATTTTAACACCAATACAATGGATAGAATAAATGCATCTTCTCTTTCAGGAAGCGGAAATATTTTTCTGGAAAAATTATCCGCAATAGGCACTCCTAAAAACCAATATATATCTATACCTTTTGCTGACAACATATTAAAAGACCATATAAGTTATACCCCGCAGACAATTGAAACACCTGTCTATAACTATAATTCGGTCTACAATTCTTCTGACGGCAATATAGAACTCACAAGAGGCGGTTTCAATTCCTCTGTATTTATTCCGGCAGTTGCGGCACAGCTTGCAGGGTATTTAACCCAGATTGACAATTACAAAAACATTTTTGCAAACCTTGATATGGTTATGATTCAGCCTCCTGATGTAAGAACGGGGTTTGATACAAGAAACAAAATAGCAAGTACGTCGCAGTTTGCTTTCTCTCCGCTCCTCATTCCGGAAGACAGCAGAGGCATTTGGTTTAAGCCATACGCAACGTTTGAAAATGTACCTCTGCGAGGAGGAGTAGATGTATCTAATGTCAGCTATGGAACACTTATAGGCGGAGAGAGCGGACTTAAGAAACTCAAAAAAGGATGGTACGGAATTTACGGAGCTTATCTATCATATAACGGTTCGCATCAAGCTTTTGACGGCAACAGCATCTATAATAACGGGGGGCTTATCGGTCTTGACGAAGTATTATACAAAGGAGGATTTTTTAGCGCCTGGACTGCTAATATTGGTGCAAATTCAGCCGAAGCATCTTCAAGGTTCGGAAGAGAAAATTTTGTCATGCTTAACACCGGAATTGCTGAAAAAACAGGGTACAATTGGGAAGTTTTCAGGCGAAAACTTATTATTCAGCCAAGTTTTATGATGTCTTATAATTTTATAAATACATTTAATTATACAACGGATTACGACCTTCAAATTAATGCCGAGCCTCTTCATGCCATTCACATTGAACCGCAGCTTAAACTCATCGGCAATTTCAAAAACTACCTGCAGCCGTATCTGAGTGTATCAATGGTTTGGAATATACTTGATAATTCAAGATTTCAAGCAAACGACGTCTATCTTCCGGAACTTTCGGTAAAGCCTTTTGTCCAATACGGCGCCGGTGTTCAAAAACGCTGGGGAGAAAGATTAACCGGTTTTCTTGAAGCAATGATACGCAACGGAGGACGTAACGGTATAGCCCTAATGTTCGGCTTAAGATTCAGTATCTAAAGATTTTTTATTGTATACTTAAGGTATGAAGGCCGATTTACATACACACAGCAATTTTTCAGACGGAAGCGATTCAATAGAACAATTGGCAGAAAATATTCAAAAAGCGGGGATTGATATTTTTGCACTGACAGATCATGACACAATAGAAGGTTGTCTTGAAATAAAAAAACTTGTTCCTTCAAATATCAGATTTATCCCGGCAGTTGAACTAACCTGCAAAACAGACGAGGTTAAATGCCATATTCTGGGATACTATTGCGACCCTGAAAATTCTTTACTTAAATCGCTCATTGCAAAAGGGAAACTCTTGCGGCATAAGAAACTTGAAACAAGGATTGAATATTTAAGAACAGTCCATGGAATTAATCTGACCGAAGAAGAGCTCAACTGGCTTTATTCAAGAAGAAGTGTTGTTAAAACCCACCTTGCAAATATACTTGTAAACAGAGGCCTTGCAGGAAATAATCTGGAAGCTATGGCAAAATACCTTGACGGCTGCAAAACCGGAAATACCAGATTTGACGGCGAAGAAGGCATCAACACAATAAAAGCCTCCGGAGGAACACCAGTCTGGGCGCATCCTCTCGGCGGAGAAGGCGAAGAACATATTACACCGGATGAATTTTATAAAAAATTTGAAGTCTTAAAATCCGCCGGTATTCAAGGGCTTGAATGTTATTATTCAAGATATTCTCTTGATGAAATAGATTTTCTTGTAAATTTTGCAAACAAAAATAACCTTCTAATCTCGGGCGGCAGCGATTACCACGGAACAAATAAAGATATTCCGCTCGGGAAGTTAAACACAGAAAATCAGAATATTGAAGCAAGTTTGCTTACCATACTGAACGGAATTTAAAATTATTGCCACCCGTCCGGAAAAAATGTTATAATTTCTAAAAATAAAGATAAGTCATTAGAAAGGACTGAAAATAGTTTATGGATACGAGTGTCTTATTTAAAATAGGTTACGGGCTTTACGTTCTGACAGCAAACGAGGGAGAAAAGGATAACGGATGTATTATTAATACCGTTATGCAGGTAACTTCAGACCCTGTGCAAATCGCTATTGCAGTCAATAAAAAGAATTATACAAACGGTATGATTCAAAGAACAAAAAAATTCAATCTGTCTATCTTATCTGAAGAAGCCGATTTTTCTGAATTCAAACACTTTGGCTACCAGAGCGGAAAAGATGTCAATAAATTTGAATCTTTTAGTCAAGCAAAAAGAAGTCCTAACAGGGTTTTGTACGTAACAGAAGGCTCAAACGCTTTTATTTCTGCTTATGTGAAAAATGAAATTGACCTGGGCACACATACACTCTTTATCGCACAGCTTGTAGAAGCGCAAAACTTAACCGATACGCCTACTATGACCTACGATTTTTACCAGAATAATGTCAAGCCGAAACCGCAGCCGGTAAATAAAAAGGGCTGGCGCTGTAAAATATGCGGATATGTTTACGAAGGGGAAACCCTACCGCCTGATTATATCTGCCCTATATGTAAACACGGAGCAGTCGATTTCGAACCAATCGGATAATACATTAAAAAAATGATTTAAATACTGCCTGAAATATGTATAATATTTTATACATTTAAAACGGAATACAGGCAGAAGATTTTAATGAGCATTTTAACTATCTTAGAAAGGAGGTTAAAATGATAGTTAAAATCAACAAAGAAGAACTATTACTAATAATAGTAATAGTTCTGGAACTCAAATCCCTTATTTAGGGATACGGGTATGGGTGTAAGTGTCACCCATGCCTGTATTCTCATTTTAACTTATTTTATATATTTTTCAAGTCACAGCCCGTTATTTTAGTTTTACATTTCTTTACAAAAATATTGTAGAAAAGCAATCTCCCTTTACTAATATACTTTATATAATTAAGGTTAGATTTTTTGGAAAGGTTATTTTCTTATGGTGCAATCAGTAAATTATAACAGCCCATACAATACAGGTTATAAAACCCCGTATTTACACAGCTTTAGGGGGGCAACCTCTAATATCCCCGCTGCAAGCGCATTCCAGCCGAAATCTACTTCTCAGATTCCAAATGATATCGTAGAAGTTTCTGCAGAAAACTCAATCAAGAAGAAAAAAGGATTGACCAAAGGGCAAAAATGGGCAATCGGAATTGGTGCAACAGTCGTTGGATTACCGCTTCTTGTTATGGGTTTGAGCAAAGGTATGTCCGGCAGAATTTCCAAACTCTACAAAGATAAGCTTATTTTAAGTGAACTTCCTGAAAAATTAGAATTTTCTGATGCAAAAACCGTAGAAGAAGGCATTAAGTACGCAAAAGAGGTTTTAAAAATCAAAGAAGTTGATTCCGACTTTTCTCTTGATGCAATAAATTATGTAAACAAAATGCTTGTTGATGTAAGCAATGCACATAAAGGCAAACTATTTATGCCGACAAAACTTCGATATATTGAAAATGAAAAAGCAATAGCTTATGTTAACCCTCATATAATGTCAAAAAATTTCGGAGAACTCGGAATTAATAAATTGTATTTTGATGATAATTACTTAACTAAAAAAATTAGTGAATATTTAGGACTCAACAAACAAGAAACTGCTAAAACCGTAAAAAAAGAGGTAGAAAAATTTACTGATGACAAGAAATTTATAACATGGTGCTGGGATAATAAAATTGTTGATTTAAGCAATAGATTCCGTAATGACAGCTCTTCATTAACTATAAAAGAGAAAAGAGATTTGCTTAATAATTTAGATGAAGGAATTGATTTGATTGATAGTTTTGAAAATCTGTCACCATTTTCATCAATTACAAGAAATCTTAATATATTTAAAAAATATAATATAGATGTAAATCTTGATGAGATTAAAAAACTTTCATTAAAAGAGCAGCAGGAAAAGCTTAAAGAATTACTGTTAAAAGTAAAGGAAAAGAGCGGAAAACCGTGTGTTGCAAAGATTGATTATACCAATATTGATACAACGGTTTATCACGAAATGGGACATTTGCAGGATTTTGCAAAAAATTTAAAAGAATTAGATATAAAAGATGTGAAATTTGATTGGAAAGATGCTTGGAAAAAAGCTGATGAAAATGTTAAAAACGGTAAACTTTTTGAACACAGTGAGCGCCTTCAAGCAGTTGACAACCGCTGGGGCGGAACAACTTATGAAGGATATAAAGAGCTTTTGGAAAAAAATCCTCAAAAATTCAAAGAACGCTATCCTGATTTATATAATCATTTGATGGATGAAAATATACAACAGACTGCGGGTAAAGTTTCGTGGTACGCACAAACAAGTATCGGTGAATTTGTTGCTGAAGTGTATGCAAAACTCGTAAGCGGTGCAAAACTGCCGGATGATGTTATGGCTTTGTATAAAAAATACAACGGCCCGATGCTTGCAGCATAGTCCCTGTTGAATTTTTCGGTTTAATGCCTTATACTGTATCTACGCACATTGAAAATACAGGATGCAGATGTCTTTATATTATTAATGCAGATTGGGCAAACTTGTCTGATTAAATTAACGGGCAAGAGATTAGCACCTCACCCTGCCCTTCTCCTCAAAGGAAGAAAAGCGGTGTTGCGTTTGCATAAGCAAATGCAAGCAGGCTTTTCGAGCGGAGCCGTCTGCACCCTAAAATAAATTCCATGGGGATGTAATGGTTTTGACGCCTGCCCGGCGAGGGCAATGGGCAAGCCGAGGCGGTTAACCCGCCGAGGTGGAGTCGAGAAAAGCGGTGTTGCGTTTGCATAAGCAAATGCAAGCAGGCTTTTCGAGCGGAGCCGTCTGCACCCTAAAATAAATTCCATGGGGATGTAATGGTTTTGACGCCTGCCCGGCGAGGGCAATGGGCAAGCCGAGGCGGTTAACCCGCCGAGGTGGAGTCGAGAAAAGCGGTGTTGCGTTTGCATAAGCAAATGCAAGCAGGCTTTTCGAGCGGAGCCGTCTCCTCTTTAAATAATTCCATGGGGATGTAATGGTTTTGACGCCGTGATTGGTAGATCCGGATTGCGAGTGCGGGCGCTGTTCCCGCTTATCA
>CALVBP010000025.1 GCA_944325825.1 Candidatus Gastranaerophilales bacterium | reverse complement strand
ATTACCTTTTAGGTGAACATGATTTTTCAAGTTTTAAAAGTTCCGGAACGCTTAACCCGAGCAAAGTTTGTCTTTTATCGAGAGCCGAAGTTGAAAAACGAGGCGACCGTATCTTTATTCATCTTGAAGGGAATAGATTCCTTTACAATATGGTAAGGACAATAGTCGGTACCCTTCTTGAAATAGAAGGACATCATCTGCCCGCAGAGCATATGAAAGATGTTCTTGAGGCACATGACCGCTGTAAGGCGGGACAAACAGTCAGTCCTTATGGACTTACGTTAATGAAAGTAGAATACTAGGGGTAAATCTTGTGAATAAAATCAAAGGGTTTACCGTGAAAAATGGAGAATAAGCATGAAAACATATTCAGCAAAGCCTCTTGAAGTTGAAAGAAAGTGGTATGTAATCGATGCTGAAGGCGAAATTTTAGGTCGCCTTGCTGTTCGTGTTGCAAACATTTTAAGAGGTAAAAATAAACCTGAATATACGCCGAACGTTGATACCGGTGACTTTGTTATCGTTATTAATGCAGAAAAGGTGCTGGTTTCAGGTAATAAGGAAACTGATAAAATTTATTATCACCATACCGGTTATCCGGGTGGTTTAAAAGCTGCTTCTGTTAAAGAAGTAAGAGAAAAAGATGCAACAAAATTGATTGAAAAAGCTGTTAAAGGTATGCTTCAGCACAACACATTAGGTGCTGAACAGTTTAACAAACTTAAAGTATACTGTGGACCAAATCATCCGCATGCAGCACAAAAACCAATCGTTTTGGGAAAGGAGTCTAAATAATGGCTGAGAATAAAGAAATTATAATGGCTACCGGACGCAGAAAATGTGCTGTTGCTGTTGTTAAACTTGTTAAAGGTAAAGGCAGAATTTTCGTAAACGGAAAAACTTTACAAGCATACATCGGCAATATGCCTGCTGTTGAAATGATGGTTTACAGACCGCTTGTTTTAACAGAAAATCAAGATAAATACGATGTAAGAGTTAAGGCTGTAGGCGGCGGTATTGTTGCACAGGCAGCTGCAATCAGACATGGTATTTCAAGAGCTTTGTTAAAATCTAACGAAGATTACAAAAACGTATTACGTTCAGAAGGTCTTTTAACCCGTGATGCACGTGTTAAAGAACGTAAGAAATACGGTAGAAAAAGAGCAAGAAAACGTTTCCAATTCAGCAAACGTTAATCTTCTCCAAATATATTTACGCAAAACGGAAAATCCTATTTGGGATTTTCCGTTTTATATGCTATAATTTTGGCGAGTAAAATCTAGGAGAGAGTAATGATAGCAGAAGTAAATGAAATGTATAAAGAAGTTAATAGTGTTTTTAATGAAAAAATTAAACCTGTAACAGATAATGTTGAAAAGAAACGTTTATTTAGACTTAAGGTAATAAAAATACTTAATATTATAGCAATAATTTCCATACTTGTTTTTGCAGCATTAATATTTATTCCAAAGACAGGTTCGGCATCTTTTACGGTACCGGAATCTTTAAATAATACCGGCAGTGCTTTTCTAATGATGTTTGTGTTTATAGTTCTTGCATTATTATCAACTCCGCTGCCATACTTTCTTCTTGTTTTGATATGTTTAGCTATTGTTCATATTATTAAACATTCTTATACACGGCTTGTTAAAAAAGAGGTTTATCCATGTATTTTTAAAGCAATAGGTTCGGATTTAAATTATTTGTCCGGAAAAATCAGATTTATACCGCCTATGTTTTATAATGTTAGTATTGGTAATTTTACTCTTTTTGGTCTTCAAGAGTTAATTAGTACTTTCCTGTTTTCTTTTAAGCTTAAGGGTTTTAACTATAGAAATCTGAATATAGATTATCTTTGCCCAAGGCAGTATGAGGTTTTGTCTCCGGATGATGTAATTAGCGGAAGTTACAAAGGAAAACCGGTTTATATCGTTGAATTTGCTTTATACAGGTATCTTCAATCTAAAATGTCTAAATTTTATCAAGGATTTATGTTCCAGACCAAATTAAGTAAAAATTTTAATTCGAAAGTTGTAATAAGGCAGCGAGATTTAAGCTTTGAGAATGTTCACGGTATGCAAAAAATAGAGTTGGAATCAAATGAATTTAATAAGATATATGAGGTTTATGCAGCTGATCAGGTTGAGGCAAGATATTTACTCACAACCTCTCTTATGGAAAAAATGATTGATATACATAAAAAAGGACAGGGACTTAATTTACAAATCCAAAATCAGGATGTAACTATTGTAAAACAAACCCGTGAGGATATGTTTGAACCGGATATTAAGAAATCTGTTAATGATGTGAATTCATATTATGAAGTTCTTTTACAGACAAAATTAATTCTTGATTTAATTACTGATTTGAACTTGGATAGAGCAACGGGTCTATAGATATTATATAATTAAGAAATTTAAAAAAGCTTTGCTTGTATTAAACCGGCAAAGCTTTTTTAAGTTAACATGGTTTATTTTTATACTTCCAGTATAGACACATATCCAGCAGTAAAAAAGTCGTATTTAGTATGTAGAGCCAAATAACCCAATCATTATAGAAAAATAATTTGTGAATAATACCGCAGAGATACCCGGAAAGAATTAAAAGGTCAAAGGTAAAACTTTTACCTTTAACACACTTTGCTTTATAAGTTTTGTAAGTTGCAATCGGCCAGCTTACACCAAAACATATCATCATTCCAGCTTCAAAAACGCTCATAGTTTCTCCTGTTTAACAGATTCTTCATCGATTGCTTCAATTTTGAAAATAACGGGTCTTAGCCCATCGTTGCAGGAACAAATTGCAACTCCGGGTTTTCTAATCCAGTCTCCGTAATAAAACAATTCTTTTGCTCCTCCATGCGCCAGAGTGAAAACATATTGATAAATGGCTTTCCATGCTTCATTGCAAAAACCTTCCGGACATTCCCAATCTGCATAGAAAACCTGCCCTTCTATAAGCATTGGACAAGCTCCTAATCCCTCAGCGCCGTATTCATCAGCGAGTTCTTTATCAAAAGTTCTTTTAAGAACCGTAATTTTACATTTTTTCATCATATGAATTTGTTATGTTCCTTTTCCCATTCAACAGTTGTGCGGCTTCCATGACCCGGGTAAATTATGGTTTCCGGAGGCAGGGTAAAAATTTTATTTTCAATACTACTTACTATCTGGTTAAAATCTCCGCCTTCCAAATCACAGCGACCTACACATTCTCTAAAGATTGTATCTCCGGAAAAAAGGCTGCCTTTTGTATAATAGCAAACTCCGCCCTGAGTGTGTCCGGGGGTATGAATAACTCTTATTTCTGTTTCACCGAGTTTGATTATATCTCCATCTTCCACAAAAACATCAATCTGAGGAATATTCATTTCCGGCATTCCGAACATAGGCATAAAGCTGTTAACCTTATTCAGCCAGCCGAGGTCAGCTTTGTGCATAAAGATTTGGAGCTTATCACCCGTTTCCTCTCCTGCGGGGTGGGTTAGGGCGGGGGATGTTCTCATATTTGGTCTTATTCCTGCTACGTGGTCAAAATGCCCGTGAGTTAATAGAATGTATTTTAGCTTTGCGCCTTCCGCATCTAATTCTTCAAGAATCGAATCATCAACCGCCGAGCAGTCAACAAGTGCTGCATCCTTTGTTTTTTCATCTATTAAAAGATAATTATTGTTATCAATAGGAGGTTCAATAAATGTTTTAATAATCATATATTAATTTTAAACAAAAAACCCGAAGATTCAACTTCGGGTTTAGTTATGATTTTATCCTATTGTTGACAAGTGCTGTTGTTCTTTTTCTTTTTTAGTACGGTTCTCTTTTGGCAGTTCTCCGTCATTTTTATGAGATTTGAAGGCTATATAACCGATAGCAAGGCCCGCAATAGCTGCAGCAGCGGCAATTATGGCTGCTTTTTTGCTGCTTATTCCATGTTTAATTTCATCAATTACAGAATGAGGTTTTTCAATTCCATGACCGATAACATCAGCCGGATTACTTATATTGTGGGCATCTTTGTGGAAAGCATTTCTGTATAACTCTCCGGTTGCAACATTGGAACGGGTTATTTGCTGATTTTCTTCCCAACCGGTTTTCATATTAATTTGATTTTTCAATATGGTTTCTGCTACACTGTCATTACGATGTTCGTTTAAGCATCTGTTTAAGCATTCGGCTATATCATCAGCCATGACACTGTCTCGCAATTTTCTCAGTGCTGTTTGTAAATCTTCATTTCCTTCAATGAATTTTTCAATAGTTTCCGGTGACGGGTCGTTTCCCATAGCCAGCTTGTATTTTGCTACAATTTCATTTTTAATTTTGTTATAAACTTTATTAAATTCATCCTTCGCTTCCTGACTTGCATCTTTTAAGAAATTTTCTTTTGAATCATAGTACTGATGTTTGGTTTTGAAAGCATCAGCAATGGAAGCTTCTCCTGCAATAGCGGGATCGAAGTTTTTCTGCCCCATGCCTTGGCCGTTTGGAACAATTGGGGTACAAAGCATTTTTTTAGCTTCAAGGTCTGTTAACTCGCAAGGTGCAAATCTTGACGGCAGTAATGCTGCATCTGCCATTAATGCCATCGGTTCGCCCGGAGCGAAAGCATCAAGCAGCATAACTCTTCCTTTAAACAGCGGGTCTTTTGATAATAATTCTGCGATATCTTTTATTTTTTGACCTTCGACTTTGTCATTAGCCAAATCTCCGCCCATTATGAGAAGAGTGTCTTTATCTCCGGTTTTTAGAACATAATTTTTAAATCCGTTTAATGCTTCATCAAAAGCTTTTTGGAAATCTCCACGTCCCCAGCTTACTACGACTTTAACATCTTCTCCATTTTTTAGCTTTGATACATATTTATCTACATCAATATTCTGAACAACCTGAATTGCACCGTCATTTCCTCTTCTGATGTAATTATCTCCTCTTGCAGTCCATTGATTGTTTTTAGTATTGAAGTACTGAGCACCGTTATATTTTGGCGAGAAGCGGTTTAAGAAATTAATCTTATTTTCTCTTTTTATTTCCCTTACTTTATCAAGAGTCAGAGTTGCTCTATCTTGTTCGGTAAACATTTTTAACGGTTTAATAACTTCTTCCGTACCATCCGTAAGTTTAACCTTATGTTCTGTATTGTATCCTTCAAGTCCGACTTTTGTAAATGCGGAATTCTTTGAATTGAGCGGGTTGGTTAAACCTACGGCTACCCCCTTTTCTTTTAAAGCTTTCAAATCTTCACTTAGGGATGGGGCAATTTCGGGGTTTTGGGTTATTTCATCAAGGTAACCTTGAGATACAACCCCAAAAGTCTGTAAGTAGCCTGTATTACCGTAGTGTACAGGTATGCTCATTGCAGAGAGTTTATATTTTGCATTAATATTTTTAAGATATCCATTAAAGAAATCCTCTTCTGTTTTTCCACCGGTAACAATTGCACGTCGCAAGTCTTCGGATTTTGTAAGAGCTTCCAGTTCTTGCGGTGTAAATATATTGAGGTTAACAATCATGTTTCTGGCAGAAGTTTTTCCGATGTAACCGTCTCCGAGGTTGTGGCCTATTTGCATAGGTTTTTTATCTTTAAAGTATTCAACGCCTGCTGCATTTTTTTGTGCCATATAATGTGTTACATAAGCAGCTTGTGAGTCGGAGCAAACAACAGTTCCGGGGTCAAAATTCCCCATTTTTTTACTGATGTCTTCCATAAATTCAACGACTGCTTTATTAAATTTTGCATACGGATCACCATTCCATGAGTTTACAATTTCTTTCGGAGCTGATGAATATTGGTTTAAAGAATACGGTTTCGGGTCAAAAGCGGTGGCTTCTGAGAAAACCATAAATACATTATCTTTAAAAGGTTTACCGTTGGAATCGGATACAACTTTTAAGAGTTTAACAGGAGCTTCTTCTTCCATCCCCCACGACATTTTTTTATCGGCAACTTCTTCTAAAAGCCAGTAATCTTTTCCTGATTTTAATGCATCCAGAAGACTTGTTTTGGATAAATCAACCTTTGTGTAAACCGGCTGTCCGACATGATTTTTCAATGGGTGCCCGTCCGGAAGTCCCGCAGGTACACGAGGAAGGTCTACTTTTATTTGCTGAAGTCCTGCAGCGCCTTCCTGACATTCATATTTAACAATTCCGTTATAAAAAGGAGTAACAAAAACAGACATTCCTTTCCCTGTTGCAGTGGCATTATTTAACTGTTGGTAATCCTGTACAACAGTTGCAACCCCTCCTGTTTGGTTGAAAGGTTTACATTCTGCAACTACATGTAATACTTGGTCCTTATTTCCGCCTTTGAAGGATATTACCGACATTCCTGCTTTGGAAGTTTCTATCGGACTTGGGTCATTATTAATTTTGAATCCCGATTTTGTAGTTCCCGCAAAATAACTAGGGTTGACAGCATTAATCTTCATAAGATTTTACTCCTTCAAATACACACTTCTATATACATAAAAAACTTAAAATAATAAAAATTTCCTACCCTATAGCTAATTATTAAGAAATATTAAGTAAATTTTTATTAAGCAGTTTCGTCTATAAGTTTAACAAAAACAAAATATATTTGCAATAATAAACTTTGCAAAATCCGACATGCTAAGATTAAGTTTTGTTACTTTTTAAGTGTTTAGTTTTTATAAAAAGGCAATTTTTTTTAATGAAAATACTTTATATATTTAAGGTTAGAATTTAGGTTAGGTTTATTATGATTAACAACATTACGAATGTTGACAGTCAGATTAATATGGCTGTTGCAAAGACGAAAGCGTCGCTGGTTAGTGTATCTATGCCTCCGATTATTGGGTTTAAGACTCCGAATCTGAAGCAGAAGGCGCAAATTAGAATAAAGAAAATTAAGCGGTCGGATAATCTTGTAATTGTAGGTGATATTGACGAAGATTACGTTGATATTGTTGAAGATAATTTAATAGAAAATGCGCCGGAAGGAGAATTTAATTTCTTCCAGCTGCAGCCTGAAAAGCGAAAAACCGCTTTTCTCAAAAATTGTTATATAATTGACTATATTCAGTCTCCCAGACAGCGATGCGGTCTGGGAACCGAAGCGGTCAAGAGTCTTGCGGAGAAAGCAATGTTTGATCCACGGGCAGAAGGGCGTATTGTGACTTTTTCGGCTCCGGTTTGGAAAGAGTCTTCACCGGCACTGTTCTTCTATAAACTTGGTTTCAGGTTTATAGAGAAAGGAGCAAATGAATATATGGAGGATTGCCTAATCAAAAAGGTTCCGGATATACCTCCGCAAATTGGAATGATGTATCTTCCTAAGTCGAATTTACATAAACTTTTAAGATATGGAGAATTATTTTGATAGAAACAGATTCTTATTATACTTCTAACCCTAAAGCCGAACGCCCTGCAAAAAGGGTTGCTCAGCCTCCTGCAAATATTCCTGCAACTCATGTTTTTAATGACAGGGATGCACAGGCTAAGATGGATAAAATAAATCAGGATATTTATGTGAAAGGGCAAAAAGAAAAACGAAAAGAGAAAATTTCCATGCTGGCATTTATAGGAGGGTTTACCGCTCTGGTTCTTGCTTTTATCGGGCTTAAACGAATCTTTAAGAAATCTTAATAAGGAAATAAAATATTTCGTGCTAGAATAATTTTATAAAGATTTAAAGAGAGGTAACTATGTGCGGAATAGTCGGATATATAGGGAGCAAATCAGCTGTTGATATTCTTCTTGAAGGGTTAACAAATCTTGAATACAGAGGATATGATTCAGCAGGTATAGCTGTTAATGTTGAAGGTAAAGTTGAGCTTTATAAAGCGGAAGGTAAACTCCAAAACCTTAAGGATATTGCTAAAAAAAATTATGTACATATAGCAGAATCTACAATCGGAATAGGACACATTCGCTGGGCTACGCATGGTGCGCCAACTACAATTAATGCCCATCCTCACTCTTGCAATTGCGGAAGAGTCGCTGTTGTTCATAACGGAATTATCGAGAATTATAAAGAATTAAAAGCCAAGCTTGAAAAACAGGGCTGCGTTTTTCGCTCTCAAACTGATACAGAAACGGTTGCTCACCTGGTAGCATCGGAATACGCAAAATGCGGAGATTTAACTGAGGCTGTAAGACTTGCAACAAAGCAAATTGAAGGTGCTTATGCTCTTGCGGTAATTCATCAGGATGTAAAAGATACTATTGTGGCAACAAGGAGAAATGCTCCGCTTTTAGTAGGTATCGGAGAAAACGAATATTATGTGGCATCAGATGTCCCGGCAATAATTCAATATACGAAAAAAGCAGTTTACCTTGAGGACAACCAGATAGTTACATTAACACCGGAATCAATGAAACTTATTGATATAGATAAAAATCCCGTTGATATTAAAATAGAACATCTTCCATGGGAGCCGGTGGCTTTAAGTAAAATGGGTTATAAGCACTTTATGCTTAAAGAAATTCACGAACAGCCTGATGTTGTGAGAAATGTTCTTTCCGGTAAACTTAGAGCGATTGATGAACCGGTTGCATTAAAAGAAGTAACATTAGACAGAGCACAGCTTAAAGCTTTGGACAGAATACAAATTGTTGCCTGCGGTACGTCTTTGCATGCCGCTCTTGTCGGGAAATATATTATTGAAGATTTTTGCGGGATTCCGGTTGATGTTGAACCTTCCAGCGAGTACATTTACAGAAGGACAATAACCGATGAAAATACTCTTGTAATAGGTGTTTCCCAGTCAGGAGAAACCGCTGATACTATTACAGCAGTAAGACTTGCTAAGAAAAAAGGTTCACATATTCTTATTGTTACGAACAGACCGGATTCAACCATGGCACGGGAAGCTGATAGTCTTGTTCCTGTTAATGCCGGAATTGAGGTTTCTGTTGCAGCAACAAAATCATACATGGCCCAGTTGATATCTTTCTATCTTTTAGCTATCTATATGGCTGAAGTTAAAGAATCTATTGAGAAAGAAAAGTTGGAAGAATTAAAACACGAACTTATTATTCTTCCTCAAAAAATTGAAAAAGTTCTTTCTCATAAAGAAAGCATTCAAGCATGTGCTAAGAAATTTTCTAATGCCAAAGATTTTGTATTTATTGCAAGAGGAATTAATTATCCTACAGCATTGGAAGGTGCATTAAAACTCAAAGAAATCAGTTATATTAATGCAACAGGATATCCTGCCGGAGAATTAAAACACGGACCAATTGCTATGCTTGATGAATCAATGCCTGTGCTTTCAATATTGATGTCCGGTAAAGTCTATGAAAAAATTCTTTCAAATTCAGAAGAAGCAAAAGCTCGGAATGCAAGAATGATTGCACTGACGGATTCTACAGATATTAAACTTGATGAACTTTTTGATTCAATTATAAGAGTGCCTGAGGTTATTGAACTTCTTTCTCCGGCATTAGCTGTTGTTCCGCTTCAACTTTTGGCATATTATATTGCAGAGTTCCTTGGTAAAGACGTAGATCAGCCAAGAAACCTTGCAAAATCAGTAACTGTAGAGTAAAAATATAGTTGTAAATTATGCAGATTATTTCCGAGACAGTTGAAATAGATAATAATCACAATCCTTCTGTTGAATATATAGAAGGAGAATTAATAAAACGTAATATTAATGCGCTTAGATGGGCAGTTGTACATGTTAGTGATAAAATATATACGTTAAGTGTTGCTAAAATAAAGGAATAAAATATGGAAGCTACTATGATAAAACCTGATATTAAAGATATTAACCTTGCAGAGCAGGGGAAAAATAACATTGAATGGGCTTTAAAAGATATGCCCGTATTGAGAAAGATTGAAGAGAGATTTATTAAAGAACAGCCTTTTGCCGGGCTTAAGCTTTCCGCATGTGTTCATGTGACAAAAGAAACAGCTGCTTTATGTACAGTTATGAAAGCAGGAGGTGCTGATGCCGTTTTAATAGCATCAAATCCTCTGTCTACGCAGGATGATGTTGCAGCAGCTCTTGTTAAATACTGGAACATACCGGTCTTAGGCTATGCCGGAGAATCTGTTGAAACTTACAGACAGCATGTAATTGATGCTTTGAATCATAATCCGGATATTATTATAGATGACGGATGTGATTTGGTTGCGGCTTTACACGCACAAAAGCCAGAGCTTGCTTCTCACATAATAGGTTCGACGGAAGAAACAACCACAGGTATTATAAGACTGCAAGCATTGGAAAAACAAGGAGAACTCAGGTTCCCTGCGCTCGGTGTAAACACAAGCTTAACGAAACATCTTTATGATAACCGCTATGGTACCGGACAGAGTGCTATGGACGGTATTATGCGTGCGGCAAATATTCTTATTGCCGGTAAAACCGTTGTTATTTCAGGTTACGGATGGTGCGGCAAGGGCTGTGCTCTCAGAGCTAAAGCTCTTGGCGGAAATGTTATTGTATGTGAAGTTGACCCTCTTAAGGCTCTTGAAGCGGCTATGGAAGGTTATAGAGTTATGCCTATTGCTGAAGCTGCCAAAGTTGGCGACATTTTCTTGACAGTAACAGGGGATAAACATGTTGTTGATGTTCATCATATTATGGCAATGAAAAATGGTGCGTTCCTCTGCAATGCAGGTCACTTTGATCATGAAGTTAATGTGCCTGACCTTAAAAATCATACAGTGGAAATCAAAAGAATCAGACCGTTTCTGGATGAGTACAAACTTACTAACGGAAAATCGGTTTATGTTCTTGCAGAAGGCCGCTTAGTTAATTTAGTAGCGGCAGAGGGCCATCCTGCTTCTGTTATGGATATGAGTTTTGCTAATCAGGCTCTGGGCATGGAATTTTTGGTTAAAAATAAAGGTAAATTAGAAAATAAACTCTATACATTACCAGAGTCTGTGGATAATGAAATTGCTTCATTGAAACTTGAGTCCATGGGAATACAAATTGACACATTGACTCCCGAACAGGAAGAATATTTAAACAGCTGGAAGCTATAAAACAAAAGGGGCTTTTTAAAGCCCCTTTATCTTATTTATTTATTTATTTATTCTCTTTTCTTTAATAGCTTCTATAATAATATTTCGTGCTTTTTTAGCCTCATCATGTGTTAAAGGCGGAACTCCTTTTAGCGGGTAAGTTATTCCGAGATTTTCGTATTTTGGTATTGCCATATCATGGTAAGGAAGTACGTCAAGCGCTTTAATATTGTGTAATTCTGCGAGGAATTCGCCTAGTTTTTTCAGGTATTCTTCCTTAAATGTAATTCCCGGAACAACAACATGGCGAATCCAGACGGGTTTATTTGTTTCTGAAAGATATTTTGCAAAATCAAGTATATTTTTGTTTGAGTGCCCTGTAAGTTTTTTGTGCTCCTCATCATTGATATGTTTGATATCAAGAAGAACGAGGTCAGTATATTTTAGGAGTTCATCAACTTTTTCTGTGTTGTTACGGTTAAAGAAAATTCCGGACGTATCAAGGGCAGTATGTATATTTGAGTTTTTAAACAGTTTAAACAATTCAGTAACAAATTCTATTTGAGCCATAGGTTCTCCGCCGGTAACAGTAAGCCCACCGGCACAAAACTCTTTGACACCCTCATATTGTTCAAAAATTTCTTCAACACTCATTTTTTGGTTTTCTTTAAAATCCCAGCTGTCAGGATTGTGACAATATTGGCATCTAAGGGGACAGCCCTGTGTGAATACAACGAATCGAATCCCCGGCCCGTCTACGGTTCCGCAGCTTTCTATTGAATGAATATTTCCATATATTTCGGTCATAGGTGTTAATCTCCTCTGTTAATAATATTTTACTATAAAAATAAGTGCAGTTATCAGCACTATTTTATATAAAATTATGTAAAAACTTGAATTTTGTATCGGGGCTAATGCCGCCTCCGAACCCCGCACTAACATTCTTTCTTTTTCTTTTACAACAGGCGGAGTAGTTTGTTGGTTAAGCCGACAAGTTTGATTTACCCCCGAAGTAAAAGAAAGAAATATGGAAAAGAAAGAAAACAACGCACTGTTGCATTTTTCTGCCGAAAAATTCCTGTGATTGAAACCTCACCCCGACCCTCTCCTAAGAGGAGAGGGAGCTCCCCGTCATTCCGGGCTTTGACCCGGAATCTATCAATGTTGGTTTTTTATTGAATGGATAGACCCTGAATCAAGTTCAGGGTGACAGGTTATACAAACATCTTATTCCTCAATCACTTGTATTTAGAGCATTTCTTTCTTTTTTTTACGAAGAAAAAAGAAAGAAACGCTCCCAAAGAAAGAAAAACTCGTGCTGCTGAATTTTTCTGCCGAAAAATTCCTGTGGATTTCCTCCCTATCCTGAGGTAAATAAAAAAGAGAAGAAAATCCTTATTTACCTATTAACTTATTAACTTATTAACTTATTTACTACTTACTCACCATTCACTAATTCCCCCCCCCCACTCCCGCCCTCCCCGAGCAGGGGAGGGTGTAGCTTACACCTGCGGGCGTGTGACGCAGTCACTATAGCCCGCAAAAGAGTGCAGGCTATGCCTGCAGCAGCCGTTTAATCTGATGCCCGAAGGGCATAGAAAACAACACGTGTTTACTTTTTCTTTTCGTACTTTTCTTTTTCTTTGCTTTGTAAATAAAGAAAAAGAAAAGTACATTGATTAATTAAGCTAAAAGAATTTTAAATGAAACAAAGAGGCGGAAGATATAATCTTCCGCCTCTTTGTTTTATTTTTGTATTATCTTAACCTAAAGAAGAGTGGAATGTTCTTGAAATAACATCGTCCTGTTGTTCTTTAGTTAATTTGATGAAGTTTACAGCATATCCTGAAACTCTTACTGTTAATTGAGGGTATTTTTCAGGATGAGCTTGTGCATCAAGTAAAGTTTCTCTGTTAAATACGTTTACATTGAGATGGTGTCCGCCTTTTTCAACATAACCGTCTAAAAGATTTATTAAATTTTCTTCTTGTTGAGTAGTCATTTTTATCGCCTTTCCTTTTTATTGTTTTCTTGAGTTATAAGCTGTGAATTGTGAACTGTGAATCGTGATTCGAAGTTATTATCGATTCACGACTCACGAAAATCGATTCACAAATACTATTTACCCCTATTGGCATGTTCCTTCGCAGCATCCGCAGTCAAGCTGAATGTCCAAATCACCCATAAATACATCATCTTTACCTAAAGCATTAGGAATAATAGAGAATGTATTAGAGATACCGTCTTGAGCATCATTGAACGGAAGTTTTGCAACTGAAGCAAGTGAAGCAACAGCACCGTGAGAATCACGTCCGTGCATCGGGTTAGCACCAGGAGCTAATGGAACACCTTGTTTTCTGCCGTCAGGTGTGTTACCTGTTTTCTTACCGTAAACAACATTTGAAGTAATTGTTAAGATTGACATAGTCGGAATAGAATTTCTATAAGTAAAGTGTTTTCTAATCATAGACATGAATTTCTTAACAACATGAACTGCGATTTCATCAACTCTATCATCGTTGTTACCGTATTTAGGATAATCACCTTCAATTTCATAGTCAACTACGATACCGTCTTCGTCTCTGATAGCCTTAACTTTTGCATATTTAATAGCAGAAAGTGAGTCAGCAACTACAGAAAGACCTGCAATACCTGTTGCAAAGTATCTCTTAACATCTCTGTCATGGAGAGCCATTTGAGATCTTTCATAGCAGTATTTATCGTGCATGTAGTGGATGCAGTTCAATGTATTAACATAAAGACCTGCCAACCATTCCATCATATCTTCATATCTTTCAATAACTTCATCGTAGTTAAGGTATTCAGATGTAATCGGTCTGAACTTAGGACCTACTTGAGTTTTCAATCTTTCATCAACACCGCCGTTGATTGCATACAGTAAGCACTTAGCAAGGTTAGCACGAGCGCCGAAGAACTGCATTTCTTTACCAACAACCATTGAAGATACGCAGCATGCGATTGCATAATCATCACCGTGAGTAACTCTCATCAAATCATCGTTTTCATATTGAATAGATGAAGTTGTGATAGAAATGTGTGCAGCATACTGTTTGAAGTTGTGCGGTAATCTCTTAGACCAGAGTACTGTCATGTTAGGTTCAGGAGCTGTACCCAGGTTTTCAAGAGTGTGCAGGTATCTGAAAGAGTTCTTAGTAACCATATGACGTCCATCAATACCGACACCGCCGATTGATTCAGTAACCCATGTCGGGTCGCCTGAGAATAATGAATTGTATTCAGGAGTTCTTGCGAATTTAACCAATCTTAATTTCATAATGAAGTGGTCGATTAATTCTTGAGCCTCTGATTCAGTTAATGTACCATTTCTCAAATCTCTTTCAATAAAGATATCAAGGAATGTAGAAGTTCTGCCAAGGCTCATTGCAGCACCGTTTTGTTCTTTAACAGCTGACAAGTAGCCAAAGTATAACCATTGAACAGCTTCTTTAGCATTTTTAGCCGGTTTGGAAATATCATAACCGTAGATTTGACCGAGTTCTTTCATTTCTTCAAGAGCTCTGATTTGTTCTGCGAGTTCTTCTTTCAACTGTATTTTATCAGGAGTCATGTCTCCGTCAACAGAAGCATGCTGTTCTTTTTTATCTTCAATTAATCTGTCAATACCATAAAGAGCAATTCTTCTGTAGTCACCGATGATACGGCCTCTGCCATATGCATCCGGCAAACCTGTAAGAATTGCGGCATGTCTTGCAGCTCTCATTTCCGGAGTGTAAACATCAAATACACCCTGGTTATGTGTTTTTCTGTATTTCGTGAAGATTTCTACCACTTCAGGATCTACTTCATAACCATATGATTTGCAGGAAGTTTCTGCCATTCTGATACCGCCAAAAGGCTGAAGAGATCTTTTAAGCGGTTTATCTGTTTGTAAACCGACAATTTGCTCCAAATCCTTATCAATGTATCCGGCGCCATGAGAAACAATTGTTGAAACAATTTTGGTGTCCATATCAAGAACACCGCCGTTTTCACGTTCTTTTTTGAACAATTCGCAGCATTCCTGCCACAATTTTGTTGTAGCTTCGGTAGGACCTGCCAAGAAGCTTGAATCACCATCATACGGTGTGTAGTTCTTTTGAATAAAATCTCTAACGTTAATTTCTGTTTGCCATTTGCCGCCAACGAAATCAGTTGTTGAAGATTCTCTTTCCAATGTTAATTCTGACATTTTGTAATCTCCTTTTTACTATTACGAAAATTGTTCTATTTACACTTTATTAATTATATTATACCCCCTAAATAAAATAATAGTACATTGTTTTTACAACATTATATTAAGATTTTATTAAAATTAGTGAAAATCGGTGGACAGGGATTGGTATGTAAATATTAGGGTATTAAGCAAGGTCTGATAAAAATTTAAAATTCTCTTGCAAAATTTCTAAAAATGTGTATAATGATAAAACAAGTGTAAAGGGGTATATTATTCCAATGGATTGTCTAACTATTTCAACCTTCAGGAATTTGGAACTACAGGCTTTGGCGCAGAGGAATTACTCGGAGATTTATAAGCATGAGCTTGCTCATAAACAAGCAGGAGGAGCTTTAGCAGGATCTATTGTAATTGATAAAAATGCCCAGGGTATTCCTGTAGGCGGGCATGTTGATATTAAAATGCCGTCCATTAATCCGGAAAATCCGAAAGAAACAATTAAACAGGCAGATACGGTTATAAAATCTGCACTTGCACCTGCTGACCCATCAAGTCAGGATTACAGAGTTGCATCAAAAGCCAGAGCTATAAAGAATCAAGCTCAAAGTTTACTTAATAACAAGAGGTTAGATTATTATGCTTAAAATGATTATTTGCTTATATAATTTTTTGACTAAAAAACCTTGCTATGTAAGAATTGAGTGCTTTAAATAATCAACCGGCACAAGTTTCAAACAATGATGAAAATTATTTATCTTTTTTCATAGCTTTGCTTCTCAAATCCCGATGGAAAGTTATTGCAAATCTGTGAGCTTCATCTCGTATGCGCTGGATTAAATAAAGCGCATTAGAGTCTCTTGGAAGAAGAATTGATTTTGATTTGTGCGGGAGAAAAACTTCTTCTTCTCTTTTGGCAAGAGAAACAAAATCAATATCCTTTATTCCGAGTTCTTCTACAATCTGCATTACACTCGACAACTGTCCTTTACCGCCATCTATAATAATCAAATCCGGTTTTTCCCAGTTTTTAGTCCCCAATCTTGCAAGACGACGGGTCAAAACTTCTTTCATGGATAAGAAATCATCCGGCTTACCTTCGGTTGAGCGGATTTTAAATTTACGGTATGCTGACTTTTTAGGTAATCCATTCTGAAATACTACCATTGAAGCTACCGTGTTTGTACCCTGAATATGCGAAATGTCGTAACATTCCATACGGTTCGGGAAATTTTTCAGGTGTAATTTTTCCGCTAAATAAGAGCCAACTTCATTAAAATCATCTCTTATCTGAGCCATTTTTTTAATTCTGGCATTATCAAGCAGATTTTGTGCATTTTTTAAAGCTAATTCATATAGTTCATTATATTTACCTCTGCCCCGGCCGTAATGAATAGTAATTTTTTTGCCTGAAATGATTTTCAGCCAATCTTGATAAAGCTCTTTATCCCCGATTTCTTCAAGGTCTCTGGAAATTATTTTATCAGGATATTCAAGTTTTAGTCCTGTATAGTAATCACGGAAAAATGTTTCAAAATACTCTGTTTTATCAATATTATCTGCAAAATAAGTAAAGTCTTTTTTATCAATTAATCGCCCTTCACGAATCATCATTATTACAATGGCCAGAATGCCATCCTCGTATAAAACTGCAAGAATGTCTTCGTTAAGTTTGGTATTTTCATAAACAACTTTTTGTCTTTCCAGAGTTTTTTGAAGGTCAAGGTAACTGTCCCGCATTTTTGCCGCTTTTTCAAACTGTTCTTCTTCCGCATATTTTTGCATCTGGGCTTGAATCTGTTTAAGAAGTTCCGATTGTTTTCCGCTTAAAAATAATTCTACCTGTTTAATTAATTTTTGATAATCTTCCGGTGTAACTTTTCCCTGGCAAGGAGCAAGGCACTTGCCTATATGATAATAAAGGCAAGGACGATTAGAAAATTTTGGAGTTTTACATTGTTTTAGCGGAAATAGCTTTTTCAAAAAATCAAGCGTTGCATACATTGCTCCGACATCAGTGTAAGGCCCGTAAAATCTTCCTTTATCAGGATTGAGATTTTTCTTGCGTACAATTTGTATTCTTGGAAAAGCTTCATCCGTAATCAAGAAATAAGGATATTTTTTGTCGTCTTTAAGTAAAATATTGTATTTGGGTTTATGTTTTTTAATTAAATGAGATTCTAAGATTAATGCTTCAACTTCTGAATCCGTAATAATATATTCCAATTTTTCTATTTGAGAAACGAGAACATTGGTTTTAACGCTGTCATGCTGCTTATGAAAATAGCTATATACACGTCGTTTCAGGTTCTTGGCTTTCCCGACATAAATAATTTCACCGTCTTTATTATAATAAAGATAACATCCGGGCTGTTCCGGAACCAGTTTGATTGTTTCTTTGAGGAGCTCATTCATATGTATATTATACTACATTTCTTCTATATGAAGTCATAAATAATTAGTCCTAAAGTATTACTTCTAAAGAAGATTAAAAACAGTCAAAATAAATGATAACATGTATATGTAAGTCGGGGACAACTGATGATATCGTCGTTTTTCGGCTCAATAAAAAATTTGCATTGTGTGTGTGTTCGGCTTACATCTTTAAAAAAATCTTTTCTTCATAATAATTAGCCAGCTCTCTTTGTTTCTCTTCCGAAGAGAGCTTTTTGTATATAAAAATTTTATTGACCATATGGTCTAGATAGAGCTAAAAATTTCAACCATTTGATTGATGTTGCTCACACAGATATATATTACACTACTAGTGTAGACTTATATGGTAGGGAGATTATCCCTAAAACAGACTTGGTAGGTAATATTAAATAAAAGAGGAGAGCGGAAGGTGCAGCTTTCGAGCCTGGACATAACTTTACACAGGATTAGTGCGATTGAAAATCAATTTCAGTCACTAATGTCTTATGGAAATGTTCCGGATAAGGATTTTCAGAAAATTCTTGATACTTCCGTTAAGAACACTAAGAATCCTAATTCTGTTTCTCGTTCGGAAATTGACAATCTTGTATCAAAATATGCTGAAAGAAACGGGTTAGACGAAGATTTTGTAAAAGCCGTTATAAATCAAGAATCAGGATTTAACCCTAATGCTACTTCAAAATGCGGGGCTATGGGATTAATGCAGCTGATGCCTTCTACTGCACAGGGGCTTGGAGTTACAAATGCTTATGATGCAGAACAGAATATTGAGGGCGGTACAAAGTATTTAAAGGGGTTAATGGACAGATTCGGGAATGACAAATCACTTGCACTTGCGGCATATAATGCCGGCCCTAATGCGGTTAAAAAGTACGGCGGAATACCTCCGTATGCTGAGACACAGAATTATGTAAAAAATGTGCTGAGTAAGTACGACAGCCTGAAAGGAGCGAACTAATGATTGTAAGAGGTATGGAATCCGCAGCAAACGGAATGCTCGCTCTAATGGACATGCACGACAATATTGCAAACAATCTTGCTAACGTGAATACTGTCGGGTATAAAAAAGGTTCTTTGAGATTCAAAGATGTTATGGAGTCTGCTGTGTATTCACAAAAAGGTTCAATATTGAGAAATGATTCAAGCAGATATCTTGGAGATTTGAGTGTTGGCTCTCAATCTCTTGAATATATTCATGACTTTTCTCAAGGTGCATTGGATAAAACAAACAATCCGTATGATGTAGCAATTGAAGGAGATGGTTTTTTTAAGATTCAGGATATTGACGGAAAAATTTCTTACACAAGAAACGGTTCATTCCTTGTAAATGACCAGCAGTATCTTGTAACAAAACAAGGTGAATATGTCCTTGATGTTAATAACAGAAGAATAAGAATGATTCCTGAAGATTTTGATCCGGAATTATTTCGTGACAGAATTGAAACAATTATTGGCGAGAGCGGAAATATTGAAATAAATTCTTATAATCAAAAGATTCCGCTTCAGACCATCGGTGTATTTGATTTTTCAAATAAAGAAGATTTATTTGAAATAGGTGATGCAAAATTTATTCCGATGGATCCTGAAAACAATCCTGAACTTCGTTCAGAGAAATTTACGGTTCAGCAAGGTATGCTGGAACTTTCAAATTCAAATGTAATAAAGGAGATGATTAATACAATCGCAACTTCCAGAAACTACGAATCTTTAACAAAGGTCGTAACAACAAATAGTGACATGCTTGCTACGGCGGTAGCTGTAGGAAGAATTGGTTCATAAACGGCTGCCAGTAAGCCGCAGGGGAGGAGGTTATAACCTCACTCTCACCCCTCCAGGGGGTACATAACAAGATAATTAACCAGACGAGGAGAAAATAAATGTTAAGAGCATTAACGACAGCAGCAACAGGTATGATAGCACAGCAAAACTATCTTGATGTTATTGCGAATAACGTTGCAAACGTTAACACTACAGCTTTTAAGAAATCCAGAATTGAGTTTCAGGATTTGCTTTCCCAGGCAGCAAGAACTCCGGGTGCTTTGATGAATCAGGGTACTTATCAGCCGGTAGGTATTGAAATCGGGCTGGGTGTTAAAACTGCAGCTACTACAAGAATCTTTACTCAAGGTGTTGCTATCTCTACCGGACGTGACCTTGATATTGAAATTGAAGGAGAAGGCTTCTTACAGGTTATGAAAGAGGATGGTTCTCTTGCTTATACCCGTGACGGCTGCTTGCAGGTTGACTCATTAGGTCAGCTTTGTACAAATGATGGTCTATTGATTCAGCCGTCTGTTTCAATTCCCCGTGATGCTACAGAAATTACTATTACTCAGGATGGTAATATTTCCGTAACTCTTCCGGGACAAACACAACAGTCCATAGTTGGTTCTTTGCAGCTGGTTAAGTTCCAAAACCCGTCAGGTTTGTTATCAATAGGGCATAACCTCTACAAAGAGACTCAAGCTTCCGGAAACCCTGTTCAGGATACTCCGGGGCAAAATGGTTTAGGTTTGATTCAGCAGGGTATGCTTGAAGGTTCTAATGTCCAAATCGTTGATGAACTTGTCGGATTGATTAAAGCAGAACGTGCATTTGAATCAAATTCAAAACTGATTAACTCTTCAAGCAACATATTGCAGTTAACAAATAACATGCAGTAGAGATAAAGGATAAAAGAAACAAATGAAAAAAGTTTTAACAACAGCATTAATATTACTAACATGTCTAAGTACACAGGCTCAGACAGTTACTTCTGCCGATGTTAAAGCTCAAGTTGCGCAAATTCTTACAAATTCTTACAAAAAAATGGTTCCGAATGCGGAAGTGGAAGTAAAAATTTCTGCAACTCCGTTTGCAAGTCTTGTGCTTCCGGATGGACAAATTACTTATAAAATAGTTCAGGGCGGAGAGAAAATTATTCCCAGAGATATAAAAAGAGTTGATATATATGTAAATAATGCTTTTGTGAAAACCCTGAATCTTCCTGCCCAAACCTCTGTTTACAAAGATGTTCTGGTGGCATCCGATTTTATAAACAGAGAACAGGCTATTACAAATGAAACAGCTATGGTAAAAAGAATGGATGTTTCTCAAAGGATGGATTATGTTTTAAGCGAAAAAATGTTTGCCAAAGATATGAAAGCAAAAAAAGCTTTCCAAAAAGGCGAAATTATTGATAAAAGATTTGTAAAAATGAAACCGGATGTTGAAAGAAACATGGGTGTAAGAATATTCTTTGTCTCTAACGGAGCAGTTATGATTACAATTGATGGGACAGCTATGGCAGACGGCATGACAGGGGATTATATTAACGTTGAAAACAAGAACTATAAAAAGGTATATACAGGTAAGGTTATAGGAGAAAATCAGGTTCTTGTAACTCTCTAAGAAGGTGGGTATATGAAAAAAGTTTTAGCTTCAGTTTTAATAATGATGTTGATGATGACGGGATTATTGCCTGCTAAGGCTATTGAAGCCAAAGTCAGAATTATGGATTTAACTCACATTAAAGGGGTGAGGGAAAACCAGCTTGTAGGATATGGTATCGTTGTAGGTCTACCGGGTACAGGTGATAATTCCCGTTCAACACAAATTACTAATAAAATGCTTTTAAGAAACCTCGGTACTGTAATTGAACAGGAAAACTATATTCAAAAAGGTGCCTCTGCTGCAGTAATTGTAACAGCAACGGTTCCTCCTTTTTCTAAAAACGGGGATAAAATTGACTGCACGGTATCAGCTATAGCCGATGCTAAAAGTTTAGAAGGCGGTGTCCTTGTTCAAACTATTCTTAAAGCTCCAAACGGAGAGGCGGTAGCGGTAGCTCAGGGCCCGCTTTCAGTAGGCGGTATTAATAAAATAGCAGGCGGTTCTTCTGCCAGAACGGCAATTACGACATCAGGAAGAATTCCGGGCGGTGCTATCATTGAACGTGATATTTATACTGAAATCGGTGATGAAGATTCTATAACTCTTTGTCTTGATAAATCAGATTATACACTTGTTTCCAGAATTGCGGACACCGTTTCAAAAGTAGCGCCGGCTCATGCTATTGACGGCAGCTCTGTAAAAGTGACGGTTCCTCCCAAATTTCTTAATGACAGAGTCACTTTCCTTTCAATTATTGAAAATTTGGAAGTTTCTCCTACATTAGAAAAAGCCAAAGTCGTAGTAAATGAAAGAACCGGAACTGTTGTTATCGGTGCTGATGTAAAACTTCTTCCGGCTGCTGTTGCGCATGGAAACATTACCGTAACAGTTTCTACAACAAATGAAGTTTCTCAACCTAATCCGTTTGCAAACGGAGCGACAGTCGGATTCGAGAATTCCGATATTACAATTAATAAAGCACCGGGCAGTTTGGTCGAGATGCCTGCTAACAGTAATTTGAACGATTTAGTTAGGGCTCTGAATTCTATTGGGGTTGCTCCTGTTGATTTGATTTCCATTCTACAGGCGCTCAAAAAATCAGGAAGCTTACAGGCTGACTTGATAGTAATTTAGACCGTAGGGCACAATTAGAGGAAAATAATATGGATTTTTCAACACCTACAATAGATTTAATAAAAAGCGGATTAGATAATGCAAAAACAGTTAATTCCGATCAGGTTTTGTATAACAGGATTAAGGAGGCGGGAGATTCTAAAGCACAATTAAAGAAAGCCGCAATAGAATTTGAATCTATTTTTATAACAAAAATGCTTTCAGAAATGGACAGGACAGTAGATAAAGAAGGCAGTTTATTCGGGGAAAAATCTCCATATGAAGATACTTTTAAATCAATAGTTTATCAGCAGATGGGGCATGACCTTGCAAGTAATCCGAGAACAACCTTCGGGCTTGCTGACCAAATTTACAGACAAATGGAAAAATATGTGGGTTGAAAGTGAACCCGGAATAAAAAGATTAGAAGGTAAATGAAGTTAAAAAAGAAAGGAGAAGGGGAATAAGTTATATGTAAGAATGAAAGTGAAAGACCTAATAACTCAATCACTTATTCACTTATTCACTAAAAAATATGATTTCATCAGTAGGCGAAAATAATCAGGTACAAAGATTTAGTGCGGTAAATGCTTTCAGGACAACGGCATCGCAGCTGAAGCCAAAATCGGAAGATCAGGAAGTTATTACGGAAGATACTTCCCATAAATCTGCGCCTAAAAATATTCTTGAAAAAATTGATGTAAATGAATTAAGAGAATGCGCCAAATATGTAGGCGAATTCAATATATCAGACGATGACATTAAATACGGTCTAATGTATGGTAGAAGTGTAATTGCCGAGTACTTGGCATAAACGGGGTAACGAGGATAGAAATATGAAAAAAGTATTAGTATCGATTGCAATATTAGCAACTACGGCATTATCTGTTAATGCAGTATACGCAGAATCACTCTTTACATTGAGTGCAACACAGCATTATTCCGGTACTCCCCGTTCACTTTTCGGAGGGGTTCAGGCTCGTCAGGTTGGCGATTTAATCTCTATCATTATGGAAGAGAATATTTCTGTTAATGATAACTTGTCGTATACCTCTGAAAAATCTTCTAATACAGTGGATACTTTTACTTCATTCTTTAATAGATGGTTCGGTTTGTCGCTTAAAGACTCGGATGGCTATGGCGGAACAAACGAAGTTTCTAACACAGCTAACGGCGCCCGCTCTATGACATTCGGCGATAGAATTGCCGTTCAGGTTGTTCAGCAGCTTCCAAACGGAAACCTTTCCGTACAGGGTAAAAAGACCCTCGTGAACGGAAACGAAAGGATGGACTTTATTGTAACAGGAGTTGTTGACCCGAGATGGCTGAACGAAGACGGTGAAGTTTATTCATACAATGTTTCTAACTTGCAGTTCGCACTCTCCGGCAGAGGTTCTATCTCAAGAAACCAAAACGAAGGTATATTCAACAGATTTGTACGTTATCTGTTCTAATTAAGGTGATGATTGTTGTGATAAAAGAAAAATTTAAAAGTTTAATAAAGGCTCTTGACAAAGAGATTGAGGCATACGATAAGCTAAAAGTCTTATTTGAAGAGAAAAAAGAATCATTAAAAAAAGCAAAACCCGACGACTTAGGTGTTTTGGACAATAAAATACTCGCAGTTCATAATTCAATTCTTAAACTTAATGAAATAAGAAAAACAATAGGTGCGGAATTAATTGATGAGAATGCCTGTATGTCACAATTTATCAATCTTGCAGAGGAACAAGCTCCGGAATTTGTAGAGCCGCTGAAGGAGAGAAAGGTAAAGATTTGTAACAATTTTGATGAATTAGTGTTATTAAATCAGCAAAATGTGGAATTATTAAAACATGGCATCATAATGTCTAACAAGATGTTGGAATCAATTATTGATGCATTCGCTCCTCAAGGATGTAATTATAACGGAGCAGGCAAGACAGACACACATGACATGGACATGTGGACAATAAATGAACAAATTTAAAACGAGGTAAGAAATGGTCAGTTTATTCTCATCATTGAACATCGCTTCAAATGCGCTTTCTGTAAATGAATCCGCAATCAGTGTTGTATCGCACAACGTTGCAAACATGAATACCGAAGGTTATTCAAAACAAAAAGTTAATCTTGCAACCAGAAATATTGCGGGGGCAATCGGTGACAACGTTGAAAACCAGATTCGTGCTAACGGCGGAGTTATGATTGCTAATGTTAAACGATACACTAATGAGTATCTTAACAATTATTACAGGGAGCAAAACTCAATTCTTAAAGGCTATGAACAGCAGCTCGGCAATCTTGATGATTTAGCAGATATATTGAATGACCTTGAAGGCACCGGTATTGATGCTGCTCTTTCCGATTTTTATGAAGCATTAAATAACCTAAACGAGTATCCGGCAAGCTCTACTGCGAGAATTAATTTTATTGAAACAGCCAGAACGCTTACTTCTATAATGAATTCTAAAAGTGTCGAACTTGAACAGTTAACATCCAAAGTTCTCGGGGACGGTGTCAGTCAAGAGGCCTTAGAAAATTCTCAAATTTATACACAGTATAAAGAATTTAATAATAAACTTGAAGAACTTGCCGCTGTCAATAAAGCTTTACAGGTAACTCAAACAGGTACATTAGAAGCAAATAATTTATTGGACAAAAGAGATTTAATCCTTAACGAAATTTCAGAATTTGTTGACATCTCTGTTCAGGAAAAACCAAACGGTTCCGTTTACCTGTATGTAGGCGATAATCTTATGGTTAAAGGAGCCGAGGTTGTTGGTGAACTTGATATTCAAACCGCTAAATCCTATTGTGATGCTAACGGAATTACTTATCCTGACGACTGGGACGGACAAGCTGCCGTAATAAGTATTATAGACCCTACTCAGGAAGGCAAAGTCGTTGTGGCAAATGCAAATGAAAGTATTCAACAGGGTTCATTGGGCGGAATGCTTCACTCGGCTGATGTTCAGGAAGATGTAACCAATGCCGGCACTGTTCTTGACAGTTTAAACCATCTGGCTCAAACAATTGCGGATGTGTTTAATGATTTAAATACAAGAGAGGGTGCATATTGTATAAATCCGGATGATACAGGAAAACTCATTGCTACAAATGAAGACAATTTGATATTTGTAGGTGCAGATGGTACCGGAGATAATATTACTGCCGGTAATATTACTATCAATGCTGACCTTCTGACTGATGACGGCTGCTGGAATATTTCTTGTGCATATTTTGATGACCTTGCTAACTTCGATGAAAATGCGGTTGGTAACGCTCAAAACGTTGCAGCAATGCTTGGAACAAGAAACGAAAAACTAACAGCTCTTAATGGAATGTCTCTGGAGGACTATTATACCGGTCTTGTCGGAAAAGTTGCTTCTGCCGGAGATAATATTCAAACTCTTTATGATACTCAGTCTGATGTTGTAGATGGTATTCATAATCAGATTTTACGCACCAGCTCTGTCGACTTGAACGAAGAACTTGTAGATCTGGTTAAATATCAGACGGCTTATGCAGCGGCTGCTCAGGTATTCAATACTTGTAATAGTTGTTTAGATACTTTAATGAGCTTAGGAGGCTAATTATGGTAGAAAGACTTACATCATCTTCAAGGTATGCGCTTTTAGTTGCTGATATGCAGCAAAGCTTAATGAATTATAACAGACTTACAGCACAGTTGTCTTCCGGTTCAAAACTTCAGAGTATAAAGGATGATCCTATTGCAGCTGTTAATGTTCTTAATACGAACCGTCAGTTAGGTCAAATTGATGTTTTTGCTCAAAATGTTGAAATGGCATCCGCGGAACTTAGTGCGCTGGATGACCTAATGTCTCTTGCTACAGGCTACCTGTCTACAGCATGGGATAAAGCTGTTCAGGCAAATAACCAGACTTATGGTAATGATTCGCTTGAAGCACTGAAGGTTGAAATTGATGAAATTATTAAAACAATGGTAGACTTGGCTAACACCGAATATAACGATAACTATATTTTTGGCGGTGCTAATACCAAAACATTACCTTATACGATGGATGAAAATGGCAATATTATATACAACGGAACTCCACATGACAATCCTGACTATATCCGCCAAACAGAAGTAGCAGACGGGGTCTTTGAAGTAATAAATACTACAGGTGACAAAGTTTTTGGTTACTATGAAGCGGTACAAGAGACTGATGGAAATGGTAACAAGGTCTTTCTGGATGCCGATGGAAACAGAGTTATAGAAACAATAGATCCTAATACTCAAACTGCAACATATGCTTATGAAGCCGGCGGCGCCTATACCGGCGATGTGGCAGATTTAGAAGTCTCTGTACAGGAAGAAAATTATTCCGGAGTATTTGGGGCGCTAAAAGTTTTAAGTAATTCAATCCAGATGGTTCTTGATGGTGAAACTGAAGAAGGTTATGACAAAATGTTCTCAACTCTGGATATGTTTGAAGATTCACTTAATACCATTACCCAGGAGCAAACAAAATTCGGCGGTGTTGCAAATCGTTTGGAGATGACTTCTTCTACCCTCGAAACAAATAATACAAGCTTGCAGGCATATCTTTCAGAAATTAATGATGTTGATATGGCAGAAGCAGTTACGGAATGGATGCAAGCACAGTACGCATATCAGGCAAGTATGCAAATAGCAGCTTCCACTATGAATATAAGTTTATTGAATTACATGCAATAAAACAATACTCACTCCTCACGGATGAAGAGTGAGTATTCAATTCAAATATAGTCTACAATTTTAATATACTTACCATTTTAAGGACGTTTCATCGTCCTTTTTTCTTTATTTCCATAACAAAAAATGTAATCGAATAAAAAGCTCCAGCCTCAGCTCGCTCACGCAACTCGCATAAGCAGCTTCTCGCTCTGTCATTAAGCCAATAAAAAAGAGTCCTTTTAGGACTCTTTTTTATTAGCGGAAGACGAGACTCGAACTCGCGACAGTCTGCTTGGAAGGCAGATACTCTACCAACTGAGCTACTTCCGCACTCAATGTATTAACTTTTCAATCAGCTCAGTTGGTAGAGTTCATATCTTAGATACGCTCGGCTCTTCCACCCGAACCTTTGATGCTTCCATAACCCCTGTGCCTCGCTGGGCAACTGAGCTACTTCCGCACTCAATGTATTAACTTTTCAATCAGCTCAGTTGGTAGAGTTCATATCTTAGATACGCTCGGCTCTTCCGCCTGAACCTTTGATGCTTCCATAACCCCTGTGCCTCGCTAGGCAACTGAGCTACTTCCGCATTCAATGTATTAACTTTTCAATCAGCTCAGTTGGTAGAATTCATATCTTAGATACGCTCGGCTCTTCCGCCTGAACCTTTGATGCTTCCATAACCCCTGTGCCTCGCTGGGCAACT
>CALVBP010000024.1 GCA_944325825.1 Candidatus Gastranaerophilales bacterium | reverse complement strand
TGGAAAAAGTTTAAAGATTCTGAATTTGAAGCAGTAAGTATTATTATGGATAAACAAGGTACTATGTTTCAAAATTCTGTAGTCGGTGTAAAAACTTATTTGGTTAAAGAACGCGCATTAGGATTAAAACGACTTTATGATATTTTGATATACTAGCTCCTTGCTTAAGATTATTTTTTAAGATTGGAGATTTTTATACAAAATGAAGATGATTTATATTACCAACAAATGTTAAAATTTATCTTGCAACGTGAGGGAGGATATGTAAATAATCCAAATGATAAAGGCGGGGAAACAAACAAAGGTATCACACATGGAACATATGATGCATATCGCCGTTCTAAAGGACTCAAACCTCAAAGTGTCAAAAATATTACCGATGACGAAGTTCGTGATATATACTATAACAACTATTATAAAGCTTCCGGTGCAGATCAACTAGAAAACCCGCAATTAGGGCTATATGTTTTTGATACCGCTGTTAACATGGGGGTTAGTACAGCCAAAGAACTGCTAAATAAAAGTGGCGGGAATTTAGAAACTTTTGAAAAATTGAGACAAGCAAAATATAAATCTTATGCGGACTCAGATGTAACTCAAAAAGGATTTCTGGAAGGATGGAATAATCGAATAAAACATGCAAAAAATTATGCACAAGAAAGCCTTCCTTCTAAAAAAGCTAAACCTTTTAGACTTGGTATTGAAATGGATGTTGATCAGAACGGCAATGTTATGAATTATTATAACAGGGATGACCTGAAAAATATGAGTAAACAGGAAATTTTTGACAATTTACCAACACTAACTGATCAAGCTTTATATAGATTAGGACATCCGACTGGGAATGCGGCAAATATTAATAATATTAAACAAGAAATAATACCAACAGTACATATGGGACCACAAAAAGCATCTGAAAGATTAAAGGGACTTCGCTTCGAACAGTTGACACCGGAAGAAATAGATGAATTATTGGAAGAGTTAATTTAAACTTTTATTGAAAAAAGCGGTTGATTACAAAAGTCAACCGCTTTTTCTTTGTAAGATATTAGTATTTGTTTTTATAATATTTTTTTCAATATTTGTTTGGCATAAGCATCTTTTAACATATTTTTTGCAGATTCTAATTTATTTTCTAAGTCTTGTATTTGTTCTTCTAACATTCGTACATTCTTGTCAGCGTGCAATATTTCTTTCGCTTTTTCTATGTAATAGCTAGACCCCCTAGCATACCCATATAATAAGTGCCCCGGTGTTTGCTCAGTGTGATGATATCCCTCACCATACACTTCAAAGTACCACCTATCCATGGGCCATCTTCGTATTCCTACTTCTGAGCGAGTATCATCACTTTCTATCGCTAGACGCAGAGCTAATGTCTCTACAGGATCTTTTGCAGCCAAACGTCTCAAGCACTCCCGGGTTTCACCATCATCACGTAATCTGGCTTTAAATGACGGTTTGAATTGATTGTAATGTGGATTTAAATTTACTTGCAGATGTCCCCCTATTTTTAATAATATATTAAATCCTGTAAAAATAAATTTTACTATCTTTGTAATATATTTTTACACGATAAATTGCCGTATGATTCATTTTACAAAAATTTCAGACTATTTTTGAAGAGAGAATCTTTGTCTAAATAACGAGTCTTATTTGCCTCTATAAGTTTGTAAACCAGTTCCATAAGCTTCTCATCAATTTTCTCAGGAGCTTTTGACGAATAGAAACCGTTTTGTGCGGCAAATTTCTCGGCATTAAATATAATACGTTCTTTAAATTTTAAGAATTTAAATATATTTTTAAGTTTTTCTGCTATTGCAATATCAGGAAGAGAAAACAGTTTTTCTGCTGTTTCAACGGGCATTATACAAAACAGCCAGCCATACAAATTGTTACGGTCCAGAACTCCCATCAGTAATTTTTCGTTAGGTCCTCCGACAAGTCCGAATTTAGCGTTAGGATAATCGGCTGTTTTCTGCTCAAATAATTTAGCAACATTTTTCCATTTCTGCTTATCCCCCTTAATCTGGCGAATATTTAGTTTCGCAGAAAAATTAATATTATTTGAACTGTCCATCCTTATATTCATCCGGTAAATTCCTTGTATATTTTATATAAATCCCGTAATAAAAATATTTGCGGGTAATATTATAAACAGAAAGGGGGCGGATGCTTTAGCATCCGCCCCCTCAAAACTATTAAATAACATCTAATTTCTATTTGTCATCTAATGCTGCAACACCCGGAAGAACTTTTCCTTCGATAAATTCAAGAGAAGCTCCGCCGCCGGTTGATACGTGGGTGAAATCTTCCGCTTTGCAGAATTTCTTAGCGGCAGAAACTGAATCGCCGCCGCCGATTACTGATACAGCGCCATTCTTAGTTGCTTCTACAATAGCATCTAAAACAGCTTTTGTACCTTCTGCAAATTTAGGGTTTTCGAAAGCACCAACAGGACCGTTCATAAGAATTGTTTTTGAAGATTTAATAACATCTGCAAAAGCTTTTCTTGAATCAGGACCTGCATCAACACCTTCAAATCCGTCAGGAATTTCATTAATTTTAACGAATTTGTTTGTTCCGTTTCCTGAGAAATCATCAGTAACAAGAACATCTGTTGCCATAACAAGTTTTACGCCTTTTTCAGCAGCTTTCTTTTCAATAGCTTTAGCGACATCGAGCTGGTCATCTTCGCAGATTGAGTTGCCGATTTTGCCGCCGTTAGCTTTAACAAAAGTGTAAGCCATGCCGCCGCCGATAATCATATTATCAACTTTGTCAAGCAAGTTTTCTAAAACACCGATTTTAGAAGATACTTTAGCTCCGCCGACTACTGCAGTAAACGGTCTTGTCGGATTATCAAGAGCCTGAGATAAGCATCTGATTTCTTTTTCCATTAAAAGACCGGAAACAGCCGGCTTAAGAATCTTAGCCAATTTAGCAGTTGAGGTGTGGTTTCTGTGAGCTGCACCGAAAGCATCGTTTACATAGAAATCACCGAGTTTAGCAAGTTCCTGAGCAAAAGTCATATCGTCGTCTTTTGCTTCCTCAGCTTTATAGAAACGAATGTTTTCCAATAAAGCAATCTGTCCGTCCTGAAGTTTTTCAACATAAGCAGGAGCTTCTTCAACTGAAGGAATAAATACAATTTCTTGTCCAAAAACTTTAGACATATATTTAGCAACCGGAGCAAGAGAAAACTCCATATTTCTTTCGCCTTTTGGTCTGCCTAAGTGAGCCATAAGAATAACTTTAGCACCCTTTTCAGTCAAAGCGTTAACTGTAGGAACGATTGCCTGAATACGGGTATCATCAGTAACATTTTTGTTTTCATCAAGAGGTACGTTAACATCAACTCTTACAAGAGCTTTTTTACCTTTGATGTCGCCTAAATCTTTAATTGATTTTTTCATAGTCTCTTTCCTTTCTTATTTGCATGATAATTATAGTAAAAACAAAAAACACCTGCAAATTTAATCCCTGTATAACTTTATTTTTCTTTAAGGGTCAATTCGCAGCACATTTGGCATGCGCCAAAAGTTCCGCCTGAGGCTTTTAAATTCTTCCTGAAACAGCAATAATGAGGACTGTTAAAAAGCTCTTTTAAAGATTTTTCTTTTACATTGCCAATTTTTTGTGAAAGGCACGGGTAAACAAATCCTTCCGGATTTATCATCATATTGTTGTAAGGATATGTGCAAGGATTATAAATTTTATCCGGAGGAGTCTCATCAGATATGTTAAAAAAATTTTCAATTCCGGAAATGGGATTCTTGAGATATTCAAATTTAGGGGAAAATCTCACTTTTACCCGGGAATTTTTTGCCAAACTTTCTATTTCTCTATATACTTCTTTAAAATGTTCCATATCAAAGTATAGTTTAATCGGGTAATTTTGGGTAAATTCGGGTATAAAACTTTCTTCAAGATGAGAATTTTGTTTCCAGTTATTATTTCTTAGAAAAGAAATAGAGAGAAAATCAAAATTCATTTTTGTACACATTTTATAGAGTTTTGGTAAATCATCAAGGTTATTTTCAAGTACGATTGTTTTAATATCAATCATCTGTTTTGGTTTTTTGGATTTTAAATTCTCAAGATTAGAAATTATTCTATCAAAAATGCCTTCTTTTCCGCGGTTTTTGTCATGATTTTCTCCGTAGCCGTCAAGGGAGATGGAGAGCAACAGAAGATGATATTTAATAAAAGCGTCGATTATTTCGTCATTAATAAGAATTCCGTTAGACACAACATGTGTTTTCCCCAGAACTTTCTTAGAGACGGCTTCAAGGATTTGGATAAAATCTTTTCTTATAAGGGGTTCTCCGCCTACAAGGGTTACTATTGAATAAAACGGGATTTGCGAGATAACCTTTTTCCATTCTTCAAGAGAGAGTTCCTGTTTATTTCTTTCAGAGCCGACATAACAGTACGGGCAGGCAAGATTGCAGCGGTATGTCAGTTCAAGAAAATATCTGAAAGGAATTTTTGCTCTTCCGTATTTATCGTTATAGGAAAGAGAGGTATAAAAATTTCTTAAAGTATCAAATAATAAAGAATAATTCATTAAACCACACTCCCGATGATACTTTCCAGTTTAGCGGCTGTCCTGCCGGTCATTAGAGCTTCTTTTATAAGAGGAATCCCATCTTTAATTGATTTACATTTACCCCCGAGGTAGAGCATTGCGGCGGCATTAAGGAGAATTATTTCGGTTTTTGGAGAGCTGTCTTTTCCTGACAAAATCTCACGTGCAAGGCGCGCATTTTCTTTGCTGTTTCCGCCTTGAAGCTCATCTATTCTGCATCTTTTGAATCCGAAATCTTCGGGAGAAAAAGTATACTTACTAATTTTATTCTCCTTAAGTTCGTATACATCCGTTTCGGAACAAAGACTTATTTCATCCATATTTGGGTTTTTAGAATTTACTATAAGAGCTCTTTGAGTTCCCAGCCGTAGCAAAACTTCCGCAATTTTCGGACACATTTCGGAAGAAGATACTCCTAAAAGCTGCGCTTCCGGAAATGAAGGATTAATTAGAGGCCCGAGGTAATTAAAAATAGTTTTTTTGCCCAGTTTCCGGCGGTAAATATTATTTACTTCCGCAAAAGCATTAAAGTTAGGTGAATGAACAAAAGCTATACCGTTGCGATTAAAGTCCGATACGGCTTCCCGGGGAGTTTTAACAACCGGAATATTGAGTTCTTTTAAAAGGTTTGTACTTCCGCAGCTGCTTGTTATAGAAGAATTAGTTTGTTTTATAACTTTCAAGCCCAGAGAAGATGATGCAATAGCGGAAATAGTGGAAATGTTTATTGTATAAGACATATCCGCACCTGTTCCGCAACTGTCGGTAATAAAATCTTCTACTATGACCCGTCTTGAATACTTCCGCATAGAAGAAACAAAATAGAAGAGTTCTTCTGCTGAAATTTCTTTATTATTGGTAGATTCTAGAAAATCCAGAACCTGGCTTTCATTTAAATTGTTGTTTTCAGCTATAAAATCTATAGCTATTTCCACATCGTTTTTTGTTAAAGGATGTTTTCTATATAGCTTCTCGGTTATATTTTCCAGTTCATTCATAGGACTATTATACTTCAAAAAACAAAAAAGAATCCGTCATACGGTGATTGCAAACAGTCCTTTTTTATAGTATTCTTATTGTGTTAAAGGGGCTAGGAAAGTGGATAAAAAGAGGGTTTTATTAATAAGGTTGTCATCACTGGGTGATGTTATTTTCAATTTGCCGCTTGCAAATGTTTTAAAAAATAACGGGTATGAAGTTACCTGGCTTGTTGGAGAAAAAGGGATTGATATTGTAAAAAATAATCCTGCCGTAGACGAAGCTATTCTTGTTCCGATTGAAAAGTGGAAAAAACAGAGTATCTGGAAAAATCTTCCTGAATACATAAAAATGATTAAACATCTTCGCTCCGAAAAATTTGATGTAGCTCTTGACACTCATATGCTGTTAAAAAGCTTTATCTGGCTGGCTTTTTGCGGTGCTAAAAGAAGAATAATTTCTAAATCCGCAAGAGAATTTTCCATACTTGGCGGGAATGAATTTATAGATAAGATTTCAATTGATTTTAATACTCATGTAATACGAAACTACTTAAAATACGCAGAATATCTCGGACTTAATACAAGTGCTATTACTGCCGAGCTGCCGCCTGCGGAAGAAGAGACCATTCAAAAGATAGATAATCTGTTAAAAGATATTGACAGAACAAAACCGGTAATAGTAATAGCACCTGCAACCACCTGGACTGCAAAGCATTGGAATAAAGAGAATTGGAAACAGCTAATTGAAAAACTGGAAAAAGAGTATACTCTTATTTTTACCGGCACCTCTAAAGACAATGAATTAATAAATTATATTTCTTCTGGTAAACATCTCAATATTGCCGGTAAAACAAAAATCCCTGAACTTGCGGAGGTTTTCAGGCGATGTGACCTTGTTATATCCCTAGACAGCGGAAGCACCCATCTTGCCTGGGCATCTCAAAAACCGAAAATTGTTTCGATTTTTTGCTGCACACCAACCGGTTTGTATGCTCCAATTGGTTCAGACGATAAATATATTGCTCTAAGCGGACATATTTCTTGCCAGCCGTGTCATAGGAGAAGATGTCATTTGAGCGAGAATAAAAATGCCTGTACGGCATTACCTTCTGTGGATGAAGTTCTAAATGCGGTACACAGACTTTTACCCCAAGGAGTAAAAAATGATTAGAGAACTTTTATCAAATATATTATCAATCAGAGATATAGATTCTCATTATATTTTTATAATTTTAGGGCTTCAAATCAGAATAAAGCATTCACACAGAGAACCTGAAATAATTTTAAAAGAATCAGGTGTTACTCAAGAAAAAAGAGAGGTTCCGGTAATAGTTTCTTTAACGAGTTTTCCGGGCAGAATTCATACGGTTTCAAAATGTATCAGAACACTTTTAAATCAGACGGTTAAACCGGATATGACAGTTTTGTGGTTGACAGCCGAACAGTTTCCGGAAAGGGAAAAAAATTTACCTGCGGATTTAGTTGAACTGCAAAAATACGGACTTACAATAGAGTGGTGTGAAGAAAATCTGCGTTCTTTTACAAAGCTTATTCCGTCTTTGAAGAAATATCCCAATGCTGTAATAATTACGGTTGACGATGATATTTATTATGCAAAAGATACGGTAGAGACTCTTTATAAATCTTATCTTAGAAACCCAAATACTATCCATACGCACAGAAGTGCCAGAATAACGGTAAGAGACGGAAAGATTTATAACGTTCCGAGCCGTATATTATATACAAAAACTTATTCTGAGCCAAGCTTTTTAAACAGGTTGAGCGGTTATGCCGGAACATTGTACCCTCCCGGGTGTCTTAGTGAAGAAATCTTTAATAAGGAATTTTTCCTAAATCATATCAAAACACATGATGATATCTGGTTCTGGGCAGCAGCAATTTTGAAAGGAACTAAAATACAGACGGTAAAAGGTTACAGAGAATCTGTATATACAGTAAATGATTCTCAAGACGTTGCTTTATGTAAACTTAACAGAGTAACAACTACAGAAAAGGCTTATGAAATATTATTAAAACATTATCCGCAAATCCTGAATATTATAGAGGAGGACCGAGGATGAGTTTTGATATAGATATTGTTTATCTGTGGGTGGATGGTGAAGATTCTGTCTGGATGAAAAAACTTTTAGAAGCCAAAAAAGAAAAATTATCTGAAGAAGCTATCTCAGAATGCAGATTTAAAAATAATGATGAATTAAAGTTTTCAATCCGTTCGGCAAAAAAATTCGCACCCTGGATAAGAAATATTTATATAATAACTGATAATCAAATTCCGGCTTGGCTAAAAGAAGGAGTGGAGGGGCTTAAGATTATTGACCATAAGGAGATTTTGCCCGAAGATGCTCTGCCTTGTTTTAATTCTTGCGCTATCGAAACCTGTCTGCATAAGATTCCGGGTCTGTCGGAGTATTTTTTATACGCTAATGATGATATGTTTTTCTGGAACAATGTTTCTCCGGAAGATTTTTATACGCCGGACGGGAAGCCGGTTTATCGATTCAGTAAACGTATTTTTAATAAAAAATACAAACATATGTATGGTTATACGATAAACAGGGCATATCATTTAATAAAAAATCGTTACGGAAACTTTACGGGTTATTTCCCCCATCATGGGATAGACCCATATAGAAAATCTTATATTGAAGAATGTATAGCGAACTATAAAGATGAGTTTGACAGGACACTGCATAACAAATTCAGAAGTTTTGATGATATACAAAGAGCGATTTTTAGTTATTATGCTGTAAAATTAAAAGGGGCAAAAGTAATCCTTTCAAAAGGATTGCTTTCAAAATTCGGCTATACCAAAGAAATCGGATTTATAGAATGTAATAAAAAGAATTTACTAAAAATCAGTAAATTTTATACCCCTTTAATGTGTATAAACAGCAACAGAAAAACGACTGATAAAGATACAAAACTAATGGTTGAAATTTTAGAAAATAAATTCTGTGAAAAAACAGAGTTTGAGAAATAGGAGCTTACTGAATGAAAATTTGTGTAATAGGAACGGGATATGTGGGTTTGGTAGCAGGAACATGCCTTGCTGATATGGGAAATGAGGTTATCTGTGTAGATAGTAATGAAGAAAAAATTAACCTTTTAAAAAATGCTGTTATACCAATTTATGAACCGGGTCTAGAAGATTTAATCAAGTCAAATACTCTGGAAAAAAGATTGTTTTTTTCAACGGATTTAGATAACGCCGTAAAAACATCAGATGTTTGTTTTATAGCTGTAGGCACCCCGATGAATGATGACGGGACATGTAATCTTGAATATGTATTTAATGTTGCAAAATCTATCGCATTATCAATGAACGGGTATAAGGTTATTGTTAATAAATCTACGGTTCCTGTCGGTACAGCGCAAAAAGTTAAAGAGATTATTAAAGAGAATACAACTTGCGACTTTGATGTTGTTTCCAATCCTGAATTTTTAAAGCAGGGCGCAGCTGTTGATGATTTTCTTTATCCGGATAGAGTTATTATAGGTTCTGACAGCCAAAGAGCAACAGAGATTATGCAGGAAATATATTCATCCTTCATGAGAACTGCAAACCGTATAATATATATGGATGTTAAGTCGGCAGAAATGACAAAATATGCTGCAAATGCTTTTCTTGCGACAAAAATTTCTTTTATGAACGAGGTGGCTAATCTCTGTGAATCATTGGGCGCTGATGTTGAAATGGTGAGAGTAGGTATTTCGACGGATACAAGAATTGGCAATAAGTTTTTGTTCCCTGGGATAGGTTTTGGAGGAAGCTGTTTCCCTAAAGATGTTAATGCTCTTATTAAAATTGCGGAAGATTCCGGCGGGGAGTTCTCAATTTTGAAAGCTGTCGATAAAGTTAATAAAAATCAGCGTGAAAAGTTCGTGAAAAAAATAATAAAATATTTCAACAATGACTTGAAAGATAAAACTATAGCGGTCTGGGGGCTTGCTTTTAAACCTAAAACAAATGATATGAGAGAAGCTCCTGCTATTAATATTATTAATGAACTTTTAAAATACGGTGCTAAAATTCAGGCTTATGATCCAAAAGCAATTGATAGTGCGAAAAGAATTTTTGGAGATAGAATTATTTATTCAAAATCTTCGTATGATGCTTTAAAAAATGCGGACTGCCTCTTGCTTCTAACTGAATGGAATGAATTCAGACGTCCGGATATTGAAAAATTAAAAGAAATCATGAGGGTGCCTGTAATTTTTGATGGCAGGAATCAATATGATAGAACCCGCCTTGAAAACAGAGGCGTTAAATATTTTTCTATAGGGAGAGGAAATAAATAAATATGAAAATACTTGTAACTGGGGCAAAAGGAATGCTCGGGCAGGATTTGTGTCCTGTATTAGAGGATGAAGGATATGAAGTTATAGAAACCGGAAGGGAAGAATTTGATATAACTGACAAAACGGCTGTTAACAATTACTTGCAAGCTATTATGCCTGATATTGTAATTCACTGTGCAGCTTATACTGCTGTTGATAAGGCAGAAGAGGATTCCGAGAATGCAATGCTTGTAAATGCTTTTGGTACTGAAAATATAGCTGAATTTTGCGGTAAAAACGATATTACTCTGGTTTATATTTCAACAGACTATGTTTTTGACGGAGAGAAAAAAGAACCGTATAAACCGGATGATAATACTAATCCCCTTAATGTATACGGTTTGAGTAAATTAAAAGGAGAAGAAACTGTTCAAAAATATTGCTGCAAGTTTTATATTGTCCGTACAAGCTGGCTTTATGGTCATCACGGTAAAAATTTTGCAGAGACGATTATAACCAAAGCTCTGGAAGGACAGGAGTTAAAAGTTGTTGATGACCAAATCGGATGTCCTACTTGGACGGCGGATTTAGCTTCCGGTATTGTTGAACTTTTAAATAAGCCATATGGAATTTATCATCTCTGCGGTGGCGGACAAACAAGCTGGTACGGGTTTGCAAAGGAAATTCTTTCTTTGTGCAAGATTGATGCACAGATTGTACCATGTCTTACGAAAGATTATCCAAGAGCGGCCGACAGAGCTCATTATAGTGTTATGGATAATGGTAAGATGTTGAGAAATTGGAAGTCCGCATTAAAGGAATATATAGAATTAAGGGGTGCTTGAATCCTATAATTGTAGTAACAATTTGTTCTGAAATGTGATATAATATTTAAGAAAATATTATCAAGGAGACGGCATATGGCGGTTTTATCACGTTCTATTTATGTGCTTGCTATAGTTGATGCAATTATAGTAGGTTTCATAACCTTTATGAATTTTTACAGCATAACTTATTCATCTGTCGGTGCAATGACTGTTGCAACGATATTTGTTCTTGTGAACATGCTGATATTAATGCTAAAAGGTTTCTATACGGTACGGCAATATACATTTAAAGATATATATCTTCTGTTTGAAGGCATTTTTATTGCAACATTTTTATCAGGTCTAATTCTTATAAGAGGTTGGAATACTTTTGTATTAAGTGTTCTTCTTATTAACCTGCTTTTTACTTTCGCAGGCATTATGATTTCAAGAATAATATATATTATTTATAAAACCCTTCTTAAACCGGTTAAAAATATTTTAATAGTAGGTGCAGGACAGGACGGAAAACTTATTGCCGAAGAAATTCAATCAAGACCGGAGTTGGGAATGAAGGTTGTCGGTTTTCTCGATGATAATATGAATAATATTGAAGAAGAAGATTCGTCAATTCCTATTCTCGGATTAACCTATGATTCAGAAGCTGTTATAAAAGATAATAATGTTGATATGGTTATCATAGCCGTAAAATCAAGAATGGATTCAAATATTCTGACAGATTTGGCTAAGGGAATTCCTCTGGGGGTAAAAGTTTGGAGAATGCCGACTTTTTATGCGCATATAACTCACAAACTCTTTACGTCTAAAATGGCAGTTAACTGGTTATTTTACGATTATGTAAGACCTAAATATTTTATGTATTCGTATATTAAAAGAGTTTTGGATGTCATAGCTTCTCTGGCTATTCTTGTAGTTACACTTCCGGTTACTTTTATTGCAATGATAGGTATCAAACTATCCGACTTTGGACCTATATTCTTTACCCAGACAAGAATAGGAAAATTTGGCAGACCGTTTAAGATGATAAAGTTTAGAACGATGTATCAGGATAAGGTAGATGAAGGTTTTGATGATGATCTGGAAGATATTGAAAGTGATGACAAAAGAATTATGCCGTTCTGTAAATGGATACGCAAATTCCATGTTGATGATATTCCTCAGATGTTTAATATTCTGCGTGGAGAGATGAGCATAATAGGACCTCGTCCTGTCAGAGAAGATGTTTATGAAGAAAACAGGGAAAATATTCCGTTCTGGGAGTGCAGAAATTGGGTTCGCCCGGGCTGGACAGGATGGCAGCAGGTAAATTCTATTGATTGTATTCCTGAAGAACGTTTGGGATATGATTTATACTATGTAAAACACAGAAACTTATTCTGGGAAATTGCAATATTTATTCAGTATATTGCAAAAGTTCTAAGCGGAAGATGTAAGTAAATTATAGAATGCGGGCGGAACATATGTTCCGCCCGCATCTGTTAATCAATATACAGAATATTTTTATTATTCGCCGAAATATCTTGCAAGCAAACCGTCGAAGCCTCTTCCGTGGCGAGCTTCGTCTTTTGCCATTTCATGAACTGTATCATGAACCGCATCGAGTCCTAATTCTTTAGCACGTTTTGCAATTTTCATTTTTCCGTCACAAGCGCCAAATTCAGCTTCTGCTCTTAGTTCAAGGTTTTTCTTAGTTGAATTTGTTACAACTTCACCGAGAAGCTCTGCAAATCTTGATGCGTGATCAGCTTCTTCAAAAGCATATCTTTTAAATGCTTCTGCTACTTCAGGATAGCCTTCTCTATCAGCTTGTCTGGCCATAGCAAGGTACATACCGACTTCTGTACATTCACCCATAAAGTTTGCTCTCAAACCTTCAAGAATTTCCGGGTCAACGTCTTTAGCTACGCCGATTCTGTGTTCATCTGCATAATTTTTGTTACCGTCTTCCATTTTTATAAATACTTCTCTAACAGCGCCGCAGATAGGGCATTTTTCAGGAGCTTCGCCTTCTACAGTGTAACCGCATACTGAGCATACGTATTTTGCCATAATTAATTCCTTTCTCTTAACTACTCTACAAATTTCTTTACCTGCTAATTATAACATGTGCGGATAACATTCTCAATTGTAAATACAACAAAAAAGCCGCCCGTTTTTCCGGACAGCATGCTTTGTTTTTGTTTCTTTTTGATGACTTTAGTTATTAATTTCAGCGTCATCTGTGGCTTGAAGCTGTTTTGATTTATAGTTGTGAATAACTGCATCCACAAGCAAATCGTATGAGGAACTTTTCTCTATATTCGGGAATTCTTCCTTCAATTGTTGTCTGACCATTGCTTCCAGCCTCTGTTCGTCAGATTTGATTTTAAGTTCTGTGCTCGACAGTGACTCAATATATGCTTCATTAGCTTCCCTTTGGCCGCTTGAAAAAGTCAGCAGATTAGCTTTGGGATCTAATGCTTGTTTCAAAGACTTAATGAATGATTTCGGGTTAAACATAACGACCTCTTTTCACTTTCCTTCACTTTGTACACTATTAAAGTATCCTCAAGGTGAAAATTTACTCTTTTTTGGCAAGTTGTTACAAATTTTTACAATTTTGAAAAATCTGTTAATATTATATACTTATTTTTCAAACCATTCAATAGCGCAAGTCTGTTATTTTTAATCTTTTCATCATTATCCATGACGAGAACATCATCAAAAAACTTTGTAACAACAGGGTTAAGATTAATTAAATCGTTGAGATACTTTTTGTAATCGCCGGTATAATTAACCTTTTTGACCTCGTTATATAAATTCTTTTCGGCATCAAAAGAAAACAGGGATTCATTAACTTCTGCATTGACTTCTTCTTTCAAGATTCTTAAGACACGATTAGCATTTTCAAGCAGGGCCGGATTATCAAGTTCTGATACGGCTTGAACCCTTTCAACATAGTCGCAAAGATTCCTGCATGGATTGTTTGAAGAGCAGGACTCAAGAACGGTCTTTTTGTAATCATTATTTAAGAAAATAATAAGTCTTTGAACAAAGAATTCTTCTATATCTTTTTTGCATTCAGCCTGTATAGGAAGAAGAGCTAAACTATCTTTAATTAATTCTGATAAATCCAGTTTCAGGTTATGCTCAAGGATTGTCTTAATAATACCCAAAGCCGCACGTCTTACACCAAGCGGGTCGGATGAGCCGGTAGGTTTTCTTCCTGATGCAAATACTGCACAAATTGTATCAAACTTGTCTGCTATTCCGACAATTTGACCTTCAATAGTTTTAGCCGTTTCGCTGTCTGCATTAAGAGGAAAGTAATGTTCTTTTATCCCCTCCGCAACCTCGGAAGATTCACCCGAAACTCTGGCATAGTCCGCTCCGATAAAGCCTTGCAGTTCTGTAAATTCAAATACTAAATTGGTAGCCAAGTCTGCTTTACAAAGTTCTGCTGTTCTTTTAACAGAAGGCTTGTTTACTCCGAGAGCCGAAGAGATTTTTTCTGAGAGTTTGATAATTCTCTGGGTTTTGTCATAAACAGAGCCCATGCCTTTCTGGAAAGTCATGCCTTTTAAGTTTTCAATATAACTTTCAAGCGGTTTTTTAGTGTCTTCTTTAAAGAAAAATACCGCATCATCAAGTCTGGCTTTGATTACTCTTAAATTTCCGGCTTTAATATTTTCAAAATCATTTCCGATATAATTTGTTATAGTAACAAATTTATTGATTAATTTGCCCTCTTTAGTGTAAAGAGCAAAGTATCTCTGGTGTGTTTCCATAACAGTAACCGCAACTTCCTGAGGAATTGTCAGGAATTCTTCGTCAAAACTGCAGGTAACGGCAACAGGATATTCACAAATAAATGTCACTTCCTCTAATAAATCATCCGAAATTTTTGTTACAGCATTTAATTTATCTGCTTCAATTTTTGTAAGCTCTAAAATCTTTGCTTTTCTTTCATCCTGATTAACTATAACATACGCATCTTTCAATTTAGAAACGTATTCATCAGGATTATTAATAACAATATTTTGCTTCGAGAATCTGTGTCCGTTAGTCAGGTTTGAAGATTCTTTATCAATAATTTTTATCTTAATTTCTTCTCCGTCTAAGATAGAGAGAACCCATCTTATCGGGCGTGAAAACTTAACATCATTAGAACCCCATCTCATAAAATGCGGGCCTTGAAGCTTAGAAAATATTACCGGAACATTTTCCTGCAGCAAATCTTTTGTGTTTTTACCTTTAACAGAAATTTTGGCATAAAGATAATTATCTTCTACATACAAATCCTCGGGATTTATTCCGTTTTTCTTAGCAAAACCTTCTCCTGCCTTTGTCAGATTATTATTTTCATCATAAGCAACTGTTGAAATAGGGCCTTTAACAATTTTTTCTACATCCGGTTGCGATTCAGACAGTCCGTCCACTATAACGGCCAATCTTCTTGGGGTCGCCATAACCTTTATATCGCTGAATTCGACTTTATTAGTTTTTAAAAAGCTTTCAAAACCTTCTCTTAATTGAGAAATTGCCATAGGGATAAATTTGTAAGGTAATTCTTCAACACCGACTTCCAACAGATATTTGCTCATATTTATATTTCTCCAATCGTAATTATTATAATAATTATACATCAAAAGATTTTGTTGAGGAATAAACATTGATAGATTCCGGCTCGGAGGCTGGAATGACGTGAGTAAATAAACTTATTCCCTCTCCGAGTCGGGGAGGGTTAGGGCAAAGACTCGTCACCCTGAACTTGATTCAGGGTCTATCAATTTTGTATCGGGGCTAATGCCGCCCCGAACCCCGCACCAACATTCTTTCTTTTTCTTGCGATACAAAAAGAAAGAATGTTGGACAAGAAAGAAAAACGACGCACTGTCGCATTTTTCTACCGAAAAATGCCTGATTCCCCTCCTCCCCCGGTCGGGGAGGGCAGGGGAGTAACTAGTGACTGGTGAATAGTGAATAGGGAGTAGAGAATAAGTAAATAAGTGAATAAGTGAATAAGTGAATAAGTGAATAAGTGAATAAGGTGTTTGTATAACTTGTCACCCTGAACTTGATTCAGGGTCTATCAATTCTGTTAAAAATAAACATTGATAGATTCCGGCTCGGGGGCCGGAATGACGGGGGTAAATATACTTACTCCCTCCCCTGCTCGGGAAGGGTTAGAGGTGGGGGGGCAATTAGTGAATAGTGAATAAGGATTTTTCTTTTCTTTTTCATTTACATTGGGATAGGAAGAGAATCCACAGGAATTTTTCGACAGAAAAATTCAGTAGCACGAGTTTTTCTTTCTTTGGGAGCGTTTCTTTCTTTTTTCATCGTAAAAAAAAGAAAGAAATGCTCTAAATAATTAAAAAAGCTGAATAATGATAGATTCCGGCTCGGAGGCCGGAATGACGGGAGTAAATATACTTACCCCCTCCCCAACTCGGGGAGGGTTGGGGAGGGGAGCAAATAGCTCCCTCCTCGCTCGAACCACAAGAAGCTTCGCTTGGTGGTTCTCATCCACACTGCATACTCAAATAAACACTAAAAAACTCCCGGAGATGGATAGTCTTGAGTCGGTCGCATTAAACGAGTCTGCGGTTTTTGCTTCAAAGAATTACATTCTTTTTCGCAAAAGCCCTCCGCTCTCTGCTCCCTCCTCGCTCGAACCACAAGAAGCTTCGCTTGGTGGTTCTCATCCACACTACATACTCAAATAAACACTAAAAAACTCCCGGAGATGGATTCGAACCACCGTTGGAAGAGCCAGAATCTTCAGTCCTGCCGCTAGACGATCCGGGAATACATCTATATTTTAGCATAAAAAATTTTTTGGCAACTCATAAATTTTTATCTCTCTAATATCATAATAGCTGCTGCATAAACCCTAAAACCTATGTGTATGGGTGTTTAGTATATACATATCTTATTGCCGTTTCTTTAAAACCATTATCATAAAGTATTTCTCCGACATCAGCCCTTTCGTCATAGTCCCCTATAACAAGAAGCGAGGAAGAATTAATTTTTTCGGATAATTGTTTTGCCAGATTTTTCCTTTGAGGTATTTCTAAATACGGCCAAAAGTTCCGACATAAAAGAATCATATTTTCATCAGGCAAAGTTGATATATCATTAAAAATATCTGACTGTGAAAATATAACTTTATCTTTTATATTTGGTTTCGGTATTAAAACCAAATCATTATCAGGATTCACAGCTTTTCCGGTGGTAAAATATTTTGAAAGATTATCCCCTGTGTAATAGTTGATTCTGTAGATGTCTCCCAATTGTATCCCCATCCGGCCGTTTTGGGCACTAAGAATATTTTTTTCATCTATATCTTTAGCAATTATCGGCAAAAATTTTTCAGCACCTGATTTCAAAGAATGAATTAGTTTTACTGCCAGAGAATACGGCTCTTGTCCGTTTGAACAGACATGATTTATAATACTTACCTTATCCGCATTTTGGTATTTGAAGTTTAAATATCGAACAAAAGCATTCCAATCTAAATCATCACGAAAAAAATAGGTAGTAGTACGATAAAGCAGCTTGCCGCTTTTATCACAGATACTGCGCTGGTTTCCTTTGAATGCAGGACATGCAGGATATGAATTATTAAAATTGACAGGATTTATTTTCATATATAAAGTTAAAACATGGAAAAATAAAATTTGCTATAATGAAGCAAAAATTAAATTTACAGGTTTTTACACATACAATGTAAATAATTAAGGAATGCTAAAATATGAGAATCGAGAACTCTTCAAATACTAATTTCCAAGCAAAGTTTATTTTAAAAGATGAGGCCAAACTCCTTAAATCATGCAAAAAACGTTTTAACAAAATTTCTCAAAACTTTGAAAAAAAAACCGCTGCATATCCTGATGATTCATTTACACTGCTTTTGGACAAGTATAATGATACAACTTTTATTTCCAAAATAGGAAATTATAAAGATGCTATTCCTCTTAAAGATAACGCTTTAGAAACTCTTTTATCAAATAATAATAAAACTATAGTAAATGAACTTGTTAAAGTATTTAATACAGCTCAAAAATGTGCAGGTTTAAACAAAAAAGCCGACCAATTCGTTAAAGCCGTCAGAAATTCTTCTCCTCAAAATAAAACTCTAAACTCCGATTTGGTATATGAATTCATGCAGGATGCAATTTTGAGTATTAAAGGCAATATGATTCAAAAAGATGATTTTTTGCGGAAATATGTAATTAAAAGCCTGCTTTAATAAAATCTTTGGAATTGGAAATATGTTAATTCTTTTTAAACAAAATGTAACGAAATGTAAACATGACTTTCAAAGGGGCTGAAAGCCAGATACAATGCCGAATAGAATAGAATAGAATAGAATAGATAGGGGTATAGTCAATAATTAGAAATCCCATGTTTTTATAAAAATATAGATACGAGCTATAAGGAGTATAAAAACATGGGATTTGATTACACAGTAAGCGGAACAGATAAAGGCTTAACGTACATCTTTTTGGAACAGGCAAAGAAACAAGCAGGATTTGATTCAAGCAAACGTATCAACTGGAATAGTGTAATGACGGTATTTGATGAAATTCAGCAGGAAGAAAAGCAGGAAGGCCAGCAGTTGTTCCATGGAGGCACGGATAAAAGCAGAGCCGGATGGAGAACTAGCTATATAATAAAAGAGGGTGACAAAATAAGTTTGTCAGAAAACCAGATGAACAGGATATATGAAGCAATGGGTGTAGAGCTGGGAGGTGCAACTCAGCCAACCCCGCCGGCAGCAGACCAGAATCCTCCGGTACAGCAAACTCCGCCGGCACCGGGAGCTCCTCTTCCTGCAGATGCAGATTTATTATTAAATAAATCGCCATTGGATTTAAACAGCTTATTGCCGGATTATAACAAAGCATCTAAAACAGTTCTAAATCCTGACGGAACAAGCAGTGAATATGATGAAGACGGATATTTGATACGTGAATACGATTCTGCCGGAAACGAGACCCGAGAGATTTGGCGTAGTGCAAACGGCAGTGTAGGGTGGTATAATGATTACGAATACGATTCTGCCGGAAACAAGACCCGAAGGATTTGGCGTAAACCGGACGGCAGTGTAGGGTGTTATAATGATTACGAATACGATTCTTCCGGAAACAAGACCCGACAGATTTGGCGTAACCCGGACGGCAGCGTACGCTGGTATACGGATTATAAATACGATCTTGCCGGAAATCTGACCCGAGAGATTGAGCGTAACTCGGACGGCAGTGTAAAGTGTTATGAGGATTACGAATACGATTCTGCCGGAAACCAGACCAGAGAGATTTGGCGTAACCCAGACGGCAGTGAAAGATAATAGTAGTTTGCAGCATCCTGCTTCCTCCCTCTCCGAGTCGGGGAGGGTTAGGGCAAAGACTCGTCACCCTGAACTTGATTCAGGGTCTATCAATTTTGTATCGGGGCTAATGCCGCCCCGAACCCCGCACCAACATTCTTTCTTTTTCTTGCGATACAAAAAGAAAGAATGTTGGACAAGAAAGAAAAACGACGCACTGTCGCATTTTTCTACCGAAAAATGCCTGATTTTCCTCCTCCCCTGCTCGGAGAGGGCTGGGGTGGGGGGCAATTGGTAATTTGCCGAATTAGAATTGTTAAGAAATGTAAAATACCTCGAAAGCAGGTAAATATTTCTTAACAATTCCCTTTTTTTGTGCGCTTTTTTCAATCTTAAAGTAAACTTTTATTTCTTTTTGTAACGATAAAAAGAAATGGTATCAAGTTCCCCAAAAATAAGCCGTAAACACATATATCAGAAGTCATAAAAAAAGGAGTATGTGTTATGAAAAAAGTGTTTATGGTCGTATTTGTTTTAGTGTTTATGACATTAAATCAGGCATTTGCATATAACGTTAAAGATTATTCTTCTGATCCTACAATTCTTTCAGCTTTAAGATTGTTAGAACAGAACGGTGAAACAGATGTTTTTGCTAACCTTGAAAGAAATGATGTAAAAATTAAATTCCAAGCTCTTTCAAGCTATGGTCAGACTGTTTATGCAGCTAACATGTACAATGAATTCGGAAGAAGAATTATTGTTATTAACTCTGCTTTTAAAAGCGCACCTGTTGAACAAATTGCATGTCTTATAGCTCACGAAAGCTGCCATGTTGCAAGAAAAGCAACTCTTGAAGAAGAAACTACCGCTACTCAAAAAGAAGCTGCTTGCTGGACTAAATTGAAAGTTGCATCAAAAACTTATCCGCAAACAAAATTAACAAAAAGATTGGACAGAATTGCCGGTTTATACCTTGCTTCTGACAGCAACACAAACTATGTTCATAATACAATTGCAAGCAGCAGCTTCTACAGAAACCAATTTGGACTTAACTAATAATCTGATATATACACATATTCCTTAAGAAATTCCCGAATACTTTTTCGGGTTTTTTTTATGCCAGATATTTTTGCAGAGTTGCTTTATCAAAAACTTCTATACTTTCTCTGGAATGAATAAATACAAGGCACGAAATCAAGCTCTTGAATCCTTGAAAATCTTCAAAGGCAAGTTTTTGCCTTAAATCAGTCATGTTGTTTGCCATAAATTCTGTTATTACGGTTTTATCATTGTAATAAAGCTCTGATAAGAATTCAAAAGCTTCTCTTGTTTTTATTCCTTCAAGATAAATAATATCCGGAGACTGGAATTCAACATATCGCAAAGCCTTATCCATATTAAATCCTATGTTTTCATTTAATTCGCACTGGTTAACATGCTTGAGCTCATATTTTGCTATGGATTCGATAGTCATTATATTTTTCTTAGATGTAGCTATATCCATCAAAAGAGAATAGATAATATGAGTTTTTCCGCTTAGAGGCGAGCCGCAAACAAGAATTATACCCGGATTCTCTGCCGCTGTTAAAAGAATGCTTTTTTGCTTTTCATCCGGTATTATCTGTTCAAGCTTCTTAGGCGGTTTATAAATTTTAAGCGATATACGTTCGCCCATTATGGTCGGGAAACATGATACAGATGCTATTAAAATTGTGTTATCTACCTTAAAACATAATTTTCCCAGCTGCGGAATTTCACACACAGAAGGGTCAAGGTTTGATAAAGTTTTTAACTTTGCAACAAAAGCCGAGTTTAAAATGGACGGAACCGTACCTTTATCCAAGGATTCTCCGCTTTGCTTAAATACAACTTTTAAACCATCTTCGGATTGCTCAAAGTTCAGCTCGTGAACATCCTCTATAATTGCTTGTTTTAATATAGCTCTTATAACCCTCGGAATATGCTCCTCTCCGGAATCCTCTTTGTGTAGCTCTTCTGTCCAGTCAAACTCTTCTCCCTCATTAGTCAGAACAATATTTTCTACTGTATCGGCAACCTTATAATACTCGTCAATCTTTTTCATTATACTTGCTTCAGATGCTATTACAGGTTCAATAGAACATTCTGCTGTTTCAATAATTTTATCTATTGCAAATAAATCTAAGGGGTCTGCCATCGCAACAGTCAAAATCTCTTCTATCTTAAACAACGGTATAATTCTGTATCTCCTCGCATCTGCAAAGTTTATAAACCCAAAACATTTTGAATCAGGGGAATAATCTTCTAAGTTAACATAAGGTATATGGAGCTTGGATTCCAAAAATTTTAACAAAGTATCTTCTGTTAAAATCCCGGAATTAATGAGCGCTTGCCCAACATTTATGTTCTGTACATTAGCAAGCTCCTCAGCCTTTTCCAATGTCTCATAAGAAACAATCCCGTCTCTTACAAGTTCATATTTTAATTTTTCTAATGTTTTATTATTTACCGTCTCCATTTTTTATATCCTTTTGTCGGGAGACATTCCATCCCGCCTACTAACTTGTTTTATCTTTCCCTGTCTCCCTCTGCTGACCTCTTACCAGCTGGTTTGCGCCGGTTGGTTCTAATCTTTTGTCGGGAGACATTCTATCCCGCCTACTAACTTGTTTTATCTTTCCCTGTCTCCCTCTGCTGACCTCTTACCAGCTGGTTTGCGCCGGTTGGTTCTAATCTTTTGTCGGGAGACATTCTATCCCGCCTACTAACTTGTTTTATCTTTCCCTGTCTCCCTCTCCTTGAGGAGAGGGGCGGGGTGAGGTGTCAATCCTTACCCTTTTGTTATGTCATTTAATATTGCAAAATGACATTTTCTTCTCTCAAAACTACTTACTTATTCTCCCAGATATTCCTGAACCTTCTTAACTATCTGGTCAAGTTCAAATGGTTTTGTGATATATTCATTAGCACCGGTTTCTTCTCCTATCATCTTGTCTTCAAGCTGAGAACGTGCTGTTACCATAATTATCGGTATATCTTTGTATTTGTTGTCGTACTTTAATAATCGGCTTATTTTATATCCGTTAATCTTTGGCATCATAACATCCAGAATAATCAAATCCGGCATGATTTCTTTAGCAAGTCTTAAGCCGTCTTCACCGTTAAAAGCGGTATAACATACAAAACCGGAGACTTCGAGGACAAATTTCAGACTTTCTACAATATCCTGTTCATCATCAACTATAAGAATCTTTTTCATGTACCTCTCCTTCAATCTCGTATGAAAACATTATATCACATTTTCCGTACAGGTTCTCCTTCTGGGTGGTGAGTGTGTCTATTTTTTTCTTTAAAAACTCGCAAGAAGGTTTATCTCCGTCCATAACAACCATAGAAAGTGTTGTAAGTCCTCCTTCTTTTTCAATAAGCGAATTTGACATATATGTTTTGTTGAGCAGGTTTTCTTCCTGAAGCAGGTTGTGGATGACTTCATCTGTCGATTTGATTTTAATAATAGCCGCCGTAGTTCCGCTTGAACGGGCTTTTTGGATAAGCTGCTTTTTAATCATATTAAAGTTGCTTTTGTCATTTGCAACCGGAATTACAAAATAAAACCTTGAACCTTTATTAATTTCGCTATCACACCAGATAGCACCGTTATGGGACTCCATAAGTTGTCTTGCGATAGGCAGTCCGAGTCCGGAGCCTCCGACTTTTCTGGAAAGAGAATTTTCAATTTGGGCAAATTTATCGAATACATGATTCAAATCTTTACGCTCAATGCCTATCCCGTGGTCTTCTACGCATACTTGAAGATAGTTGCCCTGAAGCTTTTTAATATCTTCTTCAAAGCAATGGTCATATTGAAGCTCTCTTGCATTAACAACTTTTGAGGTTATTTCTATCTGACCTGCATTTGGTGTGAATTTTATTGCATTTGATACGAGGTTTGTGAGTACTTGTTCCAGTCGGTTAGAATCAGCATAGATTTCTACGGAATCTCCGCATGGTTCATATTTGATAGTCAGGTTTTTTTCTTTCGCAACTTCAGTTAAATTATTTTTGACATATTCAATAACAGGTTCAATATGGGTAAGTTCAAATTTGAAGTCCATTTTTCCTGCTTCTATTTTTGATATATCAAGAAGGTCATTAATAATTCCGGATAATCTTGTTGCGTTTCGTTTGCCCATAGAGACAAATTTTTCTATATTTTCGGTCATATCTCCGGCTTTTCCGCTTAAAATAATATCCATGGCATTTTTTATTGCTGTGAGCGGCGTTCTTAATTCATGTGAAACAATTGAGATAAATTCAGATTTGAGTCTTTCAAGTTTTTGTAGTTTTCTGTTGGTTACTTTTAATTCTTGAAACAAAGATGCACTCTGGAGGGGTAAAGTTACCTGCTGTACAAGAGTTTGAAAACAGGTTGCATCTTCTGTTGTAAAAGGTTTTTCACGATAGATTTCCGTAAATCCGAAGAATTCGTCATTCAGCATAATCGGTGCAAACATATTATCATATCTAAGTACTGAGAAATCGTACTCTTCAATATTGTGTTTAATATTTTTTTCGATTTTCAGATTTCCGATTTTAATGTCAAACGGCGGATCGCTTAATAAAGATTTGTAACTTAAAATAGCCCGGAGTTTTAGCGCCTCAAGCAATCTGTCTGAAACTTTATAAAGAGAGTTTATTATCAAAACCGGCTCCCGTTCGGAGCGGAACATCAGGGTGCAAGAAAGCTCAAAGTTTAAGGACTTTTCTATTCCTTCTATCATAATTTTTAAAAGTTTATCTTTATCCAAAGAGCCTGCAAGTTGTGAGCTTGTATTATAAAGAACGTTTAATTGGTAAAGACTTCTTGCAAGTTCCTGATTCGAACGGGTCATTTTTAAAAGCGAAAGTCTTGTTTTTAAGGCTGAATCTACCGTTGCAGATAGTAATTTTTTATCAATAGGTGTTTTAATAAACAGGTTGGCATTATGTGTTACATCTTTATTATGTTGAACTTCTCCCAGAATTAAAAGTATAACAACGGGGTACTGTTTAATTTTTCTGCAAAGCGGCTTTAAATCAAGATTTTTAATATCTCCGTCAATTATTACAATATCAGGCTCTTCAACTTTTAGCGCATCAAAAATCAGCATTTCATCAACGGTTGATATAACTTCATCCGATGAGAAAACCTCCCTTATAATTTTTTCTTTTTCGCCATCCTCGCTAATCAACAAAAACTTTGTCATAATTACATCATAGCAAAAACGGGGATACTGGTAAAGAGGGGGAATATATTATGGAATAAGTTGAATAATTCCGTATTATTCAGTACCTTCTTTTATAACACTCCAGAAAGTCGGATTTTGAGTTTCATAATCTGTCATGTCAATAACCCTGTAATAAGGAGCGTTTCGGGTCGCAACATGCAGGATTCCGTTAACGACTTGTTCATTATTTACCCCGAAATGTCCTGCAAAAATAGCTTTAACGTTAGGGTACTTTGTAAGAAGTTTTAAATATTCATCAGCTTTGAATGTATAATGTGATTCTCTTTCTGCCGGAGGGATAAGAGGAAAATGCTGGAATATTACAATATTTTTATCTTTATAAAAAGTTAATTGTTCATCAAGCCATTTTAAAACATCAGCTTTATAATATCCCATAGAACTCGGTATAACTTCTTTAGAGCCATCTGCGACGATGAATACTATACCATTTTTTTCAAAAACAAAATTAGGTGATTCTATTTTTTTGTGAGATTTAACATTTTTCTTTAAAAAACTCACATATTCTTTTTTCCCAACCCCTCTTTGTTTATTAACATCTTTGTTTCCCAGAACAACATAATACGGAATTTTAAGATTATTGGTTTCTTTTATGAAACCTTCAAGATTATCCATAGTCGGTTTCGTTATATTATTTCCGGTAAAGATAACAAATTCGGCAGAGGGTTCTTTATTTATTTCAGAAACAAGTGTTTGGAGTTTTTCAACAGAGCTTTCATCAAGAGAATTATACATAGTGTCAGTTACCTGAATAAATCTCATATCTTTTGCCCAAACTGAAGATAAGCTTCCGAGGATAAAAATAGCTGCCAGTATTAATGATTTTTTCATAATGAAAAACTCCTATAATATAATGATTTTATCATAAAAATACTGGTAAAAGTTCGAAAATGGGTTATAATATACATGAAAAGTACAATCTCGGAGTATGAGTATGTCTTTTGAAAATATCAACCCAATCAACCAAATTAAAGCACAAGCAACATACAAAGACGGCGGCGGCTTAGGCGGCGGCGGAATGTATATGCGTCAGGGAAAACGAAAAAAAGAAGAAGATGAAGATATTTTTGAATACTCTGAAGATAAAAATGATAACGAAATCACAATAGATTCTGAAATGGACGAAAAGGATATCCCTGCGGACACCCTTTTCAATAAATTTGTTAACTGGTTCAGAATCGGGAAAGATTAAGATTTTTTATTAAACATTTTTTTTATTTTATCCCAGTTATTTACCAGAGTTTTTTTAACTTTATGACACCACTTGTAGCAAGTTTCTGCGGCAGGTTTTGCTTTTGACAGAATATTTTTGACTTTTTCGTTTGATATTTTGCTAAGAACATCTTTTTTGTGTGCGATTCCGAGCCCGCCTATTACAAGAACTGCAGTGCCGGCAAGTCCAAGTAACACTTTCAAGCCCTTGCTGCCCTTTTCTTCATAGTAATCATCTCTGCCTCTGAAATTCATATTACTGTATTTAGGAGTTTGAGGGTAGGCTTGATTATTCATTCTGTATGCTACACTGCCCGCTGATTCAGAACCGTTTAAAGAAACATTATACATAAAAACCTCCGCAAGGTTACACACTTCTATTACATGAAAAACTTTTTATATGAAGAAATTGCTAAAATGTTAAGAAATGTTTACAAAATACGGAGGCAAAAAAGCCCGAGAATGTTAAATCTTGAAAATTTATATATACATATAATTAAGATTAATAACTTAAATTATTTAAAATATTTTCGTCTTTCTTCAAGTTGCTTTTTTATACAGATTTGTGAAATAAAATCTCTGTCAGTTTCTGAGATTTCTGTAAAACTAAATGAAAATTTATATCCGGAATCGATTTTTTCATCTCTGATATACTTAATCTTTGTTTTTATTTGTCTTTGATTTGTATTAATGTTCAGCCAGGCATTTTCATTCCCTATTTCCCGTTGGGGTAATATAATACTTACACCGCTGGCTGAAAGGTCATTTGTGTGTGTTTGTATATTGATAATTTCATCATTTAATCTGTATGAAAAGATGCAATCCAGCGTGATTTCAACCCGAAAATATTCCCTGTTTTGCAGATATTCCAGGCTCGAGGGCGGAATCAGAAAAAAGAAGGTGTATGGCTCATCATTTTCTATTTTTTTAAGAGTCGTTTTTGTTCTGTAGAGTCCTGCTGTGCAAACAATACTTAATGTTATTTCCTGAGGAGTCTTAATATCTAAACCATTTTCAAATTTAGCGCAGCACATTATTTCTGCCTGGGAAATACTTCTTATGGCTGCTCTGACAGAACATGCCCTCTCTCTATAGTCCTGATACAGAATTTTTACGTATTTAATATCTTCGGGATTTAAATTTAGTATCATACCAGCCTATTCTATCATATTTTAATTTTGTGTACAAATAAACGTGTTTTTTAATATAATATATGTATTATGAAGGGAATAATTTTTGATTTTAACGGAACGTTATACTGGGATTCAAAGCTTCATTATGATGCCTGGAGGGAGTATTCTAAAATTTTAAGAGGATATGAATTTACTACTCAGGAAATGCAGGAAAAAATGTTCGGACATACGAATGAGGATATTATTGAGTATGCAATAGGTAAGAAGCCGTCAAAAGAGCTTGTTGAAAAATACGCTAAAGAGAAAGAGGCTCTTTACAGAAAACAATGTCTTATGGATAAAGCGAATTTCCATCTTGCTCCCGGGGCAATTGAATTTTTGGACTTTTTAAAAGAAAAAAATATCCCGAGAACAATTGCAACAATGTCTGAGTGGGATAATGTTGAATTTTATATAAAAGAATTCCATCTCGGCAGGTGGTTTGAGGTTGATAAAATTGTGTATTCAGATGGTACTATCCCGGGGAAACCGGCACCGGATATATTCCTGATAGCTGCAGAAAGAATAGGTCTGAAACCTGAGGATTGTATTGTGGTAGAAGATGCTTATGCAGGGATAAAAGCAGCAAAGGCTGCCGGAATAGGCAAAATTATTGCAATAACTTCAATGGAAACCCCGGGATTTTATAAACAAATGCCCGAAGTTGACAGTATTATAAAAAACTTTAATGAATTTGACCGGAATTTATTCAACGAATTAACACCAGCGGTTAATTAATCCGCCGATAAGATTTCCGGCAGCACATCCCAAACCTGCGCCGAGTCCTGCTCCCAAACCAAACATTAAGGCATTTCCGGGGTTATAACATCCGCCGCCGAACGGAAGGATTGGTCCGCAGCCCATGAACGGCATCGGTCCGCATCCGAAGAATGGTCTGGGTGCACATATTGGTGGTATGAATACCGAAAAACAGCACATAATATTTTCTCCTAATTATCCCTGTTATATACATAAAGTATTTATCTCTCTTAAAATTGCTTTTTATTAACATAAATTTACATTGCTTTGCGGGAGAAACCTTTTCAGGGTAATAAAAAGGTTATTTGAGCACTAAAATACTATCCAAAAGAGAGAGGATTTCTTTTAAATTATCCATTAAAACAAGGTCTCCTCTGTATTTTGAAGCACCGGGAAAACCGTTTACGTAATACGGATAAAATTTTCTCACGAATTTAATTCCGACTTCTTCTCCCCGAAAATCAACTTCCTTCAGTAAATGTTTTTTCATACCTTCAATTTTTTCTTCTATTGTAGGCGGCGGTAAATATTCTCCTGCTTGGAGGTATTTTTCTATTCTGGAAATCAAGGTCACGTCTCCTAAAACACCTCTTCCTATTGCTACACCGTCAGCCTGGGATTCTTCCAGGCACTGAGCGGCTGTTTCTATAGAAACAATATCTCCGTTTGCAAAAACCGGAATATCTACATTTTTTTTCAATTCAGCAATTTTTTTCCAATCCGCTTTTCCGCCGTACATCTGAGAACGGGTACGTCCGTGAATTGTTATAAAATCAGCACCTGCTTCCTGCATTTTTTGACCGAATTCCACATAGTTAAGCTCATCCATAGTGTATCCCAGTCGGAATTTTACAGAAACAGGAATAGAAATTTGAGACTTAACCGTTTTTACAATCTCCTGCGCAAGCTCAACATTTCTCATAAGTGCGCAGCCGTCAGTACCTTTAACAACTTTGTTAACCGGACAGCCCATGTTTATATCAATCATATCCGCAAATTTTTCCAAATATTTAGCTCCGTCTGCAATCATTTGCGGTTTGTGGCCGCTAAGTTGATATGAAACAGGAGAGTGATTTTCTCCTCTGGCTGTTATGTCAGTATCTTTAACCTGTCTAAGAGCTTCAGAACTAATCATTTCAGTGGTCAAAAGACAGGTTGCTGAATGCTCTCTTATAAGCGAGCGCAAAACATAATCAGTTATTCCGGCCATAGGAGCAAGAGAAACTCTGCTCTTAATCAAATCTTTAACCTGCATATGGCTTTAATTCTTCCACTCTTGATTTTGCATATTTAAGATATTCATCATCGGTTGTATAACTTGAGATGAATAAATTATAATATTTAAAAGCTTCTTTATAATTTTCCAGTGTATCATAATCTACAGCTAGCATATAATTTGCAATAGGAAGCTCTTTTGAATACTTTAATACATTAAGATATTCGTTAATTGCAAGCTGTCTTTTGTTCTGTTCATCATAGATTAGGCCTCTATAATAGTAGGCATAAGCATTGTTTGTTTCTTTTTTAATAACTTCATTAAACTTTGTTAATGCAGCCTGAAAATCATTTTTTTCAAAGAGATTAATTCCTTCGTTCAAATTTCCGAGCGAGTAGTTTTGGAGTACATAGCTAAGCAAATTTTTAGCTTCTGATTCAGGATTTAAACTTACTGCTTTCTTAAGATAGGTTTCGGCTTCCATCCATTTTTGCTGTTCTGAATACAGATAACCTATGTAATAAGGAATTTCTGCATTTTTAGGATTAATCTGCTCTGCTCTTTTGTAATATTCAATAGCTTTATTATAATTTTCCATTGCCTGATAAGAAGCTGCAACCCCGAGCATAGAATCTTCTGTAGCCGGAGATATAGCCAGATACTGTTGAACAGCTTTGTTATAATCTTTGTTCTCATAGCTTTCTGAAGCCGCAGCCAATGCTGTGGATGTGGAATCTTTTTGAACATCTTGCAATGTTTTCAGGACAAGATTATTTGCCGGAAATTTTGTTTTTGCATTATTTAAAACCGCAACAGCATTGCTATAATCATTTTTTGCCGCATAACATATTGCCAGATTAACATAAGCATCGACATTGGTGCTTCCTGCGGATATTAAAGCACGATATGCTTTTATGGCATCATCTATTTTATTTTCTTTATGAAGCTTGTATCCATAATCATAAAGCATATTTTGCGTAGATTTATCAGCTGAATTTTTTGTCAGGTAGTTGATGTATTCATCCGGAGCCATTGCCGCCTGCATAACTCCTGCGATTTCGGTTTTTGCTGCCTGATTTTCCGGATCCAGAGAAAGCACTTTGTTATAAAGTTCCATAGCGCCTTTTTTGTCTCCCATTTCAGAAAGGGCTTGAGCTTTATATAAATTGGCCTGAATGTTATCGGGATAAAGCGTTAGAACGGAATCATAAGATTTAATAGCTTTCAGATAATCTTTCTTTTGTTGGAAGAGCGTTCCGACATTCAAGCGGGTATTTATATTACTTGGATTGATTTGTTCGGCTTTTCCGTAATAACTCAGTGCAGTTTCAAAGTCACCCTGGGCCTGCTTAATAGCGCCTAAGTTTGCGTTGAGCTCGGCATCAGAAGGAGTCTGGGCAAGTTTTTTGAGATAAATCCGCTCCAGAGCATAAAGAATTTCCATATCTCCTTTGCTGTTAGCGAGCGCATAATTATACTGTTCTACAGCTTCGTCAAATTTTCCCAGTTTGTCAAGAGTTCTGGCATATTTCATTCTCAAAGCGCCGTTTGTTGGTGCTATATCAAGTGCCGTTTTGTAATAATCAGCAGAGCGTGGTTCATTTGCCAGAAGCTTCATTAAATCTGCAATTTGCTCATTGGCAGAAGCTGAATATTTTTCATTTTGGGCTGCCTGTGAAAATTCATACGCAGCTGCGGAAAAGTTTCCGACGGCTCTCAGTTCCTCTGCTGTCTTGTAGCGGGAAGATGCTGTTTTATCAAAACTCATTACATTAAGACACTGGTTTAAATTCTCATTGGCAGATGCAATCATTGCGGCAGAATTTTGAACAGTTTGATCCTTATTAGGATACATTCTTAAGTAAAAAAGTGCGCTTCTGAAATCATTAGCGGCCTTATTATAATTTTTTTCTTGATTTGCATAATAAGTTGCTCTTGCTAAATATGAATTAATAAGCCCGATTCTTGCAGAATTGTCAAGGTAATTAATGCGCAGTGCTTTTCTGAAATCCACAATGGCAGAAGAATACTGCCCTTGAGCCAGATAACTCTGTGCAGAATTATAGTATTGTGCAAACATTCCGGTTGAAGCACTGAATGCCGGCATGGCAGGTGATAAAAATACTAAAAAACAGACGGTACCTAATAAAGCTTTTTTCATAACAACATTTTACTACAAGATAAAAAAAATACATACTCTGTAAGAGTGTGGATGGGGTAATTTGTGAATAGACTTCTTGTACTTTTCTTTTTCTTTATTTACGAGGCAAAGAAAAAGAAAACACGTGTTGTTTTCTATGCCCGAAGGGCATCAGATTAAATGGCTGTAGCAGGCATAGCCTGCACTCATTTGCGGGCTATGGTGACTGCGTCACACGCCCGCAGGGGTAAATAAAACTTACTCCCTCCCCAACTCGGGGAGGGCTGGGGTGGGGAGCAGTCACAGGCATTTTTCGGCAGAAAAATGCAGCAGTGCGTTATTTTCTTTCTTTTCCATATTTCT
>CALVBP010000023.1 GCA_944325825.1 Candidatus Gastranaerophilales bacterium | reverse complement strand
CAATAAAAAATAGCAAGGGAGAGATTCGAACTCTCGACCTCACGGGTATGAGCCGTGCGCTCTCACCAACTGAGCTACCTTGCCATGTTTATCATACTAAATTATCATCCGGTATCCGCTCAGATCCTGAAACGAGTTCAGGACTCCATTATTTCTAGTTCGCTCCGCTCACAGAACTAATGTCGGCTACCTTGCCATAATTCACATTATTCATTTGTCACAGATTTAGTAAAACCAAATCGCCAAACTATTCTCTCACAAACATTTTCAAATTTCAAGTAAAAAAGAAGAATCGATTTTAAACCGATTCTTCTTGCAAAATCTGACTATCTTTGTACCGGAGGTTGAACCGGACCAGGACCTTCCATTCCTCTAGGCGGTATCGGTCTGTCTGGTCTGAATTTGTCCATATGTTTCATATGATGTTTATGGAATCTGCGGAAATCTCCTCTGTCAAAGTGCTGTGCATATCCCGGTCGCATCATGGACTGACATCCGCACGGACACGGCGGCATAATCATTGGAGGTTTATGGAGTGCTGCAAACAAACTCAATGCGCAAAATACACCTACAAAGCTTCCTAGTGCTACTACCAGAAATTTTCTAAATCCTTTTGAACGACAGAAGCAATTACATTTTTCTTCTCTAACTTCTACACTGTGATTTTCTTCTGACATAATTTGTCCTCCTTTATTTTTGTTTTAACAAAAATTTACTGTCTACATAAGTATAACGATTTTTTTTATAGAATAGTTCATTTTTTTATACTAGAATATTCATATGAAAAAAGATTATTCAGAAATAGCGGCTCATAATTTTCTGTCCGGTTATAATTGTGCCCAATCTGTGTTTTTGTCTTTTGCTGACCGATACAACATTTCTCCTGAAACTGCATTGAAGTTATCTTCTTCTTTTGGTGGAGGTATGGGGCGTTTGAGGGAAGTTTGCGGTGCCGTATCGGCAATGTTTATGATTGCAGGATTGGAAAGAGGTTATATTGAGCCTGCTAATTTGGAAGTCAAAACAGAACACTACAGGTTGATTCAAGAACTTGCCGGAGAATTTAAAAAAGAGTTTGGAACTATTATCTGCAGAAATCTTCTCGGGCTGCCTCCGGGGTCGGATTCTCCCGAACCTTCTCCCAGAACGGAGGAGTATTATAATTCAAGACCTTGTGAAAAGTTTATTCGTTATGCTGCAAAAGTTATTGAGGATAAACTCTTAAATGAGGGGAGTAAAGACTTTCCAGTAAAGGTAAAGTCCGACCAGAACTAATAATGAACCGCAGAATTTCAATAATCCTTCCGTCAAAGCAGACATTGATTTCAGGTTTTTTATGCCTGATGTAAATAGTCCGGCAAGAATGAGAATTATTCCCTGTCCCAGAGCGAACATGAATAATAGTAATACTGCAAATGTCAGGTTTTTTCCCATTGCGGCAAAAGCCATGATTCCTGCCAGAATCGGCGTTGAACATGGAGTTCCTGCAAGAGCAAAAGTTATGCCGAGAAGAGTCGGATATATAATTAACGATGACCTGCTGCTTGACGGCATTGATTTTACTATTACAGGTATCTCGAAATCCAGTATATCTAGGAGTTTCAATCCCATTACCAGTAATAATGAGGCCATAATGAGAGTAAAGTATCCTCCGATAGCAGAAGCAAAAACACTTCCTGTAATTGCACAAATTATTCCTATAACGCTGAACACAATGGCAGTCCCAAATATAAAGAAACATAACTGAATAAAAGTTCTTAAAGGTGTTTCTTTGGAATATCCGCCGACATAACCGATTATTAAAGGCAGCATTGCCAGAGAACAAGGTGAAATTGATGCGATTACTCCGCCTAAGAATGCAGCTCCGAGCATTATATACCATGTATTAAGACCTGATGAAAATATTTGTGCCAGATTATTCATGTATTATTTCCTTAAAATAATTTTCCAGAATCCTTGGTTGAATAGCACCTTCTGTTCTTCTTATAACATGTCCGTCTGAATCTTTGAATACGGTTGTAGGTACTAATTTTACCTGATATTCTCTGATTAGTTCTTTTGTTTCATTATCTTTCTGGGTGACATCAATTTTTCTTAAAGAAATTTTATTTGCGTATCCGGGATATACTTCGTCAAAAATTTTCTCAAGTTCCTGGCATTCATAGCACATAGGAGATGAAAATTTAATAATTTCAGGCCCGGCCGCAAGAGACGGAATAACGGCCATATTTTTGTCTCTGGTAAGTCCGAAATATGCAGCCAGAGGAACTAAAAAAATAAGTAAAATGATTAAAATGTTTCTGTTCATATTAAACTCTCCTTACTAAGCATAACATAGAATATAACAGATTAAAATTAATGATAATTACCGATATGGAGAGTAAGTTAAATTTTTAAGGCAATTTTTATTGTGTTTTGGGTTTTAATATATATAGAAAGGTTTATGTATGACAATTTCTCCGATATCATTCAAAAAATATACCCCAATGCAGGCAAAAACAGATGATAAAAAAGCCGAAACAAAATCCGTTTCAACTGCAAAAGCTGCTGCATGCGCTCTTGCAGGAGCAGCTGCAATAACACTTGGAGTTTTGGCAGCTAAAGGGAAGTTAAAACCTAAAAGCAAATCAAAAGCACCCGAAGAGCTAAAACCGAAGGAAACTGTAAAAACACCATCAGCTGAAATGAATACTGAAAAAACAACCAGACAGAATAAACTTGCTGATACAATTAAAGAACTTTTCGGAAAAGAGTGTAAGGTGAGTGAATTATCTAAAGAAGAGAAGGAAAAATTGGCTAAAACTTTAATCGAAAGAGAGCCTGATTCTGATATGAAAAAAGAACTCAGACGAATATTTGACGAAGAACTGTGGGATATTATTTAAAGTTTATGATATGATAAAAAAAGCGGATTGAAATTCAACCCGCTGTGATATGGAATTATAATTGCTGTATTTTTATTTAGTTTTTATTTTAGGAACGACCGACATTCCGGGTATAATCGGGTATTCATTCTGGTCTATTTTTTCTGTGAACACTATTTTTACGGGAATTCTCTGTACTATCTTAACGAAAGAGCCTACCGCATTTTCAGGCGGGAATAAGCTTGCTTTTGCTCCGGAGCTTCTTTGAATACTGTCAATTTCACCTTTAAAAACTTTTCCCGGATAAGTATCAATTTTTATGTCAACAGGCATGCCTTTTTTCATCCCTCGGATTTGAGTTTCCTTATAGTTTGCAACCACCCATACGTCATGAGGGACTATAACAAATAAAGGAGTTCCGGGTTGAACCATCATCCCGACTTCGACTTTTTTGTTGGAAACGGTTCCGTCAATAGGTGCTAAGACATCTGTATATTCAAGCGCAAGCTCTGCAGCTCTTTTTTGGGCTTTTAATACATTTAATTCAGCATCCGCAACTTTAGCGCTTTTAGATGGGTCTTGCGAAAATATTGACTGCTCTGCTGTTGTTTGTTTTGCCTGAACAGACTCCAGGTTTGTTGCTGCTTTATCAAGAGTTTGTTTGGAAACAGCACCTGCAGCATAAAGATTTTGGTATCTTTCAAGGTCTTTTTTTGCAAGTTCAATTTCAGAATTTGCTGCATTTAAATTAGCATGGGCATTTTGCTGGTTTAAAAGAGCTCGTTCATATTGTGCGGCAGCTTGTTGGAGTTTAACTTCATAATCTACTTTGTCAATTACTGCAACAACATCTCCTGCCTTAACTTTCTGGTTATCTTCAACCAGAACCTTTACAATCTGTCCCGATACTTTAGGGGAGACAGAAACTGTAGTCGTTTCAACATATGCATCATCAGTTGTTTGGTATTTAGTAAATTCGTATATTACAAACCCGACAATAATAAGCGCAATTATTCCAAGTAATATCACCCAGTAGCGTTTTGTATGAAGTTTATTTTTTCCTGTATTTTCTATCTGATTTTTTTCCTCACTCATAATCTTTTCCTTATATTTGAATTTCTAATGCCTCTCTTAAAATTTCTCTAAACTGTTTTAAAAGTCCGGTAACCTTATCTAAATCTTTATTTTTAACTCTTTTCCTTATGTCTTCCAAGTGTGGTCGTATAATATCAGTTACTTCCTTTGTTTTTTTATAACCTTTTTCTGTAAGCTGTGCAAGCTTAACGGGACGATTATTTTTTATTGCAAGCTCTCTTCTGACAAGCTCTTTTTTCTCAAGGCTATCCAGAAGTTTTCCTGTATTTGCCCGGTCACGGAGTATAATTCTCGCTAAATCTCTTTGGCAAATTCCGGGATTGCAAAGAAGAGTGTCCAGTATCCCAAATTCTTCTATAGAAATATCTATATTAAACTTTTCAAAAATTTGGCTGCCTAACATTTTGCAATACTTGGCAGTTAGTTCTATTTCATAAAAGACAGAGTCCGTAAAATGATTTTTAAAAGATGATTCTTTTTCTGATAAAGTTTTCACGCTAAACCTTTTTTGTAAATCCTCTATGTACTGTATGTTTTTTTATCAACCTGTTGCAAATGCAACATATTTATGCTATCATTTATCTTAGAAAAAATCAAGTACTTGGAGAAAAGATATGAAGAGATTTTTATCATTAGCAATAATTATGTCGCTTGCACTTTCATATACAGTGCCTGTTCTGGCTATTGAAGATACCGTTGTCGGTTCGGCAGATAAATCAACCGGCATTGTAGTAAATGACAATAAGCAGGAGAAGAAATCAAAGAAAGAAAAGAAAAAATCAACAAAAGTTGCTCCTCAAAAAAATAAATATGAATATGTTAATCTTGAGTGGTGGAAGGGGTTTAATGATGAAATATTAAGCGGATATATCGTAAGAGCCATCGAAAATAACAAAGATTTAAACATGGCAACTCTTACTATTGAAGAATATTATCAAAATGTAAAAGCTCAAAGGGCAAATGAACTTCCTTCTATTCAAGCAGGGTTTATGCCCGGATATGCAAAAGTTTTCGGAGAGACTGCGGGAACATTTGGTTTACCGGTAATTGCAAGTTACGAGCTTGATTTGTTCGGCAAAAACCATAATAAAACAGATTCGGTTAAAAAATTATGGGAAGCAACCATTCTTGATGAAAGAGCTGCTTATATATCAATAGCATCTGCGGTGGGCAGCACTTATATAGATATAGTTAAACATGATGCACTAATTGATTTGCAGGAAGATATAGTAGATTTAAGAAAAGAAATCTTTGAAATAATGAGTATTAGTAATTCTGAGGGTCTTGTTTCGACTTCTGATTTAGTTAAGGCAAATCAATCATATATAGCAGGTGTTTCAGCCTTGACGGATTTAAAGAAAGAGAGAACGAAGCTTCTTCACCAACTGGCAGTTCTTGTAGGAGACAGTCCTAATAATATCGAAGAATATAAAAGAATTGATTATAAAACGCTTGCATTCAACGGTACAATTCCCGAATATGTAAGTTCTGATATAGTTTTACAAAGACCGGATTACTTGAAAGCTGAAAAAATGCTTGAAAAAGCCGGGCTTGATGTAAGAGCTGCAAGAAAAGAATTGTTCCCGACAATTAATCTCGGGGGAATGTTATTCTTTAACTCGCAGCATTTAGAAAGTTTATTTACCACCTCAAATATGTTATGGGGTTTTGGCGGAGGCTTATTTCAGCCGCTATTTATGGGCGGTAGACTTATGGCTAATCTGAAAATGAAAAAAATAGCCTACGAAAAGAATCTTAAAAACTATGAAAAAGTTAATCTGACATCTATGCAGGAAGTTAACGATGCTCTTGTTACAGTGAATATGGACAGAGAAAAACTTGCTAAACAAAAAGAAATTCAGGAGCTTGAAAAAGAAGATTTTGCCATGTCGCAGGTGAAATTTAGTGAAGGTGTTATTGCAAAGCTTGATTTGAACCAGATGGAAGAAAATCTGCTCAGTGTTAATAAGACGGTTTATGAAACAGAATTTGACTGCATGGTTAATTATATAAACTATTATAAAGCAGTTGCAGCGAAAACAGATATGGCTGAACCGGTTGTGCAGGGATAACCGGAAACAAGAATTAAGAGAGCTTCCTCATCTTTAGATGAGGAAGCTCTCTTATATATTTAAATTTAATTTTGGTAAACTTTTTCTTGAAAAATTCTTATGTTAGGTCTATAACAGATAACTGTAAGAAGTTAGACTTAATTTTGGGAATGTAAATAGTTATGGAATATTTTCTTTTAGCGATAGGAATATTACTTACCGGTGCTTTTTTTGCGCTTATTGTAAAAGAGCAATTTAAAATTAAAATCAGCACTATTTTTGCGCTAATGGGTGCAGGGACAGCAATGTTTCCTGCTATATGGTCATTAATTACAGGCTATGCGCTGGAATACACTATAAATTTTTCAGCAATGTTCGGGGATATTCATTTAGTATTAGATCCTTTATCCGCAATATTTATAGTTGTAATTTCATTGATGAGTTTTATTGGTTTTGTTTATGCAAACGGATATATGAAGCCTTATTTAAATAAGGGGATGGACATCTCTCTGCATTGTTTCTTTTTACTGTTGTTATTAGCGTCAATGCTTGGTGTAACTGTTGTTCAAAACGGTTTGTTTTTCCTTGTCGTTTGGGAGATTATGTCTATTTCATCATTTTTCCTCGTTATTTTTGAAGGAGAAAAGAAGGACGTTTTGTCGGCAGGAATCAAGTATTTAATATATATGCATTTATCAGTGATTTTTTTAACGGCTATGGTTGTGTTGCTTACAAATAAGGCCGGGAATTTTGATTTTATTGAATATGCAAAAATTCTGCAGCAAAATCCTCGCATTGCAAATATCGCATTTGTCTTAGGTTTTATAGGATTTGGTATAAAATCCGGTTTTGTACCTTTTCATAACTGGCTGCCTGATGCGCATCCGGCGGCGCCGACTCATGTTTCCGGTATTATGTCAGGAGTGATGATAAAAACAGGGATATATGGAATTCTAAGACTTATTTTAATGATTGGTACTCCTTCAAGAATTGTTTCGTATGGTGTTCTTGCAGTTGCAGTTGTGTCGGCATTATATGGGGTTATATATGCAATTACTCAGCATGATATTAAAAGACTGCTTGCTTATCACAGTATTGAAAATATAGGCATTATCGGAATAGGTATTGGTATTGGAATGCTAGGACTTTCTTACGGGAATCCTATTGTAGCGATGCTTGGTTTTACCGGAGGGATAATGCATGTGCTAAACCATTCTATATTTAAGGAACTTCTGTTCTTTGCCTCAGGAAGCACTTATTTAAAAACGCATACACGGAATATAGAATTATTAGGCGGTTTAATTAAACCTATGCCTTATACGGCTTTAATGTTTATAATCGGTTCTGCGGCAATCTGCGGAATGCCTCCTTTTAACGGATTTATAAGCGAATTCTTGATTTATGCGGGTATGATACAGGGGCTTCCGGCGCCGGAAGTAAGTTTGTTTATAACACTTGTTATTACAATTGCGGCTCTTGGAATGGTCGGAACTATGGCTATTCTCTGTTTTACAAAAGCTGCCGGAATAATATTCCTAGGGGAACCAAGAAGTGATGCCTCTAAAGAAGTTGAAAGTGATGTATCTTCAGTGATGTTGTTACCTATGGGAATTCTGGCGATATTAACATTTTTTATAGGTATTTTCCCGCAATGCTTTGTAACAGCGGCTCTTGTACCGGTGACCCAGCTTGTTTTGAATAATAATAAACTTATGATAGTGCACTCTATTGTTGATTTAACATCTTCAATAAGCTGGTTTGTCCTTGCTTTTATAGCTGCGATTGTGCTGGTGTACATTATCAGAAATATTATTAATAAAATATACAAAGAGCATACAACCTGGGGCTGCGGTTATGATAAGCCGACAGCAAGAATGCAATATACGGCATCTTCCTATGCGAGTCCTTTTATTCTGACCCTTAAGCCTCTGTTCAAAAGAGTTTCTTATATAAAAAAACCGAAAGAATTTTTCCCAAAAGAGGCGTATTATGAACAGGAAATAGAAGATATTGAAGAAGCTTATATTGTAAAGCCGATTCTTAAGTGGGATGAGAAAATTTTGACCAAATTTGAACGGATTCAAAATGGTAATATTCAGCAATATATTCTGGTCGGTCTGATATTTTTGTTACTTGCGATAGTAGGAGTATTTTTTATAGGCTAATCGGAACGGTAGAAAGGTAAGTTATGTATATATTATTAATAAATATATTAATATTTTTATTCGCACCATTTTTAATAATCGGTGTTATTAAAAAGACAAAGGCTTTTTGGGCAGGAAGGAAAGGCGCAAGTATTTTCCAACCTTTGTTGGATTTTATAAAATTACTGAAAAAAGATGCTGTTATTAGTAAAACGACGTCCTGGGTATTTAAATTTGCCCCGACTGTAAGTTTTGTTTCCGTACTTTTTGCGGCTCTGCTGGTTCCGCTTGCTGCGGGCAGGTCTATAATTGTTTTTCCGTTTGCATTTATTTTATTTGCATATATTCTGGGTTTTGGGAAATTCTTTTCTTTATTAGCAGCTCTTGATACGGGAAGCAGTTTTGAGGGGATGGGTGCTTCAAGAGAAGCCTGTTTCTCTACGATTGTTGAACCGGCTTTTTTCATCGGGATGGCATCTATTGCAGCTTTGACTCAAAACTATTCTTTTGACTCTTTTAAGGTTATTTTGCACAATGCCGGAATATATGGATATCTCATTATAGGATTAATGGCGGTAGCATTGTTCATAATGCTGCTTATTGAAGGCTGCAGAGTCCCTGTGGATGACCCTGCTACTCACCTTGAATTAACAATGATTCATGAGGTAATGATTCTGGATAATTCCGGAGTCGATTTAGGTTTAATTACATGGAGTGCCGGTATAAAGATTTTTTTGTTTGAAGCATTGATTGCGAATTTAATAATGCCTTTGAGCTTGGCTCCGATGTATTCTATTATAGTATTTCTTGTAATTCTTTTTGCTCTTTCTGTTCTTATCGGAACGATAGAATCATCTATTGCAAGATTCAGAATGACCCATGTCTTTGAGTTTATTTTTATAATGACACTTCTGGCTCTTTTGATTCTTGCACTTGTAACATACAGGATATATGGAAGTTAGGTAGAAAAATGGAAAACATATTTATAATTTTACTAGGTTTATCTATGATTTATATAGCTTCAACAAGCAGATTAGCGGCACATATTAATATGCTTGCAGCTCAGGGCTGGCTATTATTTTTTGTATGTCTTTCAGGTTTCATAAAAGAACCATGGTTTGAATGGTCAATATTTACAAATCCGCATACATTTTCGATAAATCTGGCACATGTAATCGGATTGTTGTTTGTCATTGTTGAAACGCTTATTGTAAAAGCTTTTGTAATTCCGTGGTTTCTTAAGAAAGTACTTAAAAAAACAAATTCTCACAGGGATACAGATGCCCATATTCCGCATTTTTACTGTCTTGTTATTTCAAGTATAATTCTTTTTGCAGGATTTTTAGCTGCAAATATAAATACTCCGGCCTTTATGCTGGTGTCGCCAATGTATTTTGGAGTTTCAATTGCTATTATAATTACAAGTTTATGGCTGATAACAATTAAGCATAAAGTACTTTCCAATGTTATAGGTTTTATAACAATGGAAAATGGTATATTCCTTTTGTCTCTTTCTGTTGCAAAAGAAATGCCGGTTATTATTAATCTTGGGGTTCTTCTGGATATATTTATTGCAGTATTCATACTCGGAATGCTTGTAAGAGAGATTAATAATGAGTTTGAAGATTTAGAAGTTTCGCACTTATCGGGTTTGAAGGATTACGAATACAATGATTAATTTGATTTTATTATTTCCGCTTTTAGCTTGTTTAATACTATGTTTGTTTAAAAAAGATTATTTAAACAATTTAATGCTTAATATATATGCGGCTTTGCATTTTATAATATCTGTTGCATACCTTTTCGGAATAAATTTATTGCCGAATGTCAGGAATTGTTCATTTTTTTATGTAAATAAGTTAAACCTTATTTTTCTTGTTGTAATGTCTGTTGTTTTTCTTTCCGTTACCGTGTATAACAACGGTCACTTGAAAAATGCCGATGCAGACGGCAGAAAAGTCAGACATTATACTTATATGGTACTTCTATTTGTACTATCTATGACAGGTGCGATTCTAAGTAATAATTTAGGTATTACATGGGTCTTTATTGAAGGAACAACTCTTGCAAGTGCGTACTTGATTTATTTCAGAAAAACTAAACATTCTATAGAAGCAGCCTGGAAATATGTGTTTATATGTTCAATAGGAATTGCACTTGCCTTTGTCGGTATAATTCTTTTAACGATAGCAACAGGAAGTTTAAATTCTTTAAATTATATGGATTTATATAAAAATGCTGCGCTATTCAATCCTTTCTGGTTAAAATTATCTTTTGTATTTATACTATTTGGTATCGGGGCAAAAATGGGACTTGTGCCTGTTCATTTCTGGCTTCCGGATGCTCATGCCGAGGCCCCGTCTCCGATTTCAGCATTGTTGTCGGCAGCGTTACTTAATTCAGCATATCTTATGATTCTTGCTGTATTCGGTATTATGATTATTGCCGGATGTGATTCTTTTGCAAGAGTTATGCTTATGGTAATGGGATTTTTGTCATTATTCATAACGGCAGTTTTTGTATATCATATTAATAACTACAAAAGAATGCTTGCGTACTCATCTATTGAGAATATGGGGATTCTTGTAATAGGAACATCATTAGGCGGAGCCGGAATGCTTGCTGCTATAATACATCTTGTAGGACATTCGCTTATTAAAGCTTCGTTATTTTTAACATCCGGAAATATTTTGGATTTATACGGAACAAAGAAAATTAAACATATAACAGGGCTGTTAAAAACGGATAAACCGACCGGATTATTATGGGTGTTATCTTTTATAGGTATTGCTGCACTGCCGCCTTCGGTACTTTTTATAAGTGAGTTTTTAATAGTTAAAACAATGTTCCTGAATGGGAAATATATTCTGTGTGCAATTTTCTTAATTCTTTTAACAATAATAATTTATGGTATGGGAAAAGCTGTTTTGTCTATGAGCTTTTCGGCGCCGGAAAAAGAAGCGGGAGAATTAAAATCCGGAGTTAAATTAAACTGGACAATGTATATTCCGCAGGCAGTAATGCTTATTCTCTCATTTGTTCTGGGAGTTTGCATGCCGGAACCAGTTTCCACTCTCTTTGCAAACGCTGTAGTTGGTTTTTAATTGAAGAAGGTAAAATATGAATTGGATAATTACGGAAAATAATAAAAAAATAAACTCAAATGATATTCCAACCCTTTCTGTAGAGGAAATAAAGTCTGATGTAGAAAAGATGGATATGCGTTTAGTCGGATTTATGGGTAAACAAGAATTTGAGAATGTACGGCTTTATATTGTAATGGCAGATGATAAAGTTGGACGTCTGTATGTTACTTCAACTTTATTCGCTCCCGGGGTTAAATCCTATGAATCATTTACTTCAAAGTTTCCGGCTTTTCATATTTTTGAGAGAGAGTTTTATGAAGAATTCGGTATAGAGCCATTAAACCACCCATGGCTAAAGCCCGTGAGAATTAATCAAGACAAATATCCGTTTTTTGAAATGAAAGGGGATGAGATTCATGAAGTGGCGGTAGGTCCTATTCATGCGGGAGTAATTGAACCCGGTCATTTCAGGTTTATGTGCCATGGGGAGAAGGTTTATGATTTGGAAATAATGCTCGGGTACCAGCATAGAGGTATAGAAGAAATTTTAATAAAATCAAATAGTTATAATAACAGACTCGCCGAATCTGTCTGCGGAGATTCTGTCATAGCTTATAATACAGCATATTCACAGATAATGGAAACTTTATCAAACAGTACGATAACATCAAAGGCTCAAATTATTCGAAGAATTGCGCTTGAAATGGAAAGGGTTGCGGTTCATATTGGAGATATGGGTGCGATTGCAGGCGATATTGCTTATTCTATGGGTGCTTCAATATTCGGAGTTACAAGGACTCTTATAATTAATACTATGCTGGAATTATCAGGCAGCCGATTCGGAAGAGGGCTTATTAATGTGGGCGGGGTGAATTTTGATATTGATAGTGTACTTTCCGCTAAGATAGTAAAAATGCTGGATGAGGTTGCTAAAACAGTTGACAGAACAACGAAAGTTATGCTCAAATCTCCTACAGTTCTTTCACGTTTAGAAAGAACCGGGGTCGTAAGTTATGAAACGGCAAAAGACCTGGGTGCGGTTGGTATGGCTGCAAAGGCTTCCGGTTTGGATATTGATTCAAGGTTTAATTTTAATGATGAATGGTATAAATCATTAGATGCTCTAAAACCCTTTAAAGCAACAGGTGATGTTTATTCAAGGTTTAAATTAAGATATAAAGAAGTAAAAGAGTCTATTCAGATAATTAAGAAGCTGCTTTTAAAATTAGAAGATTTTAAAGCGGAAGAAGCGTTTATTCAACCGAAGCAGACTCTTGAGCCAAATTCTTTCGCCATATCAATGGTTGAGGGATGGCGGGGGGAAGTTGTTCACATTGCTCTTACCGGTGCTAACGGAGAACTTTTGAGATACAAAATAAAAGATCCGTCTTTTAATAACTGGTACATGCTGGCTCTTGCTGTCAGAAATAACGGAATTTCAGATTTTCCGCTATGTAATAAAAGTTTTAATCTCTCATACTGCGGAAATGACTTGTAGGAGTAATAGTACAATAATATAGAATTAAAAGGATAAATAATAACATGTTTGATACTTTAAAATTAAAATATTTTCAAGGAAAACAATTTATATCGGATATAAAAAATGCTCCGATGAGAGAACAGTTTAGAGGTTTTCCCATATTAACAGATAATGGAGATGCTAAAGAATCTCTCTGCCCGACGGGAGCATTAAAAACAAATCCTTTATCAATAGATTTGGGTAAATGCACATTATGCGGAAATTGTAAATGTAAGTCGGTTCAGTTTTCCAATTATTACAAGTTGTCTTCGACTCAGAGAGAAAACCTTATTATAACGGAAGGGATGACTTCCGATGAGTTTGAAAAAGCTGCAATAAAATCCCGTAAAGAAATTAAAAGAGTTTTTTCAAAGTCTTTAAAGTTAAGACAGGTGTCTGCAGCCGGCTGCAACGGATGCGAGATGGAGCTGAATGCTTGCTCAAACTGCAATTTTGATATGGGCAGGTTCGGGATAGATTTTGTGGCATCCCCAAGACACGCAGACGGGTTGGTTATAACAGGTCCGATTTCTGCTAATATGGCATATGCTCTTGAAGATTGTTACAAATCTACTCCAAACCCCAAAATTGTAATATTAGCAGGTGCTTGTGCTATTTCAGGCGGGATATTCCAGAATTCTTCAAAACTTAACAGGGAATTTCTGGAGAAGTATCCGATTGATTTGTATATTCCGGGATGTCCAATCCATCCTCTTACATTTATTAATGGGGTTCTGGATTTTATTTCAAAAAAATAAAAAATCGTACGAATGATGTAGGCTTTTAATTGTAACAAATCTTTACACATATGGCTCAATATGTTAAAATTAATTGGTTAAGGCTTAATATTTTGTTACAATCTGGCAAAATTATTTGTTTTTAAACTTTAATAAGCGATATAATGTCAGATAAGTACAGAAATTTTAACCCAATAATGAATAAAATTAGGAATTTGGATACTATGAAAAAACAGATATGTTCTATGGTTGCTGTATTTTGTCTCTTATCAGTAGGCAAAGTAAATGCCGACCCTGTTGCCGGCAGCTTGGACCTTAATACCCTGCGTGGATATGAAGCAGGTGCTTTCAATAAGATGGAGCAGGAACAAATAAATAGTTATCAGATTGATAAAAGTTATGTTCAATCCCTTGATGAAGTAACAAAGGACGACAGAATATATGATGCAACGGTAGAAGAAGACGTTGCCAGAGAAGGGGTTCTTTATAATCCGCACTTCCTTCTTGAAAGAATAAATTTTGAAGGTAATACTCAAATACCGACGGAAGAGCTGGAAAAATTAGGATTGGAAGTAATCGGGGAAGATATATTCTTTGATGAGCTTCTTGAAGTTTGTTCGAAAGTAACAAATTACTATCATTCAAAAGGTTATTTAACCTCTTATGCAACAGTTCCTCCTCAGAGAATAGTGGACGGTGTAGCAACAATTAAGATTGTTGAAAGTAAAGTCGGTGAACTAAATATTGAGGGCGAAAAGTGGACTCGTGAGTGGTATTTAAGACATATTATCATGGGTAAAGCCGGCTTAAGAGAAGGTGATGTGTTTAACGCTAAAAACCTTCAAAGAGCAATGAAAGAAATTAACCGTGAAGACTATGTTCAAGTTGAAACCGAAGTTGAGCGTCAGTCTGAAGGTGAAGAAAATACAGCGATTACACTTAATGTACGTGACAGATTCCCTGTAAACCTTGGTTTTGCTTGGGATGATTACGGTCGTTCTTATACAGGTGCTCAAAGAGCTTCATTTGTTGTCGGTATGGATAACTTGACCGGTTTGGGCGATAAGATTTACGGCGGAACAATTCTTTCATCCGGTGCAACAGGCTGGATGGCAGGATATTCACTTCCTGTATCATCTTACGGAACAAGATTGTCTTTTGACTTTTCTGATTCTCACGTAAGACTGGGCGGTCCGTACAAAAGTCTGGGTGTTAAAGGTAATGCTCAAAGTTACTTCTTTAAATTAACTCATCCTTTGGTTCAAACAGCTAAATCCGATTTGTTTGTATATTCAGGTATAGATTTTCTTAATGCAAGCACCACATTCCTTAACAATTCAGCAAGGCAATATCTTTCTGATTACAACTTAAGAGTATGGCGTTCCGGATTGTATGGTATGACAGATGACGATTACGGCAGATGGATTGGCAACTTTGGTTTTGACTTCGGTGTAGGCGGAGACGGTCATGGTGCTATCCAGGATACAACATTTGTTAAGTTTACAGCTAACGCAACCCGTGTTCAGAGATTATTCAAAAGAAGTATGGGTGTAGTAAGAGTCGGCGGTCAATACTCTCCGAATAAACTTTTTGCGGCAGAACAAATGCAGTTGGGCGGTCCTTATACATTAAGAGGTTATCAGCCGGCTGAATTAATTGGCGACTACGGTGTATCAGGTACGGTTGAATTCAGAACCCCTATACCGCTTTTAGACAGAGTTTGGCCATGGTTGGATGACAGATTAAGACTGGCTGTGTTCTATGATTGGGGTTGGATTGGCACAAACGGCAACGTTTATGATTATCCGCAGTCATTCTTACATACAGTCGGCGCAGGTTTCTATATGAACCTTACAGATTGGATTTCTGCTCAAGTTGGTTTAGGCTTCCCGCTCGGAAGAGATTACAACGAGAATACTGCAAGATTCTACTTTAGTGTTAATACTGACTTAGACAGATTGATACCATTGAGGAATCCTGAAAAATTATAAGAACAAAAAGAGGTCATTAAGACCTCTTTTTTTATTTAATAAATTCATAAATATTTTTTAAAACTCTTTGTACAAATTCTTTTTTCATTTCAATTCTGGGAATCTTTGAGTCAAGAAGTATTTTATAGGTTTGATGCTTGTTTTTAGCATAAATAGTTGAGTACATTAATCCGACCGGCTTATCGATGCTTCCTCCGGTAGGGCCGGCAATACCTGTTGTAGATACACATATATCAGCACCTGTAAGATTAAAAAGACCCTCTGCCATTTCATAAGCACATTCTTCACTTACCGCTCCGAAATTTATAAGAGTGCGGGAATTTACCCCCAGCATCTTTTGTTTAGCTTCGTTAGCATAGGTAACCAGATTCAGCGTTATATATGAAGAACTTCCGCTTACATCTGTCAGCCTTGAACTTAATAGTCCGCCGGTGCATGATTCTGTTACGGAAATTTTCAAATTTTTTTTAATTAAAATTTTTCCGATTTCTTCTTCGTATTTCATTAATATGCAGTCCTTGTAAGAATAACTTTAGAGTGTTCATCATACATATTATGTTTGTACCAGACTCCTTTAAATGTTCCGTCAGGTTCAAACAGGTATTGCGTATCTTTGGACACAAAATATATTGCGCTGATTGGCTTGCCGGAAATCCTATATTGAATTGAATAATAAGGATAATCAGGATATTCCCCGTAAATAAAATCAATATATTTTAATCTTCCGAGAGCATCATAATAATATGCTTTTGATAAATCTTTTTTATCCTGAAGCGCATACATATAAATACTTTTCATTTTGCCAAAATAAAAAGCTGAAATATTATAATCACCATATTCTTTGTATCCGGCAGAAGCCGCATAGTAGTGATCTACATAATCTTTATCTTTTAGCCTATCTTTAAATTGAGTTTTAAGCTCTTTTATTTTTGTTATTTCATCTTCAAAAATAATATCTCTTATTTCACTTATGATGGCTTCTTTTTCAACCATTGACTTATCTATCCAGTCGTACTGAATATCTGCAATATAGATATCATTGTAGTTTGCAAAAGCCAGAGTTTGTATTAAAAATAGAGATGCAAATAAATATTTAAATTTTTTCATAGACCCTCCGAAATAAGTATATCACATTTTTGGGCTTTTATAGTATAATTTAAGAATGGTAAGGTTGTTAAATAAAGATAACGTAGATAAATTATCGGATTTAGTATATTTAATATTTAAGATTCAGGAATTTTTTACCCACATAGTAGAAGTAGAGAACCCTGAGGTTGAACCGTGTATTTATGCCATGTGGCATGCGCATCAATGTTGTATACACGGGCTTAAACATCGTGCAAAGACAAATGTTTTAATAAGCCGTTCCAAAGACGGCGAAGTTATTGCAAGAGTTGTCGGTAAATGGGGGTTTAAGCTTATTAGAGGTTCAAAAGGTAAAAAGGGCGCCGTAGAAGCTACAATGCAAATGATAGAAGCATTAAAAAGCGGTGAAAATTGTGCGATGATGGTAGACGGACCCAGAGGTCCGGCAAGGATTGTTAAAGACGGGGTAATAAAGATTGCAAAACTTGCAGGGGTTCCGATAGTTCCGATTTACTGGTATTCTACCAATTTTAATTTTACAAAATTTCCATCATGGGATGGTTTTAGGATGCCGATACTGGATGTTCGTCTTATCAACTTGTACGGTAAACCCATATATGTACCTTCTGATGGGGATGAAGAATCCGATGAAAGAGCTCGTCAGGAACTTCAAGCAAGTCTGGAAGAGCTTGAAAGGAGAGCTCCTGAAGAGTATGAAAAAGTGTACTGGCATGGTCTTTTCAGGCGTAAGGGGATAAAAAAATAACAGGAGGTGCTGCCTGATGAAAAAACTCTTATTAGTTTTATTTATATTGTTTTTTTTACCTCTTTCTGTTCAAGCAAAGGCTGTAAAGGGTGGAATTTCTTCTGTTGTAAAGACATCTGGGGTTAATCAAAATAGAATTTATGTTTCTATAAAAGATGTTGAAACAGGAAAGGTTGTATATTCCAAAAACGATGACAAACTGGTAAATCCGGCTTCGGTTCAAAAGCTATTGACAATAATACCGATAGTAGAGACCCTCGGTGAGGATTATGAGTTTTCAACCGAACTATATTCAAGAGGCGAGGATTCCTATGTCCTTAAATTAGGTGCTGATCCTTATTTGAGTTCAAAAGATTTAAAAGCTATTGTTAAAAATATTCCGGTTGAAACAAACAGGGTTTATATAGACGACAGTATTCTTGATAACAAACTCTGGGGTAATGGTTGGCAAGAAGAGGATTTGTGGGATATTTATACTCCTCCTTTCGGTTCATATAATCTTGACAAAAATCTGATGAAACTTACAATAATGCCGTCCGAGCGAGGTCAAAATGCTTTAATTATAAACCCCACTGGCTATCCGTTTGTTTTTAGGAATAATGTTATAACTTCTGATACAACGGATGTTCTTATTGAAAAAGATAATGCGATTTCAGAAAATATTCTTGTTCTGACAGGAACGGTCAGTCATCCTGTAGTTAAAACTTTTCCTGTCATCAATTTAAAGAAATATTTTAATTTTCAGCTTAAAAAGGCTTTGGAGAACAGAAAAGTATATTTAAAAGAAGCCTTTGTACAGGATAGGCTAAAACCTTCAGATGAATTTGTATATAAGTATACCCATAGTATAGATAGAGCGGTTGATGATGTTTTAAAGAACAGTAATAATCTGGTTGCGGAAACTTTATTTAAATTAGCCGGGGGAAAATATTGTAATTCTGTTTCCGGTTCTGACGTTTGCGGAATTAAAATGTTTAATGAATATTGTAAGAGGAATAATTTAAATAATTCTGAATATAAAGTTGTCGACGGAAGCGGAGTCTCAAAGGACGATTATGTAACTGCAAACTTTGTTACGGATTTTTTAATAGTTAATAAGAATAATCCTATTATTGAAAAACTTGCTGCTCCTGGAGAAGGAACTCTGTCCGGCAGGCTCCTGCCTATAAAAGATTCTATGAGGGCAAAAACCGGAACACACAGTGATATAAGCTCTCTTGCAGGATTTTTAACATCTAAGAGCGGCAAAAAATATGCTTTTTGTATAATTAATAATGATATGAAATTTAGTGAATCAGACAGAAAGAGTCTTGAAGATTATATTATAAGAGAAGCTTACTTAAGGCTGTAAAGATGTATGATACTATTTCTCAATATCTTGAATATTTGGAACTTGAAAAAGGGCTTTCTGCCAATACAATAGATGCCTATAGAAGAGACCTTTATGATTTTGGGAGCAGGTTAAGCGGTAAAGACATTCAATCTATAGGAAGGAATGATATTAATAGTTATGTTCGGATACTGAAAGAAAGAAATCTTGCTCCGACAAGTATTATAAGAAAAGTTGCTTCGCTCAGAGGCTTTTTTAGATGGGCATATGCTATGAATATTATTACCAAAAACCCTGCCTCAACTTTAGAACAACCAAAAGTTCCCCAGAGACTGCCAAAAGTTATAACTCTCAAAGAGGTTGAAGAGATGCTTCACAGCGGATTAAACCCCTTAGAGCAAGTTATGATGGAGCTTTTATATAGCTGCGGACTCAGGGTCTCCGAGCTCGTTAACCTTAAAACGTCTGATATAGATATAAGTTCAAAATACGTAAGATGCTTTGGAAAAGGTTCTAAAGAGCGTGTGATTCCTATGGGTGAAGCGGCGGTAAGGGTTCTTCGGGAATATTATCCGGAGCGGGAACTTATTTTGAAGAAATTTAATTTGAATACTAAAAAACTTTTAATAAATGAGCATGGCAGATTTATAAATCGTCAAGACATTTATACATTTATTCATAACAGGGGAAAATTAATACACAAGAATATTTCACCGCATACATTAAGACACAGCTTTGCGACACACTTGCTTGAAAACGGTGCTGATTTAAGGGTGGTGCAGGAACTTTTAGGACACAGTGATGTTTCTACTACCCAGCTTTACACTCATATAAGCAAGAAACGATTAAAAGAGGTTTATTTTAGTATTAATCCAGACTAGTTAATTTCGGAAAAACTTTCTTTCTTTCTTTTGTGCTTTTATTTTTGCTTCGTAATTAATAAGAAAGAAAAATAAGTTCATCTTCTAAAAACGTGATAAATGTAACAAAATAATACCGTAGAAATAGATTTAAATAATCCTTATATAAAATCAAGGATTTTCACTGTCCGTTAAACTTTTATCCTTAATATAATTTAACATAGCTCTTTACAAATTTGCGCAAAAACCTTTTTTATGTTAAGTTTGGTATTGTATGGTAGGGTTAGATTCCATGCAGTTTAAGAGGTGATATGAACAGTACGACACTTAGAAGATCAAACATTACCAGAGAAAAAGTCGCTATGATGGAGAAATTATCCCGTTATAACAGGCTGCATCAAGATGAAGATTTCTATAAATCGCAAAATAAAACAAGAGAACTTGATGTTCTTTGGCAGTCGTTTGGTGTAAAGCCTAACAAAAATGAAAAAGCTCCTCAAGTTTATTTCGTTACAGGGTTGATAATAGGTGTAATCGTTACTCTCGCCATCACCACTCTTGTAAGTCTTTTAGTAAGTTTTTCTACCCCTAAAGATGATATTGTAGTACCTCCTAAAAAAGCAGCGGCTGAATCAGGCAAGTTCTCATTTATACCTGCAGATACCGCTTCTGCAAAACCGGCAGCCCCTGTTCTTGCTAACGAAGAATATGTGGTTAAAGAAGGAGATACTTTAGAAAGTATTGTTATAAGATTTTACGGCTCTTTTGATATGAACAAAGTTAATGCAATACAGGATGTAAATAAAATGGCCAATCCTAATGCGTTATCTATCGGTCAAAAGTTAATTATTCCTATGAACTAATAAGATATGGCAAAAGTTAAGTCCAAATACGTCTGTCAAAGTTGCGGCTATGAAACAGCCGGCTATTTAGGCAAATGTCCTGAATGCGGCAGCTGGGGTTCTTTTGTTGAAGAGGTCTTTGGAAGTAAATCCGCAGCCGGTGGAAATCAAGAAGATTTGCTGCCGGATAAGAATCCTCCCAAACGCCTTAGCGAGATTAAAATGGATACGGAGATACGTGTTTCTACAGGAATTTCTGAGTTTGACAGAGTCCTGGGGGGTGGAATCGTTCAAGGCTCTCTTGTTTTAATTGCAGGGGATCCCGGAATAGGGAAATCAACAATTCTTCTTCAAACAAGCGGCGAACTTTCAAGACTCGGTAAAAAAGTCCTTTATATTTCAGCAGAAGAATCTTCAAGCCAGATTAAGCTGAGAGCCGAAAGACTGGGCGTTAAATCCGATAATCTTTATATTTACCCCCAGACAAATTTTGAGCTTATAAAAAAACATATTCTTGAAATGAGACCGGATTTAGTTATTGTAGACAGTATTCAGGCTATTTATACTTCTATGATACAGAGTTCTGCAGGGAGTGTTTCTCAGATAAGAGAATGCTGCAACGAGCTGATGGGGGTAGCTAAAACCAATAATATTTCTGTTATTGTAATCGGGCATGTGACGAAAGAAGGTAATATTGCAGGGCCTAAAGTCCTTGAACATATGGTTGATGCCGTTATCCAGTTTGAAGGAGATAAGTATAAGACATACAGAATTTTACGCTCAATTAAAAACAGATTTGGAAACACTTCAGAAGTGGGTATTTTTGAGATGGGCTCAAAAGGCTTAATCGAGGTTATAAACCCGAGCGAATTATTTTTAAAAGAATACAATCAAACTCAAACTCCGGGAAGTACTATCATTGTCACTAACGAAGGAACAAGACCTTTGCTTGTTGAAATACAGGCGCTCGTCGGAACTACTCCTTACCCTGCTCCGAGAAGGGTTTCTAACGGGGTTGACTTAAGCAGGGTTCTGCAAATATTAGCAGTGCTGGAAAAAAGAATCGGGCTTAATCTTTCAAAGCAGGATGTGTATGTAAATGTAATTGGCGGAATTGATGTTTCAGAGCCGGCTGCGGATTTAGGAATAGCACTTGCTATTATCACCTGTGTGAGGGATGTGGTTTTTGATTCTCATACTGCAATTGTCGGTGAAATAGGTCTTTCAGGAGAAATAAGAGCGGTTAACCATATTGATAAAAGAATAAATGAGGCTCAAAAACTCGGATTTAAAAAGATAATAATTCCTGCCTCTAATGAAGTGTCTGAAGATATCAAAGGTATAGAAATTATCAAAATAAAAAAAATAGTGGATGCTATTTTTAAGGCGGTATCTAAATGATTATAGATTCCCATGTCCATATAGGAAATTCCGAATGGGGAAATTTTACACCTGAGTATCTTATTAATATTATTAAAGAGGCAGATTATGCTGTTTGTTCCAATTTAAACGGAATAGATTCAACAGCCGGTATTTGCGATGAATACGAGTGTAATACTGAAATGCTTGAAGTTGCCAAAAGATATCCTAAATTAAAGCCACTGGCTGTCTGCCAGCCTAATGCCGCAGTAAATAATTGTGTTATAAGAAATTTATTGGAAAATCATCCTGAATTTGTGGGTCTAAAGATTCATCCGGAATACATGCGTCTTCCGGCTGACAGTGATAAATATAATAAGTATTTGGAACTGGCAAGAGAGTTTAAGAAACCGTGTCTTTATCATTCCGGACATATTAAATCACGATTTTCTTCTCCCGTTTTAATTTATAAAAAAGCACAGGAGTTTCCGGAGGTTCCTGTTATTTTAGGACATTTATCAACGGGTCCGAAAGATTGTCATAAAATGGCTATAGAAATACTTCTTGATGCGGTGGAAAATGACAGGGCAAATTTATATGTAGATGTTTCCTGGATAGACTTTGCCTTTGAGAGACTTAATGAGAGTATGGAAGATACGCTACTGCTGATTGAAAGTCTCAGAAAAACCCGAAAGGGCGACCAAACTTACAGAATACTCTGGGGTACTGATGCCCCGGTTGGGAAATTTAATCATTCACGTGAAAGCTATTTAAAAAACCTTAAGATATTCAAGCAAAGAGTTTTAGAAAGATTCAACGACGAAAGCCTTCTTGAAAATCTGCTATCTGAAAATGCAAGAAAACTTTACGGTTTTTGATTTTTCTTATCCTGTTGAATTTTTTCGAAATCTTTTAGTCCGACTTTCCAGCTGTCTTCGTATTCAAAATCACGGGTTGCAATCTCTTCCGGAATTCCGGCATGGTGAATACTCGGGATTAAGAACGATTCCGGCATTTCGACCGGTGCATCAAGACCGTCATCAGAATCCTGACATATAAATATTAGTTCTCCGCTGGGGGCTGTTTTATATCCCACAATAGTGATTTCATGACCGGCAAGTTTGTTATCGTTTTCCGGGTCAGGCCAGGTATATCCGATAATTACGTTGTAGCCCATGTTTAGAGTATCAAGAAGCTCTTTCTTTATTGTCGCAAAATCTTTTTCATAACCTTTTAGCTTTCCGTTTTCATCTACTGATTGATAGATTACGGAAATGGTATTTTTATTTTCCATAACAGATTCTACATACGTTTTTTCAAATTCAATTAAGCCGCCGTCTTCTTCAGTCCAGGCATTTGGTTCCCGTTTATCTGTAAGAGAGTCATAAGTTTGCTGTGAGCCAAGCTGCATCATTGTAGACTGCATAAGAACATCAATTATGGAGCGTTCTCCTTTATCTCTGTGGTTATTTTGAATGCGGGCTCTTATAATAGCGTTTTCATCCGGTTTAAGCAGAACGACTGCTTTATCAAAATCCACTATTTCATGAGGAGTTTTGAACTTATTTAAAAGCCATACTGCATCAAGAGTTTTTTCTGAAAGACTATTCATATCAATAATTTTATAAGCTTCATTTTTTGGCGAAGTTAATCCTTCAACAATCCGGAAAAATTCGGCAGGATTTTTAGTTGCAAGGTCAAATTCAATACTTGCTGTAGGACAGGTTCCCGTATGCATTTCATCCAGAGCTTGACTAGTCTGCTTAATCTCATTCATATTTTCGGACAAATTTGTAATCAAACCTATAATCGGAATCTTGTATTCTTTTGGAATATCTTCACAGGTTTGCGTAATAACATAAGGGTTGCTGATAATATCCAGGCATTCCTGTACTATAGTTCTTCCGTCTAAACCGGGGTCTCTTTCTTCTTTGAGGATTTTGTGTAAATTATCTAAAACAGAGCTTTTATCATCAGAATTGTTTTTTAATAAAATACCTGATTTAAGGGCGTAATCAAGCTTTTTCTTATAGCTTGAACTCAGTTCTTTGGATATTTCATTATACTTCTTTTTTTCATCGCTGGTTGTTAATTGTGTTCTTACGGTAACAGCATCTGTATAGCCTTCTGCTTTGAAGGATGGAGAGTGTACTTCAGGGGACTTTGTATGCGCAGAGAAAGGAGCGGTCTGAACCTTTTCTGCCACGCCGCTCGTTGGATAAACCTTTACATTTTGAAAATTTACACTAACCATATATATATAAAAACATTTTATTTTATTAATTTGCTCTGATGTAAAGTTTTGTAACAGTCTGAATCTAGTCTTCGGAATTAGCTAGTGATATAAATTTCCTCTTTTTAATATCATAGGTAAAAACTTTATATCCTTTTTCATTTACGGTAAACTTTATGGCATTATTAATATCCGTTCTTAATATTTTAGAAGTTTTAAGTATTTCGAGTGTATAAAGGTCAGGGTGCCCGAACTTATTTTCGCCTACTGAAATTACAGTGTATTCCGGTTGGAATTTATTCATAAGAGTTTTATTAATCCCGCCGGCCGCTCCATGGTGCGGAACCTTCAGTACGTCAATTTTTCCGGCAATCTCATTATGTTTCAATATCTCATTAGCACCTGCATCTCCGGTAAATAACATACGAAAGCCCGGATATTCAATAAGAGTTAATATTGAATTGTCATTATCATTTTTACTTGACAGAGCGGAAGAATAATTTGTAATTTTAAGTCCCGATTTATTGTAAATTTCTTTACCGTTTTCGGATTTAATTAGATTCGTTCGTGTTAGTTTTGCTGCAGAATAAATATCTTTTGCGGCTTTAGATGTGTGGTTAAGAGTATTAACATAAATTTTGGAGACTTTAATATTTTTCATTATATCAACAGCTCCGCCGCAATGGTCATTGTCAAAATGGGTTAGAACTATAGAATCAAGATTTTTTATTCCTCTGTCTTTTAGATACTTGATGAGAATTATTTCAGCTTGAGATTTTCCTCCTCTGTAACCGTTTCTTGCTGTATCAATGAGTAAATATTGGTTATCCGGAGATTTGATTAAAAAACAATCTGCGTTTCCTACATCAAAAGCGGTAATTTCTAAGCTGTCATTCTTTATAGGAATTATTGTAAGAGTTAGAATAATAAGCAGGGCTGTAATTAATATTTTAAGAACTTTTTTCTTTTTAAATTCTTTGTATAAAAGGCCTGCTGCACAAGTTAATAAACCGTAATATAGAAGTATCTGGAAAATAGAAGGATGAACTGTCTGCATGGTTGAAAGGGGCAGTTTTCCCCAAAAATCTGAAATATTAACGAGAAAACTTAGCAACGGGTTTAATATGTAGTCAAAGCCTTTACAAACATAATCCGAAATTACAGGAATTCCAGCAAGTAATGAACTTACAAAACCTCCAAAACTTATTACCATAAGTATAGGAATACTCATGATATTAGCAAATACGGAATAAAGACTTATATTATTAAAATAAAATATTTGAATAGGAATAACCCAAAGTTGTGCAATAATAGGAACGCTTATTGTTCCGATAATAAAATTTGCAAGATGATTTTTAAATTTAACCAGCGCAGGAGTGTATATCAGAAGTCCGAAAGTAACAATAAATGAGAGTTGAAACCCTACGTCATTTATATAAAGGGGATTATAAAGAAGCATTAAAAGCGCAACAAATGATAGAAGCGAAATACTATGCGCATCTCTGTCTAGGAGCTTTCCTATAAGAACAAATATAAGCATACAGGCTGCTCTTATAACAGAAGCCCCTAAACCTGTCATCAATGAATAAATTAAAACTGTAATAATACCCAAAACGACTTTGAATTTAAAATTTACTCCGAAAAGAGACATAATAAAATAGAAAAATGAATAAATAAAAGCGACATTCATGCCGGAAGCTGCAAGAATGTGCAAAAGCCCGGAATTGATAAAAGATTGTTTAATATCTTGCGGCGGAGAAACCGCATCATCTCCGAAGACGATGCCTCCTAATATTTCAAGGTTAGGGGATTTAAGATATTTAGAATGAATGTTGACTATTCTTTCCCTGTAATTATTGATATTTTGCATAAACTTTTGGATTCCGGAAGGTTTTGAATCTATAATTTTATAACTTTTAGCGTAAAATACGGAATAGGTATTAAAATTTCTTAAATAGTTCCCGTAATCAAACTGTGATGGGTTTCCGGCTTTAAAAGGGGTAGACAGTCTGCCTTCAAGAATACAGGAATTATAGAGCTTCAAATTCTTGTAAGATTCCGAATCTGTTGAATTTGGGGTGTAAGTTACAAGAGTCTTTTCGTTTTTAAATTCTTTTTTAACGGAACCAAATTCAATACTTTCTACTTTAAAGAAAAACTTTGGCTTATTTTCGGTAAACCCTTGCGGTATAGAGATTATAGTTCCTGAAATCTTAGAATTAACAGGAGCAAGGTTTAGCAAGGTATCAGTATCTTTAAGCCTATAAACCGTATTAACTGCCCCGAGATAGAAAATAGCAATCCATATAATAATGTATTTAATCGGAAAGAAGTCTTTTATAATTGAGAATATAGCCAGAATAGATATAAAAACGGCAAAGAAAAATAAATATCCGCTTAATACCGAATAAATCGCCAGTATATAAATTCCCGCTGTCAGAAGCATTAAAAGATTTTTGTTCTGACAAAGAGCCGAACATACTCTCCTTAGCAAAATTTTAACCCTTATCTGTTTTTCCCTTCAGCTACAATATATTCTTTTTCAATTCCTTGAGCATCAAGGATAAAGTCACATAATTCTCTTACGGCACCTCTTCCGCCATTAATGGAAGATTGGAAATTACAAATTTCTTTAACTTCTTTGACAGCATCATTAGGGCAGCATGCAAGTCCGACTTTTTCCAAAATGCAAACATCAGGGAGGTCATCTCCCATATATGATACATTTTCGAATGTTAGGTTGTATTTTTTCATGATTTCTTCCAGTGCAGGAAGTTTATATTTTTGTCCCTGATATATTTCCGTAATATTAAGGTTTTCAGCCCTATGTCTTACGGTTCCGTTGTTTCTTGCTGTTATTATGGCCGTAATAAAGCCGGCATGGTTCATTCTTACAAGTCCATGGCCGTCTTTTACGTTAAATGTTTTATACTCAACCCCGTTTTCATCATATGTAACGCTTCCGTCTGTCATTACGCCGTCTACATCAAAAGCAAGTAACTTGATTTTTTTAGCTGCCTCTATGGCTTTTTCTTTAGTTCCCATAATGTTTATCCCTTCTCATAATTTCTTTTTCTATTATATTATAAATTTCATCTAAAAGGTTGATTTAATACAAAAATATTAAAAAATAAAAAAAATATGTCGTAACAATTATTGATAAAGGAATATACATGCTTCAACTATTACCCCAAAGTAAAATACTTACTCCTGATAGTACAGAACCGAATAAAGCGGTTGAGTATATTAATTCATATATTGAAAAATACCATTGTGAAAACCTGAATGTGGACATTTCATTTATGAATGTTCTTGATGCCTGTTTTGTATCGATGGTTTGTTCTGCGAAACATTATGTTAAATACCCTGATGGAAAAATTAACTGGAAAATTTCTTCGGAGATTATAAGAGATTTTAATAAATGTTTAGAACTCGGTAATTCTGATTATATTGTGTAAAGTTTTGTTAAACCAAAATAAAAGAGCTGTCAAAATACTTTTTTTTGTGGTTTAGTGTATAAGCACCAGCCAGATTTGTACGAAAGGAGAAATAATGATTAGCAAAGTAAACAATGCGCAGCCGTCATTTGGTATGGCAATGTATAAAATTCCTCAGGCACATATAAAAGATTTTGCATCTGTTGTTAATGCGAGAAGCCAGTTGAAAAAAAAGGGGCTCGATAGTTTTATTAAACGTGCCGGAAAGAATCCTCATTTTGATCTTATTTATAAACCGGGAGACTTGGCAGGCTGCCATACGGGTATGTTTGTGCTTGATGGTATAAGCGGAGACAAGGTTGCAGAATTTAACGATACCGGAGCTTCATATATAAAAACAATTCTTAATGATTTAAAACAAAAATATGATAAAGCAGGGTTTTTCGGCAAAATTAAGATTCTTGCAGAGGCTAAAAAGGCTAAATATCAATCACAGCATTCTCATCCGGAAATGCTTATGCCGGATTTTATGATGCAAGCTCTTAATCGTTCAGAAAAAGAAGCAAAAATTAGGCAAAAATTTCTTGATATGGTGGCTGACACAAGAAAAATCTTAGATAATAACAGTGAAATAATGAAAAAATAGTGTTATAAAACATTAATTATTTCTCTGATTTCGGAATTAACAACATGCTGAAGAGCCAACTCTTTAGCATGTTTTGTTAATGCATTCTTTTCTTTAAGTAAAGTTAGTACTTTTAAAATAAGTGTCGGATTTTTACTGTCTAAAAGGGTTATAAGCTCTTCGATTTCGTTTACATAGTCCAGCGCAAAGAATACAAAGTCGCTTTCTTCAAAAAGTTCATCATATAGAAAACTGTCTAACTTCTTTATATTTAGTTTTGAAAGAAGGTGATTTATTTCTTTAATTTCATCTTTTGTATTTCTGTCACAGTCAAAAAGATATTCATCATTAGATGTTAATTCCTGGAATTTATCCTTAGCAAGCCTTAACAGAACTGAAGAAGTACTTTTAAGCGGTGTTTTTAGCAGTTTCTCAAAAATATTATATAAACTGTAATCTATTACTGATGAAGGCGGTAATATTTCCGGAATGGCATTGATAATATAGCATAAAACAAGAATAGTGTTTTCTTCATCTTTTTCTAACATTTCATCCAGCGGAATTAAGAAAGGTATCTGGCAGGCTATATTTTCTGATAAAGAAGATGTTTTCATTACATCTATAATTCTATTAAGACAGTCTTTTGCCTGATAGTTAACCAGAAATTTAACACCTTCAAAGCGAGTGAATTCATCTTCCGAATCAAGACACGTAAGAGCTTGTTTTTTAGACTCTTCATCATTCAGCATAGATAGAACTTCAATTGAATTTATTGACAGAGGTTCAAAACCTGAAAGAGCCGTTTGTCTTAATAAAGGTATTATATCTGCAAGCAGGTCCTTATTAACAAAAGAAAAATACTTTACCGCATAAGCTTTATTAGAATCATTTCCGTTAATATATATTTCTTTTATTGCTGGAAGAAGCTCGTCTCCGCTAAAAGTGTGAAGAACTTCCGCTATCATAGTGTCATAGGAGGAAGAATAATAATCAAAAAAGTTAAGCAGATTTAAATAATTATCTTTATTACAGGCTTTTTGAATTCTTCTGGCAACATTATCCTTAATAAAATCAAATAAAAAGTCATCCTGTTTAACAAGAGCAGAAAACAACTCTTTGTCAGAGTTATCAACAAGAGATTTAGCTATAGACTCATACTCAGAAGGGTTTTTCCCCGTGAGTTTTTTAATAAGTTCCATATAATCAAACCTGCTAATCTAAATAGAAAACAGTAACAACTTTATGATTTTCTTCAGCATACTCAACTGCAGTATGAAGAGTTCGACTTGTATGTGAAAGGAAGCAGATTAGCTGATTACAGTCATCGATAATCTCTCTGTTACAAACTCTTGATGCATCTGCAAGAGTCATCATTGCTCTGTCAGCATGTTCAACGATATTAGGAACTCCTATTAGCTGGTCTTGAACATCTGACGGCTGTTGTCCGATAGTCTGCGGAAGAATGACTTTAAGCTTATCAGGGTTAGACTTCATTGCTCCTCTGATTGCTGCAGCATTAGTACCACAAGAACCTCCGGAGGTTATAATAGTATTCCCTTGCCTTACGAGCGCTGTTGTTAAAGTCTCAATCATTTGCTGGTGTGTTATAGCAAGGTTACGTGATCCGATAATTGCAATTCTTTTTGCGGGCTGCTTGATTGTCGCTAGTTCCATAGCAAGTTCATCAACAGTATCCGGTGAGCTCTCAGCCACATCCATATCATCTATCGGAACCATTATTGAAGGCTGTTTTTGCTCATCATCTAAAGAATCTAAAATTTCAATCATCGTACCACCTTTATCAATTGCAAATAATAATTATTTTGTGTATGCTAGTGTATGATACCATAAAATTATACTTTTGGGAATAGGGGAATGGAAAATATCTTAGAAAATCTCAATAAAGAACAGCTTGATGCTGCCAAAACTACGCAAGGTGCACTTTTAATCCTGGCCGGAGCCGGAAGCGGCAAAACAAGAGTTCTGACAACCAGAATTGCGTATATGATACAGCAGGGTGCAATTGCAGGAAAAATTCTTGCTGTAACTTTTACAAATAAAGCTGCACGTGAGATGAAAGAAAGATTAGCTTCTATTCTTGGTGAAAGAGTTGTTAAATATATGTGGGTGGGAACTTTTCACAGTATATGCGGAAGAATTTTAAGGCAAGATATAGAAAACTATTCTTTTCAGTCGGGTAAAAAACTCGATAAAAATTTTACAATTTACGATGAAACAGACTCCCTTGCAGTAATCAAACAGGCAATAAAGAAGTTGAATCTTGATGATAAAATATATCAACCGAAACTTATCAAGGCTGTAATTTCAAATTCAAAAAACAAAATGCAGGATGCATATTCTTTTGCAACGTACGCAAGAGATTTTAAATCCCAACAGATTGCAAAAGTATATGAAGCGTATGAAAATGCTTTAAATAACAATAACGCAATTGATTTTGACGACATGCTTCTTTTAACGGTTAAATTATTGGAGCAAAATAAGGATGTCCGTAAGAAATATTATGATAAGTTTCAACATATTTTAGTTGATGAATATCAAGATACAAACATTGCTCAGTACCAGTTGGTTAATGCTTTATATACAAATTTGCAGTCAGAAGTTCCGCAGGAGCGTTCATTATGCGTAGTAGGCGATGTTGACCAATCAATATACAGTTGGAGAGGTGCTGATTTTAGGATAATTATGAATTTCCAAAAAGATTTTCCGAACGCAAAAATTGTTAAACTTGAGCAAAATTACCGCTCTACGGCAAATATTCTTAATGCTGCAAATTCTATTATTCAAAATAATGAAGAGCGTGTTGATAAAGTTCTGTATTCCCAAAAAGGTGACGGTGAAAAGATAACATACTATGAGGCTCAGGATGAAGCTGACGAGGCCAATTATATAGTAAATTCTATAACATCAACCTCTGAAAATTACAATCAATTTGCAGTTCTATACAGAACCAATGCACAATCAAGAGCTTTAGAAGAGGCTCTTATTGCTGCAGGAGTCCCGTACAGAATATATGGCGGGCTAAAGTTCTATGACCGTAAAGAAATTAAAGATGCGATAGCATATCTTAAGCTAATTTATAATATTGATGATTCCCAGTCTTTAAGGAGAATAATAAATGTTCCCCGCCGTTCAATAGGCGAAACGACGCTTAAACATTTACAGGACTATGCTGATGAGAAGGATATTAGTCTTTTCTCTGCTATTCTTGATGTGGATAATATATCTGCAATCAAATCCGGTTCTGCATCCAAGCTGAAAGATTTTTCTAATCTTATAATGAAGTTTCAAGAAGCTCAACCGAAATACAGTTTGCCGGAATTTTTAAGTTTGGTTCTTGAAAAAAGCGGTTATTTAAGGGAACTGCAAGTGTCAAATACACCGGAAGATGAAACAAGAATTGAAAACTTGCAGGAACTCGTAAATGTTGCCAATGAATTTGAGCCGGAGGAGCTTGATAATACATTAGGTGAATTTCTTGCTCAAGTCTCTCTTGTTTCTGACATTGACGGAATGGATGAAATAGCTAACAATGTTACGCTTATGACCTTACACGCATCTAAAGGACTGGAATTTCCGATAGTTTATATTGCAGGATGCGATGAAGGGATTTTTCCGTCAGCGAGGACTATGAATATAACTTCAGAGCTTGAAGAAGAGAGAAGGCTGATGTACGTCGGGGTTACAAGAGCAGAGCAAAAACTTTATCTAACCACTGCAAAGCGCCGACAGATGTGGGGCGAGTACAAGTACTACTCTCCCAGCCGATTTTTAGATGAAATACCTTCTGCCTTGATTGAAAAAGAAGAATCCGAATATTCTACTGAACACTCAAGCACATTTACTGATGCTGTTAAATCAGTCAGAGGAGGTAAATACGGGGGTAAGTATAGGGATGAAAATGGCGCAGTTAGCCGAAATTCTTCATCTTTTACTAAATCTTCCTTTACACCTGACGGATATGTAAAACCCACGGCTGGATTCGGGGTAAACTTTGTGGCTCCGGGGGTAAATAAAACTACTAATGTAGTACAGAAATCACCGGCAAGGATGATTATTAAGAAGAATCCGATAAATAAACAAAAAGAGGAAGAAAAAATAGAAGCTTTCTTCCGTGATAATGTGATGAAGCGCCGGCTTGAGGAACGTAAAAAGGAAGAAGCAAAGCAGGCTGAGATTGCGGAAAAAGAAAGAGAGCTTAAGGATACTGCAACGCAGTATTACTTTAATGTAGGAGAAAGAGTTTTTCATGAAAAGCTTGGAGTCGGGCATATAACAGACGTTATCCAAATTGGTGACAGTACAATGTATACAATAGATTTCGGCAAGCTTGGCAAAAAAGCCATGGATGCTGCCTATGCACATTTAAAGAAATTTTAAAATTTCTTTAAATGTGCATTTATACATCATTTTTACAATTGTGTTGTATAAAGATACTTTTTTTCTTCAGCGGGATAAATTTAGTTTGTGGATTCTAGTCCAACAATAT
>CALVBP010000022.1 GCA_944325825.1 Candidatus Gastranaerophilales bacterium | reverse complement strand
AAAAGGTGAGGAAAGTCCGTGCATCCAAGGACAGACCGCCGGAGAAACTCCGGGCAGCGTGAGCTGGCGGATAGGACCACAGAAAATATACTGCTAACCGCTTTATAAGCAGGAGCGATGGTGCAACGGTGAGTTAAGAGCTTCACCAGCGGTATTGAGAAATACCGGCTAGGCAACCCCCGGTCGGATGCAAGATTGAGTCAAGCGCTATGAGGTGTCCGCCCAGCTTGGAAAAAATCGCTTGAGACTAAGAGCAATCTTAGTACCAGACAGATGATTATCTAAAAACAGAACACGGCTTATGAGCTGCTTTATTTTTATAACAATGAACCGGCGGATTGCTAATAAGCAATCCGCCGGTATTAAATAAATTTAAAATTATTTTTCCATCTGAGTTGAACTCCAGGCATCCATCATATATGTGTATTCTTTTACTGTTATTGTTTTCCCGCCATCACTATCCGGAGTTGTAAACATATTAAAAAGTCTGTTAAATAAATCTGATGCTTGAGTGTTGTTTAGTGCCATCTGTATATTTAATAAGTCGTAACACTGTGCTTCCCCGATTGGAGATTTTTTTATATTTTTTTCAACTTCAACAAAAAACTTATCTGTATCTTCAATATTAGGCTTTTCGGGAGTGGACATTTTTGCAATAGCTGAATACAGAGACTGAACGGGACAGCCGTATTTTGTATTGTTATTAACAGTTACCAGTTTACCTTCTGAATTTCTGTAAAAAATATTATCCTGTGTAATCTGCGGCAGATTTGGTTTTGAAAAATCTAAAGAATCAGAACTACTCTTTTCTAAATTTTCAATCTGTTCTTTGGGACCGTTGGTATTAGTTTCTTCAATATTGTGGTTAGGGATGCAAGACAACGTAGCAAGGCTCATAGTTCCTGCTAATACAGCTGTTTTTAAGGTTTTTGGTAAAACTTTTAACATTTTAGTTCTCCTTTTCTATATTAATACTTCTGAAAAATATTTTTGCTATATAAACGAGGGCGTAAATTTAAAAAAATTTGCGCCCTCGTTGAATATTGTTAGTCAACTTTTTCTTACACTGAAATCATTTTTGACTGTAATGTTTGAGCGGATTCTTCGTATCCTGCTCTTCCCATTAATGCATATGTATAATTTTTAGCCTGTTCAACACCCGGTTGATTGAAGGTATTAATGTTATAAAGTTCTCCTGCGATAGCGGTTTGAACTTCTAACATATAAAGCAGTTGTGCTACGTTGTATTCATCAATTCTTTCCAATGAAATTGTCATTGTAGGGCGGGAATAATCCGCTAAAGCAACTCTTGTAGAATCAGCTTCGGCATTAATTAAATCATTGATAGTTTTTCCTCCGAGGTATCCAATACCTGTGTATTCAAATATTCTAGGAATTTCAAGAGTTGTGTCAAAGTTTTCGACGCGAATGAAAGTAATAATTTTATCATTAGGTCCTTCATTATAAAGTTGAATCTGTGAGTGCTGATCTGTTGCACCAAGAGCTTTAATCGGAGTAGGTCCTACATTGACTTTTTCTCCGTTATTATTAACTTCTTTTCCTAAAGACTCTGCCCATAATTGAACATACCAGTCTGAAACATATTTTAATCTGCTTGAATACGGCATCATAACTGATAAGTTTTTACCCATTTTTGTATCCATTAAATATTGAATTAAAGCTCCCTGAGCTGCAATATTTTCATTGATATCAGTATTTTTAAGTGCCAGATCCATATCCTTAATACCGTTCATAATCTGGTCAATATCAAGACCTACAAGTGCAAACGGAACAAGACCTACTGCAGAAAATACAGAGAATCTCCCGCCTACGTCATCCGGAACCACAAAAGTCTTATATCCTTCCTGATCTGCAAGCTGTCTTAAAACTCCGACTTTTTTATCAGTTGTTGCAACTATATTTTTTCTGTATTCGTCACCAAGCTCTTTTTCCAAAAGATCTTTTATAATCATATACTGTGACATTGTCTCAGCCGTAGAGCCTGATTTTGTAATAACATTAACCAGGGTTCTTTTTAAATCAAGAACTTGTAAAAGCCCGTTAATTGTATCAGGGTCAATATTATCTAAGAAAAATATTCTCGGAAGCCCGTTTCTTTGTTCAGGAGTTAATAAATTCCAGTAAGGTTTTAGTAAAGCTTCCGTTACAGCTATACCGCCCAATGCAGAACCACCAATACCAAGCACAAGTATATTATCAAATCTGCCTTTTACCATAGATGCAAATTCTTTTACATACCATACGGTTTCTTCGTTGTACCCTAAATTCATCCACTGAAGCCACTGTCCGGGTTTATCCTTTCTCTGATTTAAGCTCGCAATTATTTTTGTAATGGTTTCTTTGTATTGAGCAAACTCTTCCTGAATATTCAGGCCGTTTTCTTTACCGATTACCATTGCATCAGTGTTTCTGTAATTGAGTTTAATCATTTTTTTAACCTTTCTTACTAGTTTATATTAAATCTACCAATGTAACGTTTATTCCTTTTTCAACCTTTCTTACTGGCTTATATTAAATCTACCAATGTAACGTTTGTTCATTTTTCAACCTTTCTTACCGGTTTATATTAAATCTGCTAATGTAACATGATTCCTATATTAATTTGCGATAGTTATTTTAGTATAATCCCTCTAAATCAATTGTACTATTAACAATTATTTTTTCAAGATGCTAATATCCAGTAATAGCAGTATTTTAAGATAATATAAATTTTTATGATTGAATTTTTCTTTTTATAGTAAAATAAAAATGTGAAGAGAAAAGATTTTATATTCTAATAGTAAAAGGAGATATATTTTATGAATATTACATTGTTAGAGAACGGTCTCTTTGTTATGATTATCGGTATGGGAACCGTTTTTACATTTCTTACACTTATGGTTTTAACCATGTATGTTAACTCTATTGTGTTAAAAAATATTATCAACAAATATTTCCCGGAAGAAGTTCCTGTAGAAAAAGCAGCTGCTAAGAAAGCTGAATCCAATGATTCTGAAGTTGCTGCTGCTGTTGCCTGTGCTATTAAAAAAGCGGGTAAAGCTGCCGCTTAATTAAAAATAATAACAAAAGAGCCGGAACATATATGTTCCGGCTCTTTAATATTTATACTCTTGTTTTATTCTTTGCAGCTTTTGCACGTTTTTTTCTTCTCATCAAATCGACAAAAGCTTCCAATCTCGTTATATAACCGGCTTTCCCGGTTTGTTCATCCATAATAAGAGTCAATATCGGAATCTCATGTTCCCCTCTCATTGTCGGAAAAATATTTTGAGACATAATTTCCGGCATACAGGTAAAAGGTGAAATGTGAATTATACCATCTTTTCCTTTCTCATCCGCAAAAACAACATCTGATACGCATTCCAGAGCATCTCCGCCTATATCTCGCATTAGATAAGGTTTGGCCATTCTTTCAGCTCTTTGAAGATGTGTCTCAGGGCCTCTGAATGCTTTTGGTATAATTGCATCCTTTAAAAAACTTCCTACAGTTAAACTTCGTCTTGTTTGAACTCCCATTCTGCCGAGTTCTCGTTCAATATTCTGATTTGAAAATTCATCATTAACAAGATAAATTTCTCCCGTAATATCAACGTTTAAAATTTCTCTGTTCGGGTCTATTTCTGTTTTTTCAATTTCTTTTAAAGCCATGTCGTAAGCTTTATGAAGTTCTCTTGTAGAATTAGCTTTGTCAATCATTCTCAAAGCTTTTTTGTAATTTTTCTCAGCCTCTCCGTATCTAATCTCCCTTGCTCTGTAATAAGACAATGCTCTGTCCAAATCATCAATAGCAAAAATCTTACGCATTGTAATATTTATTGCCCTTAGTATTAAAATAGGGTCATTCTTACCTGAAATCTCCGAAAGAAATTTGTACAAACCCTTTATCCCATCATATAAAGAAAGTTCAATATAATTAGCCTTATACCCTAAATCCTTTAACGTATTATAAATATTTGTTCCATATTCTCCAAGACGGCAGATTCCTGGTGATGTAATCATTGCAACATAATCAGCACCGCCATCTATAGCTTCAATAAAATTCCCGAGAATTAACTTATATGGTAAGCAAATTGCCTCAGGTGAATTTTTAGTTCCGTAAGATAAGGTTTTTTTACTTGTATAAGGAGGCACATAGGGTTCTACACCGATTTTTCTTAAACCGGCAGCCCAGGCTATTGAAATCGTCCCCATATGAGGGAATGCTACTTTAATCTTTTTACTTTTTGCCATATTCTTATGTCCTTTTCTTTTATCAATTATATAACAAAAAGAAAATCTCCGCCTTTTGGTAGAGATTTTTCATAATTTATTATAATTACAATTTCGGTAAATAAAAAGTATTATAAAATTATGGAAATTCGTTATGACAATAAAGTTTGTATATTTGCCCCTTTAAGTGCAAAACTTGATAAAAGAACTTGTATCAGACTGTTTTCAAAACTTTCGAATGAACAAAAACAAATTGGGCTGGATTTGAGTTATGTACAAGATTGCACTATAGATTTTTGTGAGGCTTTGACAGAAGTTGCAAAAGAGAAAAATATCGGAATATTTAATATCCCATCAGATATTTTTGCTCTATTTAATATAATGAATATTGATAAGTGCACAAACCTCTTTGTCAGCGAGCTGGATTTTGAAGAAAATTCAAGAAGATTAATTCATCGCAAATTTTCTTTTGTATAACCGGTCAAAACTATACAACTCGCAAAGTTCGCTTTTACATGTTGAAAAATAAAAATGTTTAGTCTATAATGCATGTAATACAATTTCTGTATAGTTATTTATCCAAGCCGGAGTGCGGGGAATAACGGGAAGAGTCGCCTAACAAGTTTTTATGTGGCATTGGTTATAAAAATTTAGGAAAGACATCCCGATAGGAACTAAACGAGAACATAGCGAAACCGTAGGGAGGATTTACGAGATAGTATACAGAATCCAATTTACAATAAACGAGGATTTCTATGGTAAGAAAGATAATCTTAACTGCTATTGCATTGGTATCATTCCTAACCTTGAACGCCCGGGCGGCAACAACACCTGAGAGTGTTATTAAGGAAACCATTGTCAAACATTCTATCGAAATGGATGTTGACCCTGCTTTAGCTTTAAGCATCGCAAAAAAAGAATCCGGATTTAAACATGAACTTAAAAGTCCGCATGGTGCAGTCGGGGTATTTCAGTTACTACCATCCACGGCTCACAAGATGGGATTCAATCCGTACTATTTGAGTGAAAATATTAAAGCCGGATTAACCTACTATAAAATGATGTACAAAATGTTCGGCTCTACAGAACTTGCTCTTGCAGCATACAATGCCGGTCCGGGAAATGTTAAAAAATACGGAACAATTCCCCCTTACAGTGAGACAAAAAGATTTGTATCTCAGATAATGAAAGATTATAAAGAACAACAACTTAATCCTGATCCAGTTATAGCAAAATATACTCAGAAAAAAGCAGTTGCTCCGGATAAAACAACCGAGATGCAAAATGCACCAAAAGAGATTGAACTGCCTAATCTAAAAGAAATTCCGGAAGTAAAACAATCAGATCCGGTTATGGAAATTCTTTAAGAATTTAATAATAAAAAAGACCCGTTTAATAACGGGTCTTTTTTTATCTGAATTTTTATGAATTAATTAACAAACTTGCACCAATTACACCTGCTGTATTACCGAGTTGTGCCGGTACAATTTCTACAGCTTCTTTTTGGATAGTCATTGCACGCTTTGCAATGGTTTCTTTTATCGGCTCAAAAAGAATATCACCTGCGGCAGCAACGCCACCGCCTATAATAACTTTTTCAGGATTCAACAGATTTATGACACTGGTCAAACCTATACCTATATATTCGCCCATTATTCTAAAAATCTGCTTAGCAACCGGATCTCCTTCTTTTGCAGCTACGGCTACAATATAAGGAGTTATTTCCGGATTAGCCAATTCTCTATATTTAGTAGATTTTCCGCCTTTTATATATTCTTCAGCCATAGCAACAATAGAAGGTCCTGATGCATAAGCTTCCAAACAGCCTCTATCTCCGCACCCGCAAAGAGGACCGCCTTCCATATTGAGTTTTATATGCCCTAGTTCTCCTGCTGCATTAGAAGCTCCTCTTACCAGTTTCCCGTTAATAACAAGACCGGAGCCTATGCCCGTTCCAACTGTTATACATACCAGATTCTGACAGCCTACACCTGCACCGTAGTTTAATTCTCCAAGGGCAGCAGTTCTTACATCATTATCTACCCTTGTTGGAATTGAAAACTCTTCTTCCATGATTTTAGCAATCGGAACATTTACCCAGCCCGGAATATTAGGTGCAAGTCTTACTATTCCGTTTTGGCAATCTATTTGTCCGGGGAAACCAAAACCCATTCCTTCTATATCAGAAGCCTGAAGTTTTGTTTCCTTCAATAAATCCTTGATTGCTTCTTTCATACTGTTAATAGTATATTCATAACCCATCTCAGCACGAGTCGGGATAGAATTAGAATAAATTATTTTGCCATCATCACCGACAAGCGCTATCTTAACGTTGGTTCCGCCGACATCAATACCTATTCTCTGTGCCATTTATACTTTCTCCTTCCTATTCTTATTCAAATAGTAACATAAACAAGATAAAATGATTATATTGTACGGATGAACTTTTAATCTCTTCCTTTTCTCCTCTCCCCATATTTCCCACCCCCGCTCTTGAAAATATCTTATTTTTGATGTAATTTTATAGCGTAAAAGATTTTTTACATAAAAAGAAGGAGAACTCACATGAGTGAAAGAAAATTAGTTGGAACACAAGAGATGTTCAAAAAAGCTTTAGCCGGCGGATACGCTATTGGTGCTTACAATGTTAACAACATGGAAATCCTTCAGGCTATCGCAGAAGCTGCTGAAGAAACAAGATCACCTATTATCTTACAGGTTTCAGCAGGTGCTAGAAAATATGCTAACCAAACTTATTTAATCAAGCTCGTTGAAGCTGCTTTGGCTACTACTACCGTACCTATCGCTCTTCACTTAGACCACGGTGCTGATTTTGAAATTTGTAAAGCATGTATCGATGGCGGTTTCTCTTCTGTTATGATTGATGGAAGCAGATTCCCGCTTGAAGAAAACATCGCTCTTACTAAACAGGTTGTAGACTATGCTCACGCCAGAGGGGTTTCAGTTGAAGCTGAATTAGGTAAATTAGCAGGTGTTGAAGACGATGTTAAAGTCCATGCTAAAGATTCAACTTATACAGATCCTGCAGAAGCTGCAAGATTCGTCAGAGAAACCGGTTGTGATTCTTTAGCAGTTGCTATCGGTACTTCACACGGTGCTTACAAATTTAAAGGCGAAGCTAAACTGGATTTTGAAAGACTCGCTGAAATTAAGAAAGCTGTTAATGAAGTTGTTGGATATGATTATCCGCTCGTTCTTCACGGTTCATCTTCTGTTCCTAAAGAATTTGTTGCTAAATGTAATCAATTCGGTGGTAAATTGCCTGATGCTCAAGGTGTACCTGAAGAAATGCTTAACTACGCTTCTAAACACGGTGTTGCTAAAATCAATATCGATACTGACTTGAGATTAGCTATGACTGCTACTATCAGAGAGTTCTTTATTGAACACCCTGAAAAATTCGACCCTCGTGAATACATGGGACCGGGCAGAACCGCTGTTAAAGAAATGGTTATGCACAAAATGAGAGATGTATTAGGTACTGCAGGTCACGCTGACGACTAGGTACTACGTACGTAGGTAAGGGCTCGGCTAAGAGGTAAAAACTATAAGATTGAATAAAATCTATAAGTCGCCTTTTGGTAAAATTCCAAGTTAAAACAGTCCTTCCAAGCTATGTACGTAGAAAATACAGAACTCTATTGAATTTAAGCGGGTGCGTGTTGTGAAACAACACGCACCCGCTTATTCTATAAAATTAAATACTTCTTGAATGGCAAATTGCAATAGCGATAGCGTCCACCGTATCGTCAAGTTTAGGCAGGGTCTCTGTATTTAAAGCAAGTCTTACCATCCTGTCAACTTCTCTCTTTTCTGCCCGTCCGTACCCTGTAAGAACCTGCTTGACTTCCATCGGCGTGTATTCATACGTTGGGATATTATACTTTTCCAACACAGCCAATATTACACCTCTTGCTTCCGCAACCGGTATTACGGTTTTTTGATTCTTAAAGAAAAATAATTTTTCAACAGACGCACAATCAGGATTGTACAACTCTAATATTTGTGCCAAATCACTTGATATCTCTAACAAACGCTTTGAATCAGAAAGACTCTTATCCGTCTGAATAGAACCCGATGCTGCTAACTTTATCTCTTCACTGCCGGCATTAATTTCTATCATTCCATAACCTACAATTGCCATGCCGGGGTCGATTCCAAGAATTTTCATAACCCAATTATAACAGCTGCTTAACATTTTTGCAATTTGTCGTGACAAAATTATTCTTTTGGGGTACTATATGGGTTGTGTTAAAATTTTAAGGAAATATTTACATATGTCAGCAGAAAATACACAAGAACTGGTTATCGGGATTCCGAGAGGAATGTCTTTTTATAATCATTATCCATTCTGGTATGGATTTTTCAGCAGTCTGGGATTTAAGATTATACTTTCTGATCCTACTACAAAGCAAACTATGTCAGAAGGTTCTGCTCTTGTTGTTACAGAAACATGCCTGCCTATAAAAATTTACCTCGGGCATATTCTTAATCTTATTAAAAAAGGGGTTAAAAATATTTTTGTACCATCTCTTCAGTCTGTTGCCCCTAAAATATATAACTGTTCTAAAATCAGAGGGCTGCCGGATTTGGTTAGAAATGTCGTAAAAGGTGATTTTAGAATAATAGAAGCAACTTTAGATAAGTCCGCAAAAAATCAGGGGCTGTATTCTTTTCTGCAAGAAGCTGTCAGACCTTTCGGGATAACTGATTTTGAAGCTATAAAAAAAGCTTCAAAACAAGGATGGAAAGTCTATAATAACTTTCTTGTTATGATGAGAGCCGGAATGAGTTATAAAAAAGCTATTAACTATGCTCTTCAGGGAAAAGTCTTTATAGAAAGCCAGTCAAATACTGCACCCATCAATGTTGCACTGGTCTCTCACGGATATAATATTTATGATGACAGAGCGTGTATGAAGATATTTGATAAGCTCGAAAAAATGGAAGTAAAAGTATTTACATCCCTCCAATTAACTGATGAGCAGATGGAAGAAGGTATTGCATCTCTCGGTCAGCATAGATACTGGGCCAATGAATATGAAATGACAGGTACAGCAGGGCACTATCTTAAAGATAATAAAATTGACGGTATTATTACATTAAATGCATTCGGTTGCGGACCTGATTCTCTTATGATTGAACGCATAACAAGAAAGGCTAAAGAAGCCGGCAAACCGCTTTTATCTCTTACTATTGATGAACATACGGGAGAAGCAGGATTTGTAACAAGGCTAGAAGCGTTTATTGATATGCTTTTCAGGAAGAAACGTTCAAAAATTATTAACAAAATTGCCATGCCGGAATATGATTATGTACCGCAGACAAATATTTGTGAAAACCTGCTTGCAGCAGACGATTCCGGGGTAAATAAAGTAAAATAGCAGCTTAATCCGGAGGAGAGCTATTTATGATGGATTTTAAATCTACATTGAGAATGGCAATCAACTCTCTCAGAGTAAATAAACTTCGTTCCGCATTGACAAGCCTCGGCGTAATTATAGGCGTAAGTGCTGTTATTATAATGCTTGCAGTAGGTCAGGGCGCCAGCGAACAGGTTACCAAAAATATGGAATCAATGGGCACAAATATCCTGACAATTAGGTCGGCCTCGGCAAAATCAGGCGGCGTTCATATGGGTATGGGAACAAAACCGTCTTTGACCTCTAAAGATGCTCTTGCAATAAAAAAGATGGCTCGAGGGGTTGAAGCAATCTCTACCGCGTCTTCAGAAACTCAGCAGCTTACTTACGGCAACCAAAACTGGTCTACAACAGTTTACGGGGTTGAACCTGCTTACTTATATATAAAAAATTATGAAATAGAATCAGGAAGAAAGTTTATACCTGAAGATTTACAAAACAGCGCTAAAGTAACCCTGATTGGTTCAACAGTTGCAACAGAGCTTTTTGGAGATGTTGACCCGATAAACAAGCAAATACGAGTCGGGAATATTCCTTTTAAAGTAATTGGTACATTAAAAAGTAAAGGGCAATCAGGACCCTTTGATCAGGATGATTTAATTATGATTCCGATAACAACGGCTCAAAAAAAAGTATTCGGGACAGATTTTCCCGGAACCGTTAACATGATTTTGGTTAAAGGATATGACTCAGACAGCCTCAATGAAACAATTGAAGACATAACAGAAATTCTGATAACAAGACATAATATCGGTAAAAATCAGGAAAACGATTTTGAAATCAGGAATTCCGCAGAATTTCAGGAAAAAATGAAATCTACGGTTCAAACATTTGCAATTCTATTAGCATCAATTGCTTCGGTATCTTTACTGGTCGGCGGAATCGGTATTATGAATATCATGCTCGTATCAGTAACGGAAAGGACAAAAGAAATTGGTATAAGAATGGCAATAGGAGCTCAGGTTGAAGATATCCGCTGGCAGTTTCTTATTGAGTCATTCTTGCTTTCAATGATAGGCGGACTTATAGGTGTTGCAACTGGAATAATCGGAGCTAACCTAATCACTGTTTTTGCACCAACAATGACTATTTCAATTTCTATTTTTTCAATAATATTATCTCTTGGTTTTTCGGGACTTGTCGGAGTAGGGTTTGGATATTATCCGGCATATAAAGCTTCTTTACTAAATCCGATTGATGCGCTAAGATATGAATAAGACAGAGAGAGGTTTTTATGAATAAAAAAATTACATGTATCAGCATTGCTTTAATAATCGCAGCACTTGGAGTTATTCAGCTTAACAGTTATGCCGAGCCGGCAAAATGTAATATGCAGACGTTAAGGCAGTCAACCATGGAATATATTAATAATAAGGATTATAAGAAAGCCTTGAATCTGCTCAATGCATGTGTTGCGGAAAATCCGAAGGATGCCAATCTGTATAATAACCGTGGAAATATATTAATGGAATTGGGGAAATTTAATGAAGCTGCCCTGGATTATCAAAAGTCTATTAATATTAACCCGAAATCAACAGCACCGTATAACGGCTTAGCTACCGTGTATATGAAAACCGGAGAAATCGATAAGGGGCTTGAAATACTGCTTGATTTGAAAGAAATTGCACCGAATGATGTAATCGGAGCCTTAAACAGGGCATCTTTTGAATTGCTTTTAAAGAATTATAATGCAGCAATTGAAGATTATACAATTGCACTTAAAGACAAAAAAAATTCTATTTATTATAAAGACCGAGCTTATGCGTACCTCGCAAATTCAAACCCCGAAAAAGCAATAGCCGACTATGAGAGCTATTTTAAGGCAGGACACGAGTCCGGAGAAGCATATAAATATCTTGCAATAGCATATGAAGTTATGGGGAATAATGATAAAGCGTTAGAATATTTCAGAAAAGCTGCTGAACTCTACCGAAAAGAAAACAATATGGAAGAATACAACAGCCTTATGAGAATATTCAAAGCAAGCTAATTAGAAGATTTTTGAGCTTGAATATTATATTTTGCAAGCAAAGCTTCATAAGCTTGTTCTTTTTCAAACGGAACAGTTACTTTTACTCCGTCGTTTGTTTGTGCTATATTACCGCCATCCATTACAATTTTGGCAGTATCGTATCCGTATTGCTCAAGAGCTTTCGGGTCCTGTTTCTTTAATTCTTGGATAGATACCGTGTAACTTCCTTTAAATGCCGGATTAATCTGTGTCATAAACAACCTTCTTTCTTCTAGTACACACAATAATATTAAGTATTTATTTTCAGAATAATTGATAGTTTATTACAAAACTGTTACAAAGTTTTAATTTTCTTTCCAGGACTCTCCACTGTTAAAATCAAGAACCAAAGGAACTTTAAGAGGCTGGTTTAATTCCATTGAATCTTTTACAATAGTCTTAACTTCTTCAAGTTCTTCTTTTGCTACTTCAAATACAAGTTCATCATGAACCTGCATTATCATCTTAGTTTTCAAATTTTTCTCTTCCAAACGGCGCTCAACTTCTATCATGGCCATTTTTATTAAATCTGCCGCCGTTCCTTGAAGAGGCTGGTTAATAGCAGCTCTTTGCGCAAACTCTCTTATTTGAAAATTTGGACTCTGAAGTTCTGATGCCAAATACCGTTTTCTTCCAAAAATAGTTTCCACATATCCGTGTTTATTTACAAAATCTTTTTCATAGTTCATATAATCCTTAACACCCGGATAGTGTTCAAAATATTTATCTATAAATTGCTGTGCTTCATCATTAGAAATTCCTATATTTTTGGCAAGACCGTATTTTGACTGTCCATATACTATTCCGAAATTGACCGCTTTTGCTTTCCTTCTCATTTCTTTTGTTACTTCATTTAAAGGAACACCAAATACTTTGGAAGCTGTCATAGTATGTACATCCTCCCCGGAGGTAAAGGCATGAATTAAGTTTTCGTCTCCCGAGACATGCGCCAACAATCTCAATTCTATCTGAGAATAATCGGCTGATAAAATAAGATAATTTTCTTTGTCTTTTGCACAGAACGCAGCACGAATCTTATTTCCTTCCTCCGTTCTTATAGGAATATTTTGCAGGTTTGGATTGGAAGAAGATAATCGTCCTGTAACGGTAAGTGCCTGGTTATAAGTTGTATGAATTCTTCCGTCACGCTTGCTGATAAGAGCAGGCAAAGCATCTGTATAAGTGGATTTAAGCTTTGAAAATTTTCTGTGCTGAAGTATATAATCACAAATTTCATATTCGGAAGCCAGCTCCTCTAATACATCAGCACTGGTTGAGCGTGATTTTTTCTTTTTTGATTTTAGCTCCAGTTTATCAAAAAGTACTTCTGCTACTTGTTTTGGAGAATTAATATTAAAAGGTTCCCCCGCAAGTTGATAAATTATATCTTCAAGTTCTGCAAGTTTTTCGGTCATAAAAGAAGACAATTCTTTTAAGTATTCAACATCAATAGCAACCCCCGTGTGCTCCATTTTTGCAAGAACTACAGTAAGCGGAAGCTCTATATCGGATACAAGTTTTTTTTCTTTTTCATCCAGATTATTTATCCAGTAATCATACAATTTTAAGACAGTATAAGCCTCGTCGCAGCAGAACTTTTCTCCTTCATCCGGTTGTGAAAGTATATGATTTAAAAAATCCAGAGCCTGAGCCTCAATCGTATGTTTTCTATTGGGGTCTTTCACATAACTTGCAAGAAGCACATCATATTCAAGTCCTTTCGGAGAAAAACCATTGTTTAACAATATGTGATACTCTGATTTTGCGTCGTAAGTTACTTTTTTAATATTCTTATCTTCAATAACCGGTTTTAATTTCTCAATATGTTCTTTAGAAAAGAAATAATTTTTTTCTGAAGCTATAGCAATACTCTCAATAATTCCGTCCTTTGAATAATATCTAATCCCTATTCTTTTTGCTCTCTTAATATCTTCTTGAGCAGAATTAAATAGTTGTTCATTTACAATTTCATATTCCAAATCACTATCTTGAACAGTTTCTTTGATTGCCTGAGTAAAAATATTTTGCTGAACAGAATTTCCGCTTATAGGCTTTTGAGGCGCAAAAAGACTTAAATTTTCACCTGTTGATACAGCCTCAGAATTAAAAGATGACAGTATTTTATCAATATTTTTTATAAAAGTATAGAACTGCATTTTTCTTAAAAAAGCAGACACTTTAGCCATCGTTGGCAATGTAACACTTGCTGTATTAATATCGAAATTTATATCTACATTTCTTATAATAGTAGCCAGCTCTTTTGATAAAATTGCTATTTCTTTCTGGGTACAAATTTTTTCTTTTACTGCCTTTTCCGGAATATTATCGCAATCTGCAAGAAGCTCTTCCAGATGCGGATATCTGCTTAAAAGTTTTTGAGCAGTTTTTTCCCCGATACCTCTTATTCCGGGAATATTATCCGAAGTATCACCCCTTAAACCTTTATAATCCGTAACTTGATTTGGATAAACTCCCAATTTTTCATAAACTTTTTCCCAATCGTATTCAACAAGCTCTCCTTTAGACGGAATAAGTACTTTTACAAGTCCGCTTTTATCAATAAGCTGAAAACTGTCCTGATCTCCCGTAAGAATAAGGGTTTTATTTCCGCTTTCGGATGCAATTCTCGAAATGGTTCCGATAATATCATCCGCCTCAAAGCCTTCTTTTGTATAAATAGGAATATCAAAAGCTTCTAAACCTTCTACAATTGTGGATATTTGGCACCTTAGAGTATCCGGCATAGCTTCGCGGTTTGCCTTATAATCTTCAAACTTATCTACTCTGAAAGTATGCCTGCCTACATCAAAAGCTACTGCGATAAAATCGGGTTTTATCTTAGAAAGCATGTCAAACACTGCTTTAAAAAAGCCATACACCGCCCAGGTCGGCTGATTTTCAGAATTTTTCATCGCAGTTCTTTCAAGTGCAAAATACTGACGATAAGCAAGCGCATGTCCGTCAATTAATACCAAAGTCTTTTTATCCGACATTTTATACTCCCGTTTATTTGATTATTATATCATAAATTCGTGCTACAATAAAATTCCAGGGGGATAATATATGGTTAACAATTATGGCATATTATTGGAGATGGTAAGGGATTACAAGTCTTTAAAAGAAATAGAATCTATAGGGCTTAGCGGCTCTTCAACCGCTAATTCTGCTGATAGTACGTCTGATTACGACATTTATATTTACGGAAAATCTGAACCGCCCGTTGAAAAGCGAAGAAAAATTACTCAAAAATATGCCGATACAATGGAAATAGATAACCATAACTTTGAAACCGGTGATGTTTTTTACCTGAAAGAAACAGGCAAGCCTATTGATATAATGTACAGACATCCTGATTTTATAGAAAATAATATAAAATGGGTCTGGGAAGAGTGTCATGCCTCTTTAGGTTATACGACCTGCTTTATAGATAATATTAAAAAAACAGAAATCCTTTATGATAAAAACGGATGGCTTAAAAAAATGCAGGACAGAATTAGCACTCCATATCCCGAAAAGCTTGCAGAGAATATAATTAAAAAAAACTTCAATTATCTTAAAGATGCAATGTTTTCTTTCTATGACCAGCTCGCCTCTGCAGTGGAAAGGAATGATTTTGTCAGCGTAAATCACAGATGTGCAGCTTTTCTTGCCAGTTATTTTGACACTATTTTTGCTAAAAATCGCCTGCTTAACCCGGGAGAAAAAAAGCTTGTAACGTTTGCACTAAAAAATTGCAGATTTCTTCCTGATGGTTTTGAAGCGGATGTAAAAACTCTGGCTGTTGGCGAAGTTCCTAAACGGGTTCCGACAGCGGCAAGAATGGTAGAAAATCTCAGAAAAATACTGTAGAAGCAGTTGGGATAATTGTAAAAAATTATTTATATTTCGTTTAACTCTTTGTTTTTCGTAATCTCCGCCGTTCTTTTGAATAATTATTTCCAATTGTAAAGATTACACTTACCCCCGCAAAAAAAACTTTTTTTTTGTGTTGAATAGTGTATAATAAAACAAAGGAAAACTGAGAATAGTTTTTATGCTTCAGAATATAATTAACAAATCAAATATATCAACTAAATCACAATACATAACAAAACCTTCATCAAAATGTGATGAGATTGAGCTTTATTTAAACAGAATCTTTGAAAAAGAGCTTCATACACCGGAATCTGTTTTATTGGCCTATAATCCATTTGTAATTAAAAAGATTGCTGCATATATTTCCGGTAAGATTCAAATGCCCGCCTCTATCGGCATAGCGGGTGAAACCGCCAGCGGGAAATCCACAATTACAATGGATTTAATTGATACTATTGAATCTTTTGCCGCAGAATTCGGAATAGAAGATGTCATAACCCGGGTTAATACAGATGATTATTATTATGACCGTTCAGAAATGGTTAAAGCTGCCGGAAGTTTTTCGGAGTTTGCAAAACACTATGACTTAGACAGTCCGGAAGCTCTTGAACTTGAACTTATGAGCAAACATATAAAAGAATTGCTTGCAGGGAAACAGACTTATCTCCCTAAATATGATATGAGCGGAACAGCAATACGTTATGACAACCACACACTTGCAAAACCATCCAAGGTTATAATTTCGGAAGGATTATTTACTCTGACTCCAAAAGTAAAAGATGCATTCAACTTTAAAATCTATGTTGACATTCCGGAAGATATTAAAAGAGAGCGATTCTATATAAGAGCAGCAGAGCGTGATTTAGGAGATTCTGCAGATTTCATCTACGAAAACGCGAACAAAAAAGCCGAAGTGCATATAAGACCCTGCAAGGCACATGCGGATATCGTTTTATCAGGGTATGCTGACAGAATCAAATACAAAAACTTCTTAAATAAAATTATAGGTATTATTCAGGAAATATATTTCTAAAAATTTTCCTTTTGGTATTTTACCCACAAGTCAGGACGTTTCTTTTTCGTTCTTTCAATTTTTTGTGCTAATCTGTATTCTTCAATTAATTTATGATTACCGTTTAATAAAACCTCCGGAACCTTTAACCCTCTGTATTCTCTGGGTTTTGTATATTGAGGATATTCTAAAAGTCCGTCAGAAAAGCTGTCATCATGGGCAGATTCTATTTTCCCAAGAGTTCCTTCAATTTTTCTTGAAACACTATCTATTACGCAAAGAGCCGGAAGTTCTCCGCCTGTCAAGACAAAATCTCCGATTGATATCTCCCTCGGCTTAATTATATCCCGAATTCTTTCATCAAAACCTTCATAGTGTCCGCAAAGGATTATTATTTGTTCATACCCGGCGAGTTCGTTAGAAATACTATCCGTAAAAGGTTCACCCTGTGGAGTCATCATAAGAGTGATTGAATTCTCAAGTTTTTCAACATCTTCGTAGGCTTCTACATAAGGTTGAGGAGCTAATACCATACCAGCTCCGCCTCCATAAGGGGTATCGTCTACTTTCTTATGTTTATCGTGAGAATAATCCCGGGGATTAATTGTGTGAACATCAATCACCCCGCCATCAGAAGCACGTTTCATTATACTAAAATCCATATGAGATTCAATAAGCTCCGGAAACAGTGTTAATACATCAAATCTCATTGAAGCAATCCCTCAATATTATTTATTTGTATTCTTCTTGATTTTATATCAACCGAAAGCACAATTGCTTTTACAAAAGGAACCAGACAAATGTTTTTAGTCAATGTTTTTACGGATAAAAGGTCGCTTGCCCCGTTATTTGAAACTCCTACCACAGAACCGACATGCTTATCTCCGTCATAAACATCAAGCCCCACCAGTTCATCTATTAAGAATTCATCTTCATCAAGAAATTCTCTTGCAAAATCCTCCGGCACAAAAAGGAGTTTGCCTTTGTATTCCAAAATATCATTCAGGCTGTCAATACCCTTAAATTTTATAATGGCACATTTTGGAGTAAACCTGAGATTTTCAATTTCAAGAGGCTTATACTCAGAACCATCCTGAATATAAACAACATTTAATCTGGATAAAAAATCTTCCCTGTTTTTAGAATACCCCAGCTTGGCTTCACCACGCACACCATGGAAGTTTAGAATCTTTCCTGCGGAAATAAAGTTATTCTTCATCTTCTTTCTTCTTAGGTTTTCTTCCACGTTTAGGCTTTTCTTCTTCTACAGCTTCTTCAACTTCTGCCGGAGCTGCTGTCTCAGGAGAATCGGTTTTAGTTTCGGGCAGTTTTTCCTGCTTTTCATGCTTTGCCACCATATAATCAGCCGGTTTGTCTGCACGGTCTTCGTTCCATCTTTCAAGTCCAAGCTGTGCACGAACAAGCTTGATACCCACATGGACACGCCACTCGTCCATTTTAAGCTGGGCTGCAATAATTTTGTGGCAGCCAATCGGCGGAAGCGGAAGCAGTGGCTCATACAAACTTTTAATTGCCATTAACTGATCCGGAGAAATAGCCAATTTGCGTTTCGGGAACGGAAGTTTAGGCAGCATCATTTTTTGACGCACTAAATTTATTCCGAAAAATACTTTTTGCGGTTCAATACCTAATTTTGCCCCGATTACTTCATGTGCATCAGGGTTAGGAAGCGGCAACATGGCTTTATATAAAACTTCTATTTGTTCCAATTGTTCTTTACTGATTAACAATGGTTTAGCAGCTTTTTGCGGTTTCGGGCGTCTATTCGGATTACGTTTTTGCTGAAAACCTCCCTTAGAACCGCCGCTTGCATAATTATTTTTGAAACCTCTGTTTCCGTCCTGTCTCCTCTGGAAATTATTATTACGGTTATTGTCTCTTCGTTGATACCCGCCGCCTTGCTGACCTCTGTTATCACGCTGGTAATTGTTTCTGTACCCGCCTTGTGCCGGCCTGTCGTAACTTCTTGGTTTGGGGTCTGCGGAATATGAGCTATATGAACTGTAACTCTGCAACGGTTTTTCTTCCGCACCTTCATTTCCCTTGTCTGCATAAAGACAATTCGGACAAATTACTCTTTTGGGGTTCTTTGTTTCAAACTCTGCACCACATTTAATGCACTTGTTTACATACATAATAAAAGCCTCTTAACCACAATAAAAAATTTCACTAAGTCTTAAATATCCTATCAAATAAAGTAATAATATGAGATTTAATCAAAATTAACGGCCAATACAACCGAACATATATATTATAATACAATTTAGAAATTTATCAAGAGGGGGGGCAGGGAAAGAATACGCATACAGGACTAAATATGCAGGAATTATTTGGCGTAATAACGGATTTTAGAAGCTTTAAAGGCAGCATGCTGAAAATATTCCCTTTTCCTGATATAATTACGGCATGGATAAAAGATTTGTAGAAGTATATGCAGGCGCATATGCAAGCGGAAAATCCGAGACAGCTTTAAACAGAGCTTTACAATTTGCTAACAAGGGCGAAAAAATTACTCTGGTTGATTTAGATACGGTTGAACCTGCTTACACCCTGAGACCAATTTCATCTGAGCTGGGAAATCGAGGTATTAATGTCATAACCCAGCCAGACAGTTTTGGACTCGGGGAGGCAGCAAGCTATATTACTCCGATGCAAATGAATTGTCTTTCTACAGACGGAAACATAATTATCGACGTAGGATACGGAGCTGGCGGACTGGATATTCTTGATATTATAACCGGAATTGAGCAAGAAAAAAATTTAAAAATATACATAGTTATCAATACGGCAAAATTTGAAACTTCCGATAAAGAGAGTATCCTTGAGTATCTTGATTTTTCAAAAGGCAGTATTCAAAAAGAGTGGAAAAAGTTTTCCGGAATAATTTCAAACACTCATTTGGGAGATGAGACAACCGCTGAAGATATAATAAAAGGATACAAAAAACTAAAAGGTGCCGCTGACGAAGCAGGTTTGCCAATTATAGCAATAGGAATAGATAAAAAGCTTAAGTCGGAATTTGAAAACAAGTATGATGGAGTTGATATCTGGGTCTATGACAGGATGATGCCGAAAGCTTTATGGTAAGTTTCATATAAAATACTGAAGGCGGGTTTTGTTTTCAAAACCCGCCTTCTGATTATTTATTTTTCCCGTAACAGGAACCTATTTTTGGATATCTTTTATAGACAATGCTATTCTATGTTCTTTCGGAGTGAACTTCTTGATTAATACATCAACTTCTGAACCGACTTTAAACATGTTAAACGGATTAACATTCTCGTCAGACATTTCCGAAACAGGAAGAAGAGCCTCAACTCCCGGGAAAATATTAATGAAAGCACCAAAAGTAGTAACTTTATTTACAGTACCTTTTACGACCTGACCTTCTTCAAACTGTCCTTCGATTTGCTGCCAAGGATTTTCTCCCATTCTTTTGAGAGATAATGAAATTCTCTTGAGTTCATGGTCAATTTTAATAATTTTAACTTCAATTGTGTCACCGAGAGTTAACACATCAGAAGGGTGTTTTATTCTCTGCCAAGAGATTTCAGAAATCGGAAGAAGACCGTCAATACCATTGATATCAACGAATGCGCCGAAATCTGTAATTCTTACTACATTACCTGAAACAACCTGACCTTCTTCAAGAGAAGAAAGAACATTATCAACAACCTGATCTCTTTGTTCGGCAACAGCTTGTCTCTGAGAAAGAATAAGCTTGTTTTTCTTAGGATCTGCTTCAAGAACCTTAACCTCAATTTTCTGGTCAATAAGACCGTCAAAAGGGGTTCCTGTTCTTAATTGTGATGACGGTATGAAACCTTTCAAGTCTGCAACGTCAACAAGCACACCGCCTTTAACAGTTGAAACAACCTTTGCAAGGATTGTATCACCCTGAATTTTTGCATCATTTAATTGTGCCCATGCCTGAGCAAATGCAATTCTCTTAAGTGATAACTGCATAGCATCTTCGTTATTTTCTTCTTTTAATACATAGAATTCTCTTGTATCACCGATTTCAAGCTCAGCTACATCGCTTGAAAGTTCTTTGTTGGACAAGAAAGCTTCCATTTTAGCACCTTTTACGCTTACCAGGTATCCATCTGATTCTTTCTTTATAACAGTACCTTCAACGATATCTGCGACACTGTTAGATTTAGCGAAACTTTCTTCCAGTAATTGTTCAAACTCGTCACGAGTTTTTTCTGCTGTTGTCATATTATATTCCTCCTTTTATTTTTTCTATGACCTTATCAATAATTATCTGCGGGGTTGAAGCTCCCGCTGTAATTCCTACGTTATTTGCGCTTTTAAATAAATCTTTGTATTCTTCCAGTTCTGTATGATTTTCTATATGAATAGTTTTAGTAAAATCTTTTAAAATCTCAGCCAGGTGAGTTGTATTTGCACTTTTTTTGGAACCTACAACCACCATTAAATCACTTTCTTTTGCGAGCTCTTTAGCTTCTTTCTGCCTCATTGCCGTTGACTGGCAAATAGTATTATAAATAAGAACCTCTTTTGCTAAAGTATTTAGATAGCTTACAATCAAATTAAGAGATGAAACCATCTGAGTAGTTTGGACAACAACCCCGACCTTTCTGTGAGATTTTATTGCAGCTTCATATTTTTCAAGCTCTTCAATAGTAGTCGCTACCACAACATTTTTGGAGTACAAATCCGCATTAGCCTTTATTGCAAGAACTTCGGGATGATTAGACTTACCAACAACAACTACAAAGTAGTCATTTTGAGCAAGTTCAATTGCCCTTTGCTGAACTTTCTTTACATCAGGACAAGTTAAATCAACAACTTCAAAACCGGCATTTTTAATCCTTTCAAATACCTCCGGAGCTTCGCCATGACTTCTTATAATACAAATGCCATTCCCTTTTTCAGGAATTTCGTAGATGGTTTTTATTCCAAGACTTTCAAGCTCATTAATAACATCAGTGTTATGAATGAGTTCACCCAGAATATAAATGTTTTTATCAGGATTTTCCTTCTTTAATTTTTTAGCAGTTTCTACGGCTCTTTTTACTCCGTAACAAAATCCTGCAAATTTGGCTAGTTTAATATTCGGATTATTCAAAAATTTTTAAATCACTTTCTTAAGTGGACTAGAGGAAAATTCCCCCGTAAGATTATTAAATAGTAAACAAGAAAAAAAGTAAAGTTCTTCCTGGGAACATTGCTCCTAAAAATGCCTTTCTTTTGGATTTAAAAGCGTAGCCGCAAGTTTATCCGAACCTTCAAACCCTCTTTTTCTCAATTTTTGTGCAGCTTTTTCCTTATCATATTTAACAAACCTGTGTTCAAATGCGTATCTTCCATGTTCAATTGTCATAATAAGATAACAAGCCTTCGGTTCCGGAGTAAATGGCCTGCCAACACTGCCGGCATTAACCACGGTTTTTTTATTTCTGGTCTGAAATCCGCAGGGAATATGAGTATGTCCGCACAGCACAACATCCGCATCCACATTAACAAGCATTTTTTCAACTTCTTCTATCGGAGTATCCGGAAGAATATCCTCATTATTTCTTCTGGGAGATCCATGTACTAGCAAGATTTTTACCCCGTCTTCTTCAACCTCAAGCTGTATAGGAAGATTCTTTAAAAAACTTCTTTGTATATGATTAATTCCGAAGAAATCGTGTTTCATAGCCTCTGCCATAACAGGAGCTTTCTTTTTCAAATACTCATAATCATCATCGGAATAGTTTGCTATCATTAAATCAGTATTCCCCTGAATCATTTTGTAATTGGAATCAAGCTGGTATTTTGCAAAATAATCAATAGCCTCATATGGTTCAGGGCCCGCCATTGCGTAATCTCCGAGTACAAATATCTTTTCGCATCCGCATGATTTTATATCTTCCATGACCGCTTCAAGAGCTTCCATATTTCCATGAATATCAGAAATTACCGCTATTTTCATATTTTCTCTCCTTAAAAAATTTTTAGTAGTACAATAATTTTATGATAAACAGAAGAAAATCTAAACAAATATCTATAGGTAATGTAAAAATCGGCGGAGACGCACCAATCAGCGTCCAGTCTATGTGCAACACCGACACAAGAGACGTTGAAACGACTCTAAGCCAGATTAATGAACTGGCATCAGCCGGATGTGAAATAGTAAGACTGGCAGTCCTCAATAAGGATGCAGCCTCTGCTATAAAAGATATTGTAAAAAAATCACAAGTACCGTTAGTCGCAGATATTCATTTTGACTACAGACTGGCAATTCAATGCATAGAAAATGGTATACATGCTCTGAGAATTAACCCCGGCAATATCGGTAAAAAAGAACATACTCAAAAAGTTGTTGAGGCAGCTAAAGCTCACAATGTCCCGATAAGAATAGGCATTAACGCAGGCTCACTTGAAAAAGAGTTTGCCTCTCTTGATATTCCGCTTGAGGATAAAATGATTAAAAGTGCAATGCGGCATATTGAAATTCTTGAAGACTTAAATTTCTATGATATTAAGCTGTCTTTAAAATCTTCCGATGTACCGACTACAATAGAAGCTTACAGAAAAATATCAAAAATAATTGACTATCCATTGCATTTGGGGGTGACAGAAGCCGGAACCCTAAAAATGGGATTAATAAAATCCTCAATTGGTTTAGGGACTCTCCTAAGCGAAGGAATAGGAGATACGATAAGAGTATCTCTTACAGAAAATCCTGTTGAAGAGGTAGAAGCCGGGTTTGGAATTTTAAAAGCATTAAACCTTAGAGAAAAAGGTATTAATTTTATTTCCTGTCCGACTTGCGGCAGAACCCAAATAGACTTAATAGGTCTTGCTAAAAAAGTGGAAGAAAAGTTCAAAAATCTTGATTTACCTATAACAATTGCAGTCATGGGCTGTCCGGTTAACGGTCCGGGAGAAGCCAAACATGCAGATTTTGGAATAGCGGGCGCTATAGGTGAAGGATATATTTTTAAAAAAGGTGAAATTATAGCAAGAGTTCCCGAATCAGACTTGATTAATTATTTAGAAAAGATTATAATGGAATCATACAGTGATATTATGAAAGTTAAATAAGAATGGGTGCTATGAGAAGAAATTTATTATTTAGTTTGGCAGTTATTGCCTTTTTGTCAGGTTCAGCATATGCTGCAGTAACAACTGAACAAACCACTGATCCGGAATTTTTGATAAACAGCGGTTATTCACAGCTAACTGCGGAAGATGTTTTTATGCAAAAGAACAGAGCTAACGGTAAGCCTATTGAACCTTTATATGAAAAAAATCAGAATAAGTTCATAAAAGCTTGCAGGCAATTCTATGCATATCTTGACCCGTCAATTGATGAAGTTGACAGAATCCATCATGATATAAAACCGTCACCTTCATTCTCTGATTTGTAATTTTAAAGTTTAACAAGGGCGCCGGCTTTTAGCCGGCGCCCTTGTTGTATAAAAACTTTTTATTTTATATAATACTGTTATGACTATGAAAAGATTTAGATTTTTAACTTCCGGGGAGAGTCATGGCAAATGTTTAAATGCCATTATTGAAGGAATCCCTGCCGGGATAAGAATAAAAACAGATATAATAAATAAAGATCTTGCCCGTCGTCAAGTCGGTTACGGAAGAGGCGGCAGGATGCAAATTGAAAAAGACACCGTTGAGATAAAGTCCGGCATAAGATTCGGAAAAACAACAGGCGGACCAATTTGTCTTGAAATTAAAAATAACGACTACATAAACTGGCAGGATGCGATGTCAACAGAATCATACGAATATCCTACCGAGGATATGATTAGAAAGATTGAAGAAAAATCTTTTACAAAAGTTCGTCCCGGACATGCTGATTACGCAGGTTCTGTTAAATACAACCTCTCCGATTTAAGAGATGTTCTGGAACGCTCAAGCGCAAGAAAAACCGCTATAGAAGTTGCTGTGGGTTCAATTGCAAAACAGATATTAAAAGCTTTTGGTATTATGGGTTTTTCACATGTTGTACAAATAGGAAGAGTTAAGCTGGATTTTTACCCTAAAACATACACTCTTATTAAGGAAAAGGCTGAAAAATCAGACGTTAGATGTTCTGATGACTTAACTGCAGACAGGATGCGAAATGCTATTGATGAAGCCGCACAAGCCGGAGATACTTTAGGCGGAAAATTTGAAGTTATTTTCGGAAATCTTCCTATCGGATTAGGCTCCTATGTTCACTGGGATATGGCTCTTGATGGAAGACTCGCTCAGGCTGTCATGAGCATTCCCGGGGTTAAAGCCGTAGAAATCGGAGCCGGAGTTGATGCTGCCTCACTTCCGGGTTCTAGAATGCATGATGAAATTTTTGTAAAAAACAAGGAAATTTACCGTAAGACAAATAATGCCGGAGGTATTGAGGGCGGAATAACTAACGGAGAGACTTTGATTGTAAAAGGGACAATGAAACCTATTCCTACAATGAGAAAAGCTCTTGCAACAGTTGATTTAAAAGATATGCAGCCTGCAAGTGCTCACTTTGAACGCTCGGATGTTTGTGCGGTTCCGGCTTGCTCTGTTGTGGCAGAAGCAAGAGTTGCAATTATTCTAGCTGATGAATTGCTTGCAAAGTTAGGCGGAGACAGTTACGTAGAAATGAGAGCTCATTATGAAGCCTAATATAATCCTTGTCGGAATGCCTGCAAGCGGTAAAACAACAATAGGTGAAATGCTTTCTAAAAAGCTTCCTGAATATACATTGATTGATACAGATGCCGTTATTGAAAAAACTACAGGATTAAAAATTTATGAAATATTTGCTAAATACTCGGAAGATTATTTCAGAAAGCTTGAATATGATACAATAAAACTGGTCTGCTGCGGGCAAAATAAGATTATATCCATTGGAGGAGGCGCATTTGAAAATCCGGATAACAGAAGTTCTCTTCTGAATTTTGGATGCGTTTTTTATTTGAAATCTGACCTTGATGTATTATATTATAGAATATCGCAAGATTCCACCCGACCTCTTTTACAAACGGATAATCCGAAGAAGGTTCTTGATAACCTGTTGAAAAAGAGAGAGGAGAATTATCAAAAAGCTCATTTTATTATTGATACAAGCAGTTTGAGCGAAGAAGATACAGTAAATTTGATTTTAGGAAGTATTAATGAGACAAACTCTCAAAGTCCAACTTGATAAAGAATATAATATTATAATATCTGATGAAAAGTTTTCAGTCCTCAAAGATTTTATTGATATCGAAACAAAAGGGCAGAAAAGGCTTTTTGTTATCTCAAAAAAAGTTTACAAACTATATGCCGAAAGTTTGAATCTTAATAATGAAAATACTCTTGTCCTTAATGACGGAGAAAAGGAAAAGAATTTTAAAAACTATCTTAAAATTATTGAAAAGGCTGAAGAAACAGGACTTACAAGAAAAGATGTCATTATTGCTCTCGGGGGCGGTGTGATTGGTGATATTGCAGGCTTTGCTGCTTCAACATATATGAGAGGAATTGATTATATTCAGATTCCTACGACTCTTCTTTCGATGGTAGATTCATCTGTCGGAGGAAAAACTGCTATAGATTTAAAAGACGCTAAAAATCTTATAGGTACATTTTACCAGCCAAAAGCAGTTTTTATTAATATTAATTTTCTTAAGACTCTTGATAAAAGGCAGTTCCAATCAGGTCTCGGAGAAATATTAAAATATGCCTTTATAGAAGATAATTGTATGTACAAACATTCACTCTTCTTATTTGAATACTTAACGCTCGGCTGCGAAAAAGTTTTTGATAAAGAACCTTTGACCATAATGAGAATAATTGAGTACTGCCTGAATTTAAAGATTTCGGTTATTTCTCAGGATGAAAAAGAATCAGGATTAAGGAAAATCTTAAACCTCGGGCACACTTTAGCCCATGCGCTTGAAACAGCTTCAAAGTATAAAAAATATACCCACGGAGAAGCTGTTATTCAGGGAATATTTTTTATACTTAAATGGGCTTACAAACAGGAAATGATAACATATTCATATTTTAGACTTTCTCATGAACTTCTAACAAAATACGGATTTAAAGAAGAAGAATTTAAATATACACCGGAAGAACTGATTTCAATTATGAAAAAAGATAAAAAAGCGGCTGACGGTAAAATTACCTTTATAGTACCGTGTGACAAAAAGCGGGTTAAAGAAGTTAAATTTACGGAAGATGACGTTGTTAAAATGTTTTAAATCTCCTCACCCCGTCTGACTTCAAGTTTTATATAATTTTTTGTAAAAGGTCTGTCATGTGTGTTATAAAGGTCTACATTAACCATTTTTAAAATCTTATTATTACCGCAAAGAACGGCGATAGTTCTGTTTTTTGAGTTTACTTCCGTAATTGTTCCGCTTTTGGTGTATAGGGAAGTATTTTCTTCAATAAAAGTAAAACCGGCTTTGGGTGCGAACGGAGTGTTTTTATGGAAAAAATATGCCCTGCCCCAGGGGTGGATAGCTCTTATTGTTGCATCATTTTCTTCTGCTGTTTTATTAAAATCAAGCTCAAGACCTTCCGGATAAGAATAGTAGCTGGCTCTGTCCTCTCGCTGCTGAAGAGGTATAATTATATCCTCACTTAATGCTTTTAGAAGCTCACAGCAGACTCCTCTGGCAGTCAGCACAACTCTTTTTTTAAGGGTTTCGCCGGTATCAGACGGATAAATTTTAACTTCTTCCTGAGCCAGAATTGCCCCGGTATCATATCCGCTGTCTATAAGATGAAAGGTTACACCTGTTACATTTTCCTGATTTTTTATGACCCAGAAATAGGGATTAGGACCTCTATATTTTGGAAGCAGGGAAGGATGCGCATTTATAGATGCAATTTTAGGAATGTCGTAAATTTCTTTATTTATTTTTTCACCCCATGAGCCGACTAATATTATATCCGGATTGAGTTTAAGCATTAATCTCTTGAATTCTTTGCTGTTTACTCCCCGGTAAGTATAAATCTCCGGTAAATTGTAACTTTTTATATAATTATATTCCAGAGAAGGGCAAAGAATGTCTTTAATTTTTCTTATAAATGGAGAATATTTAACCGTCTCATTTCTCAGAACACCGACAATTTTACATTCGGCATCCAGGGCTGCCGCAATAAGATTGGTAAACATTTCACCGTAACCTATAATTATAACTTTAAGCATTCTTCAGTATCCTTCGCTATTTGAGATTTCAATTCATCAATTGAATTAAACTTTTTTTCATCTCTTATTTTTTTAAGAATTTTTATTCTTAGAGTTTTACCGTAAAGATTTCCGCTAAACCCCGGAATATGAACCTCTAAAACTTCTGATACACCATCAACCGTTGGTTTTGTGCCCCAGTTTAAAACTCCTCTGCCGTTGGAAGTTTCTGAAATATAGACCCCGTGCGGAAGTTTTACACAATCTTCAGGGTAAATCATGTTAGCAGTCGGGAAACCAATTTTTCTGCCCAGTTCATTGCCTTGTATAACCTTCGATTCTATTGTATAAGGTGCAGAAAGCATATTATTTGCTTTATAGAGATTTCCCTCTTTCAGATACTTCTTGATAGCTGTAGAAGAAACCAGCTCATTTTCAAAATAACATGCCGGTGCGCAAAAGTATTTATACCCGTAAATTTTCTGCATTTTCTCCAAAAAATCCGGAGTTCCGACTTTTTTATACCCGAAAGTATGATTAAAACCTGTAGAAATGGATATCGGGGAAAAATCTTTTATAAGAGCCTTTAAATATTCTTCTGCTGAAATATTAACAAGTTCAGAAAAATCCCGCTTAATTATTTCATCAACACCTGACTCTTGCACAATTTTATATGACAATTCCCTCGGATAAATGTACTCTGCTTGATTGTAAAAATACTCTACAGGAGAGTTTTTAAAAGTTATTAAAACGGCCCTGGAATTATTATCTCTTGCAAAATCAACTGCCGATTTAATAACATTCCTGTGTCCTTTATGAATACCGTCAAAAAAGCCAAGGATTAAACAAACTCTCTTCATAACAAAACTATGCTAAAACGTTAAGATTTTCTCCGAGAACTTTTCTTTCACAGAAATGCTTCCACTGATTAATAGAATCAAACACCATCTGCGTATTATTTTTTCCGGATGCTTTTTTAGAATAGGAGCTTAAAGAATTAAATACAGTATCGCCAACATTATCCATTCCTTTAGTGTTTAAATTAACTGCTTGAACTCTGTTAGCAGATATTGCAGAAACTAGCATAGTCACCCCTTTCCTGAGAAAATTTTATCATATTCGATTTTTTTTTGCAATAAGTTTATCGGGCAATTTTTAATTTTTTATTTAAGTTTTTCGGACTCCAATTAGAGTAAAAGAAGCTGCCGGTTTTATTTTATAATTCCCGGTTTCGTTATAAAAAGATACATTTCCGGAGCATACCGGAAAATTAAATTCTCTGCATGCTTTATTTATATCATCAATAGTTTTTTTAAATTGAAGCATAACCGGTGCATGTTCAGGATTAGGGAAATTGAGACAATTAGTAATCCCTTTTGGCGTATAACCTCTCCGGCTGATATAATTTACGCTTTCTTTTAATGTTTCATACGTACCGCCATTTATTGCCGAAAAAGTATAAATACAAATCGGAGTATTTTCTTCCCTTATAATAAGTTCGTTATAACTCGGATTTTCATAAGGTTCAAGCATAGTTCTTGCCCCAACCGTGGAATCATATTGCTCAAAGATTTCTTTACAGTTTATATCTTTAATCTTTTCACCCGAAAACTCTTTCAAATTACCGGAAAAATCTATCTTTATTTCCGGAGGTGTTACAAGAATTTCAGACGGAATAGAACCTATTGGTTTTCCTTTATAATAAACTTCGTATAGCTTTTGCCGGATGACCTCACCAATTATAGAATATTCTATTCTGTACTTATCCAAAATCTGTTTAACACTTTTGATTCGTTTTTCATCTAAAACAAAGAGCATTCTTTCTTGGGATTCCGAGAGCATAATTTCCGAAGGTGTAATAAAAGAATCCGCCGTATGGACTTTGTCCAGTTCCAATTTTACCCCGACTCCGCTTTTAAAAGCGACTTCACTCGTTGAAGAAAGTATTCCTGCAGCTCCGCAATCCTGTGCACAGCGAACAAGTTTTTTCTTAAAAATTTCAAGAGTTGCTTCAATAAGTCTCTTTTTCATAAAAGGATTTGCTATTTGTATTGAGAGTTTATCCTCTTTTTGGTTTCCGAGGGATTTAGATGCAAATGCAGCACCGCCCATTCCGTCCTTCATAGTCGCAGAACCTGCCAGGAGTAATTTTTGACCGGGGCGGGCACAAGATGACGTTACTATATCTTCATATTTTGCTAAACCTATTGCTGTTACGTTAACCAGAGGAGTGTATGTATATGATTTATCATATAATACTTCCGTAGAAACAGTCGGCAGTCCGATACAGTTTCCGTAAAATGAAATACCCTCTACTACACCCTTTTTAATTCTTTCATTATCTCCAAATTTCAAAGAGTTACATAGTGCAATAGGCTCTGCATTCATTGCAAGAACATCTCTGACAATACCGCCGATTCCTGTTGCAGCACCGTTAAATGGCTCAACTGCACAAGGATGATTATGTGATTCCATCTTAAAAAGTATTGCATGTCTCCCCATCTTAAAACCACCGGCATTTTCTTTATAATAAACAGCCCCTTCCCTGCAAAGCGTGCTTAATAATCCTTTAGAATGCAAGTATCCGCAATGCTCGGAATAAGTTGCACTAAAAAGAGATCTTTCAAAATCGTTTAACTGCCTGTTTAATTTTTGTTCAACATAACTCATCATAATACAGCTTTTATTCCCAATCCGATAAGAATTATCCCGGCACTAACCTCAAGCCATCGTGAAGGGTTGTTTTTAAATTTACCGCCGAGCCAAAACCCCATATGTGAATTTATAAAAGTTACTGCGGCTATCAGCAAGACCGGTTTTAAAATCTTATTACCCATAAGAGAAAGAGTAATTCCGGCAGAAAATGCATCAATACTTGTAGCTATTCCGACAAGCAACAGGCAGCTTATTGCGAGGCAAGACGGATTTTGAAGTTTTTTGGTCTCAAAAGCCTCTTTTATAAATTTTATTCCGAGATAAGAAAAAATCATCAGAATAAGGATTCCCGAGTACGGTTCAATATAAGATTTAACAAAACCAGTAAGAAAATATCCGAGCACCGGCATTATTCCTTGAAACACACCTGTAAACAATGCTAAAAGCATTGAATTTTTTGCCCGTACATTGTGCGAAACAAGTCCGTAAGAAAAAGAGACAATGCAAGCATCAACAGATAAGGCCAAAGCTAAAAGTATTATTTCAATATAGGACATTTAAACCTCTAAAATACATCAGTTTTAATAGGGTTTTTGAATTTTGTAATATTGCTCTGGAACAGAAGCTTAACAGTTCCGACCGGACCGTTTCTGTGTTTTGCGATAATTATTTCCGCTTCCCCTTTATTTGCAGCTTTTTCAGACATTTCTTCTTCGTCGTTTGTATTTCTATAGTATTCATCACGGTAGATAAACACTACAATATCAGCATCTTGCTCAATAGAGCCTGATTCTCTCAAATCTGAAAGCATAGGACGTTTGTCAGTTCTGCCTTCGACCGCACGTGAAAGCTGAGAAAGCGCTATAATCGGAACATTAAGTTCTTTGGCAAGAATTTTTAAACCTCTTGAAATACTTGAGATTTGCTGCATGCGGTCTTCTCTTCCGGTACCTTCAATAAGCTGCAGATAGTCTATTACAATTAGTCCGAGCTTTTTTTCTGCCATGGCTAGCCGTCTGCATTTTGCTCTCAAATCGGTTATGGTTACACCGGCTGTATCATCAATGTAAATAGGAGCTTGCGAGAACTTATCCATTGCAACAGCGAGTTTTTCCCAGTCTTTTGATTGCATATTGCCGGTTTTTAGTCTCTGGGTATCAACTTCAGCTTCCGAACAAAGAAGCCTTTGAACTAGCTGTTCTTTTGACATTTCAAGAGAAAATATTGCAACCGGAACATTAGCTTTCAGTGCAACATTTTGCGCAATATTAAGAGCAAATGAAGTTTTACCCATTGCCGGACGAGCTGCAAGTATTATTAAATCTGATTTTTGCAGACCGTTGGTTATTGTATCCAAATCATAAAATGCAGTCGGAACACCTGTTAAGGTATCTTTATTATTGTATCTTTCTTCAATTTTTGCATAGGTATCATATACAAGATCTTTAATGGGGCTCAGAGCTTTTGATGCTTTTTGAGAAGCAATGTCAAAGATAAGCTTTTCTGCCACTTCCAGAGATTCTTCAATAGGATTAAGGTCATAACCGGAATTAACAATTTCTGAACCGGCATCTATTAAAGCTCTTTTAATGGCTTTTTCCTGAACAATTTTTGCATAATATTCAACATTAGTTGTTGTAATGGTTTTATAGCTCAAATCATTAATAAAAGCACGCCCGCCGACAAGTTCCAGTTTTTGATTAACATTTAAAACATCTGATACTGAAACAATATCAATTTTATCTTCTCCGTTATAAAGCTGGAGCATTGCCTCATACACATATCTATGGGCAGGTTTGTAAAAAGATTCCGGCTTAAGATGCTCAACGACTCTGTTCATACAGGCAGGACTAACTAATATAGCCCCCAGAATCGCTTCTTCTGCATCAATATTCTGCGGCATAAGCTGAGCTAATTCTTCTTGCCTGTTGGATTTTTTTTGTCTGCTTGCGTATGCTGCCGGCATCTAAAATGTTCTCCCTGAAAATTATCTTTCCATGTTTTAATATTGTTACAGCAAAATGAGTTTGAAACAAGTGGATGTTAATAAAGATTAAGATTCGACTTTGTAAAAGCTTCGCTCGAACAAACAAGGGCACAAAAAAAAGACCTACTTTTCTGTAAGTCTTTTAATAATTTGCCCTTGGCCAGACTTGAAGCAGCATTTGCTCGGAATGCAGGGCGAATTTGGCGGCGGTGAGCCGGCAAACTGAGCCCGAATTCTACGTCAGCGGTGTTTGAAATCTTTGATTTCACAGCCGCCGTCTGGCTTTGTGAGAGCTTCGCTCGAACAAACAAGGGTACAAAAAAAAAGACCTACTTTTCTGTAAGTCTTTTAATAATTTGCCCTTGGCCAGACTTGAACTGGCACCGAGGGTGAACCCCGATTGGATTTTAAGTCCAACGCGTCTACCGAT
>CALVBP010000021.1 GCA_944325825.1 Candidatus Gastranaerophilales bacterium | reverse complement strand
CTCACCCCTACCCTCTCCTAAAAGGAGAGGGAGAATGTTTATTTACTTCCGTTATTCCGGGCTTTGACCCGGAATCTATCAATGTTAATTTTATATCGGGGCTGATGTCTGAATTTCGTTGTCATCCCGAATTTTTTATACCAAGCGGACTATTGTGTTGGTCTAGCCTGCTAACTTATATTTACCCCTTCGGGATCTTACCGGAAACCAAGTATAACGCTACATTGGTAAGATGCTGAATCGAGTTCAGCATGACAGGCTATACAAATACCTTATTCCCCATTCGTTGGTATTTAGTGCATTTCTTTCTTTTTTTTACGATGAAAAAGAAAGAAACGTTCCCAAAGAAAGAAAAACTCGCACTGCGGAATTTTTCTGACGAAAAATTCCTGTGATTGAAACCTCACCCCTGCCCTCTCCTAAGAGGAGAGGGAGCTCCCCGTCATTCCGGGCTTTGACCCGGAATCTATCAATGTCGGTTTTTTATTGAATGGATAGACCCTGAATCAAGTTCAGGGTGACAAAAAAAGAGTAATCATCTAATCACTATTCACTATTAACTACTCACTATTCACCAGTCACTATTCACTAACCTGAATAGACCCTGAATCAAGTTCAGGGTGACATGTTATACAAACCCCTTATTCACTTATTCACTTAACTACTACTCACTACTCACTAATTATATCAACTGCAGCGCTATCGCTGGCGTTTGATTCGCTGTCGATAACAGGGTAGCACTCGCCTGCTGTAATATCTGCTGGCGAATATATTCACTGGATACTTCCGCTATATCTGCATCTCTTAACGTCGAACGGGATGATACCAAATTATCATAATGTATTGATATCTCTTCCAGTACGCTCATTAATCTGTTCTCTACGGCACCCAGTTCTGTCTGCTTTGCGGTGATTACCGATAAAAGTTTGTCTATCTTTGATAAATAATCCTGATTATCCAGACCTAATGTCCTTAACTCCTCCAAGCCCGTTAGTTCAAAAGACGTTCTTACCCCTATCTGTGATGACCAGTCGGATGTTATCCCTACCTGAAATACTATACTATCCGGTGCAGGTGTTATTGGACTTATTCCGCCGCCCGTGCCGCCGCCTTGGTTGCCGGAATCACTACCGCCTCCGCCTGAATTCCCGTTAACCGGGGGGATAAGAGCCGGTATCATCGTATTGAGTTCGGAGGTTGTTTTGCCGGTTACATTCTTTGTATCAGCATTGGTGATAGTCATTGAAGGCTGTGACCCGGGAAAAACGTTTGAGCTTATACCTTCTAAGCCGGAGTTTAATTCCGTATTGTAATAAGAATTTGATATGTTTAAATTAGCATTCCCGTTTTGTTTAAATATACCAGCCGAAATACCGCCACAATACTTTCCGCTCAAGGTGCCACTTGATACGGAATTAGTTATACTCAATTTGAACGGTTTTTTTTCACCGGGAAAAGACACTTGTTGAGACATACCAATTATACCGCCTGCAACATTCTCGGCTGCAATGTTCCCTAAAGAGTAAGTATTATCTATTGAGATTGACTCTCCCATATAAACCATTCCGATAATACCGCCGGCATATGATTCACCATATGACAGAATATCCACATTCGTTATTGTGTTTGACACCTTTACATCCGCCATTCCTGACATACCTATGAGTCCGCCCGCACTGACTGAATCTGTCGCAGAGCTTATAGCACCTGAGACATAACAATTGTCTATTTCTGTTAAAACCGAGTTATAATTACCGGATGCATCCGGCATCCCTGATACAGATGATATCAACACACCTGACATTTGAGAATCAGCCGTAATCACAGCATCAACTATTGCCAAGTTTTTAACTGTTGCACCTATAGCTACTCCTATAAAACCTGCATATGAAGAATTTGTAACAGAAAGATTAGTAACAGAATACCCGTTACCATCAAAAGTTGCGTTAATAAGATTTATTGGTGTCCAATTTGAATATCCGCTTAAATCAATATCATTTGCCAGAACAAATTCAACCTTAATAGACGGTAAGGCATTAGGGTCAGAAATATTAGAAGTTATTTCTGCTAATTTAACCAGTTCCTCAGCAGTCGAGATTGAATACGTTCCGCCGGAAAGCACAGTATCTGCATCCGCACTTGATAAAGGGATCATTCCGCTTGTATCTCTGCGGGTTATTTCCTTTATAAATCCGCTTCCGCTGGTTTTTAAACCGGAGGCTGCGTTTGATTGGGCTTCCGGTGCTGAATACACGGATATTTTTGCACTGTTCGCAAGTCTTGTTACAGCATTTGCTCCCGCTGTATGAGCAGTTTTAAACAATGCGATTCCGTTAAATTCCGTCGTATTATACAGCCTATTTATTTCATCTATTATTGCATTCGCTTCCCGATTGATTGCCTCTAAGGACTCTTCTCCGTATGTCCCGTTACTTGCCTGTGTCGCTAAATTCCTCAATCTGCTTAAATGGTCTCCCATCTGCTCCAATGATGATGACGCTGTGCTTACCAAATCCAATGCCGTATTGGCATTCTCTTCTGCAACTGCGTATGAACCGATTCTTGTACTCATATTTGTAACTATACTGTAATTCGCTGCATTATCTACGGCATGGTTTATCTTAAAGCCGGTTGTCAGCCGCTCTATCGCTTTATTTAACAAATTCGTCGAGTTTGTAAGGCTCCCTTGCGCTATCAGGCTCGCATTGTTAGTGTTGATATTAAGCATTTCAACACTCCTCTTCTTCCGGTAAACTGTCCGGCTCAAAACGCAAGCAAACCGCTCTTTTACCCTCAAAAAATAAACCGTAATACCCTATCCTGCTTCGATTAATTTTCGGCAGGAAATTTGACACAGACAAAAAATTTCTGTTACGACAACGGCCCATTTCAGGATTACCCTTCTTTGCGCATATATCCTTATATTATTTACATTCCACATTTTAGAAAGTTTATAACATTCTTTTGTTAAAATTGTTACAAATCTTTACACTTTTGAACAAAATCAGCTTTTAAGTCAAGATAAATACATACTTTACAAGAAATTATAATGATTGTATTATTATATTGTAGATTGGAGGGAATTTGGCAGAGAGATTCAAAATTCAAGGCGGAGAAACATTGAAGGGCGAAGTCTCTATTGGCGGCGCCAAGAATTCTGTACTTAAACTTTTGGCTGCTACTATTCTGGTTAAAGGTTCTACAAAAATTTATAATGTTCCCCAGTTGACTGACGTTGAAATTATGCTTAACGTCTTATCAGACTTAGGAGCCAAATATGAATACAACAAAGAAGAAAAATCTGTAGTTGTTGATGCTTCAAATATAACTTCAATTACGGCAAAATATGAGCTTGTAAGTAAAATGAGAGCTTCTTTTATAATTTTGGGAGCTTTAATTTCAAGATGCAGAGAAGCTATAGTTGCCCTTCCGGGAGGCTGCGCAATAGGTGAAAGGCGTGTAGACTTCCATATTAAAGGTCTTGAAGCCATGGGAGCAAAAATCAAGATTGAAAACGGATATGTACATGCTAAAGCTCCAAGACTTAAAGGAACAGATATTTATCTTGATATACCGTCAGTTGGAGCAACAGAGAATCTTATGTTGGCTTCAGTCACCGCAGAAGGCTCAACAAGAATACAAAATGCTGCTCAAGAGCCAGAAATTGTAGATTTAGCAAACTTTTTAAACACTCTCGGAGCCGATATCTCCGGTGCCGGCACATCAGAAATTGTAATAAACGGAGTAAAACTTGAAAGCTTACACCCGGTTGAATATACAACAATACCGGACCGAATTGAAGCCGGAACATTCATGGCTGCAGTTGTTGCAACAAGAGGGAAAGCCCTGATAAGAAATGTATATCCGGCACATTTAACATTTTTTAATGATAAATTGATTAAAATGGGTGCCAGTATCAAACTTGCTGAACCTACAGTTATTGAAGTAAGCTGCAAGAACAGACTTAATTCAGTAAACTTCGTAACCCAGCCTTATCCCGGATTTCCTACAGATTTACAGGCAATTGCTATGACTCTTCTGACGACTGCAAACGGAGTCGGAATCATAACAGAAAGCTTGTACGAAAACAGATTTATGCAGGTTCCCGACTTAAGAAGAATGGGGGCAGATATCCATCAAGACAGAAACCATGCAATTGTTAAAGGTGTGAAAAATCTTACCGGAGCAACTGTTGTAGCAAGTGATTTAAGAGCCGGGGCAGCGCTTGTGATTGCAGCTTTGATGGCAAATGGAGAATCTCAAGTTGAAAAACTTCATCATATTGACAGAGGATATGAAACTTTTGAGCACAAATTACGCCAGCTTGGCGCTAAAATCATTAGATATAATGATGAAGAAGTTACTAATTTATCTTCAAAGGGGGTGCTAAATGAGTCCCGCTTATAAAAGATGGTATGACCATGACCCAAAATTATTGGAAGTAATTGAACTTTTAAAAAACTATCAAGATGAGCTCAGAGAACATGCTGTTGTATTTTTGGATAAGCTTGAAGAAAAAGTATCCAAAGAAGCTCTGGACAGATTTTATGATTTGGTAAAACCCGTCAACGGGTCAAGGTGGTATGATAAAGACCCTATTATATCTAAGACCGTTGAAATTCTAAGAGTTGTGCCGCCGGAAGTCCAAAACTCCTGTGCAGAAAGATTTATTTCCGCTATAAAAGAAATGGGAATAGACTACGAAAGCCCTAATTTTAAAGAATAAATTGACATTTAAAGATTACCGGATATTTTAATTATATAAGTGCATTTAAGGAACGTGTATCTCAATGAAAATAAATACTGTATGTAATACAGTCACTGCTCAGACGCAAGGTAAAACTTTATCCTGCAAAGCCAACGTCCACATTATTGATGGTTTTCTGCATGCTGACAATATGGAGCATTTTGCAAAAGCTGCTCTAAAACGAACCGATAAAATCAGTGATTTGAAAATGCATTATGTGGAATGCAATAGACTTGATATCAATTCAAAACAAATGAGCAGTGTTGAAGATATGCTTAAAAGCATTTCCGGTTCACTTAAAGCGGGAGATTTTCTTGTAATTCCGGGGCTTGCTTCTGTCCCCGTTTTAAACTTAATCGACAGAATTAAGAATGTAGCAGGCAAGAATCTCCGGTTAACAGCCCAAAATATAAAATTGCATAAAAATTCAATTATGCAGTTTTTAAAAGAAATCTACACCTATAGGAATTATTATTCCGACGAAATTTCTTATCTTGACAAAAACTCGCAAGACTTAGAATACACCTACGGAGTTATAAATGAGGTTAATAACCTTGCAGAAAGAGGGGTAAACGTCTATATACCCGCAGGACACGGAGCTGATTCAACTATAAAATGGCTTGCTAAATCAAATAATATTAGTGATGATTTATACAGATATATTTCAAAGAATTCCGATTCTGAAGGGAAAATAAAAAAACTTATCAAAGAAGCCGAGCAAAAAAATTATTACGATTTTAATTTACTCGCACTTTGCAAAGGTAATATCGTAAACATAAAAGGTTTAAATAACAAAGACTATATCTTTTCGGCTAAAGACGGTTTTGCAAACGATGGAGAAAGAGGTGTTTACAATTTTACCCCTGTCAGAAACTCCGGCGGACGTATTTTGGGGTTCAGCTACCATGACGAATCCACTGTTGAATACCCTTACGAAGAATTTAAAAGTGACCCGGATGTTGACAATCTTTCCAGATATGTCGGACTAAGTTATAGAGATTTTATCTCCAGCTATGATGAAGACAGTAAATTCAGGGAATATATTAAAAATGGATATTCTACCGAAACACTCCCCGATAAACTCTATGCTCTGCACGATATTTTTGACGAACAAGAAATTAAAGCCCGTGGATTAGACAAACTGGGAAACTTTATTAATAACCAAAAACTTATTTTTGATACAAACTCCAACGGACAGATTATATTCCAAAAAACAAATTGTGAAGGTTCAAACAGACCGTCAGTACTGTCTATGTGGGGCAGCTGTTTTTCGGCAATCAACGCTATGGCAAGAGATATAAACAAAGACAACACCCCACAGAAAAACAGTAATTATTATATTCAGGAAGCTAACCGCAGTATCAGAAGCAGAAACTCTGACAGCGCTGAACATTATTACAATGAAGCTTTGAACATAATGCATCCGAACAAAGCCTCCTTCAACTATGAATCTGGAACAATAGATATTTATGAAAAGCTGTATAAGCTTTTAAAATCAAGAAAAAAATACTCTGAAGCTAAAGGTATAGCGAATATGATAATTAATCTAAAATGCCAGGAAATTAAAAACAAGTCTATATTAAATCCTTTCTATTTATATGAGCAAAACAAAATAGGAAAATATTATCTTGACCTAGCTGAATTTTGCGAACTGGAAGGGGAATCTTTTTCAGCTAAGGTTTGCCGCTGGGCTGCAGAGGAACTAAAAAAGTGTTCATCTTGTGGAAATAAAATTATCCAACGCAGAGCTGAACAAAATCAGTATATAGGAGACCTTTACGATGAATATCGCTAAAATTTCTTCTATCAACTTTACAGGTAAAATTATAGATTCACACACACATATAGGCAGCCACGACGGCAGAACATACCGTAAAGAGGATTTGGATATTTTTATAAAATCTGAACTGCCTAATAAAGATACTGTCGAAAAAATGATTGTGTCAGATTTGGATGTCTTACACGGCACAAAACAAGAATTTGAAGGTAACAAAGCTGCTTTAGAAATTTTTAAGAATAACAAAAATTATGTAATTTTAGCTTCATGTAATCCAAAAGAAGGTAACGCTAAAAATATAAAAAAGCTTTATAAAAAATACCCGAATGACTTTAAGGGACTCAAATTCCATCCCGATATACAACAATTAGAACTATCCGACCAAAGATATGAACCTTATATGGAATTTGCTTCAAAGAATAAATTACCCTGTCTGTTCCACAGTCAGGTAAACATACTGGAAGACGGGCACGTTAATCAAAAGCTGCGACACATTTCAGACCCGGAAAATATATACACCCTTGCAAAAAAATACCCTAAGACTCCTGTTATTATGGCTCATTTAGGTGCAGGCTGGAAAGATGCCCATGATAAAACTACTGAGATTTTAATTGAATCGATTAAAAAAGGAGATGCTAACTTATACGCTGATGTTTCTTGGGTTGATATAGATGATGCTCAGACACATATTGTTAAAGCCATCAAACGATTAAAGGGAATAGGAGATGAAGGTTGGAAATACGGCGACCAGTCTTTTCGCCTAATGTTCGGAACAGATGCACCGCTTGCAAGATTCCAGGATAATGATGCTTTAAAAGCATATACGGACTTTATTGAAAAAATAAAAGATTCTATTAAAAAAGACCCTGATTTAATGTCTGAAGCTGACAAAATTATTGATGATTTATTTTACAACAACGCTAAAAACTTATATTTAACAAATAAAAAAAAACATTCTGCTAACCATAAAATGTTATTGGGAATATTAGTTACAATCCTGGCTACAGGCATAGGTTTCGGTATTTATAAACATAAAAAGAATCACGCCGGAGCTATATCTAAAAACATAAAAAATATTGAAAAACTGCCTGATTTAAGTTAATATAATGTACAGAAGAGGCTATATACCGGAATATAATTATGAAACTTGAGCATGCATCATTTTTTGACACATTAGCCAGAAATATAAAAAAACAAAAAAGTTTTACATTAACCGGATTAACTTCTTTTAGCCGGCTTCTGTTGCTGAATTATATATATAAACTTTCAGGCAAAAAGATTCTTTTTATAACTTCTACAGAACAAGCCGGAGTGAAATATGAATCAGATTTAGAAAGACTTTTTAACCTTAACGCTGAGTCCATTCCGTTTCAGAATATTTCACCTTACGAAACCCTGCCAGGAAATATATATGATTACCAGAAACAAATTTCTATACTGTTATCAAAACCGGAAATAGTCATTGCGCCGGTTAGAGTTTTGACTGAGAAATTCCCGGAATACAGGTTTTATATAGAAAATTCTTTAAACTTAAAAATCGGTGATTCCATAAGTCAGCCGGAGCTTTTAAAGGCCCTCATCCGTCTTGGCTACAAACGCTCAACTATGGTCACCGATATGGGAGAGTTTTCTATCAGGGGAGACATATCTGATATCTTCGGACTTAATGAAAATCCTGTAAGAATAGAGTTCTGGGGAGATGAAATAGTAGATATAAGGTTCTTTAACAATGAAACCCAAAAATCTGTGGAAAAGATTAAAGGGATAAATATAAAACCGATTTATAAATTCATTTTACCTCAAGAACCGCCAAAAGAATTCTCTCCAAAACTAAAAGAACAATTTGACGAAGAAGGGTATTTTGAGGGGATAAATGTTTATCAATCGTACTTTAACCCAAACCTTGTTAATATATTGGACTATTTTGAGGACTACATTCTGGTTTACGACGAATATGCAGAACTTTCCGCTAAACTTACCCAAATTGATGAAAGTTTAATTAACTCATATAATGAAAGTTTAAAACTAAGTCTGATTGAACCTTTAAAAGAAATTAACCATTTTTCAGATACAGAGATTATTCAAAAAGCAGCCGGATTTCAAAAAATATCACTAAACAACTTTTTATCTGATGAAACGAATGAAGTTATTGATATTGATTCAAGAAATATCCCTCTCTTTGATGCAGATATGGATAAAGCTGCAGAATTTATACTTGAAAGAAAAAATTTTCAAGTTACTATTGCAACAGATTACAAGGAGCGAGTAAAAGAGGTCCTCGGAGAATACGGGATTTTCAATATTGAATACATAGACAACGTAAACTCTCTGGGTACAGAAATCCCGGATGGCAAAATTCTCATAATCACGGATAGAGAACTTTTTAATAAACGACAAAAAGAAGTCCCGTCTGGGAGAAAGCGCAAATATAAGGAAAAAGCTGAATATATCGAAAGTATTAATGATATTAAAGAAGGAGAGTATGTTGTCCATACAATCCATGGTGTCGGCATATATCAAGGGCTTACGAAACAAGAATTCGACGGTCAGCTAAAAGATTATTTAACTATAGAATATGCAAATAAAGACAAACTGCATATTCCCGCAGAACAAATCAACATGCTTTGCCGCTACAGAGGCTCAGGCCAAATAAAGCCTAAGCTATCAAGAATGGGCGGTACCGATTGGGAAAATACAAAAACACGAGTAAAAAAAGAAGTCGAAACTATTGCATATGATTTATTAAGGCTTTATGCCAGACGTAAAATGCAAGAAGGAATAGCTTTTGCTCCGGATTCTCCGCTTCAGCTAGAAATGGAAGATGCGTTTGAATACATCGAAACCCCAGACCAATTAAAAGCTATTAATGAAATTAAAACCGACATGGAAAACATTACTCCAATGGACAGGCTCATCTGCGGAGACGTCGGATTTGGGAAAACAGAAGTTGCAATGCGTGCAATGTTTAAAGCTGTTACATCATTAAAGCAAGTTGCAGTAATTGTCCCGACAACAGTTTTAGCCCTTCAACACTATCAGACAATTTCTGACAGATTTAAGCCTTTTGGAATTAATGTTGAACTTCTATGCAGATTCAGAAGTCAAAAAGAGCAGAAAGAAACTCTTAAAAACCTTGCAACGGGAAAGTGTGATGTCGTTATCGCAACACACAGACTTTTGCAAGATAACATTTTCTTTAAAGATTTGGGACTCCTTGTTATTGATGAAGAACACAGATTTGGGGTGAGACATAAAGAAAAATTAAAAGAATTCAGAGAAAATATTGATATCATATCAATGTCAGCGACTCCTATTCCCAGGACACTTTACATGTCACTTTCCGGGATTAAGGATATCTCCATTATAAATACACCTCCACAAAATCGTCTGCCGATTAAAACATATGTGGGTGAATTTAACGAACAAACAGTTAAAAATGCTATAGTAAATGAACTTGATAGAGATGGGCAGGTATTCTACCTCTATAATAGAGTTGAAACAATTGAAGAATTTAGACTTGAGCTTCAAAAGCTAGTGCCTAACGCACGTATAGCCGTAGGTCACGGACAGCTAAGCGAAAAACAGCTTGAAGAAGTTATAATAGGATTTGATAATCACGAGAGCGACATTCTTCTTTGTACAACAATTATTGAAAACGGACTTGATATTCCAAACGCTAACACAATTATTATTCATGAAGCTGATAAATTAGGCCTCGCACAGCTTTACCAGTTAAGAGGAAGAGTCGGACGGAGCGAAAAACAGGCATATTGTTATTGTTTCTATAAAAAGAATAAAGAATTAACACAAGAAGCCTCCGCAAGATTAAAAGCAATAAGAGAATTTACAACTCTTGGCAGCGGATATCGAATTGCAATGAGGGATGTAGAAATCAGGGGTGTCGGAAATATTCTCGGTACAAAACAGCACGGACACATGATAAATGTAGGCTTTGATACCTACTGTCAGCTACTTGAAGAAACCGTACAGGAACTTAAAGGAGAAGAAACAAAATCCATTAAACCTGCTATTGTCGATATTAACATTACGGCATTTATTCCAGATGAATGGGTCGGTTCAAAGGAACAAAAAATGATTGAATATAAACGGCTTGCTGATGTTAAAAATGAAACCGAGCTGGATTATATTGTTTCCGAATGGAAAGACCGCTTCTCTAGAATTCCTGACGAAGTAGAGAACCTTATTAAACTTATTAAATTAAGACTTCTTGCAACCGAATGTACGATAACATTAATCAGAGAAGCCGCTGATAATATAAGAATTTACACTCCGTTTACACAGTATGAGTGGAATATTTTGAGAAACAATATTGATAAGGATATATTAAGAAGGATTAAATTTTCTCTGGCGCCTAAAAGCTGTATGGACGGGAAATCTATACTTCTTGTAAATAATCAGCATACCGGATTTGAAGAAATGTTTAACATTTTGTCTACTTTGTTTTATGATATAAAAAAGACAATGAATTTGTATAATAATTAATGTTTATAAGAGGAGTATTTTAATGAAGAAATTTTTAACCTGTGCCGCATTGTCAGCAGTTGTTCTACTTTCAGGCTGTACTTTAATGAACGGAAATCAAGGAATTGTAAAAGTTAACAATTCTGTTATTACAAAAGCTGAATTTGACAAAGCTTTTGACCAAACTATTGATAAGTCAATATTTAAAGCTTTCGGAGGAGCTGATAATTTCGTTAAATCAAGTGACAACATAATGTACAACATCTATAAAGATAAAGTTATTAATGAACTTATTGTTAAGACTCTCCTTGAGCAGGAAATTGAAAAGCGTGGAATAAAAGTAACGCAGGAAGACATTCAGAATGAAATGAAAACAGTTGTTGATAAAGTCGGTTCTAAAGAAGAACTAAATTCAATTCTGAAACAACGAGGGATTTCAAATGCAGAATTTACAGAGGATTTGAAAACTCAAATAAAAATTAAAAAGCTCATCGACTCTATACAAAAAGTAAATATTTCTGACAATGATGCAGAAAAATACTATAAATCACACCCTGATGAGTTTAAACATGGGGAGCAGGTTAGAGCATCACATATACTAATCTCTGCGGATACTCTCCAAATAATAAAAGACATTAAATCAAAGAAACCCAGTATTTCTACAGAAGAATTAAACAAACAGGTAGAAAGAATTCTCGCAGAACAAAAGGTCAAAGCAGAATCTATATTAGCAGAAGTCAAAGCAAATCCTGATAATTTTGCAAGCATCGCACAAAAGAAATCCGATGACAAAGCAAGTGGTGAAAGGGGCGGAGAACTCGGATTCTTTACAAAAGAAGCCATGGTACCGGAATTTGCAAAAGCCGCTTTTGAAATGAAGCCAAATACAATTTCAGAGACAGTAATTAAAACTCCGTACGGATACCACATAATCAAGGTTACTGATAGAATGGAAGCAGGAACTACCCCTTATGCAAAAGTTAGGGATGAAATAAAATTTGTTCTTACTACACAAAAGCAAATTGAAATACTTAAGAACCTTACTTCCGGATTAATGAAAAGTGCTAAAATTGAATATCTGGATGAAGAGTTCAAACCCGGTGCTAATCTGGTTAAGCAAGCTGCTGACAAAGAAAACTCTGATAAAAAATAAAATTACGTACAAATAAAACGGCGGGATAACCATATATCCCGCTGTTTTATTAACATTTATTTACAGTACGCTTTTATATTCCGTGGTATAATTTGGTATAAACAATTTTTATAAGGAGTAAATAATGAATACAGCTACTATTATTGGCAGAGCAGGACAAGATGCTGAAATAAGATATTTTGAATCCGGAAAGGTTAAAACAACATTTTCACTTGCAGTCGGTCGTTGGGATTCCAGAACTAAAGAAGAAGTCACGGACTGGTACAATATTGAAGTCTGGGATAAACAAGCAGAATTTGCTGGAGAATATATAAAAAAAGGCCGCCAGGTAGTTGTAGACGGAAGAATTTCTATAAGCAAGTGGACAGATCAGACCGGCGAAGAGAAAGAAAGATTCTTAATTATAGCAAATAATGTAAGGTTATTAGGTTCAAAAAGAGACGCTGAATAATGATTTTTTCTGATTTAGTAGGAATAATTGCAGACGATTTAACAGGCGCTAATGACACAGCGCTTCAATTTCATATAAGAGGGGCAAACACTAAAATTTTATTAGACAGCGATTGTATCCCAAAGGTAAAGGCAGGAACCGAGGTTTGGGCGTTATCCAGTGAGTCCAGAAATATAAGCGTCAAAGAGTCCATCGCACGAGTTGAAAAAGCCGTAAGGACTTTCACTGACAATTTTTCTTTTGATTATTACTATAAAAAAATTGATTCAACTCTCAGAGGACATATAGCCCCAGAAACACTTACAATGCTTAATATATTGGGTTACGATGCAGCTATTATTATTCCCGCATTTCCCCAAGAAGGTAGAATAACAGTGGGAGGCTATCATTTACTAAAAGGAACTCCTGTCGGAAGGACCGAAATAGCTCGTGACCCTCTTTTCCCGATTACCGAATCACACGTTCCGACGCTTCTTCAAGCCCAACTTGATGAATCCGAAAGATGTATAGTCGGAACAATTGATTTAAGGACAGTTATGAACGGAGCAGGGCCTGTTCTTATAAGAATTAATGAACTTATTAAAGCCGGTAAAAAACTTATAGTAGCTGATGCAAGCTCTATTACAGATATAGAACAGATTGCTCTTGCGATATCAAAATGCGAGAAAAAGCTGCTTCCTGCAGGTACAGCAGCCGGAGCACAGGTTCTTGCAAAATACTGGCTTGCAGGTATTGAAAAGGAAGGGGTAAATGTTTCTACAGGGGCTCTTCCTAAGTTAATCATATCAGGCACAGCAAATCAAATCACTGCAGCACAAATACAAAAACTTGAACAATCCGACGACTACGATAATGTTAATTTTATTCCGCTGGATACAAATACAATTCTGGACGGAATTAAAAACGGAGTTAGCGAAGAATTAATAGATAGAATTATAACTAACCTTACCGGTAATGTTATCGTATGTGTCCATACATCTAATCTTATTGCAAACTTTGACGGATTTTCGGATGATTCGTTTAATGCTGAATTAACGAAAGATAAACTGAGCGGAATGATTACTGATTATCTGGCAGAACTTACTAAAAAAATTACAGAAAGAATCGAAGTCATTCTGATAACACTCGGAGGCGAAACATCATATAAATGCTGCAAGGCTATTAATTCAAATGAACTTAGACTTGTTGATGAGGTAGCACCCGCTATATCAATATGCTCGGATTTAAATAGGAAATGGATAATAACTAAATCCGGAAACTTGGGTAATACCAACACTTTAGTAGAAATCTTAAACTATTTGGCACACCATGAATAATTATTCTGAAAAAATTGTAATAACTACCGGAGATCCAAACGGAATAGGAGCTGAAATTACTATTAAAGCTCTTAACTTGCTTAATCTACCGTCAAAGGAAATTGTTATTATTTCTAATTCAAAAATACTCAATACATATGGTAAATTATCTAATAATTACGAAGTAATTGAAATTGATTATAATGAAAAAGTTGAGCCGGGTACAATATCTGCAGCAGCCGGAGATTTTGCGTTCAGAGCCTTAGAAAAGGCCTGCGAATTAAATCCCAAATTCATTGTAACAGCGCCTGTTTCCAAAGAAGCAATGAATCTCGCAGGACATAAATTCAACGGACAAACAGAAGTTTTAGAACATTTTTTGGCAAAAGCAGGTCAAAAAGCAGAAATGCTTTTTGTATCAAAAGACTTTAGAGTATTATTGCTTACAAGACATTGCGCACTTAGAGATGTGCAAATTACAAAAGACTTGCTTATAGAAAAAACTGAGAGATTGAGAAGTTATTTTCAAAACAAATTATATATAAAAAAGCCCTCTTTTGCACTTTGTGCTATTAACCCGCATGCCGGGGAGCACGGTATTATAGGTTCAGAAGAAGAAACTATAATGATACCTGCAGTTGAATCTTTACGTAAAAGAGGTATTAATATAACTAATCCCCTTCCGGCTGACACATTATTTATAGGTGGAGTACAAAATTATTTAAAAGGAGAGAAGGTTCCTTATGACTGTTATATTGCCTGCTACCACGACCAGGGTTTAATTCCGATTAAAGCAGCTGCCTCAGAAAAGACAGTAAACATGACTATAGGCCTGAATATTATAAGGACATCCCCCAGCCATGGTACAGCTTTTGATATAGCCGGCAAAAATATAGCCAATCCTGAATCTATGATAGAAGCTATAAAGGCTTGTGTTTATTAAAGTTTAAAAGCCTCCGCAATAGATTTATTATAATCAGGCTTTAGAATTCCTTTTTCAGTTATAATTCCTGTTATTAGTTCGTGCGGAGTCACATCGAATCCGGGATTTATAATATTTACATTCTCAGCACAAATTCTTTTTCCGTTAATATGTGTAACCTCATCATGAGAACGTTCTTCTATGGGAATTTCATCACCTGATTTAATTGAAATATCAATTGTTGATAACGGTGCAGCTATATAGAAAGGAATATTATGGTATTTAGCGGCAATTGCAACAGTATACGTTCCGATTTTATTTGCAGTATCACCATTTGCAGCTATTCTGTCCGCACCTACAACAACCATATCTATCATGCCTTTTTTCATAAAATAAGAACACATCCCATCCGTAATAAGCGTTACAGGGATACCGTCCATTGCAAGCTCAAAGGTTGTAATTCTTGCACCCTGCTGTCTCGGACGTGTTTCATCCGCAAAAACTTTTACAGTATTATCTTTAGCAAAAGCCGAACGAACAACTCCTAATGCCGTACCATACCCAACAGTAGCAAGAGCACCCGCATTACAATGAGTTAATATTGCAGCACCTTTAGGAACGACAGCAGCGCCATAATCTCCGATTCTTTTATTTATCTCAATATCTTCATCTTCAAGATTAATTGCGTTTATCTTTAACTCTTCAACTATACCTTTAATATCTGATTTTGAATTTTTAATTATATCAATTTGCTTATTAACAGCCCACATAAGATTAACCGCAGTAGGTCTTGATGTTTTCATATATTCAGCTTTATCAATAAGCCACTTAACAAATTCCGACCTATCAATATATTTTTCGGAACCTTCTTGTGCAAATAGAACAATCCCGTGCGCACCTGCAACACCAATTGCCGGAGCACCTCTTACTATCATATTCCTAATTGCCTGAAACATATCTTCGCCGGTTGTAATATTTACAAACTTATATTCATAGGGAACAACCGTCTGGTCAACCATTCTTGAATAATTATCAATCCACTCTATAGTTTTTATTTTTGATTTAAATTCCATTCTTTTCTCCATATTTCTACCGGCATAAAGGTATTCACGACCTCATTACCTGTTAATCTTACTATTTAATTTCAAAATCAACACTCGTATTTTCATCGGGATTTTTCTTAACCCCTGTTATTAATTCATATACATAGACAGTTACAAGTCCGGAAAAGGCATTAAACATTGCGCTTATACCGGCCATAAGAATCATTAAAAGAATCATTACTACAACCGAACCGAAACTCGTCATAAAAAACCTTAAAAATCCCTGTGTATAAGAAGGAAATAACCAGCCCAGAAGCATGCTTATAGGAGCATAGACTACTGAGAAAGCAATAAATGATACAAATCCTATAACTGCACCAAAAATACAACCTTCACGAATGCTAATCAATCCAATAAGCTCATTTTGCTTTAGATAAACAAGCACAAATGCTGATAAGCAGAGTATAAGAATCAAAAAACTAAAAAGACTTAAATACGGTATAACTGTAATTAAGCCAAGTATAACACCTGCAAATGCACTTAATATTGATAACTGTTTAAGTAAAAGTAAGTTCATAAATATCTCCTTAAGATACTGAAATATAACCTCTTAATGCCGTATGAGCCGCCACATACGGTGACGATAAATAAATAAACCCATTTGTATTTCCCATTCTTCCCTGAAAATTTCTATTTTGGGTAGCCAGACAGACTTCACCATCCCCGAGGATTCCTGCATGTACACCTACACAAGGACCGCATCCGGGTGGCAGAACAGCAGCATCTGCCTCAACAAAAATATTTATAAGACCTTCCTCTAATGCATTTTTGTATACATCTTTTGATGCCGGACAGATGAGCATTCTAACGTCCGGATGAACTTTCCGGCCTTTCAATATTTCTGCAACAATTCGTAAATCCTCTATTCTTCCGTTTGTACAAGTTCCGACATAAACTTGATTAACTTTTATATGTCCCAGTTCATCAGCATTTTTAATATTATCTACAGTATGCGGACAAGAAACTGTATATGAGACATCTTCCGCATTAATTTTTATAACTCTTTCATACTCAGCATCACTATCCGGTAATATTTGACGGAACTTATCCTCTCTGCCCCTCCTGTGTAAGAATTCTTTTGTCTTATCATCTGCAATAAATAATCCGCATTTTGCGCCTGCTTCTACTGCCATATTTGCAAGAGTAAACCTTTCTGACATAGACATGTTTTCTATGGTTTCTCCGCAGAATTCCAACGCTTTATATGTAGCACCATCCGCTCCTATCATTCCTATAAGATATAACATTAAATCTTTAGCGCAAACCCCTTTTTTAAAATTACCGTTCACTTCTATTTTGAATGTTGAAGGAACTTTCAGCCAGGTTTTTCCGAGAGCCATGGCAACTGCCACATCGGTAGAACCCATGCCGGTTGCAAAAGCCCCGAGTGCCCCTGACGTACATGTGTGAGAATCAGCTCCGATAAGTATTTCTCCCGGATTAACAAAAGATTCAACCAATCTTTGATGACAGACCCCGGCACCTACATCGGATAAGACAGCTCCGTACTCATTAGCAAAATCCCTGAGCAGTACATGAGTATTGGATAGTTCTTTTCTTGGACTTGGAGAAGCATGATCAATAAACAAAATGGTTCGTGCCGGGTTATTAAGTTTATCTTTACCCAGCTTTTTAAACTCTTGTACAGTTAGAGGCCCTGTGCCATCCTGGACGGCTGTTACATCAACTTTTGATATAACAAGCTCTCCTGAATGAACAGTCTTTCCGGAATGTTCCGATATAATTTTCTCGACAAGAGTCAGCCCCATAAAACACCTCTCCCAATATCCTTTTCTATGCTCATTTTACCACATATATTTTTATATTAAAATATTATATAGCAGCTTAATTTTGAGGAGAGAATTGTGGAAAATGCCAGAACACTTTTAAAGAATTTTCTTAGAAGTAAAACTCTTTTTTATATATTAACCATTTTGTTTTGTATTTTTCTTGCATTCAGGTGCGGGGAATACGATTTCGATTTATATGCAAGACTTATTGTGGGAGAGCACTTAATAGAAACTCACGAATTTTTATATAAGGACTTTCTTTCATATACTCCGACTCATATTTGGTATGACCATGAATGGGGCGCAAGTGTTGTATTTTACCTATTTTTTAAATATTTTGGTGCATTAGGCTTCACGCTATTTCAAGCACTTGCCTTTCTTGGTACGACATTTTTCGTTATAAAAACCCAGCAGCTGCAAAAGCATGCATACCCGCCAAGCCTTGCGTTTATCGGAATATTTCTCGCTGTATTTGCTCATTTAAATCCTAGTCTCGTAAGATGCCACTTATTTAGTTTTTTCTTCTTTAGTATGTTTCTTTATATACTGGAAAAAAATGACAAAGGACAATCCAAAAACTTAATATGGATAATACCTCCGGTTATAATTCTCTGGAATAATATTCATGGCGGCGTCGTATCCGGTATGGGTTTAGTTTTTATGTACATGGTTGGAGCAATTTTATCAAGAAAGCCCTGGGTAAAATATTTTTTAGTACTTTTAATATCAACACCGCTTCTTGCTATTAATCCTTACGGATGTGAATACCTGAACTTTCTCTTATCTGCAAATACAAAGAACAGAAAATATATTACCGAGTGGTGGTCTGTTTTTGTCCAAAGACATGCTCTTTATTATTACCCTACATTCAGTATCTTAATTTTTACGATTACCTTGAACATTGTAAATACTATTAAAGCCAGAAAGATTGATCTAACTAAATTAATTGTTTTAATTGTAACTTCGGCTCTCGGAATTATTCATGTAAAACTTCTTCCTATAGCTGTAATTACAATTGCAAGCCTTTGCTACAATGACATCATAAAACTTTTAGGAAAAACTTCAAGAAGATATCTTGAAAAAGCTGTTTATTTGATTATTTTCTTAGTGATATTATTCATGCTTCCGTATACCTATCCTGGCACAGTTCGTTTTAATCCTGATAAATTTCCTATATATGAGACTGAATTTATCAGATTAAATAATATTCGAGGCAATATTCTTACATCTTTTGGTTTTGGAAGTTATGTTTCATACAAGCTTTATCCCAATAATCTTATCTTTATGGACGGAAGATATGAAGAAGTTTATTATGATGAAGAATTTAATAAACTTCTGGACTATGAACTTTGCAACGATTCCTGGAAAGATGTATACTTACTATATCCAACAGAGATTCTTATGCCTGAAAAGAATATCTCTGTTTATGAAACATTAAAAACCTCTGATGAATGGGATTTGGTCTATGAAGGACCGGTTTGCGGAGTATTTTTGAAAAAAGAAAATAATAAAAGAAGCTACAAAATGCCGGTTCAAGACATTCAATACTATCAAGAAACGGCCTTTAATCATAACGGAAAATTCGGAAAACAAATAGGTAAATAGACCCTGATATTAAAAGTTTTCTGTTATGATATAATTAAAAAAAAAGAGGGCTGATTAAATGAAAAATCCGTTAAAATATACTTGTTTATTCGGCGGCGGAGCTATAAGGGGTTTAGCTTACATAGGTACTATCAGAGCTCTTGAAGAACTTAATATAGAATATGATATAATCGGAGGCTCATCTGTAGGTTCAATATTTGCAACCCTTTTGGCCTGCGGCTATAAGTCCTATGAGCTTGAAAATATTTTTATAAAAGTAAACTTTGAATTATTTAAAGATATACATCTGGGGTTTAACAAACCTTTTGCTCTGAGTAGAGGAGAAATCTTTGTTGATTGGATAAATGAACTAATTTCAAGAAAAGAAGAACAAGTAAAGAAAAGACCCGTTGTATTTAATGATTTAGAAAAAGAACTTGTCGTTATAACGACTAATTTAAAAACTTTCAGCACACAGGAATTTTCAAAATTTGCAACCCCCGATTTTGAAGTAGCCAAAGCAGTCCGAATTTCATCCAGTATGCCGGGGCTTATGCCGCCTTATAAGTTTAATGAAGCGGATTTAGTTGATGGTGATTTACAAAAAGCCTCTCCAATGTGGAGGTTGTCAGATACTCTTAACAATTCAGAAAGCAGAATACTGGAATTTAGGCTTGAAGGTGCATGCGGCGAAAGTGATTCTAATCCGATATCTTTTATTAATACAATATACAGCTGTGTAACCGATGTTGCAACAGATTTTGTATCAGAAATATATGGAGCAAATGACCGTTTTGATTGTATAAGAATTAATACAGGTGATATTTTCTTTGCAGATTTTAACCTTAACAAAGATGCACGAAGAAAACTTATTGAAAGCGGTTATAAGCAGACAATGCATTATTTTAAAGACATCCTGCCACAAAAGAAAGAAAGGCTTGAAAAAGTCTATTCAAAAGCCAATTCATATTTAAAACAAGCACTCAAGGGACTAAAGTCCAACAATGTAGAAGAAGTACAGTGGTGGTTTGGCGATTTATTTACACTTCTCTGCGAAAATAAAGAAATAGTTGACCCGGTAATTTATAAGCAGATTTTAGAAGTTAAAAATGCACTTATGGATTCAGTTACAACAATTCTTTTCTTCCATACCAGATTTCATAAGCCTAAAGAATTGGAAGTTATGTTAAAAAACGTACTGGAAGCAGTGGAGGAAAGACTTACAGACATACAGTTATTCCTTCAGAATTGTAAAGTTTTGTAAAAATTATTAAAAAAACGGGCATTTTTTGTAATATTTCTTAATATAACACTTGAGAAATATATACTTTTGATATATATTAAGTATATAAGATTTATTTGTTATGTGTCACGATTAAATCTTACAAGGTTAACCGAATTCCTTACTGAAAGATATTTTATCTCTAAGTAGCATTTACCGGTGAAAGATTTACCAGTGAAAGATTTACCCCCCCCAGGAGTTTAATAGTATGAAAGAACAAATTATCACAATGAAAAAAACAACATCAACAAACCCGGCCAGAAGCGGCTATGTTAATGTTACATCCGGTTCTGCAGATTTAGGAAGCTATTTAAGAAAAGTTAACGCTTACAGAAGCCTTGATGTAAAAGAAGAAAAAGAAATTGCGCAAAGAGCTAAAGACGGTGACAAGGATGCAAAAAAGGAATTGGTTCAGTCCAATCTAAAACTAGTATTAACAATAGCAAGAAAGGCCATCCATGTTTCCAAATTGCCTATGGTTGATTTAATACAAGAAGGAAATTTAGGTTTAATGGTTGCTGCTGAAAAATTTAATCCTGATTTAGGATACAGATTTTCAACTTATGCAACCTGGTGGATTAAACAGGCAATGTTTAAAGCTATATCTGAACAATCATACTGCATGAAAATTCCTGTATATATACAGGAGACATTGTCAAAATTTTCTAAAATCAAATCTGAAATGGAAAAGAGCTATAATTGCCAGATTACAAACCGTGATGTTGCACAAAAAATGGATATTGAACCGGAAAAAATTGATTTATACTTATCTGCATACTCATCAACGGTTTCTATTGAAGGCAGTTTTGAAGGAAATAACGGAAGCGAACTGAATGTTGCCGATGTTCTTGAAGATGACAATACGAATGTTGAAAAAAATGTTGAATATGAAGAGTTAAAAAAAGAAATACAAAATGTAATATCAACTCTGAAAGAACGTGAACAGACCGTTATTAAAATGAGATTTGGGTTGGAAGAATTCACAAAAACTACACTTGAAGATATTGGTAAAATGTTTGGGGTTACAAAAGAATGCATTCGCCAAACAGAACTTAGAGCTCTGAACAAACTAAGATTAAGGATGGCAGGTAACTAGGAAAGAGGTGGAGGTATAAACCTTCACCTCTTTTAATAATTAACTTCTTCCGCATATTGTTCTTGCAACATAAACACCTGAAGCTGAAGCTTGAATTAATCCTCGGGTTACTCCGGCCCCATCTCCTATAGTAAATAGATTTTTCACTCCTTCTGTTTCCAGTTCGTCAGTTAATTTAACTCTGGCAGAATAGAACTTAACTTCTATACCGTAAAGTAAAGTATACCTTGATGCAGTGCCCGGTGCAATTTTATCCAGAGCAAACAGCATTTCGATAATACTCTTCATTTGTCTATACGGAATGACAAGACTTAAATCGCCGGGAGTTGCACATGCCAGGGTAGGTGTTATAATGCTTGATTTTATTCTGTCAGGAGTAGAGCGATGACCTTCTAATAAATCTCCAAATCTTTGAACAAGTATACCGCCTGCCAGCATGTTTGCAAGTCTTGCTATATGTTGACCATACGCAATAGGTTCTTTGAAAGGTTCTGTAAACTTTTTACTGACAAGAAGTGCAAAGTTTGTATTATTTGTCTTAATATTTGCATAGCTATGCCCGTTAACAGTTGCAATTCCGTTATAATTTTCTTGAACAACTTCCCCGTTCGGATTCATACAGAAAGTTCTGACTTCGTCTCCAAAAGTAGGAGAATAATAAACCAATTTTGATTCATACAATTTATCTGTAATAGGAGCAAAAACAGGCGCCGGAAGCTCAACTCGAACCCCGACATCTACAGCATTGTTCACCATACCTATTTTATTTTTAGCAAATTCATGGGTAAGCCAATCTGCACCTTCCCTTCCGGGAGCAATAATTGTATACTCTGCTTTTATTATTTCTCCATTATCTAGAACAATACCCTTAACTTGTTCACATTCAACAATAAGACTTTGTGCAGTAACATTATTTAAAATTGTAATTTTATTATCAAGATAATCTTGCATGTGCTTTAAAACATGTAAACTTCTTTCCGTACCAAGATGTCTCACAGGAGAATGAACTAATTTAAGCTCAGCCAACGCAGCCTGACGTTCAATTTCTCTAAAGTCTTCCATATTTGTACCAAAGACTTCATCTGTAGCACCATGCTCCAGATAAAGGCTGTCAGCATAATCAATAAATTCTTCGACTTTTTCCCTTGGCATATAATCTACAAGGTGTCCGCCGACATCAGGAGTCAGAGTCAGCTTACCGTCAGAGAAAGCACCTGCTCCGCCCCATCCGCAGAGTAACCCGCAGCGTTTACAATTAACACATTTAGACGATCCCTCTCTTATCGGGCATTTTCTTTTTTCTATTCTCTGCCCTTTTTCTATTAAAACAACTTTCCATTCCGGACGTAATTTAACTATTTCTAGCGCAGAAAAAATTCCCGCAGGTCCGGCACCTATTATCGCAACATTATACATCTAACGACACTCCTAATTCGCTATTACTTATTTACGATATCTCAAACAAATTTATAAAGCAAACCTAACTAAATAGAATTACAACTATAAATACGAATAGTTCTAAAGGATGATTTTTATTGAATTTGCAACATATTTCGTAACATTTAATTGCGGCAACAGAAAAATCGTGTTAATATTGGTTATGTATATAGTGTAGTTTAACTGTAAAATGAAAACAATTATGTCGAAAGACATGTTATATATATAGTGTGTTACTTATAATATAGGAGGAAACGGGATGAACGTGACCGCAACAGAAACAAAAAAGACAGTTAAATCTGCATTTGTTGATGAATTTGAAAATTATTTAAAGAAACAGCGCGTTAAAACAACATTCAATGGCTCTGAATTAGAATCCTTCTCATGGTATAAAAAAGCACTTGGTTTAGCATAAGAAGACAGATGTTTTAAAAAGATTTTATTGCGACGGACAAATTACGGCTTATGCCGGTTTGTCCGTCGTCTTATTTCCAACCTCATTACCGGCAAACATAAGTGCTAATGGAATTATTCTTGAAATAAGATAAATCAGTTTAGCTTCGGAAATGTAAGATGCTGCAACAACCATATCATCCAGGTGAGCAGAAAAATCAGTTCCTTTCACCCCTCTGGCACCTTTGTTGCTGTTAAATATAAAATTAGAGAGGTGGCTCATTAAAAAGTTCGCCAGATAAACACCTGCAAAAATACCGCCAACCGCTGCAGCACTTTTTGCCACCTTTCCAAATTTTTCTCCTATTTGTGCAAATGCTTCAACTGTTATAATAGGAATTGATACATTTCCAAACTGCATAAGAGCTTCTCTTCTTTTAGCTTTACGATTTGCAGGATCTTTATCAACAATATACCCCCCGGCAAGACCGCCCAGAACAGAACCTGCACCCATTGTAATAACTTCTTTTTCGTGGTATTCCACCTTTGCAAGGTAAGATTTCTTAATATTTTTTAGGTTTTTAACAGCCTTGACAGGGTTAATTGTATGCCCTGCACACTTTGCTAAGACAACCAAACTTGCAGCAACACCAAGTGCTGTTGTAGCCATAATAACAGCTTTATCTTTCTTAGAATAATCACTATGAAGGAAATCATGACCATGTCCAAAAGTTTGCTGATTAAGACTATTATAATGATTATTTACACTAACAGGAGCTATTTGCATTTTGAACCTTCCTGCTACATAAAAACAGATAAAAACAAAAATTGCTTAAATTTTAAGAAAATTAACAAATCGGAGAATAAAATTTCGAAATTTCTTCAAAATATCTTTCCAAAGCTTTGTATCCGTTATAGATTTCGTTGGTTATTGAAGCATATCTGCTTGCTACTATGTACTTAAGTTCTTTACATCTTATCTGAAGAAGTGAATCAGCATCTTTTCTTAAAAGCTCATTTGAAGAAGTTGACCACTTTTTCAAATAGGAAAGTTCTTCATTAACCTGCTTGATTGTAGAAAATTCAAGAGTATTAAAATCATATTTCTTAAGAAGCTGTCTTTCAGCATTTGTAATCCGGCTCTGAACAGCCTGAAATCTATAAATTTTCTTGATTATTACATAATTATCGGCAATTCTTCTGTGAGAATACGGGACAGAACTTTTGGCGAGCAGCGCAGAAGTTGAGAGTGCTGTAAAAGAATCATCATCTCTTGAAAAAGCACTTTGGACAGGATTAACAGTCTCTATCTTCTTTTCAGCCACCGGATTACTCCTTTCCCTTATTATCAACTAAAATTATAATACCTTAATAACTTCAAATTGTCATTAAACTATTAAATAATATTTACATTTTTAAATAAAAATGAGGCCGTATCGTTTAGATACCGCCTCATAATTAAATTGTTTATTCACTTAACATAGTGCACAGCTAACTAAAGACTTTTTTAGGCAATCAACCTTATCAAGTTTTTCCCATGGAAGCTCAATATCAGTACGCCCAAAATGTCCATAGGCTGCTAATTTTTGATAAAATTTACCGTTGTTTTTAGCAGGAAGATTTCTTAAATCAAAATCCTTAATAATTGCAGCCGGTCTGAGGTCAAAATTTTCACGGACGAGAGATGATATTTCATCATCTGAAATTTTCCCTGTTCCGAAAGTATCTACAAATATTGAAACAGGCTCTGCCACACCGATTGCATAAGCAAGTTCAATTTCGCATTTAGAAGCCAGTCCCGATGCAACAATATTTTTAGCAACATATCTTGCTGCATAAGCTGCCGAACGGTCAACTTTTGTCGGATCTTTTCCGGAGAATGCTCCTCCGCCATGACGGGAATATCCACCATATGTATCAACTATAATCTTTCTTCCTGTCAAACCTGAATCTCCTTGCGGACCTCCGACAACAAATCTTCCTGACGGGTTGATAAGAATTTTTGTTTCTGAGTCAGGCTTAATCGCTTCAGTTTCAAATACATAATCGATTACATACTTTTTCAAATCTTCATTAATTATCATTTGAACTTTTGAATTATCGCTGATACCGTTAATTTCCGGAGCGTGTTGAGTAGAAATTAAAATTGTATCAATTCTTGATGGCTTTCCGTCAACATACTCAACTGTAACCTGAGATTTTCCATCCGGTCTTAAGTATTTTAAAATACCTTCTTTTCTAACTCTCGCAAGTCTATAAGCCAGTTTATGAGCCAAACTTATCGGAAGCGGCATAAACTCCGGAGTCTCATCGCAAGCAAAACCAAACATAATACCCTGGTCGCCTGCACCAATATTTTCAGTCTCGCTTACCGAAGTATCCGCATTATTACTTCTCGCTTCAAGAGCTTTATTAACACCTCCCGCAATATCAATTGATTGTTCATCAATACTGGTTAAAACAGCACAGGTATTAAAGTCAAAGCCGCCGCCGGATGTTCCTTCATATCCTATATTTCTTACCGTATGTCTTACAACATGCGGGATATCCACATAGCAGTTAGATGTAATTTCTCCGCAAACAAGCACCATGCCAGTTGTTGCAGTTGTTTCGGCTGCTACTCTTGATTGAGGGTCTTTTGTTAAAAATTCGTCCAAAATAGCATCAGAAATCTGATCGCATACTTTGTCGGGGTGTCCTTCCGTAACAGATTCGGAAGTGAATAAAAATCTTTTTGATGTCATTTTTTCTCCTTAATTTATATTATTACCACCGGTAAGGTTTTTAATTCCGACCCGGTTACACATTAGCAACATTCTATTATGAAGGAAATTAAAAAGCAAGGATAGAAACATGGCTGTTTTGAATAAACAAAACAGCCATTAAAAATCTGATTATACCTTATTCATTAACCGATGTTACAACTTTATCAATTAATCCGTACTCGACTGCCTCTGCTGCCGAAAGATAGTGGTCTCTTTCACAATCCTCTTTGACTTTATCAAAAGGCTGTCCCGAATTTTCCGCCATTATACCGATTAACATATCTTTCATTCTTAAAATTTCTTTAGCTTCCAATTCAATATCCGTAGCCTGTCCTTTTGCACCGCCTAAAGGTTGGTGAATCATTATTCTTGCACTCGGAAGAGCCATTCTTTTTCCTTTAGCTCCGCTTGAAAGCAGAAAAGCTCCCATCGAAGCAGCTTCACCTAAACAAATAGTCTGAACATCAGCTTTAATAAGGTTCATTGTATCATATATAGCCATACCGGCAGTAATTACACCGCCAGGAGAATTGATATAAAGCATAATATCTTTTTCCGGATTTTCGCTATCAAGAAGCAAAAGCTGCGCCACAACCGAATTTGCAACATCATCATCGATTTCCGTACCAAGAAAAATTATTCTTTCTCTTAGTAAACGTGAAAAAATATCAAAAGACTTTTCGCCCCTTGAAGATGATTCAATTACAGTCGGGACATAACTTAATATTTTCTTCATATCTGTCATAAAACTTCTCCTTTTGTATTAAGAGTATTTTATAATAAATTCGCTACACAAACAATCAATAAAATGATTGAGATATTATTTATTTTTTAAGAGCATTTTCAAGAGCTTTCTCTAAAACTTCAATTTTAGATTCAAGTACTTTTACTTTTGATGAATTCTCACTGCTTGTAATTGATTCTTTCTCAAGCTCTCTTTTATAGGTGTTTATTCTATCATTCTTGACATTTAACTTTAAATTCATTAAAAACACACCAAAAAGGAATCCGCAAAAAAACACCAAGCCCAATGCAAGTATTCCTGTTAAATATACGGCTGCCGCACCGGCACTGGACAGAGCAACAAAAGCCAACAGTATAAAAAATACATTTTTCATAAATAAAACTCCTTTTACAGACAATTGTACACTAAAATTTAACTTTATGATAGAATAAGATATATAGAATCCGACTAAAGAAGGTAGTAGACCGAGCAAACACATATTAAGCAAAAAAGTAGAAACAAGTAATAAAGAGGGTTAGAGCTATTGGGAGATGAAGATAAACAATTTGATGCTACGCCTCAAAAGCTTGAAAGAGCAAGAAAAGAGGGGCAGGTTGTAAAGTCAAAGGATGTATCAATTGCATTATCTCTGCTCGTTATGTTCACGTTCATAAATATGCTAGCACCTCTTATCTGGCAGCTTATTGTCGGATTATTTAGAACTTTGTATGAACAAATTCCCAATCACACACTTGAACAAATTGGTTATACTTATATTTTTACAGTAACAATAATTCCTGCAGCATTAATAATAGGCTCAATTCTTATAATGGCTGCACTTGTTGCAATGCTGGGAGATTTCTTACAAGTCGGGCCACTTGTTGCGACAGCACCTTTGGTTCCTAAACTTGATAAACTTAATCCTACAAAATATTTTAAGAATCTTTTTCAAGTAAAAACCCTTTTTGAATTAGGAAAAAATATCCTAAAAGTTGCAATTCTGGGATGGGTTGGCTGGTCAGTTTATTCCGACCATCTTGAAGACATCCTGAAACTTGCAGCCATTGAGAACAATTTTGCCATAATGATTGAGTTTGGGAAACTCATAGTTGAATTTATATACAAAGCTTGTATTGCTTTCCTTATAATTGCTGCAGCTGACTACGGAGTTACTAAATGGAAATTTTTAAAAGACCAAAAAATGTCTTTCAAAGAAATAAAAGATGAGTATAAAAACTCGGAAGGAGACCCGCATGTCAAAGCTGCACTCAGACAACGACGAATGCAAATGCTTCAAAGGGGAGCTATGGATTCAGTTCCGGATGCAGATTTTGTAGTAAGAAACCCGATTCATGTCGCCTGCGCCCTTAAATATGATGCAGAAACAATGCAATCCCCAACCCTTACAGCAAAGGGCACCGAGCTTATCGCTAAAAAGATTATCGATATAGCTATTCAGCATAATGTTCCTGTTATAGATAACCCGCCTGTTGCCAGAGCATTATTCAGGATGGTTGATTTAAACCAGCAAATACCCCCTGAATTATACAAAGCCGTTGCCGAAATTTTACTTTTTGTGTACGGCTTGAAAAATAATCAAAATCAAGGTAATATTAAGTAAGGTTAGTTAGATAAGAGAAGATGGATAATAAGACTTTACTTAAACAATACGTTGGTATTGTACAGAAAATAGCAAGAGTTGAGCACAGAAGAGTCCCTAACCACATGATTGAGTATGAAGAGCTGGTTAGTATCGGTATTATTGCCATACAAACTCTTATAAAAGGGAAAACCGAAGAACAGCTCGCCAATTATAATGAGGCTTATATTGGAACTGCCGTTCGCTGGGCCATCAGAAATGAATTGAGACATCGTTATAAATGGTATACCCTGAAACACAAGAAAGAAGATGAAACCGACTCTTATATATCAGATTCAATGGCCGACTCCAATGACGAAGATATGGGCTTTTCCATCTCTCCAAATAAAGTTAGAGAAGCTGTTTATGAAACCATCTTATCTATTGACGGCTTAGCCGCAGCAGCTACTGATAATGCTTCTCCGTTTGATTTTATTAAAGATACCTCTGCTATGCCGGATGAAAAAGCCGAAATTGTAGAAATGAGCAGAATGATAAAACAAGCAATTGCAAAACTTCCGCAGAAAGAAAGAACAGTTGTTGAGTATCGTTTTTACAGAAACATGCAGGCAAAAGATATTGCTACAATGGTAGGGCTGTCGCCATCAAGAATTACAAGAATTATCCAATACTCTCTAAACCAGATACGGGAATACTTAAAAAGCAGGGGCAGAGAAGATTATTAAATCAACCCCTGTATGCAATTAATATTCCGCCGGGTGTCTCAACTATTTCATATTGAAACTCCGGGTCTGCATCAACTGCATCAATAAAAGTTTGAACTTTTTCTGCGTGCGATGTTATATTATCTGCAACTATTAATACTTTTGGAGTTAAATGAGGTTTTATTAAATTAAAATATTCTACATACTGCCTTTTATTTGCATCTATAAAAACAAAATCGAATTTTTCATCCGGCGAAAATGCAAGAATCGTTTCAATAGCATCACCTTGCAGTGGTCTTATTATATCCATGACTCCGCACTTTTTAAAGTTATCAACAGCAATACTCTGTCTTTTTTCATAAAACTCAATAGTAGTTAGTCTTCCGCCGGTTTCTTTTAAGGCTTTTGCTATCCACAATCCGGAATAACCATTGGATGTCCCTATTTCTAAGGCATTTTTAGCATTCATCATTTTAATAAACATATTAATAAGACCACCTGTGACACGGGGAATATTCCAAAACTGTTTTTGAGTAATTTCTAATTCAGCCAGCGTTTCAGAGGTAATTTTATCAAATAGAACATTCATGGTATTGACTCCTGAATCTAGTCAAAAAGCTTAACTTTATTTGTAATTATAACATCTTTTATAGGAATATTAAGAGTATATGTTTTTAACAGTTTACCTTTTGATAAGTCTATAATTGAGTACTTATTAGACTTCATATCTGTAATAACACCTAAATTAGTCCCATCTATTTTATGAAAACCCGTCGAAAAGCCTTCCGTATTTAAAGGAGCCGTACTTATAACAGAATCATTGTTTGTATTAATTCGTTGAAGCTCGTTATTTTGAGCCCCTAGAACGTAGATATTATTATCATAAACCTGCATAGCCACCGGCTTATTTACAGTTGTAAACTCATTTATCAAGCCTAACGTTGAATAATCAATGACTGCAATACGACTTTTTGTTCTGCTTGAGATATATAGTTTATTATTTGTAAAAGCTAAAGCCGAAACATTGGGGAATTTGCCTATATCTTTAAGCTCATAATCATTATCAAGCTCTATCGACCATATTTCATGGTTCAATTTATCCACATAAAAAAGCTTGTTATCCCTCAGTAAAAGTTTTTCACAATACCCGTTAACCTTTATTTTTTGAGCCAGAGACATGCTTTTTAAATCTACCACAAATATTGTTGAAGCCAGCGGAGATGTAATATATGCTCTATTTAAAGCATTATCTATAAGAATTTCTTCAGGGCAGGAAGGCAAATCTATTTGTTTTATAAACCTTGAATCAGCAATTGATACAACATCAATAAAAGGTCTTTCAAAAGACGTCACAAGCAGGAATTTGCCCCCAGTAACCGCTTTCACATCAATTGGTATAGATTTTTGAGCAAGTGCATATTTAGGAGAAGCTTGAGCCGGTTCTACCACTTGAATATTTTTTGAATAGTTTGTAGTAACATACAATATTTTGTCTTTAAGCTGACTAATCAAGGATTGAGATATTTCAGGCTCGGTTTCCGAGAGAAATTCTTCAAAAGTTTCCTTAGTATCAACCCTAATCACATCTTCACTTTTAGTATCAATCTTGAGGTTTCCAATGATTCCCTTTAAATTTTCAGGAATCATAAGCCCGCTTGGAACAAGCATATCCTGAGGCAAGAGCCCGGTACGAACCTGCAAAGGAGGTGTCGGCATATGCAAAACTGTCCTATTACCTTCGCTATCAGCAAGAACTTTTAGCAGTACAAAGTCATTATTAAATATAACAATATCCGGCTCTTGTTTTAAATTTTTATTTGCCGGCACCGTTTCTTTTATTTCTAATTTAGAAATATCCGAAAACAGAGATGGAAATAATGGCAGATAAATAGTATTTGATGGAAAAATAATTACACCGTCAAATCTGATATCTGCCCCGGGCACTGATGTATTAATATAATTTTTTACGTCATCAGGCAGTTTTGCAGCAAAAACACTCGTGCAGGAAATAAACAAAATTCCTAATATTATAAGCAGGTTCCGCAAAATAAATCTCCCAACATCTTATTTGTTAAAATAATTTTACCACAATAACCCTTATTTAAAAACACCTTTCAAACGTTCTTTTACGGAATCTCTTCTGCCGGTTTGAATTTCATACAACTTTTGATAAAGGAGTTTTTCTTCATTTGAAATTTTAGACGGGATTTTAATACTGATTACAACAACATGATCCCCCCTCATAGAAGGTTTTGCAATATTAGGTACTCCGGCACCTTTTATTTTTACAACCTCACCATGCTGGATTCCTGCCGGTATGGAAACTTGCTTTTCCCCATCAAGGGTTCTTATTGTAACAATATCTCCTAAGGCTGCTTGAGCAGGTGAAATATCTAATTTAGTAAATACATTAATTCCGTCACGATTATAATATTTTGAAGGTTTAACATGAATTACTATATATAAATCCCCTGCAACACCACCGTTAATACCCGCATCACCTTCATGAGAAAGTCTCATTTTCGAGCCGGTATCGACTCCTGCGGGGATTTTTACTTCAAGTTTCTTTTCTATGTCCTTTCTTCCCTGTCCTCTACAATCAGGACAAGGGTTGTTAATTACAGTACCTTTACCATGACAAACCGGACAGGTTACTATTTGTGTAAAATGACCCAGAACGGTTCTTGTTGTCTGCTGAATTCTTCCTGAGCCGCCGCAATTTTTACATGGTTCCGGCTTTGCACCGTTTTTTGCACCTGTTCCGTTACAGGTCGGACATACTTCCAGATGGTCGATTTTTATTTCTTTATTTACCCCGAAAACTGCTTCTTCAAAGTCTAATTCTAAATCAAGCCTTAAATCATCTCCACGTTGAGGCGCATTAGGATCCTGCCTGCGAGAGCCCCCAAAGCCAAAACCACCGCCAAAGAAGGAATTAAACACTTCCTCCAAATCTCCGAACCCTGCTGCAAATGGGCCTTGGGTATTAAAGCCTGCATTTTTAAGTCCATCTTCACCAAAGCGGTCATATGTGGCTCTTTTTTCATCATCCATAAGGGTTTCGTATGCTTTACCGAGCTCCTTAAATTTAGCCTCTGCATCCGGTGCTTTGTTAATATCCGGGTGCCATTTCCGTGCCATCTTTCTAAATGCGTTTTTAATCTCGTCTTTCGTAGCGTTTTTGCTTACGCCTAATATTTCATAATAATCACTCATTGTTATCTTTTCTTAAATTACCCTTCCGGTGTCGCCACATTTACAAGCGCCGGTCTCAAAACCTTATCTCCAAGCTTATACCCTTTTTGCAGTTCAGCTATTATAGTATGTTCCGGCTTATCATTTGTTGGAGTCTGCATTACAGCTTCATGTAAGTTCGGATCAAACAGCTCGCCTTCCGCTTTTATGACCTCCAAACCAACTTTATTTAAAGTGTCATTAAAGTTTTTATATGCTAAATTATAGCATTCTTTTACTTTATCACAATCATCAACTGTTTCAATAGCTTTAAGCCCTCTGTCAAAATTATCAAGAACTTCAAGGAATTTTTTTACAGTATTTTCAGCACCGTATTTTAACAAGTTTTCTCTTTCTTGTTCCTGACGTTTCCGAAAATTGTCAAAATCTGCAGCTAATCTTATATACTGATTATTAAGTTGTTCATATTTTTCTTTCCATATATCGGAACTTTCTTCCTCAACTTCTTCACAAGAATTATTTTCAGACTCCTCTTGCGAAACTTCTTCCTCTTGAACTTCTATTTTCTCTTCAGTGTTTTCTGATTCTTTTAATTTTTCATCATTATTTTCAACGGCTTTTTTAAATGGATTTTCCATGACTAACCCCCTAATAAAATATTATATATGATAATTATAAGCTATCAAATCTTTTAGTTACATAAATTTTATTTTTTTTTAATAATCTGTATTCTGTTGATTATATCCGTTTGATAAAAAAATAAGATATTATATTCGCGTATGCAGCACAATAAAAAGCTTGAGCAAATGGGTTACTCAAGCGGAATAAGGGAAAAGGGATTAAAAATTAGGGTTATATTTTACTTGTTTATTGTTTATTGTTTATTGTTTACCTCGACTCACTATTCACTATTCACTATTCACTATTTTATGAGAAGATACCGAATGTTCTTTCAATGTTGTCATCAATTACTTTCTTAACTGAATCATATTCTGTTGTAAGTGCGGT
>CALVBP010000020.1 GCA_944325825.1 Candidatus Gastranaerophilales bacterium | reverse complement strand
GCCTGAGCCGAGAATGGCGAGTTTTTTCATAATACCCTCCCGATTATTCTCGGTGAAAATTCGCCGCAAATCTGTTTAATATCCTCACTAAAACTTTCCGCTGCCAAACAGAATCCTATTCCCGGATTAAATACCTGATAAAACTCTTCTTCCCCTGTGAGTTCTTTTAATTTTTCTAAAACTGGAATTTTTTCAAATGAGTTATGGTCGAGTTCAAACTCCGGAACAACCCGTTTGAGATTAGAATATATTCCGCCTCCTGTAATATTAGCTGCTGCTTTAATAAGTCCTGCTTCCCAAAGTTTCAAGACTTTTGAATAATAAATATATGTAGGCTTAAGAGTTTCTTCGAATTCTTCTTCTGTTAACAGACCTTCTGAATAGAATTTTCTTACAAGCGAAAATCCGTTTGCGTGAAGTCCGTTGGATTTTAGCCCTATTATCAAATCTCCTTCTCTAAGATTGATATTATTTACCCCTTTACCCTCGCCGATAACAAATCCGGAGATATCGATATTCTCTTTTGTTATCAAATCCGGCATTTCTGCGGTTTCACCCCCGAGAAGAGGACAGGAATGCTCTTTTAAGATATTTGCAAGCTCCAGAATAATTTGAGATATTTTTTTGCTCTCAAGCTTATGAACAGCTATATAGTCTAAAAATCCTAAGGCTTTAGCTCCAGATACCGCTAAATCATTGAGATTTGCGGCAGCTAAATCTTGGGCAATAGTTTTATACAAGCCTCTTTTATAGAGCGGGATAATTTTTGTTCCGATTCCGTCGCAGGTCGAAACAATATTCCCGTTTATTCCCGCAAATCTTCCTATATTACCGCCAATTGAGGATATTTTTCTTTCAAGCTCACGAGCTTCACTAAGATTTACACCTGATTTTTCGTACAAGTTGTTCATAAAAATATTATACCAGAGATTTATACATCTCGAGGTATTTTTTAGCGCTTTCCTTCCAGCTGAAATCTGCTTTCATAGCACTTGTTCTCATAGCATTAAGGGTGTATTTATCTTTATAAACATTTATTGCGCAGAGTATAGCATCTTTCATGGCCCAACCGTCATAGCCCCAGAATTTAAATCCGGTTGAATTATCAAGCGGATAGCCCGTAACTGTATTTTCCAGCCCTCCGGTTGCTCTGACTATCGGCAAAGAGCCGTATCTCATTGCAATAAGTTGTGAAAGTCCGCAAGGTTCAAATTTAGACGGCATCAGGAAGAAGTCTGAACCTGCATAAATTTGATTTGCAACATCAGGTTTATATCCCACATAAGCTCTGATATTAGGCGTATTATTAGAAAGCCAGATTAAGAGGTTCTCGTAATCTTTATCGCCTGAACCTAAGAAAATAAAATCCGCATCCAAATGCTGCAAATCACCTTCAACCTGACGGATTAAGTCAAGCCCCTTCTGGTCAACAAGACGGGAAACAAACCCGATAAGGGGTCTGGACGGATTATACTTAAGCCCAAAGTTTTCCAGTATCCGTTTTTTATTTTCTTCTTTATTTTCAATTGAACTAATATCATAGTTTTTGAAAATATATTTATCGGTTTTTGGATTAAAGACATCATAATCTATACCATTAAGGATTCCAATGATTTTATCAGTATGCCCTCTTAGGGTATAGTCCATACCTTCTCCGTATTCCCCGGTTAAAATTTCGTGAGCATAGTTAGGAGAAACAACAACTATTTTATCTGAATAGTTGATTGCACCTTTCATCCAGTTTACACGTCCGTAGTGTTCGCACCCCCACTCGTTATAGACAATATCTTTCCTCATATTTGCAAAATCAAGTATATCTTCAAACCAGACACCTTGATAAGCAAGGTTGTGGATTTCGAATACATTTTTAGTTTTTGACCAGAACTCGTCAAACTTGTAGTTTGCTTTGATATAGAGAGGAATCATTGCTGTGTGCCAGTCATTGGAATGAATTATATCTGCTCTAAAATTAAGCTGCTTTGCGTATTCTAGAGTTGCAAGCGAAAAAGCTATATATCGTTCGTGCTCATAGCGAGGGTCAAGCCATTTCGGGTAGACCTCGTTGAAGCAGGTAAAATACCAGTCGTTCTGGATAAAAAAGACATTAATATTTGTGGACGGGAGTTTGCACATAAATAGTTTGAACTTTTGAGGAGAATAGCCGAAAGTTATCCACATTTCCGAATTTTCAAGCTCTTTTATCCCCCATTTATTCATATCAATACAGCCATGAAGCGGGGTAAAAATAGCGATTTCGGCATCTTTTTCCAAAAACTTAGGTAAACTTCCAACGACATCAGACAATCCGCCGGCTTTTGAAAAAGGGGCAACTTCTGCTGAAGCAAACAAAATTTTCATAAACTATACTCCTGAAACTCTCTCTTTACATGGGGATTATAGAATCCTCACAGAGAAAAATCAAGAGAAGTTTATTATAAAAACTTTACAATTAAATTCTGGCAAAAAAAATTTTTTTAGAGTATTATACATCATAGTGAATAATTAAGGAAAGATTAGTGGCAAAACAACAGACAAAACAAACCATAAGATTTGCTGAAAATGACAGCGTGAGAGTAAAAGCTCCAATTGTGGAAGCTTTAAAAGCTGCTTATGAAAATCCTACTTATCAATTTCATATACCCGGACATACAAAAGGGAAAGCAATTTTTAAAGATTTTAGAAAACTTGTCGGTGATAAAGTTTTAAATATTGATACCACGGATGAGTTTGACAATCTGGGGACTCTTCATCCTGCAACAGGCCCGATTAAAGAGGCGCAGGAACTTGCCGCTCAAGCTTTCGGTGCAAAAAGAACATTCTTTTTACTTAATGGTTCTACTGCCGGTAACCTTGCTATTGCAATGGCTTTGACTAAAAAAGGTCAGAAAGTTATTATTAACAGAAACTGCCACCGTTCAGCCTTAACGGGATTAATGATTTCAGGTGCAGAACCTATCTGGGTATGTCCGAACCAGATTGAGGACTGGTCAATTTGGGGAAATCTTGATGCTTCCAAAATAGAAAAACTTCTTCAGGAAAATCCTGATACAGGACTTGTATGGATTACAAACCCAACTTATGAAGGAGTTGTATCTGATATTAAATCAATCAGTGCTGTTTGCAAAAAATACGGAGTTCCGCTTGTAGTTGACGAAGCTCACGGATGTTTGTGGAATTTTAGCAAACATCTTCCTGAAACAGCTCTCAAACTCGGTGCTGATGCTGTTGTTCATTCACTTCACAAAACCGGCGGGAGTATGAGCCAAAGTTCAATGCTCCATATAGCAAAGGATTCTATTTTAGATGACAAAGCTGTAGAAAAAGCGCTTAAACTTTTACATACAACAAGTCCTTCCTTATTGCTTCTTGCAAGTCTTGATGCTGCAAGAGCAAATTTGGAATCAAAATCAGGTCAAGCAGCATTAGAAAGAGCTGTTAAAAATGCTAAATACTTAAGAACAAGATTAGATAATATTCCTAATTTACATCAGTTAAAGTCAGATTTTGGCTATATGACAGATGTTACAAAAGTCTTTATAAAAATTGACGGACTTTCAGGCAAAAGACTTGAGTCCATTCTTGAAATTGATTTTAATATAGAAGTAGAATCCGCTTCTGATATAGGGGTTCTGATTCTTTGTAATCTCGGTAACTCGCATTCCGACTTTAAATATCTTGCAGATTCTTTAGAAAAAATTGCTTCCGGCGGATATAAAGATATTTATTATTTAGAAAAACGCAAACACATGCCGATGCTCGAACCTCAAATTATAATGAGTTTGAGAGATGCGTTCTATGCAGAAAAAGAAACAATAAGAAAAGAGGAAGCTGTAGGAAGAATTTCAGCAGAGGTTATTGCGGAATGTCCTCCGGGTATTTCAATTCTGCTTCCTGGTGAACTTATAACAGAAGAACATTTACCATACTTAAATGATTATGATGTTTTAGAGGTGGTAAAAGAAAATGGCACGGAAGAAAAAATCTAATAATACAATCATCAGATTTTTAGTAATATTTTTTCTTATGGCAACTGGAGTTTATTATCTGGGATTGAATTATGTCCCTCAAAAGTGGTACGAAACTCAGACAATGATGCCCGACCAGGTGGAATCATATTATGTTAATCAGTGGTGTACTTCTGATTTCGGACGAAAAGAAGCTGTTTTGTGGGATTTAACCAGAGTTGACTGTCTTGCAAAGGATTATGCTATAGAGTTTGATTTTGCAAAAAAATGGGCGGAATCCATCGGACAATCGCTTTATTATTCTAAAATGACGGGTAAAAAACCTGCAGTTGCTTTAATACTAACAAGCCTTGCCGACTACAGATATGTTAAGAGAGTTGAAAGACTTGATAAAGGCATAAAAATATTTTTAATTAGAGCATATTAGGCTTATTTGTTCATAAGAGCTTTGGCTTTTTGCTCCAGCTTAAATTTTTTTCCCATTTTTATTAATTGTTTTTCTTCCGGAGTCTTTTTGCTGAACAAGTTTAAAAACAAGCATTTTAAAACATTTAACCCCAGTTTTGAAAACAGGGATATTTTACCTTTAACAGGAGGTTCAATTGATGCTGCCAGCTCAAAATTATCTACTGCGAGCTTTGCATATTCTCTGTGGGCAGTTTTAAATCCCTTGAAATCTCCTAACAGCATTGAATATGATGAATCACCCTTTAGACGGGCAAGTTTTTTAGGAAGAGATTCAGTGTAATTAATAGGCGGTATTTTAGGCATAATACGCAACTCCTTTTTATATTTTATCAAATCCGGTATATTTTCTTAAAACTTCCGGAATAATAATTGTTCCGTCTTCTTGCTGGAAGTTTTCTATAATAGCTGCAAATGTTCTTCCGACAGCAAGACCTGAACCGTTAATAGTATGGACAAATCTTATCTGTCCATCTTTTGTTCTATATCTCATATTAGCTCTTCTTGCCTGATAATCGCCGTAGTTTGAGCAGCTTGAGATTTCTTTGTAGTTATTATAAGAAGGCATCCAGACTTCCAAATCCCAGCATTTATTTGCAGAAAACCCAATATCTGCTGTGCAAAGAGCTACTCTTCTATACGGAAGACCCAGCCTTTCCAGGCAAACTTCTGCATCTCTGGTAAGTTTTGCATGCTCTTCAGGGCTTGATTCCGGAGTTGTAAGTTTAACCATTTCAACTTTGTTAAACTGATGAACTCTTATTAAACCTCTTGTGTCTTTTCCGGCTGAGCCGGCTTCACGTCTGAAACACGGAGTATATGCAGTCATATATTTTGGCAAATCTTCTTCTGAAAGGATTTCTCCTGCATAAATATTTGTAACAGGAACTTCCGCAGTCGGAATCAGATATAAATCTTCGTCTACGCATTTGTACATATCTTCAGCAAACTTAGGTAACTGTCCGGTTCCTGTCATTGTTGCGGCATTTGCCATAAACGGAGGCAAGATTTCTTCGTATCCGTGTTCTTCGGTATGCAAATCAAGGAAGAATTGAATAATTGCACGCTCTAATTTTGCACCTTTTCCTCTGTAGAGGGTAAATCTTGATTGAGAAAGTTTAACACCTCTTTCAAAATCTACAATACCTTTTTCTTCGCAGATATCCCAATGCGGTTTAGGTTCGAATGAAAACTTGGTCGGTTCTCCCCAGGTTGAAACAACTTGGTTATCATCTTCGGAAGTTCCAATTGGAGTGGTTTCATCAGGAATGTTAGGTATTCTAAGAAGAATATCTCTCTGTTTTGTATCAAGTTCTGCCTGCTTATCTTCAAGTACTTTTATTTCTTCTCCCAGGAAACGAACTTCTTCTTGAATAGAATCAGTATTTTCGCCATTTTTTTTCATCATGCCGATTTTTTGGGATTCAGATTTTCGTTTTGCGCGAAGTTCATCCGCCTGTGTTTGAATCTTTCTTCTTTCGGCATCAATTTCAATAACTTCATTTATTGAAAGCTCAGGATTTCTTCTTTTTAAAAGTTCATTGATTTTTTCCGGATTTTCTCTAATAAGTCTAATATCTAACATTCTTAATACCTCTTTTTCTGATTTTATTTTTATCACAAAATATAATAAATGTATAGTAAAACACAACACAATTACAATTGTGTTGTATAAAGATACTTTTTTTCTTCAGCGGGATAAATTTAGTTTGTGGATTCTAGTCCAACAATATCTATCAATGTACTTTTCTTTTTCTTTATTTACGAAGCAAAGAAAAAGAAAAGTACGAAAAGAAAAAGAAAACACGTGTTGTTTTCTATGCCCTTCGGGCATCAGATTAAATAACTGTAGCAGGCATAGCCTGCACTCTTTTGCGGGCTATGGTGACTACGTCACACGCCCGCAGGGGGATAAATAAAACTTACTCCCTCCCCAACTCGGGGAGGGCTGGGGGTGGGGAGCAGTCACAGGCATTTTTCGGCAGAAAAATGCAGCAGTGCGTTATTTTCTTTCTTTTCCATATTTCTTTCTTTTGTATCGCAATAAAAGAAAGAAATATGGTGCAGGGTACGGGGCGGCATTAGCCCCGATACAAAATACTTATACAACACAATATCAATTGTGTTGTATACCTTTTAGTCGATGAACATGCAGTCGCCGTAACTATAAAAACGATATTTGTTTTTTATTGCCTCATCATACGCTTTAAATATAAAATCTTTTCCGGCAAGTGCACTTACAAGCATTAGAAGAGTAGATTTAGGTAAATGAAAATTCGTTATCAGGCTATCTACAATTTTAAACTGGTAAGGAGGGTAAATAAAGAGTTCAGAAGCAGCCTTGCATGCTTTTAGCTCTTTACCATATAAAATAGCTGCTGTCTCCAGAGTTCTAACAGTGGTTGTTCCTACGGCTACAATTTTTTTCCCTTCTGCTTTCCCGAGATTAATCATTCTGGCGGTTTCTTCCGGAATCTCAAAGACTTCTGAATCCATATGGTGGTCTAAGATGTTGTCGCACTTTACCGGTCTAAAAGTTCCAATACCTACATTTAAAGTAACATAACCTATTTGGACACCTTTTTCTTCAAGTTGTTTTAATATATCTTTAGTAAAATGCAAGCCGGCAGTAGGAGCTGCAACAGAGCCTTCGTCTTTTGCATAAACTGTTTGATATCTTTCAAAATCCAGTTTCTTTAAGTCTTCATCTGCCATTTTTCTTTCAATATAAGGCGGAAGCGGAATATTTCCGACTCTGTGAAGGATTTCAAAGATATCCCCCTCGTAAATCATTTTGACTATCCATTTGCCATCTTCTGGAAGAGGCATTAGAACTTCTGCTTCAAGCTCATCACTTATTTTAATCTTAACTCCGGGACGGACACGTTTCGACGGACGAATAAGAACTTCCCACTTGTGGTCTTCTTTTTCCTTAAGTAAGAAAACCTCAATTTTTGCTCCCGTATCCTTATGCCCATATAACCTTGCAGGCATGACTTTTGTATCGTTAAGAATCAAAATACAGTTATCATCCAGAAGGTCAATGATATTATAAAAGTGTTCGTGTGAAATTTCTTCTGTGGCTCTTTTCAAAACCATCATTTTTGAATTTTCACGTTTATCACTGGGCTTTTGTGCAATTAATTCTTCCGGTAATTTGTAGTCAAATTCTGATAATAGCATATATTACTCTTTTAGATTTATTTTTTTAGCATTATTAACATCGTCATCGTCAATTTTTGCTTCTTTGTGTTTATCTTCAGCTTCTAACTGTTTATTTATAATAACAGTTTGTATAACCTGGAAAATATTACTTGATATCAGATATAAAAGCACTCCGGCAGGTATCGGAATTATTACAAAAGTAAAACCGAGCATAAGCGGCATGAAAGTATTCATTGATTTTTGCATAGCAGCTTGCGCCGGATCTTGCTGCATGTTCTTATTCATGGCAAGCATTGCTTTTTGTGACAGTACCATTGTAATCATAAAGAGAATTACAAGAACTAACACATCCCAATGGAAAGCAGCCTTTACTTCTTTTGTCGGGACTGAGCTTATCAACAAGCCTTCTTTTCTGTCAAAATTCAACATTTCAGATTCTTTTGTCTGAATATCCGTTATTTGAACTTCTGCTTTTTCAATTTTATCGAGCTTGCTGAATGGGAGATTTAAATTATCCAGACTGATTTTAAAATCTGCAGGAGCTTTGCCGGGATTTAACTCTCCTTGAATTTCTACAGCTCTGTTAGGTTTTGTAATCTTTACCGTTTCCGGTTCATCTGTGCCGATAAAATACACTTTTGCTGTTTTACCGGTCATAAAAGAATCATATTTAGATACTCCAAAAACCCCGTCATTTGAAACTCCTGCGGAAGTTTTCATTGTAGCATCAAGTCTGTTTATAAATAAAAATTGAGAATCTCCTGCCATTTGAATGAACTGCGGACTCATTAATGTTGAGTACAGCAGAATGAATATGGGCATTTGAATTAACAATGGGAAACAGCCGGCCATTGGATTAAACTTGTGTTCTTTGTAGAACTCCATCATCTTCTGCTGCATTTTCTGCGGGTCACTTTTGTATCTGTCTTGAATAGCTTTCATTTTAGGCTGCAATAGCTGCATCTGTCTCATAGAACGCTGCTGTGAAAGCCCCAGTGGCCACATTGCAAGTCTAACAATAATTGTGAGTAAAATTATACCTATTCCGTAACTTCCGGCAACAGAAAGTACCTTTAAAACGTCGATGGTTAGTGTAGTAAAATCCATTTGTTCTCTTCCCTAATATTTTGTGATACTAATAAAGGTGCGAATATTCGCACCTTTTAAAAATACTTTAAATATACCCCGAAGTCAAGGTTATTCTTCTTTGTTTGTGTTAGAACCCAAAGAATGTAACCTCTTAGCAGGGTCAGTAATATGAGTGATTCTTAAACCGAAGTTATCTTCAATAACAACAACTTCACCGTATGCAATCAACTTACCATTAGCATAGAGTTCTACCGGTTCACCTGCAGCCTTGTTCAGGGTTACAATAGAACCCTTGGTAAGTTCAAGGACTTTTTTAATAGGAAGTTCCGTTCTCCCGAGCTCTACTGTTAATTGAAGTTTAACATCCAGCAGAATGTTAAGATTTTGGTTCTGAGGCCCCTGTACTTGATCTAAATCTTCAAAAGATGCAAATTGTACAGGTTGTACTGTTACTGTAGAATCATCATTATGACCTTCAACATTGACATGTTCCTCAAGCGGCTCGTCTTCTACAATTTCTTCTGCAGGAGTTACTTCTTCATCCGGTTCTTCTTCCGGAGACGGTTCCTCATTTATATTATCTGTCTCTTTGAAATCGTCATCTAGCATCTTAAGTCCTCTCTAAAAATAATTCCTTAATAATTCATGCATTTCATCATATACATCAGTTATTTTAACACAAATTTTATCTTTTATTGTTCCCGGCCGTGCGAAAAATTTCTTTTCACCGTTAACTTTGACTATCAAATCATCTTGTACTCTGTTATCCAGTTTTATGATATCACCTTCGGTAAGCTGCAAAAAGTCATCAAGTGTAATGCTGCATGAGCCAAACTGAACTCTCAAATCTACGTTTGAGGAATTTAGCTTGCTTATCATTTTTAAACGTTCTTCATTTGATGCAACAAGACCTTTCGTTTGGAAGATATGCTGTGTGCTTAAATGTCCTAAAACAGTCTCTAAAACAGGATAAGGGAAACAAATACTGAACAAGCCGAAATGTTTTCCGGAAATCTGTACTTCAAAAGTTAAAAGAGCAACGATTTCTCCCGCTGTTGCTACTTGTATTGATTGATAATTATCATCAAGACTTATAAATTTTCCGGTTACTGGAATTATTGCATTCCAAGAGTCTTCCAGTGACTGAATAATAATATTAATAATCTTTTTAGCCAGAGCTTTTTCAATATCGGTAAGTTCTCTGGATTGGGTATCAATATTCCCGACACCGCCCAGCATACGGTTAACTATGCATGATAGAACTTCAAAACTTATACCTAAAAGAATTTGTCCGGACAACGGTTCAAATTCAAAAACTCCGACATTTATAGGGGAAGGCATTGAACGAATAAATTCTTCATACGTCAGTTGGTCAACCGAAACGATTTCTATTTCAACTCTCATACGTAGATAGCCGCTTAAGATAAGAGAAATTGCCTTAGAAAATTCTCTGTGAATATCTCTCAAGGCTCTCAGGTTATCTTTTGAGAATTTATCAGGACGTCTAAAGTTATAAAGCTTGTAGCTCTTATGCTCAGACTCATCCATATCTTCATCATAGATATCAGGTTCTGTATTTTTCAGTTCTTTTTTTAACTCTGCCATCTAAAATCCCTATTGAATAATAAATTGTCCGAAGCTTATTCTTAAGACTTCCCTCTCTCCGCCTAAAATTGAATTTATATCATTTGCTATCTGTTCTTTAGCCAATTCTTTTCCTGCCGCAGAAGATAACTCTGCAGAAGTTTTGCTTGACAGATTTGTTATTACCGCATCTCTGATAGCAGGTTTGAATTGAGCCATTTCTTTTTGAATAGCTTCCATTGGGTCAACCGGAGCCGGGGCTGCACCATGTCCGCCGTGGCCTCCGCTTTTAGCTTGTTCTTCTTCTTTAGGGAAATCGGTATCTTTTTGAGAAACTTCTATTGCAACATTAACTTTTAAGTATTTTTTCTGTGCTTCATCGCAAAGATTTAGTATAAAATCACCGAGATCGACAATTATACCACGCTGAATTTCGTCATCAGCTTCTTCATCGCTTAATTCTTCCTGCTGCAGGTTAATATTTCCGATTTTTTGAGTCAATAAGTTTTCCATTACAAGATAATTCACTCCTGCAAATACTACACACAGCATTACAGTAGAAATCAAACTTATAATTAATAATTTATTTAAGTCTTTTGTTCTTGATTCTGAATTTGTTTCGTTATCTGCCATACTATTCTCCGCTTACATTACATAGTATTATTATATCAACCCTATTCGTGTATTTACTACCATTATTTGGAGTATTCTTTAACGGTAAAAATTCTCCGTATCCGACTGAATTTATTCTGCTTCTTGAAAGCTTCCCGTTAGGTGTCAGAACAATAGATTCAATATTATTAGCTATGACTGTGGATATTTCCCAGTTTTTAAGGGTTCCCCTCTCCTTGCAAGAAGCTTTTCTTGTATGCACTTCTATTATAGCAGGATTTTTTATTTTTGCCAAAAAATCTTCCGCAAGCAAAATTTTTCGATAAGTAGGAGTATTTATATACCGAATTTCTTCACAAGTATTTGATATACCGAACCTTAATATAATACCCCGGGGGTCTCTTTTTATTTCAAAATCCTTATTTTCTTTAAAATAATTTACGGCTTTTTTGTATAAGACGTCAATGCATTCATCATTCATAATATGCACAAACTCTCCGGCAAAACAAGAGTCGGAGAGGTGTATAAGTACTATGCCAAATACTATTACTTTAAATAACCTCATATATGTATATTTAATTAACGGCTAATTAAAATACATTGGATTATCGGCTATGGTATGAGATAGGATGGTTTTGTTTTTTTTTGCTGCAGAAAAATATTAATAATGATCTTCTTTGTATTTTTCCGGGTTTTTCTTAGCTTCAATAGCACTCCCGCCAATACATCCGGCTGCACAACCTGTCATTCCGAGAAATAAAGGTGCTGCCAGTCCGCCGGTGGCAATTGTAGCCAATGTCCCAAGACCTATGCCGGCAAACGTTCCGACTATGCCTAAGAGACCTGCGGTTTTTCCTTGAAAACTAACAGTATCAACTGTCGGACGGCTGACTGATGTATGAGGAGCTGTTTGTTTACTATGTGTTGTGTTTGTGTGATAAGGCATGACACTTACGGGATTAATTCTCATAATAAATCCTCCTTGTGATAATTGACAACCATGTAAATATATCACACATAGGGGTTTTGTCAAGAAAAAATTTATAAAACTTTACATCTTGTGGGGTGGAAAATCTATTTAAGATATGTAAGCGTGATATTGTGCGCTATTTCTCGAACTATTTTGCCGGAACCTGTTTGTCGGGGTTGGGGAAGCAATTTTTTCCGCAAGTTCACTTTTCCCCGGGGTTAGTCATTAGCTTTTTTGTTTGGATGATTGTATAATATTTATATGGGGAAGTTTGATTTATTTAATAAATTCAACAGTGCGGTAATCGTGGTTAATGATAAAAAAGAAGTTGTTTTCAGAAACAACCTTTTTAAGCGCATGTTTTCTGATTTTGAGAACTTAAAAAAGTTTTCGCATAAATTAAATTATAATGTTTGTGCCCTTGTAAGCAATGATGTTGAAGTTCATTCTCCAATATTACAGGCGCTGTTTTCACCGCAGGATTTCTGCGCGCATGTGACCTATCAAACATCAGGGAATGACTATTTTTATTATGATTTAATGGCAACTAAAAAGGGGACTTATACAATTATATTTTTAACGGATGTAACATCAAAAATAGGGCTGGAAACCATGCTTGTAAGGAATCAGGCATATCAAAAAAAGATATCCCTTCTTGAGGCAGATAATAAAAATCTTTCAAAAATAAAATCACAGGCTCAATCTCAGGCAATGAAGCTCCTCCTTCTTAATAATATATCTAATATTATTAGAAGTTCCATTGATACGTCAGTTATTCTCTCTTCTTCACTATCCGAACTCTCGCAGCTTTTTGCGGCATTTAAGGCTTATTATGCAGTATACGTTCCGGATACGGCTTCTTATATAATTAAAGAATCTTTTGATAGAAAAGATATAGGGAAAAATGTTTCTTTTGACAGAAATGCTGATGACAAAGTCTCCTGCACATTTTGTTTAAAAGAGTACAAAGAAGCCCGTCCGTTTAAGGAGCTGGTTCAGAGGATTATTATTCCAATTTCTCATATGGATACAAAGCTCGGGGTTATAGTTCTTTTGACGAAGCAAAAAACAAAACTTGATGATATCTTGGAGGTCATGGACGGCGTATCTTTTCAGTTGGGGAATGCAATTATACAGTCAGAGCTCTATGAAAAAGATGCGAGAATGGTTAAAGAGTTGACAAGAACTCTGGGAGAACTTCAAGATACTCAGCTGAAACTTATTAACTCGGAAAAAATGGCATCACTGGGGCAGCTTGTTGCGGGTGTTGCACATGAAATTAATACGCCTGTAGCTTCTATAAAGTCGAATAATGAGATTTCTTCAAAAATTATTTCAAGAATAAAAGATGAAGAAACGTGCTCGCTTTTAAAAGAAATAAATGAAATTGATAAAGAGGCTATTGAGAGAATTAATAGATTGGTTGTTTCATTGAGAAAGTTTGTAAGGCTTGATGAGGCAGAGCTTCAGGATGCTGATATTAATAAAGAACTCGACCTCACGCTTGATTTGATAAGACATGAAACAAAGAACAGAATTAATATTGTAAAACATTATGGAAAAATTCCTCCTGTAAAATGTTATCCTAACATGTTAAACCAAGTGTTTATGAATATTCTTGTAAATGCAACCCAGGCAATACTTTCGGAGGGAACGATAACTATTGACACGGATTACAAGAAAAATAATCTTGTTGTAAAAATTAAGGATGACGGCTGCGGGATTAAAGAACCGGACAAAATATTTTTTGCAGGCTATACAACTAAGGGGGTCGGTGTCGGAACCGGCTTGGGGCTTGCGATTTCTCAAAAAATTATAGAAAAGCATAAAGGAAAAATCGAAGTAAAATCAAAATTAGGTAAGGGAAGTGAATTCGTTATTACTATCCCTGGTGAGTAATAATTATTAAGTTTTTTTAATCTTTAAATTTGTTGATATTACAGCTTTATAGGGATAGTTGAATTATAATTTCAATTAACTTTTGTAAAATTATCTGGTGGAGTAGTTAATAATATGTAAAAATATGATATACTAGCATATGCACAAAGAATAAGTGTAAAATTTACCCTAATAAGGGTATGTAACAAAAAGTTAACAAATCGAATAGATAAAGGCAATTTTTTATAAACCCAAAACTTTATATATCTGTGTAGTAGTTAGATAATTTTTATTTGCATATCGGAGGTAAAGTGTATGGCAATTACTGTGAACAGCAAAAAGAAACAAGTAAAGAAAACTTTTTCGGAATTAATAAATGATTTAATGACATCAAGTTCGGAAAAAGTTAGATATAATGCTGCTCGTGTTTTAGGCGAAATGGGTGATTCCAAAGCTGTCGAACCGTTAATTGACGTATTGAAAAATGATAAAAATGGTTCTGTTCGCTTATACGCAGCTCGTGCCCTCGGTGAACTCGGGGACTCAAAAGCAACTGAACATTTAATTCAATCATTAAGAGAAGACAGAAATGTCGATGTTCGTGTTCGTGCTGCTCGTGCATTGGGACGTTTGGGCGGAAAGATTGTTGTAGAGCCTCTTGTTGAAGCTTTAAATGATGAAAATTCTCAGGTTTGTATAACAGCTACAGATGCTTTAATTGAAATCGGAGATGTCGCAACAGATGCTTTGATGAAATCTTTAGACCATGAAAAAGTGAACGTTCGTTGTGATGCAACACGTGCATTAGGTGAAATCGGAAATAAAAAATGTGTTGATAAGATTATCAATATGTTATATGACGAATGGGTTAATGTTAGAATTTATGCGGTAACTTCTTTAGGTAAATTAAACGATACTAAAGCGGTTCCGGCATTAATTGATGTTATGAAAAACCGTTCTGAAAATGACCTTGTAAGAGCAGGTGCTGCTGCAGCCCTGGGTGTTCTAAGAGACCAGAGGGCGCTGCTTCCGCTAAGAGAACTTATTATGGAAGCGGAAGAGCTTGGTGAACTTGAAGATACAGCTCTCAAATCGTTTAAGAAAATCATGGCCGCAAACTGGCATGCAATTCCGGGAGCTAATCAACAGAAAAAACCTGCAACTGTTTAATATTAAAGGAATTCATAAAAGGAAGCGGAAGTGATAAAACCTCCGCTTCTTTTTTGTCTTTATAAAAATTAATACTTTAGGCAATTGACAAAGTCAAAAAAACTTTATTAATATATAGGGGATTAAATATCAGGAGTTTTGGTGAAAGTACCTCAAGTAATTTATAGAACATTTTTTTCGAAACCGGGAATCGGTGTGCCTGTAAATTTTTCAAAGTTACGGGTAAATGATACTTGTCTTAATATCAGCGGAAAAACCGAAAATGTTTTGGAAGCAGAATTAGGTACTGCAGCCGTTCAAATTGCTATAGATTTAATGAAGAAGTTTGAAGCTGCTAAACAGCAAGTTGATAACGTGTTTTCTAAACTTAGAACAGTTATCGACATTCAAAATCGTGCTAAAGGAGTGCCGTCAATTCATTCAAAAATTGTACGAGGTGTAAAAGAGGGTGAAATTACTTCTTTTGAAACAGCGCAGAATTTTGTTCTTGACGGAATTGGCTCAAGGGTGATTTCAAAATCGCTTAACCCTATGGGTAAAAAAGAAATAGCACAAATGATTGATGATGTAAAAATTAATAATGCACCTTTAACTTCTGACCAGAAAGTGTTATTACAAAAATATATTTACGGGCAAAAACTTACACCTGAACAGGAAATAGAAGCGTTTCCTTTGTTTGAAAAATTTGCTCAACCTTTAATAGAAAAACGTTCCCAGCCTGTTGTGGATAACCTTCTTCTTTCTATTACTAAAAGTCGCATGATAAAAGAAGGGTTAACTATTGAGGATATTAAAGCAAAAGGCCTTTTGTCCGATGATTTAATTAACAGACTCAAAAAAGAAAACATAGAACCTATGGATATAACTTTGATTAATAATTATAGGGGGTTCAACGGACTGCCGGAATTTAGCGGCAGACAAATTCAGGCTTTAAGAAAAGCAACAGAGGGAAAAATTGTTATACATTCACGGCCTGATTTAGCGGATTATAACCGCTTCCCGAATACGGGTTATACAAAAGATGAAATAAAAGATTTTGCACTTAAAGCTTCGGGATACAGAACGGCACAGGCTAACATAATTCATTCAAACGGAGCTTTAGGTGAGCTTCAGTTCAGAGGAGAATTAACGAACAGATTTGCAGAATATGAACATATTGCCTATGATATGCGGGAGGGGAAAAATACTCTCGGCTGTTTATTTGATGACTTTAAAGAAGAAATATCAAAACTCTCCAAAGATGATTACGGGGAATATAATTTGTATCTTGAAAAATGTTATAATTACTATAATAGGCTTGAGCTGGGTTTACCGGCGGTAAAACCGAAACTGCCTGAAAAATTTAATCAAATATTATCAGACGACAGCTTGAGAATGCTGCATGATAAAAACGAAATAATGCTTAAGGAATTGGGAAAAGATTTTCAGCCGTATTTTACAGCGGTTGTCTGATAGGGAATAGATATGGTAAAATATGAGTTGATAAAAATTAAGAATAGGAATATATTAATGAGACCCAAGGAACCCAGTAGAATACCCTTTCCTCAACAGTTGGACAGTATGATTTCAAAGATGAAAGAACGTATTGAACGGGAAGTTCATGATACAGGTTACTTTAGAAATTTTGCTGAAGATATTTATTTAAATAAAGATTTTTATGGCAGAGCCGCAGCTCTTTGTGTTGAAAGAGATGAAAACTTAGACGGACGGGCACTTCTTTTGCTATCAGTTCTTCATCCCAGTTTGAATACTGATGCTTCAGTTATGCTGATGTCCGGTAATAGAGATGCTATTTTGAGATATATGAATGATAAAAATTTTAAGAATGAGATTGTAAAAACGATTCAGCAACTTTCCGAATCGTTAAAAGGTTAGATGGTTGTAATATTTGAGGCGGATTTTCCGAAGGAAAATCCGCCTTTATTTTTACATTTTAATAAGAATTTTTAGACTTTCTTTTGCTTTATTGGCTTCAAAAGCTTCCAGAGCTTCATCAATAGAATAGATTTTTGTAATAAAAGGTTTGAAATTTATTCTGTTATTTTTAAGGAGTCTTAATGCAGGCGGGAATTGACCGCAGCGTGAGCCCAGAACGGTTATTTCGTCTATAACAATCGGGGCGAGGTTTAGTTCTTTGCCCGAAGCCACAGTGCTTTTTAAGACGAGTACGCCTCTCGGTTTGGTTAATGCCATAGAGGTCTCAAATCCGGAGGCAGTTCCTGTTGCTTCTACTACGACATCGTATATTTTTTCAGGGGTAAACGAATTTAAAAGTTCGGTTTTTACACCCTGAGCTTTTGCAATATCAAGTTTGTTTTGATGTTTGCCGACTAAAAGAACATCCAGATTTAATGCGTTCAGGGTTAGAGCTGTTGTAAGACCGAGTTTTCCGTCTCCTAAAACGATGACTTTTTTCATTGGCTCAATATGTAATTGTTCTGATATCTCGCAAGCTGCAGCCAGCGGCTCTACAAAAACTGCCTGTTCGTCTGTTACGTTATCGGGAACTTCAAACAAAACGTTAACAGGCATGGTCATATATTCTGCGAAACAGCCGTCTTTCCTCCAGATTCCGAGAGTATGTCTGTTCGGACAGTGGCGGTAGTTTTTTACTGCACACCATTCACAATCAGGGTCATTGCAGCCGTAGCTTATTTCCGCAACAACTCTTTTGCCAACAAGGGATTTATCTTCTCCGTTAACATCTTCTACTACTCCGACAAATTCATGTCCTAAAATACCTTTATAACCCATATATCCTTTTGTAATTTCGTAATCAGTATTACAAATTCCGGCAAGAGTTACCCTTATTAAAGCTTCTCCCTTTTGCGGTACCGGTTTGGGATAATTTGTATCTAATTTTAATCCGTTATCAAAAACAATAGCTTTCATGCTTTATACCTCTCTTTCAGCTTTAATTTTACCTCAAAAATATTATGAATATTATATTCTGGGTTAAGATGTAAAAAAGTTGTTACAATCCTTAGGTGAAAATTGAAAATATTGTATTATATATCTGTACTCGATTTCAAAACAAAGGAAACTGCGTAGGAGAAATCATCCCCGGGTATAAGGAATACTATTATCATTTTGCTTGTTAATATACAGGCTTATTTTTTATGTCAATTATTATTTATTAATCCGGATTGGTATGCCGGAAGGAGGTTTGTTGTGCGCCATTGCTGTAAGTTTAAAGCGGATGATATTTATTATTTATCCGAAAATGATTTATATAATTCAAGGAAACTTTCAATAGGTTTTTGCCCGATATGCGGTAAACCTGTTGCAGAGCTTATCGAATACCGCTTTGACGGGGTTATTAATCGAATATCCCTTGCCGGAATAGAGGCAAATGACTTGATGCTCAAATGTAGCAAAGAAATTGTCTACTCAATGAAAGAGTGTAACTACTTGAGGTTTAAAACAAAGCCTTACGGCTGGAAATACGGGATTAATAAAGTTATCAGAATTAACGGTAAGGAAAAACTTAAGCAGTATGCCTGCGATTTTTATGGGAATAAAGAATTAATCAAATTGATATAAACACACATCTTTACAGGGGCTTTTATTTCACCTTTCTCTCATACAGCTCTTTTCAGCCCCTGTTTTTTTATTTAATTATTTAAGGATTAATTATGGTTAAAAATAAAGAAAAAGAAAAAGTAAAAGTAAAAGATATAAAGGACCTTAAAAACGAGGTAAATCAAAAACATATTGAATTTTACGATAAAACACTTTCTATTTTAGGTTTTATTCTTGATGAGTATTCAAGAGAATTGACAAGAGCGGATATAGAATTCCTTGATATTCCAAAGAACTCTGTATCTGTTTTAGATTTTTTAATTTCTTCTATGGTAAAGGTTCAGAAAGGACAGCGTATTGCGTTAGGGATGGAAGATACAGAGTTTGCAGATACAGAACCTCAGATTAATATTATTGAAGGGTTGAATGAATGTAAAATTTAGTTGAAAAAAAAACTTAAAAATGTTAATCTTGAATAAAAAATGGAGAATATATGAAAAAGATTTTATTTGTTTTAGCTGCAGTTTTCATCTCTCAAACACTTGCAGGTGCGTGGCCCTGGGATGATTATGCATCTTTGAATTTGCGTGAAGCTAAAGAATCTCAAAAATATGGTACAACAAACAGATATTTTGCAGCAACAAACCAATCCACTGTTTCTACGGTTAAGGTTAAAGATCCGAACCTGATTCCTTTTGGTAATTACAAAAAAATTGATGATGCAACCTTTAAAGCAAAAATATCGAAGGATGACGTTCAGTATAACAAGATAAAAGATAATTTGAGAAAAAATAAAGTAGATGATTATAATACGCAGGCTTATCCGAAGGATTTTTATAAAGTATACAGAATTGCCGAACGTATAATCAGGGCGAATAACTTGGATTATATTAATTGGAGAATAGCGATAAGAAAAACAACTGACGGAGAGTTTAATGCAGGCTCATCTAATATGAATTACATAGTAATTTATACAGGGCTTTATGATACATTATCCGATAATGAAGACGCCATGGCTCTTGTTATAGGGCATGAAATGGCTCATCAACTTTTAGGCCATGGGCAAAGAACTGCCAAAATATTGCGAAATTTGAACAGGCAGTATGATTTCGCAACTGATACGTATGCAAATTTCGATACTGCGATGCGTAATGCAATAGCAAATACAAAACTACAAAAAATGGAATATTCTGCCGATATAGAGGGTGCAATTCTGGCGGCAAGAGCCGGGTATAACCTTGATTCGGCAAAGGAAACTCTTTCTTTTATCAATACACTTCCTTATGTAGGAACTGTGACTTTATCCCATCCGAATCCGGAAAAAAGATTAAGAAATTTTGAAGAAAACAGACAGTATTTTGTTGAAGAACAATGGAAGCTTGAAGGTAAATATAACATTTATAATTCAGATGTTTTACAGTGTAATAAGTCTTCAGACAGAACTTCTATTATAATTTCAAGAGGTTCTGCTAAAAATCAGGATTCTTACTATAGACCGGAAACTGTAGACGAAATGTTATTAAGGTATGCATATAAGTCTTACAAAAACGGTGATTTTGAAGATGCAGAAAAATATTTTAATAAACTTTTGAAAAAGGATGGCAAAAATCCGATTCTTTATTTATACCTTTCTTATACTTATGAATATTTATATAAACAGACAGGTGAGAATAAGTATTTGGAAGAAGCTCGGGCTGCTGCAAGAAAAGGTCTTTTGTTTGCTCCCGATAACAAGTATCTAAAAGAGCAATCGGCAGTTTTATAAGAAATTTGGGGATAAAATGTTAAAAGTTTTTATACCGTCTGATGCGGGTTTTCGAGTATACGAAGACCCGCTCAGATTATTATATAAAAAAGTCCAAGATAAAATATGCGATGATAATTCGTTTGAATTTATCCGTGACAATACTTTTTTCTATATGTTTGTTTATAATAACAAACTTGTAGGCGGAATTTATTATTATATAAAAGATGATAAATTATATCTGAACGGATTTGCAAACAGAAAAATGTTTGAAATAAATATTGAATGTCTGAGGCTTTCAACAACCTGGTTTTCTGTTGATATTTATGCGGAAGCAATGAATAGGGCTTCTGCACTTTGTCTTTTGAAAGCAGGCTTTACGAGGCTTGAGCATAATATTTTTATATTAAGGAAGAAAGCTTAAAAATAATTTTCCATTGCATCAATTCTTTTTTGAGTATAATAATCTATTTCTTTTTGTGATTCTTCCGGATTTAGTATGTATAAAAGTTCTGTTTTGTCTGCTTTTCGTTTTCCTTCGTCTTCAAGTTCTTTTAAGTATTCAATAAGTTCGTTTTTGTAATTGTTATAAGCATTATCACCCTTATAGAAATTTAATTTATTCTTAAGCTTAAGAGATATTGTTCCGTTAAGAATTGAACAAGCAGCATCTATAGTTTTGCCCCGGTTGTTTTTCTTAGATAGTTGTTCTGCTGCATCTATGAGTTCTTCAAACGACATTGCGTAAACTTTAGGTTCACCGGTAGCATTATAAATAATGTCGGCTATGGTTTGTTCTGCGCAAAGGCTGTACAAAGTGTTAATTCTATTGAATAATTCTCGTCTAAATCTAATACTTTTAACAAACTGTATATCATTTTCTTTTTGATATTCCGTAATTACATATTTAAAATCATTAACAGTTCTGTCTTCTACAGCTCTGAGCATTTTATCAAGCTCATACGTATAGAGTTCCAAAATTTCTTTTGGTAAGAAGCTGTATTTTTTCGCAACAATATGATTAATTGCTTTAATTTTTTCTTCCTTTTGGAAGTCAGCAACGGTTTCTGTTCTGATGGCAAACGAATCTTCAGGAATATCTGACGGTAGATTGTCTAAGAATTTTTTTACGAATGCAGCCTTTACTTCCGGCGGATAGTTAATATGAGAAAATGGGATAAATATGCTGTGTCCGTAGGAGAAGATATATTCACAAAGGTTTAGTATTGTATCCCGGCGGTCATTACTAATAGTATTGTCCGGGGTTTTTATAGTAAAGAATTGTTCAAGTATGGAGTTGATTTCATAGTTATTAAGCGGAGTTTTATACCAGTTATAAAGTTTTGATATCATATTTCTGTCAAAATCATGTTTTCGAACCGGAAGTTCAAATCTTCTGTCATATTTTTCTGAATATAAAGCAACTTTATCATAACCTTCAGCAATTTGGAGTAATGCGACTTTGGCATCTGCCTGTGACATCATAAATACTTCAGGGCTTCCTGTGCAGAGGTATAATGTGTCAGCAAGGGCTCCTTCGAGGGCACGATTCATAAATTTTGCATCATTAGATTCATGTTTTTTTATTGCATTTATGTTATCAAAATCTTCTACTGTCAAAGAATCATCATCTCTTATGACTTTTAACCAACTTTTAATTTGATTATCCGGAAGTTCTTCATTTGCTATATTAAAGAAGTCTTGCAGATATTCATCAGGCAGGAATTTTAAAAATTCGGAATGCCTGTTTTGATATTCTGTAGCAAATTCTTTTACAATGGGTCTGAATCCGTTAAGATTTAAATTTATTTCTCTGTGATTTTTTATTTCAGCCAGAATATTTTTAATTCGGTCTTTTTTATTGTTCATTATTTGATTCTTTAAATCTTGAAAATGACCGCTTATTACGGCTTCTTTTATTTTTTGGTGAGAATCTTTAATAGAAGAACCGAGTTTTATAGCAAAATCCGGATGCTCTTCCCAGAATTCAGTCATAGCTTTAGACATAAAGTTGCTGAATTCCATACTTGAATATAATTCATCAAGAGGTTTGTTAATTTGACGTTTTTTCAAAAATATAGACATTGCAACAATAATATCCGGATTATTATTCCAGGCATCTATCATTGCGTATTTTAAAGGTTCTGTTCCGGCTTTTAATTTGGAAATATATTCTGTTTTTTCTGCCGGGGTCATATTTTCCCATCGTGCAGCTGCATTTTGGGTTCTTTTTGTTTGAAGTATTCTTTTGTCAAGGTCGCTTAAATTAGCTGTAAATATTTTTAAATTATTTGATGCCCAGATTTTAAATAAATCATCTCTGCTTAGAGTTGATGTAACCGATGTTTTTTGATGAAGAGGAGAGTGTTCTTTTATATTTGTTTTTGCGGCAGTATTCCTCTTGGTTTTGCCGAAATCAGATTTGTTGAATTCCTCAAGCAGTTCTATTTCATCTGCCTGGGCGGCAATTTTATCAAGCTGCTGGTCTCTTGTAAGAGAGTTCCACCATTTTTCAAATCTTTCAACACTTTTTCTGGCTCTTGCAGTTCTTTCTTCAACCGGCATTGATTCCCAAAAAGCTCTTTGAACTTGTGAAATCTTTTCTCCAACAAGGTCGGAGTAGCCGTCCCTTGTGTATCTTAAAGACTGCAGGTATTCAACTTCAGGCTGCTCAATGCCAAGAGCTTTCAAAGTTGAGCTTCTGAGTATTTTACCTTCTGCAGATTTATTTTTAATACTTTCTTCTTTTTGGTTATAAATTTCAAGGAATTCAGGATTTGCATCTTTTTTTAAATCTTCGTTCATTTCATCCAGAGTTTTTCCTTCAAGGAAAATTTTCTTTACAAGATAGACCGTAAGATTTTCATTATTCGCCAAAATCCCCTGATTGCATAAATCGAGGAGTTCTTTATTTTCTCTGTAAACACCGAGGATACCTCTTGTAGCTTTACTTTGCTCGGGATTAATTAAGTTTTTAAATAAATCTTCTTTCGGGAAAAGTGTTTTTATTTCATTTGCATCGGTTACATCTGCGAGCCTGGCAAATGCATTTCTTTGTGCCATTAGCGGGGACAGGATACTCCTATCTCCCAGAGATTCTATATATGTTTTAACAGTTTGCGGCATTCTATGGGAATTGAATTCATAAAATCTTTCTAAACCCTTGTCCACTCTGGCTCCAAAGTTTATTGCAGGTGTAATATATTGAGCATTTGGTTGAATAGTTTTATTATTTTCATCTCTGCTTGAGTCTTTCTTAAAGCTTGTGATGCTGTAAAAATGCGGGGTGTTATTGATTCCTTGAATTTTCATTTATCTGTCCTTACTTTCTTTTATATTTACTGGCTCTTATTTTTAAACCTTCTAAAAAATATTTTTGCTATACAAAATGGAGCAAAAGCTCCGGAAAGGAAAATTATGTCATTTGAGTACATTATTGAAAAAGACAATTCTACAAAACAATTAACAAAATCGGAAGAGGAAAATCTCGTAAAAAGAATTTCAACCGGATTTGTAACTTTCAACTCCAAGCGGTCTGCCAATTTAGATATGGCATCTAAACTTGCCAATGAAATATTTTTTAAAAATGATTTTAAATCAGTTTCGGATAAGAACGAAAAATGGAAATCAAAAGTAAAGATGTGCAAAACATTTATGTTTTATCAAACCCTCAAAGCTTTTATCTGGAGAAATACTTATGCAAATGTTAATTCTATGTTCGACGTATCGGGAGAAAATCACGACTCCAACAATGCCTCAAATAAACAAAAAGCTATGCTTGTGGACATTTTTGAGAAAATGGGTTTTCAAAGAACCTGCGACAAGGTTATTGATTACGCTTTACTTTATGGTGAATTAATATCTTTTACTGCCTGGAAAAAGAACTATGAAGAATATCGTCGTCCGATAGACTTTTTCAGAACACTGTTTTCTCAGGACGTGATAAAACTTCCGAGGATACTTGATGCAATAAAAAAGGGTAAGAATTTCTGGGTAGATATAAGGAAAAAGTATGATAATCCTTACGTTTATCCCGTTAATCCTGCTGATATAGTTTTTGATCCGTCTCAAGCTGATAATTGGGATTCATGTCCCAAAATTTACCGTTCATACAAAACTCCGTCTGATATAATAAGTAATAAATATTATACTATTACAGAAGAACAGGCAAGAGAAATTAACGGGATGGTAAATTCTGCATCTCACCCGAATTACAAATCCGGATTCTCAGATAATTATTCGGAAGATGTTGTTAATGGTACCACCCTTGAAGTTCTCGAACACTGGGGAGATTTAAAACTTTCTGACGGAACTCTTTTGAAAAACTGGCATGCAGTTGTAGTGGGAAGGAAATATCTTGTAGCATTCGGAAAGAATGAAAGAATAATAAATCCGTTTTCTTATGGTGCTTTTGTCCTCGACCCTGAAACGAAACGGGGTATAAGCCCGCTTTATTCGGTGCTTTCACTTGCTCATTTTCAGGAGGACTTGATGAACAGAACCTGTAATTTGCAAGCGCTTAACGAAAATCCTCCTCTTCTTGCCCCGGAAGGCTTCTTTGATGAGGACGAAATCAAACTTTATCCGGGTAAAATTATTGAATATGGCGATAATATTTCTCCAAATGCAGCTTTCCAGCAGTTAACGTTTAATTCTAATATTTACCTTCAGGATATTTCATTTCTCAATGATTTGATGGCGGAAGTCTCCGGAATTTTCCCTAATATGGTCGGAGCGGTGGAACCGAGTTCTACAAAAACCGCAACCGAAATTAACACAAAAACACAAGGGCAGATGACAAGACTTTCAATGCTTGTGGATACTATTAATCAAGATTATATTATTTCCGTTGTGGAAAAAGTAGCAAAACTTTGTGCTGATTTTAAATCGGGAGTTGAAAGAGTTTTTGTTAATAAAGAGAATCAGCAGGAAATGATTGAAATTGATGATGCAATAAGGCAAGCTGATTATAAATATACTTATGCGGATTCTTCAATGGCAACTTTAAAATCCGAACAGGCAGATATGCTTGTTCAGTCGGTAGAAAGGTTTGCCCAGCATATACAATTGAATCTTGAGGAAATTTTTATCTGGTATTTTGAACAAAAAGGGGTTGATAATCCTGAAAGGTTTTTGGCCGGAATGGGAGTAAATAACGGGGTAAATAATGAGTTAAATAACGGACTAAATCCGTTGGTCCTTGCAGGTTTGCTCTCTCAAATAAGAAATGAGAATTCACAGGGTAACTCTGCTTTGCAGCAAGGTTTACCTTTAGCAGCCGAATCTGTACCTGAAATACAAGGTGAGATTGTTCCTGATGTAATTTCTGAAGATAAAGAAGAAGCTTTAGAAGAAATTATTAAAGAGCTCAAAAAACGTAATAAAAAATAACTTTCTATTTGGCATTATTTTTATCGGCGCAGCCGCAGGCTGCGCCGATAAACCTCCCTATGAAAATTGACGAAAGGAAAAATTTATGAATTTTAAAAATTATTTAAATCGTATAACCGGAAACAGTGATATATATACTCGTGCAAGAATGCTTGGGATGACATTGGAAGAACTATTAGAGCGGGAAAAGGAGTTGGTGTATCAGTATCGAAATATTGGTATACCTGAGGATGAAGAACTTGAGCTTTCTCCTGATGTGGAGAAAAGAACAGATTCTAACGGGAATCAAGGATGGTTTTCTCGATTGGCACAAGCTTCGGAATTTCAACCAACAGGTTTTGCAGTAAATGCTCAAAAGAAGCAAAAATATCCTATAAGTGGTAAACAGAAAATTTTAAAGTCTGATAATGTTAGTGAAAAAAACATTTCGCAGATGACTGCGGGGGAACAGGCATTGGATTTCCTGATAAGAAATCCGGTAACAAAAAGCGTGTTGCCTATGGCATCCAAAATGTATATTGATGGCGTAGATGACCTCTCAGAAGCAAAATCAAACCCCAATGCCAAAATCATAGAGAACATAAACAGCTTAGGAAATATAACTAAACAATATTTATACAACTATGGTGTAAAAGCTGGTGAAAAAGGTGTTTTATATAATTCAAATTCAGATTTTTCTAAAAAACTTGCATCATCTCCTGAGTTGAAAGATTTTATAAAAGCTAATAAGGAATCTCTTTTGAAAAAAACTATAAGAGATTGGGATTTTGAATTTAAAGGCTTAACCCCCGATAAAGCAGAGCGATATTTTTCTATACAACATGCTAAATTAATTGAGCCTTATATAGATCAGAATAATGTATTTCATGGTAGATTTATAGATAATAGTGATTTTGTAAAACGTAATCCAAAAACTCCTGTAGAAATTTTAAAAGCTATTCCAAATAATTTTGGTCATGGTCTGCAGGAAAAAGGCTTGTATAAAAACTATTACTCTGTTTTTGATTTATTAATAGACTTGAATAATGAATAATTGCTTGACACAAGTAAATAAAACTGATAAATTAGCAGCATGAATAGAAAATGTATAAAAATTTTTAAACAGGATTATCCTTGGCTATTCCTAGTATGCTGCATATCATTAATTCTTGGTATCATGCCATTTATATACTGTTTAATAAGTTTTGAATGGAAATATAAATTATTTGGTTTTATATTCTTACTTCCGGTTCTATTAATTTTTTTAATATCAGCTATTTTTGTGCGAGGTCGTAAGCAAGCTTCTTTTGTGAACCGGTTTTTACTAGTTGTACTAAATAGTTTTGTAATTATATTTATACAAATCTTTTTTTGTTTCTTTATTTTGATTTTGCTTTCAATTAGTGATGTAGAAGATAAATGTAATCAAATAAAATATTATAAGCTAGCCCTCAGTAAAGTTGATCAGTCAAAAACACTCCATTTTCCGCGCAGTATTCCTAAAGAAGCAAAAAATGCGGAAGTAAAATCAAGTATTTTTTCTGTTTTTGGAAGTGAAGATTTATATTTAAAATTTGATACAAGTAGGAAATTTATTGATAATGAGTTAAAAAAGTATAAATTTATTAATGTTTGTAAGAATGGTAAGTGTAAAAATGAAAAAGCGGTTGCTTACCGTTATTACAGTGGGAATATAGATATTCAAGGGTTTACATTTTATGTTATTAATGATCGGGAAAGCGAAAATTTGCCTAAGCATAACTTCCCCTATCACTATGGGATAGGAGTAAATTATGATACTAATCAAATCTTGTATTATTATGAAAACCCCGATTAGTATTTGGCTGTAATCAACAATAAGTCCGTCCGTAAGTGTTTGATGTCTGGTGCACCCTTATCAAACGTTACCACCGGGAACGGAACTCATTCTATCCCGGAACTTACGGCGAACAATAACATTATAACAAATTCAAATACGAAATCGGTCCAAATTTTGAAAATATATAGAGCGATACTTCCTTTGGTACACACTAGACTACAAGCCTAGGCTCCAAAGGAAGTATCAATATTATTATATCTAACAGCAGAAAATTTGTCAAGCCTTTTTTGAAGATATATTAAAAAATGTTAAAAAAATTGGCGGGGATTTTTAGTAAGGTGTTCGGTTGAGCACCTTATTTTTAATACAAGAAAACTAAAGGATTAAATGGGGAAACCCGGAAAGGAAACTTTTTATGGAAGAAACTTTAAATGAAACACAAATTTCATCGGAACAGTATGTTGAGCCGGAAGCGACCGAAAACTCAACAGATGTTTGTGATGAAGAGTTAATGCCGGAAGTTCATAATCCTCAAGAAGGAGAATCTATTTCAGAAAACCCTTCGGGGGCTTTGATTTTGGGTAAATTTAAATCAGTTGAAGATTTATCTAAGGCTTATCAAGAACTTGAAAGACGTCAGGGGGTGAGTTCTGCTGAGCTGGGTTCTTTAAGGAAAAATGTTTCTGAACTCAGGGAAGTTAGCAGAGTTTTTGACTTATTCAAAAAATCTACAGGTGAAATACAGGAATATCTGGATAGATACAAAGATAAGTATAACACTCCGGAATATTTTCAAGATCCTTCATTCAAGGAGATTTTTAGAGAAGCTTATACGGTTTTGGGAAACAATCTGGATATGGATAGGCTTGTTTGTCTCCTTGATGAATATGTTTCAGCAAGAATCTTTGCACATGACAGAGAACGTTCTGCGAAAAATGAGACCGAAAAAGTTCTTGATTCAATGACTTATGATAAAAACTCTAAAACATCATTTACTCCGCCGAAAAAGAGGTTTGATGAAATGACCCCGAAAGAGGTGGATGAACTTTTGGAAAGACTTATTTAGCACAATTCAAAGAAAGGAAAAAACGATGACAACTACAAAACAAATGATTGCAGATGCTTTTTCTAAAGCATTTGGCAAGTATTTTTACAATGAGCTTGTAATAGGTAAACTCGCTCATTCAGAAATGAAAAATTCAATCAACAAAGGTGATGAGGTTGATGTAACAATGCCCGGAATGGTTCAGTTGTTTGATTATGATGGCGGAGATTTGCCAGATGCCGAGGCAGCAACTCTTTCCACCTGCAAGGTTAAAATTGACAGAGGAAAAGCATTCCACTTTGAACTTTCAGAAATGGAAGAAAAAATGCTCCAAAACTCTCAGGATAATCCGGATAAAATGGTTGATTTGGCAAAAGATTACACTAATGATGCAATTAAACAATTTGCTGCTGCTGTAGATAGTGCTTACGCTAATCTTTACACAAGAGCAGGTCATTACCTCGATGATGAAGGCGAAGCAATTGTACTTACGGCAGATACTGCAAAAGATATCTTTGCATATATGCAGGCAAAATTCCAGAGAGGAGACGGCAAAGGACACACTAACTGGACTGATGGTTCAATGCTCTGCGTAATTCCTCCGGAATATCAATTCTATTTGGGAAAACTGGATGAACTCAAATATACTGAAACCGGTAAAGCTCAAATTTCTAAAGGTTATATCGGAACTCTTTGCGGCTGGGAAATTCTTGTATCCAATAACATTGCACAGCCTGAAACAGGTGTATTCTACCCGCTCTTTGGGGTTAAAGGCAAGACTCTTGCCGGTGGTATTTCAGCAGATTTGAATACCACTTTCTATACTCCGGAAAAGAACTTTAACACCTGCTACAAAGGTTATGGTCTCTATGGTGTAGGTGCTCCGAGAGCCGATATGTTAGGTACGGTTAAGGTTTCTGCTAAGCTGTCTGTATAAATAGTTAATTATAGAAAGGAATAATTTATGACAAGAGATATTATTGAAGTTCAGTATCCGAGTCTTGACCATACAGAATCGGTTGCTAATATTGTTATTGAAAAAAAGGCCGTAACTCAGGCTAACGGAATCACTATAGAAGAAGCATTTTCTAATAAGAATAATTCCTTATTTATTATTATAGAAACAACATCTTCAGATTCTTTGCTAACCGTAAAAGCAGGAGATGCTTACCCTAACTCAATGTTAGGCGATATTGTAATAGAATTAACCAAAGGGACTTCTGCCATTCAGCTTCAGGATTTATCCAGATTCGAAAAAGCTGACGGTTCTATTGATTTAGATTTCGCAGAAGGTTTTACCGGAAATATTTTTGCAGTCGCAAAATGGGCTGGTGTAAGACCTGTTGAATAGTTTATCTTTCTTCCCAAGCGGGCGGAGCTTTGCTCCGCCCGTCCGGGAAAATATTCTTTAAGAAGAAAGAACATGAGAAAGGAAAAAGTATGAAAAATAAAAAAGAAGATACCAGGTATCATGAAATATTAAAACAAGCTTCTATATATGCGTATCGCAAGGATAACTCAAAGCCGCCCGCCGGATATAAAGTAATTGATTCAGTGGATAATAAGAATAATGGCTTTCATGCAGAGGTTCTGTCGAACGGAAAAGATATAATAATAGCGTATCGCGGAACAGATGAAGTGAATGACATTAAAAATGATGCAGCAATGGCAAGAAACAGACTTCCTTCACAGGCAACGGATGCCATAGCTGTTTATGATAAAGTAGTAATGGAGAATCCGGGGATGGACATATCTGTAACGGGTCATTCTCTGGGTGGGAGTCTCAGTGAAATAGTTTCCGGCATTAGAGGGGTTTTTGCGGCGACATTTAATGCCTACGGGATAAGAGACATGTTCAGAAGCGGAATAAAGTTAAAGGAAAATAATGTAATAAACTATGTTAATGAAAAAGATATGTTTACTATGGTGAACGGGCAGAATCATCTCGGAGAAATTTATACAGTACCTGAAAAACCCGGAAACGCAAACAGCCATGAAGCAGAAAGCATGGAAGATTTGTCTCAAAGGAAAATAATTACTCCTGAAAAAGTTCAACAGATAAGTAAGAACTTGCATCCAAATATGACACGAGGGAAGGAATTTTTGTCCGGAGAAATGGCTGATAATTTCAAGAATAATATTCGGCAAAAGATAGGGGATTTAAAATCTACAATTAATAAAAAGCGAAGCAAAGCCGAAAAAGCAAAAGAGAGTTCAACAGGTCCGCAATGCGTAGGTTCATATACGGTGAGCGGATATACTCGCTCTGACGGGACAAAAGTCGGGGATTATGTACGTACCTGCGGCGCGAAACATGGAAGTTAGCGGAATTTTATGCAATTAGAAATACCAGCAGAAGAGCTTCAAGAATCAGCACAACAATTCCATACCAGAAAAAGATATTTACAAAATTGATATAAGAAGGGTTTGTAATATGCTTACTGTCAGGTATTTGTTTTCTACTTTTCAAATCCCTACAAAATAATATAAAAAGTATAATGAATGCAATTATTGTAACAGGAGAGCCGAATATCGGTAAGAATGCGATATATATGCCTCCTCCGCGGCTGAAATCAAATAAATTATACCCCGGTATTGTGCAAAGAATAGTAATAACTATCATTATGATAAATATGATATTATTTTGTAGTTTCTGCTTAGATAGCAATATACATTGAACAATAATGGGAACAATTGCGTGAGCGCAGGTTAGCGGAAATGAAAAGGTGTGTAATATTATGCAGTCTTCAATCAACCTGTAGACATCCTTGCATGTTTGCGGCAATGAAATAACATTTGCGGAACAATAGGATGAAACAGATGCAGCAATAATTGCAAGAACAAAGCTCACAAATCCGAGCATAGCTATAATATTAGCACTCCACATATCAGGAAGATTTTTGAAATAAGACTTAAGTTTCATAGCGTAATTATATCATAGGTTAATATGGAAAGGACGGAATTATGACAGATGAAAACTATCAAGATGAAAAAGAATTAATCTGGGGAGAAATTTCTCCTCCGGATATTTTGAAGAAGAAATACGGCGGTAAATCTTTCAATGAGATGACGGAAAAAGAAGTTAGCCAAATGCTTAAAGATTTGATTTAAGGAGGAAAAGAATGTATAAGATTGAATTTATTCCAACAGGGCATATTTTTTCCCTTCCTGATGATTCTGCAAAAGAATTAAAGTCAAAATATCCGGCCGAGTATAAAATTCTTGAAAAAAACGGAAAAAAGTTCAGAGACCGGATAAAAAAGCAGGAAAAGATTCAGAATGATAAAAGTATTTTATCAAAAATTCTGGACAAGGGGGGAGAACAATGAAAACATTTCAGCAATTTTTAAATGACCTTGGCTCAAGGGAATCTGCCGGAAATTATAAAGCTTTTAATAAATACGGCTATGCCGGTAAATACCAGATGGGAGAATCGGCTCTTGTTGATGCAGGATATTACAGGAAGGTCTCAAGAATTTACAATAATGACTGGCGGGGGGAGTTTACCGGAAAAGACGGGGTCTGCTCTATTCAGGATTTTTTGAATAATCCTAAAGCCCAGGAAAATGCCCAAATAGTTTTTAAGAGAAAACAGTGGGGATATCTTAAAGCTGTCGGTGCTGATAAATATATAGGTTTGATTATTAACGGATATAAAATAACACCGTCCGGATTGCTTGCAGGTGCTCATTTAAAGGGGGCAGGAGCTGTAATAACATATTTAAAAAGCGGAGGTAAAAGCATCAGCAAAGATGCTTTCGGAACAAGTATTGAAAGCTACATGAAGCAGTTTGCGGATTATGATGTGTCGGAAGTTATAAGTTAAATAAAGGAGGTTTTTATGACACTAACATTACTGGATTTGTACAACACAGCGGCATCACAGGAGTGGTCGATGTATGACAATGATGCTGCGTCGGAAGAAGAATTTGAAGATTCGCTTGTGTTAGCCCTGAATAAGGCTATAACTGAAATTTACACATCTTACGACTTCCCGTTTAGAGAGAGAGTCCATGTTATTTTAACAATACCGGGCACTTGTGCTTATGATTTACCAAACGGGTTAATTAAAAAAGATTCTCATGGTAAATATATGGTTAAGCTTAACTCAAAATTCTTAGATTTAATTAAAAATCCAGAAAGTTTAAAGCATAAATGCGGAATACCTGAAGGATTCTATATTAAAGGGGATAAAATAGTTCTTTATCCGTCTCCTGTTGTAAAATCCATTGTTACGATAGATTATTCTACACTTTCAATTGGTGAAACAGCAAACGGGGAAGAAATTTATACATTAAAAAATCAAGATGATATACTTTCTGTTCCACCTCATCTGGAAGTATTAATGAAGGATGCTGTTATTACAAAGGCAATGATAAACTCTATAGCCTCTGAAAGCGATGAAAATTATTCTGCATATAAAAGACAGGCTGATAAAGCATATAGGCTTTTAGTCAAGTATGCAAAAGCGCTTGATATTGATAAGAGAATTGTTCAGTAGCCAGGAGTTTTAAACAACTTTTTGTTTCAGTGTAAAGAGAATTATGAATATTCGTCCTTCCGGGCTGTGAGCCGGAATCTATCAATGTTAATTTTGTATCGGGGCTGATGTCTGAATTTCGTTGTCATCCCGAATTTTTTATACCAAGCGGACTATTGTGTTGGTCTAGCCTGCTAACTTATATTTACCCCTTCGGGATCTTACCGGAAACCAAGTATAACGCTACATTGGTAAGATGCTGAATCTAGTTCAGCATGACAAAGGAAATAGTAATCATCTAATCACTATTCACTAATCACTATTCACTAATTGCTCCCCACCCCAGCCCTCCCCGAGCAGGGGAGGGAGAATGTTTATTTACCCCCGTTATTCCGGGCTTTGACCCGGAATCTATCAATGTTGGTTTTGTATTGAATGGATAGATGCTGAATCTAGTTCAGCATGACAAAGGAAATAGTAATCATCTAATCACTATTCACTAATCACTATTCACTAATTGCCCCCCACTCTAACCCTCCCCGAGCAGGGGAGGAAATAAGTATATTTACCCCCGTCATTCCGGGCTTTGACCCGGAATCTATCAATGTTGGTTTTATATTGAATGGATAGACCCTGAAT
>CALVBP010000019.1 GCA_944325825.1 Candidatus Gastranaerophilales bacterium | reverse complement strand
AGCTGGATTTGAACCAACGACCTTCGGGTTATGAGCCCGACGAGCTACCAGACTGCTCCATCCCGCGATATTTAATTGTTACATTTCTGGCGGATCAGTTGACAACCACAGTTGTTATTTACCCCCACCCCATTATTAAACGCTAAAAAACAAAAATCAACACTTTTTTATATAACAGTTTTTACTATTTTTTTAGTTTTTGGGCAAGAAGTGAATTTAATACGGGCAAAAGTTTGGAATTAGCTTCATAGCGTTCATTCAACATTCTATTTTGCGCCGGGGATAATCTTTTTTTACAAATTTCTTTAAATTTTGATACGGAAGCTATTTGTTTTATATGATAAGAAACAAACCTTAAGACATATCCGTCAAATTCATTTTTTAATTCATTCATTAAGCCCATATCAGTTATAAGTTTTTTTACGGAATCTATAGATTTGAATATGCAGAAATTCTTATCAGAACGTGTTCTAATAGCAGAGTCGTTACGAATTAAATAATTATAATAACACTTATCAGAATATCCAATACTTTTTGCATTAAGAGCTGCTCCGAAAACAAAAACATTGTCTTCTGCGAGACTGCTTTTTGCGAAATGCAGCTTGTGGTTTCTTATCAGCTCCCGTTTATATAACTTATTCCAGGCAGCGGGGTGCAAGCCTCCGAGAACCCGGGGCTTTACATTATGCCAGGTGAAATTTTCATCCTCATTCAAGCTGTAAAATCTTTGCAAGCGGGTTTTAAGGTTGTATTGCCCTAAAAATTTCCCCGATTCTCCAACTTTGTTAAAATTAAAAACTATCAAGTCACAATTGTGTTTTTCTGCCTTGTTATACAGTTCCTCCATTGCATTTTTTTCAAACCAGTCATCGGGGTCTAAAAAGGCAATATATTCCCCTTTTGCAGCTTTTAAGCCTGTATTTCTGGCAGCTCCCGGCCCCTGATTTTTTTGGTTAATTAATTTTATCCGGGCATCTTTTTGTACGTAATCATTTAATATATTCAGAGAATTGTCTGTTGAACCATCATTTACACAAATAATTTCAATATCTTTTAAGCTTTGGTTCCTAAGAGAATTAATAGCTGTTTCCAGATATTTTTCCTGATTATAAACCGGTAAAATTACAGAGACTTTTACTTTGTTTAGTGGTGAAATTTGTTTGAAATTCGGTTTTGAGAACGTTCTTTGAGAGTTTAAGGCAGAATAGGTAATTTGACTTATTCGCATAGTATTATCCTTTGTTGATATAGTAAAAACCATAATAAAATTTTTTTGCTTGAAAACCGCAAATAATTTTTTTAGAAGGTTTATATAAATACCAAGGAGTTCTTAATGTTATCTGCACAGTTCCCGGTATCAGAAAGATATAAAGACGCAAATATCTTATTTAACGGCAAAACCGAGACCTTTTGGAAAGCTTATAATAGAGAATTAGCGGGTATTCCGCTTAAGGACAGTATAATAAAATCAATAAGTAATGAGACAAATTTGTTAGGCGAAGGTTTTTCCAAAAAGGGATATAATTTTGCCGGACTGAAAAACTATGTTATTAGAGTTTATAAAAAATGTTTTAAAATTGAAGATTTAGAGCAGGGTTTTAATAAACCTAAAAATACATCTTTAAATATACTTGACGGAGTTGTCCTAAATATTCCGGGAAAGATTGATATTGTAAAGAAGAAAGCCGGTACAAGCCTGGGTGTTAATAATTATGCCGGAAAAATTTTACCGCCGGATGCTTTACCTATGCAAAATATTTGTGTGACACGAGAAGAAACTCTTCGTGCAATGAAGACTTATGAGCAGATGAAGGATTTTCCTATTGAATCTTATAGACAGGCATATTCACAAATAAAAAGATTCTGTTCCAAGCCGGGTTTTCAGTTTGATATCATATCTCCAAATAATATACTTGTTGATACAAAGACAAAGAAAATCAATCTTATAGATCCGTCGACACCTGATGTAAATAAGCCTGTATTTGGTATAATGATTGATTTTTCTGATTATTACGGATGTGATAGTTTGTATCCCGTATTGTGCGATTTTTTAATGCACAAAGAGCATCTTAATAACCTTACACCGCAAGAAAAGGTTCAATGGCAGAATGCCGTAAATAAGATTATACTGAAGTGTATTTATGCGGGAAAAGCTGCCGGTTTTAATAGAAATATTGATAAATTAAAGATTTTATACGGATACATTAAGGATTTTTGGAAATGCGAGGAGCCTCTAAAGACGTATGAATGGTTTTTAAATACTTATTCCGGTTCAATAAATCAAGGTGAGACGGCAAAAAAAGCTTTAAATTATAGGAATAAAGAATCGGAGCGTATTCGGGCAATTTTTAACCTGAATTTTCTTGATTTTGATGATGTAAAACCTGTTTTTGAAAAAATTCTCGAAGCTCCGCATCAGCCGAAAGTTGAGTTTCCGGAAATTATAAATGCTGTTCTTGACAAACTTCGCTATTACGGAAACGATGCAAAAAGTTTAATTCCGTCATTAGAAAAGTTGTTTGATAAAGAGATATTTTTCACTACTAAAAAACGGCTCTATCAATTGTTTATAAATCTGTCTCCCGATAATGAAAGATTTCTGAAAGAGATTGCAATAAGTGCAGACAATCCGCTTGAAAAAGCCCTTTTTGAAAAGGAGTTTGAAGCTTTGGCAGACAGAAATAAGCGGGTTGGCGAGCGCATTCACGGGATTTCAAAATCCGGTAAAAGACTTTCTAAGGAGCTTGCTGACAAATTATGGATAAGCAGAACCTGTATGAATACCGGTAAAGTTCAAGATAAAGCTATAGAAAATATGGTTAATGCATATCGGTATATTGAATCTAAAAAATTTAGTAAACCAAAATCTAAAGAGCTTATAAATCTCCATAAAATAGCCCTTGAAAATATCCCGGGCGAGGATTTTTTAGCCGGAAAATTGCGAACCCCCGATACGGATGAGCTGGTCAAGCAGGTTTTTCATATTACTAAAGATACTAAGAAAACGGTTAATGATTATTCGCCGAGCAGTGAAGTCATAAATGGTTTAAAGAAACTGGATAAATTCATTGATGAAAATTATAATACAATGGAACCTTTTGAGTTTGCATCAAAAATATTTTTAGAAGTAATAAGAATACATCCGTTTATTAACGGTAACGGTCGAGCTGCAAGATTATTTACCGAACAATTTTTATTAAGCAAAGGTTATCGTTTAATGAAGTGGCCGGAAGAAACTTTATACAGAAAGATAATTTCTCCTGAGCAGATGACGGAACTTATAAAACAAAATTCGGTTAAAGCTGTGTAGTCTTTGTAGAAATTTTCTAGACTTTTTCCAGCAAACCATTGTTAAGTTTTGTAACAGTATATATACAGTATTGCAATTTTATTGAATCAAAATACTTTATATATATGTAAATACGAGACACACACACAACCTTTCATACAACCTACACACTAACCTTCTACACACATGAGGAATTATTAAAAAAGATTCCGAACCTTTCTTCCAAAGAAAGGTTTTTTCTTTTGTAAATAAAAGAAAGTGTGAAATGCAAAGCATTTCACACCATACAAATAATAGTAATTGTGCAAATTGCTATTTATTTTTTTCAAGTTCGGCTAATCTTTTTTCGAGCTTTTTCATATCGGATTGCAAAGATGCAACCTGTTTTTCAAGCTCATTTATTTTTTGCTCACGTTTGATTAATGCTTCGACTTTAGTGTCGAGTTCTTTTACAGCATTAACAAGGGCATAGAATATTTCATCCCATCTGATTCTTAAGAATCCGTCTTCACCTTTGGTTACGGCATTCGGGAATACTTTTTGCAAGTCCTGAGCTATTACACCAACCTGAGGAGTTTTATTTGTATCATTTTTGAAAGTGAAATTATAAACTTTCAATTGTTTGATTTTATCCAACCCGCTTGTAAAAGCTTCTTCTACATTCTTTAAACGGCGGTCAGACGGTTTCATCATTAACAAATTATCGAAAGTAAACCACATCCTTCCATATTCAGAGCGTCCGTATCCAAAAAATCTTCCCCTGATTTCACCGCTTTTCTTAGCAAGTTCGACATCATGATCAACAACTAGCTTACCCGGAATATAAATAGTTGTATTTGGTCCGCCAAGAGTCATTTGCCCTCCATCACCATTTACTTCCAATTTACCGGGAATAACAACAGTATCGTCCTTTGTTCCTAAAACTATTTGGTGGGTTGCTGTCGTTTTAGTCTCCGCCCCGAGGGCAATCGAGCGTTGGTAAGGAGCGTACGAGTGCACGCCTATAGCAATCGAATCCTTACCGCTGGCTTGTGCATTATACCCGAGAGCAAGAGTACCCTGTGCACCGGCATTTGCGAGACCTCCTAAAGCTGTCGAATAATCTCCTCCCGTAGCCGTAGCGCCTTCACCTACAGCCGTAGAGTATGATGTTGAAACTTTAGCTCCTTCTCCCAGAGCAGTTGCAGCTTTTGCACTTGCATTTGCTGACATACCGAAGGCCGACGCATATGCGCCATTAGCGCTTGCCTTATACCCAACGGCTGTACTTGATGTTCCTCTGGCTTTTGCCATATGTCCAATTGCTACAGAACTTGAGGTTGCACTTGCCAAATATCCTTGTGCTATAGAATATGAAGTTGCCTTTGCACTTCCACCGATTGCTACAGAATTTGAAGTCGAATTTGCAAAATACCCTTGTGCTACGGAGCCATCTCCTGCAGAAGATTTGCGTCCCAGTGCAATTGAATAATCTCCGGTTGCAACAGCCTCTGCGCCTATTGCCGTTGAACTGTAGTTAGAAGCAGTAGCTTGTCTTCCTATAACAATACTTGTTTCTGCAGCTGTTGTACTAGTTCCTATAGCTACAGCATTAGCGCCGTTACTATTAGCACCTTTACCAATTGCAACAGCACTGGCTAGTGATTTTGTATTGTCTCCCATAGCAATTGCGTCGCTTTTTGCAGTTGTATTGCGACCTATTGCAATACCATTAAGCAGATCGGCTACGGCAGTGTGTCCGATAGCAACAGCATGGCTTGCTGCATTTACATCATAACCGACAGCTGTTCCGAAACCACCTGTAAGAGTAATGCCGGAGCCTATTCCGACACTGCTCAATACATTAGAAGGCAATGTATTATTAGATATTATTATACTGGAATTTTTGGCTCGAATCTTCATAGATTCATCCTTGCCGGAAGCCGACAGAGCAATTTGCGGTTCATTATTAGAAGATTCGATTAACAGCTTTGCTGAACCTGCTTTAGAAGAATCTACCGTACCTATCATTGCTACTTTATTCTCATTCCCATCCGGATTATATGTAATAGATCCGTTCAGACCGGCATATACCCAAGGACTGTTACCGGCAGCGGTATCTCTCATTAGTTTTTTACTAACCATCGGGGCTGATGCTGCAGCTATAATAGCCACTATAAGCAGCACAATCATCATTTCCATCAGTGAAAATCCAGATTTTCTCATTATTCCTCTCTTTCCTGCAACATAATTACCATTGTGTTGCAAGGGTAAATAAAATTGGCTTGTGAGGGGTCTTTTGCTCATAAAACAGGCGGAGGGTATATTTATCCCGAAACGATAGCGGGAGGCGAAGCCGGAAGCGTGTTTGAGGGATGAATGTACCCGACCAGCCTGATTTAAAATTAAAGCCTGTACAAACCAGTGTCTGTGTGATATTATGGGTAAAAGACAACACAATGGTAATTATGTTGTACAAACAGTTATAATAAACCCCCGGCTGCTTTTAAAGGATTTTATTAGTTGTCTTTACTAAATGTTACAAAATAGCAATTCTTGTAGAACTAATGTTTTTATATAATAGTAGAATTCTATTTTAAAGGCATGTGTAGTAGTGACAAGAATATCAGATAATATGTATGGTTATGACGGATATGTCTATATTCCGAGAAGCAAGAATGATGCAACGACAGGTTTTATTCTGGCATCTATGGCATCATCTGCTATCATGGGTACAATGCCTTTATTTACAAAGCCGTTTATGAAACAAATGAAGCAGGAGCACTCTAATAATCACCTTTATAAAGATGCTTTTTTTAAATCTTTTGACATTTCCGGTTTAAAAGAAAAGGGGGTTAGAATTCTTGATACTCAATTCACAGCATTAGACAGGCTTGCTGCAGACAAAAAACAAATTATAGACAGGGATATAAAAGCCGGATTAAATGCTTGTTATGCACCAAATCAAAAAGTCGTTAAACTTAATGCTGAAAAGGCGACAATTTCCGGATTTCATGAACTCGGACATGCTATGAATAATCTGAAAGGAAGGTTCAGTAAAATATTACAAAAGTGCAGATATCCCGGATATACAATTGCAGGGCTTATGGGAACCGTGGCATTATTTTCAGCATCAAAACCAAAGGATGCTCCTAAGGATTTGGATGACCACATAAGAGATAATTGCGGGAAAATTGCATTTATAGCAATGCTTCCTACTGTTGCGGAAGAGGCTCTTGCAAGTTATAAGGGTATTAAGCTTGCCCAAAAAAGCGGACTGGATAAATCTTTAATTAAAAATCTTAAGAAATTCTACTCAAAAGCTCTTTTAACTTATGCAGGTAATGCTGTCGCAACCGGACTTGCAGTTTTTGCTGCATCAAAAATTACGGAATATTTTACAAGACCTGAAAAAGTTAAGGTTCAATCTTCTTCAGCACAGCCTCATTTTTATCAAGAAGGGTAATTGCTGTTCTTTCTCCGTTTTCATAGTCGGCAGTAAGGATATTAATTAGTTCGTAATCTTTATTGTAAACACTTTCTTTTGTTTTAACGCCGTCGGTATATTCGCTGATAATGCTAATACTGTATTCCGGAGAGTAATAAGTGAATCTTGTAATGTCTGCTCCGTCAAAATTTACGGTTAGGCTCATCTTTGTATTGCCTTCATTGTCATAGAAAATGTGTTCTTTGCGGTAATTTGTATCGCTTTCAAGGATTTCTTTTAAAACGGAGATTGTTTTACCTTCGCTGTTTTTCATTTCGTATTTTATTTCAGCACTCTGAGAATAGTTCCAAAATTCAGTAAATTCCGTTTTTCCTTTCTCATTATATTTTATATGTTTGAGTGGTTTATATGGTTCTGTCGATTTATCAAATTTCCACACATCTTTTCTATTGCTCTGAACTGCATTTGAAATCTCGTCTTCTTCTCCCGGATATCCGGCAAATGAAAAATGCTGTGTTCCGTCAGGGTTAATCTCAACGAATTCCAAATCATGTCTGCTGTATGTATTTCCGCTATTTATCGGGTTTTGAAGTATGATAAAAATTTTTCCCGCATCTGTTTTTAAAAGATAAAAACCCTGTGCATTTTCAAGAATGTTATCTATGACTTTTTTAAGGTTATCTGGCAAAGAGGCAATTTCCATAATTGAATACAGAGGCAAATCGTATGGTGTAGATGAATACAAGTCATAAGATTTTTTAGCCGGCAGAACAACTTTTATCGGAGCCGGTTCGGGCTGCTTTATTTCTTCTTTAGTTTTTTCTTCTGATATTTTCAGCTGTCGAGCGGCTTCTTGTTTAGGAATTGTATTAGTTATATTCTTTTTAGAGTTCAAAAAGTATGCTCCTCCAAGAGCTGAGAGAATTATAAGAATGAATATTAAAATAACTATTTTCTTGTTCATAGTTACATTATAATACCTTTAATATCCAAGGCAATATAATATTAAAAAAGCTTAATCTTTCATGCTTGAAAGTTATTTTTCATGGTAAAATTTGAAACATGGATATGGGAATTTTAGATAAATTAAAGGGAGAAATTGTTGTATCATCGCAGGCTGCTCCTGATGAACCGCTTTATAGAGAGGAATGTATGCTTGCAATGATGGAGTCTGTTGTTAACGGTGGTGCCGGTGGTTTGCGTGTTGCCGGAGCAAGAGATGTAAAAAATGCGAAAAAACATTTTAAAATTCCTGTTATAGGACTGACGAAGCCCGAAAAACTTCCGGAAAACTGGAGAAGTGTAGTTTATATTACACCTTCAATAAAGGAAATTAATGAGTTAATTGATGCAGGCGCCGATATTATAGCCTTTGATGCAACTTTAAGAAAAAGAGAAAATCCGCTTGAAGAAATGATTTCTGCTGTTCATGATGCAGGCAGACTTGCAATGGCGGATATTTCAACATTAGAAGAGGGCATAAATGCAGCAAACCTCGGTGCTGATATAATTTCAACAACTCTTGCCGGTTATACAGACCAATCCGGCGAACCGACAAAAGGCCCTGATTTTGAACTCCTTGAAAAATTGGTTCAATCTGTATCAGCTCCGGTTATTCTTGAAGGCAGAGTCTGGGAGCCTAAAGACGTAAATAAAGCGTTTGAACTCGGTGCTCATTGTGTTGTGATAGGCTCGGCAATCACAAGGCCTCAGCTTATTACAAAAAGATTCTTGGAGGGAAGATAGAATTATGAAACGAGCTCTTGCGTTTGATATAGGCGGAACAAAAATATATAGTACTATAATTGATGAGAAGGGTGAAATAATATCCGGAATCAATAAGTTTTCAACCCCCAAGACTCTTGACGGAATAAGGGATATTCTTAAAAAACAAATTTCTCAATATGAAGATAATGTTGATTTAATATCAATAGCAACCGCCGGAGCTGTTAATAATGAAAATACTGCCGTAATCGGCTCAACAGGGAACCTTGTAGAAGGATACTTTACACTTGATTTTCAGAAATTGAGCAGCAAAAAAGTTTTTGTCGAAAACGATGCTAATTGTGCAGCCTGGGCTGAGTATAAAATTGGAGCTTCAAGAGGGACAAATGTTTCTGTTATGCTGACTTTAGGTACAGGAGTCGGCGGCGGAATAATTATCAATAATAAATTACTTAAAGGAAAATCCGGTGCAGCCGGAGAAATGCATTTTAAAATGTATCCTGACAAGCGCCGCAAATGCACATGCGGAAGTTATGATTGCTTTGAAATATATGCATCGGGAACCGCTCTTAAACTTGATGCGGAAGAAGCACTAAAAAACCAAGACGTAACGACCTATGATGTTATTGAAGGCTTAAAGAATGGTGATGAGAAGATGACAGAGGTTTTCAACCGCTGGCAGAATGATATCATTGTGGGGATAAAAGGGCTCACAAACCTTTTCGATCCGGATTGCGTTGTCTTATCAGGTTCAATGGCGCAATTTGTTGATATTAAAAAAGTTGAAAAGGAGGTTAATGAGGATTTAGTTGTACCTCCAACCTCAATTAGACTTGCAACTGCAGGAAATTACTCGGGGATGATAGGCGCAGCTCTTCTTGGTATGGAGACTCAAAGGTAAATATGGGTAAAGCAAAGAAAAGAAATTTAAAACATATAGTTAATGATAAATTCCAATATATGACAAGGGAGTCAGCCCTTGATTCTGTCATAAAAAACATGGATAATAAAAATGAGGTTATTGATACGATAACTCTATTTGGATTTACGGCGGAAGAAATGCTTGAAGCCGGTGCTGCATATGAAGATGTTATGGCATTCGGCGGTTTGGTAAGTTAGGAGAGGGGGATATAAAATGAATTTGGATAAAGTAAGAGCAGAAGATATAGAGCTTGCTGAATATATTGATGAAGAATTAAAACGTCAGCAGACAACGATTGAGCTTATTGCAAGCGAAAACTTTACCTCGGAAGCAGTTATGCAGGCTTGCGGGACAGTACTAACAAATAAATATGCTGAAGGTAAACCTCATAAACGTTACTATAACGGTTGTGAAGTCGTTGATAAGATTGAAGAACTTGCCCAAAAAAGAGCATGTAAACTTTTTGGGATGGCTCATGCCAATGTTCAGCCGCATTCAGGGGCTCAGGCAAACATGGCTGTATTTATGGCTCTTTTAAAACCGGGCGACAGAGTTCTCGGGATGGATTTATCAAACGGCGGTCACTTGAGCCATGGTTCTCCGGTGAATTTTTCCGGCATGTATTTTGATGTAAAAAGCTACGGTATTGATTCTGAAGGAAAAATTGATTACGAAAATGTACGCCAGATGGCACTTGAACACAGACCGAAGCTTATAATATGCGGGGCCAGCAACTATTCAAAAATTATTGATTTCAAAAGATTTCGTGAAATTGCTGATGAAGTCGGCGCTTACTTGCTTGCTGATATTGCGCATATTGCAGGGCTTGTTGCCGGAGGGGTTCATCCTTCACCGGCAGGATATGCTCAGTTTGTAACTACAACAACCCACAAGACTTTAAGAGGTCCCAGAGGCGGAATTATCATGTGTGATGAAGAGTTTGCACAAATAATCGATAAAGCAGTTTTCCCGGGAACTCAAGGCGGACCTTTGGAACACATTATTGCAGGTAAGGCCGTTGCTCTTAAAGAGGCTTTATCAGATGAATTTAAAGAGTATGCAGCGCAAATTGTTAAGAATGCAAAAGCTATGAATCAAGGACTTTTGGATAACGGAATGGATGTTGTAGGCGGGATGACGGAAAACCACCTTATGACACTTGATTTAAGAAAAACAGGCAAAACCGGTAAAGATATGGCAAACGTGCTTGAAAGAGTCGGGATTACAGCTAACAAAAATACCGTTCCGAATGATCCTCAAAGTCCGTTTGTTACAAGCGGTATCCGGCTGGGTGCAGCAGCTGTTACAACAAGAGGGTTTAAGGAAGAGGATATGAAAGAAGTTGCAAGAATTATATCCGAAGCTGTTAAAAACTCTGATAATGAAGCAATTTTAGAAACCTTGCGTGCAGATTCTTTAAAACTTTGTGAAAAACACCCATTATACAGGGGGTAAAAGGAAAGGCACATTATATCTAAAAGAAATTACTAAAATGTCATCCCGAACTTGTTTCGGGCCCTTACAAGAAAGCAAATAACATATCCGGGGTAAGGAGTTGACACTTCGCCCCGTCCTTCTCTTCAAGGAGAGGGAGATACAAAACAGGAGGATAAAACCATTATTATAAAGTTAACACAGGCACACATATTAGGAGCTTTTATCTCGTATCTTCTCGGGGTATTTATTGTTCCGTTTGTAATAGATTTCTCTCAAAAAGAGGGATTGGTTGATTTGCCGAACGAAAGAAAAATCCACAAATCTCCAATTTCACGGCTTGGCGGAATTGCTATCTGGTCAAGCACTATGCTTACATTTTTGTTCCTTGTTATACTAAGCTACTATCCTTACGGCAGTTTGTTATCTGGTATTCTGCTCGGAGGGTCGTTAATGTTTTTACTGGGGCTTGTTGATGATGTATACAATCTGGATGCTAAATTTAAGCTTATAATACAACTATCAATAGCAACTATAGTTTATCTTTTAGGGGTGAAAATTGATACAATATTTAATCCGTTTGGCGGTGCAATTGATTTGGGAATGTTTTCTTACCCGATAACGGTTCTATGGATAGTCGGAATTTCAAATGCCGTAAACTTTATTGACGGAGTTGACGGGCTCGCAGGCTCTGTTATTACCGTTAATTCAATAACACTGGCTTTAATTGCGGTTTCAACAACTCCGGCACAGCCAATTACTGCACTTATCGGTTTTATTTTGGCAGGCTCTATGCTTGCATTTTTAACCTTTAACTTTAATCCGGCAAAAATCTTTATGGGAGATTCAGGCGCTTTATTTTCAGGGTTTTTGCTTGCGACACTTTCTATTGCAGGAGTTATGAAAGGAGCAACTTTAGCAATATTACTTCCTTTTTTGGTGCTCGCTGTTCCGATTATGGATATTACTTATTCCAGCTTGAGAAGAATTTCAAAAGGAAAATCTCCGTTTGTGGCAGATGCAGAACATATCCATCACAAACTTTTAAAAGCGGGCTTTTCTCAGAAAAAAACAGTTGCAATACTTACTTCGGTCGCAATAGCAGGAGGTGCTGCAGCTACTTATTTTGCAGGAACTTTAAAACACTATTTTATCTATATTGCGGTTTTAATTTTAATTATGATTATTCTAAGTATTGTTAGTGTCCTTACTAAAAACGAAGGATAAAAGAATAATGAGTTATAAAGAATGTTAATAAAAAAGAGGGGATTCCCCTCTTTTTTTAACTAACCTTCATCTTCATCTAAATATCTGTAATCCAGCATACTTCCTTCATAATCGGCACCGGTATCGTAAAACATGGACATATTGTTTACTATTCTGTTCCGGTCTGCGACTTTTTGTTTCTCAAGTTCAGAATCCACTCCGTAGGCTTGAATTTCCTGGTTTGTAACTTTCCCGTCATGGTTTTTATCAATATCATCAAAATGTGAAAGTACCGTTTCCTGCAAAGAACCGCTTAAACCGGAAGCTCCGCCAAGAGAAATAATCTGTTCTCTTGTAAGTCCCTGAGCTGCCATCTGGCTCATAAGGTTTTGAATTTCATCTGCGGTTATTTTACCGTCTGCATTTTTATCTATTGTTCCAAAATTGTTTGTTAAATAGGATGAAAATGTTGCTCCATACGCATTATTTACTAATCCAGGCTTGGTAAAAGCTTCTGCAAGATTTTCGATAGTTACTCCATCTTCATACATTCCGTTAAGCATGGTAAAGGAATTCATCAGTCCGGCATTAATACCCGTAAACATTGATGTACCATCTAATCGTTTGCCCATAATATATCTCCTTGTGTTTAGTTATAATTAATGCATGATTAGTTTAATGATATTTTAAAAAAAATCAAACCTTTATTTGGAGGATTTTAAATGCCACCTATTAACCATCTGAAAAATATGGTATAATTAAGATAAAAGAAGGATACCTCAATATGTTTAAACGTATATGTAAAATAACATTTATAACCCACGGCGCTACAGTACATACACTTGAAGGAATTATTTGTGATACATTAAAATATCCAAAATTAAATGAATTCGGTGAAGAAGAGATTGAAAAAGTCTGTGAATATCTTGAAAAGAGGGGTGTAGCTTATGACAGGATTTATTCCAGCCCCGCTGCTTGCTGTACACAGTCGGCTCAGATTATTGCAAAGATGTTTAAAAGAAAGGTTGATATAATAGATTTTCCGAATAGAAACCACGGTGAATGGAACGGGCTTTCTTTCTCAGATTTATTTGATGATAACGGACCTTCTCTTGTAACACAAAAACCTAATAATGGTGAATCTTTTGAAGATTTTAATAAAAGAGTGTCCGATAAAATAGATGAGTTGGTTACTAAAAATAAAGGCACCCGTATAATCTTAGTTACATCTCCCGAAATAGTACAATCTGCGATTGCAAAATCTCTGGACTTATCTCCGGAAAGTCAGTTTAAAGTCCTTATAAAAACAGGCTCTTTAACTCAAATAAGTTATTTTGAAGGTTGGTCAAGTATTATTTATTCTGATTACGTGCCGCTATAGAGGCATACTGTTAATTTCGGTATAAGCGGAAAGTATTCTGTTTCTGATTTGTACTGCCATCTGGAGGCTTAAATCCGCTTTTTCTGCTGCAATCATAGCTTCGTGAATGCTTGTTGAACCGCCGGCTGCTAAATCTTCCTGGAGTCTGTCAGCTTCCAATCGAGCTTTGTTAACAGCGTTTAAACTTCCGCCAAGGCTTGCTTCCATTTGACTCATAAAGCTGCCCATTCCGTAAGGGTCGTTTTTATCATTCAGAGGAACAGACTTGGTTGCAGTATCAAGAGCTTTTTGAAACTCTGTAGTATCTGTTTCAAATTCAAAAGATGCTTGATTCTGTAGGTAGCGATTATAGTCTTTAACTGCATTTAAGTTAAATTCAGTATTAAAACCTGCTATATTTGTTGAAAAATCCATAAAAATATCCTCTGTTTCTTAGGTCTTATATATTCATTGCGGTTTGCATCATAGTTCTGACGTTCTGTGCAACTGTTGCGTTTGCTTCATATGCACGTGAAGCTGAAATCATGCCGACCATTTCTTCAACAATATTAATGTTCGGCATATCTACATAACCATCTTCGTCTGCATCCGGATGAGAGGGGTCATAAATTGTTTTTATAGCATCTTCAGCTTCATAAATTTCGTCTACTTCAACCCCGCCTGTTACCATACCGTTGTTCAATGCAATATTTGCATTAATAAGCATATTACCGGTTTTGGGATCAAATTGCGCATCCGGAGCGTTGCTTGAAAAGTTCGAGTAGCCTCTGTTTATGTTGTCTTCATAAATTGTTCTGAAAGACACATCTTTTTTTATATAAGCGCCTTTGGCACCATCAGGACGCCTTGTTGTGTTAACATTGGCTATATTACTTGCAATGGTGTCAAGTTTTACTCTTTGAGCGGTCATTCCTGAGCCGGCTATATCAAATATATTAAAACTCATAATTTATACCTCCTATTGTCCGGAAATAACCCTTGATACGCTTTCAAAAGATTTCCTTTCCAGGTTTGAAAGTACAAGATATCTCATCCCGGTTTTAGACAAATCCATCATTTCACGTTCCAGTTCAACATTATTTCCGGTTGAATCGGTTCCGCTATAAATATCTGTTACGTACTGAGGCTTAAAATCTTCGTAAACATTGCTTTTTAAATATGCTTTTTCTTGAAGTGTAGGTGTTCTGTACGTATGCACTTCTCCGGTAAAGACATCCACCATTGGCGGTTTGTATTCAATACTGTTCTGGGATTTTATATAATCTTTTAAATCCTCTTTTTCCATAATTTCGGAAAGCTGACTTTCAAAAGCTACTTCTTTTCGTTGATATCCGGGGGTCATAACATTCGCAATATTGGAAGATATTGCGTGCTGTCTGTCCATTAACCCGTCCATGCCGAGCTTTGTTATTTCCATTGTTCTTGATGTTATCAAATCCATACTTAACCCTCCTCTTTTACAACGCCTAAGCGGATTGTAAATTCCGTATAGTCTTCGCTATGGCGAGAAAGTTCAAGTTCACCCAGTTGTTCTTCGATAGATTTTTTGCAAATCCAGAGTCCTAAACCGCTTCCGGTATTTTTAGTTGTAAAACCCTCTTTAAAGATGTCTTCAGGATTTTCTATCCCCGGTGCATTATTTGATACCCTGATACTTGCAAAATCATCTTCCTTTTCAGTTACAATTTTAATATACTTATCATTTTGGACGTTTTCGGAAATCTCATCAATATCAAATGCTTCAGCTGCATTTTTCACAAGATTAATTATTACTGCAGTGAGTTTTTCTTCATCTGAAAGAATAAAAATATCCGGAGTGTTTTCAACTTCTATTTTTATGTTTTTACCTTCCGCATAAACACTTGAAAGTTCTACAGCGTTTTCTATAATTTCGGATAAATTGTTTTTCTTAAGTTCAGGTGATTCCGATGATTTAAGTGCAATTAAGGAATTACTTGCCATTTTTAGTGCTTTTGTAATTGAATTGGCTGCATTTTTGATTCCGTTTCTGTCGATGTCTTCTTTGTCAACATATTTTCGTATAATTTCAGAATACAAATCACAAATGGAAAGCTGATTTCTAATCTCATGTGCAGTAATTCTTGTTTTTTTAATATTATAGTCTACAGGTTGTATAGCCGCAGCACTTTTTTCTGCATATCCCAAAACTGCATCATTTGATGCTTCATCCAGATTATCAAGTAGTCTGCGTATTGAAGAATTTAAAAGAACGTTATCACGTCTGTCCGGATTGTATTTTTCCATATAAGGAGAAATATCTATTTTGGAATTTCTTTTTATAATATCCAGAGCTTCTCTTTGCAGCTTAGAGTTATATACAGAATAATACCGGACAGTTTTGTCATCTCCCGTATGAGAATCCCAGATAAGAATAGAAACATATCTGTGTGTCATAACGCAGAGGAACTCGGTATTTGCCCAGACCTTTTCTACAAGGTTTTTGGAATTGTCGGAGTAATCATAAGATTCTATATCCGAAAATTCCAATCTCTTCAGCAGCCCTTGCAGCCCTTCTTTGTTAATAATTCTATATAATACGACTCCGGCTTCCGGTGTATCCAGCAGCGGCTCAAGAGCAGAACGAACAAGGCACCTGAGTGCCTGTTTAGTTAAGAACCTGTTCCCCTGGGAATCAATAAGTTCTCTTAAATAATTCTGCTGTCTTACTATTTTCTTCATAATACTATTTTTCGTTTGTTATTTTATACCGCAAGTTTAACTTTTTTTGATAAAAATCCGTTATTAATTGCGTATAAAACAGCTTGAGTTCTGTCATTAACTTGCAATTTTTGGAAAATGTTATTAACATGTGTTTTCACGGTAGTTTCGGAAATAAACAATTTGTTAGCAACTCCTTTGTAGGTAATCCCCTGAGTTAAAAGTTCAAGCACTTCTTCTTCTCTCTGAGTAAGATATGAAAGGAGATTTTCTTCCGTACTTTCTTGTTTTGCGGTTTCTTCTCTGAAAGATTGTTGAAAATATTCAAAGAATCTTGATGAAAGCGCAAGCGGAAGATAAATTTTTCCGTTTAGAACTTCTTCAATTGCATAAATTAACTGGGCAGATGCCATTGTTTTAAGAACGTAGCCTTTAGCACCTATTTTCATTGCTCTGAATATTAAATCTGCGTCATCATAGCCTGAAAGCGCTAAAACTTTTGTATCAAAATCAAGCTTTGATATTTCTATAATACCTTGTAAGCCGTCTTTGTCCGGCATATTCATATCAAGAAGAACTATATCCGGCTGATATTTTTTGATTAAGTTTAAACCTACACTAACATTGGTTGCGATACCTACAACGTCAAAAGTTCCTTCAAGGTTCAGTAATTCTCTGATACCTACTAAGTGTTCATAATTGTCATCAATTAAAAGCACTTTGGACTTTTTCTTAAATTCACGTCTCATACTCTCTTCTCTCCCCTAATTTATTAAATCTAGTAATTATATTCCATCTCTACATTATGTATATTACCTTCTTTTAGAGGAGAGTTTCATCAATACAGAGATTAATTTTCCTGAAAAATTTCTAGATTAAAAGATATAGACCACATGGTCTATAAAAAGTTCAAAATCATGTTATAGCTTGAAACTTTGCACGAATAAAGTTTAAATTTGTTCTACGGTAAAAGGTGTAGTCAGAAAATACGAGCATCATCCGATTAGTTTAGTATAAATGCAGGGTTTTGTATTTTAATTAAACATACAAACAATGGATTTGAATCATATTCCGGTTAAACCGTCTTTGGATTCAGAAGAATAATTCTTTAAAGCTTCTTGTCGTTGACGTATTTTAAAAAGAGTGTCCATATTCATCTGGTGGATTTTTCTTTCATACTGGAGCTGCTTTATTTCTTTTAATTGCTTTTCGGCTTCTTTTGCATCTTTTTGAATTTTATCTTCTTTTTCTTTAGCTTGTTTTGCTTCAAATTCCACTTCGGAGGAATCCATAACAGAGTCTTCTGCGAGCCTGTATCCGACTGTTGCTACCGGAATAAAATTACCGTCTAAATCTTCCAGTTTGGAGTTTTCTCCTTCAACATCAATACTCCAGGTTCCCAAAAATTTTGGAATGCTGCCTGTATATGCATATGCGCAGACGATAATTCTGTCATCATTATTATAATCAAAACCCATAGGATAAATATCCCAGCGGGTTTCAGTCAGTTCAATTCCGCCGGAATATTTCCAGTATTCTTCTATAGCTTCTCTTATTTGAGGAAGTTTTTTTGCCTCTCTTTTTTCAAAATCATAAACCCACAAATCCGTTTTCCATATGCCGTCATGGCGATAGCCTACTTTTTCTTTTACGGCAAGCTTTTTATTATCAACGGAAAAGTCTATGGGGGTAAGGGTTCTGAAAATGTATTTTTCATCAAGAGATTTTTCGGTTGAAATAAGCGGAGTTTCATCTTTTTGTATAATATTGGCTCTTTTTACCCGCTCTGTTTCATTTAATGACGGGTCAAGCTTTATTAAAAATAAATCACATGCAGTGCAATCACTCTGGGCATAATAATAAACAGCCGGGTAAACAAGCATTGTTTTATCTCCCGAGACAATACCCTGAGCGTTAATTTGTCGGTCAAAATTAAGTCTTCTGGGGAGGTTTAATTCGGGGCTTCCTACAGGGTCATTATATTTTATAAGTTTAAAGGTCTTTTGAGGGACATAAACCATTGTAGAATCTTTGGGAATATTTGCTTCCTCAACTTCAATTTCTTTTTTTGACTTACCTCTTGAAAGAGCTTCATATTCTTCTACTGTCATGTAACCGGATTCCGGCATACGGCTTTTTTCATACTTTTCTTTTTCTTCGGCTCTTTTTATTTTATTTTCATAAATATATTGATGTACAACAGCATCCTCTTTTTTAAAGGGATTAATCTGGCTAAAATGAATTTTCATTGCCATAAACATTCCGGCAAGAGCTTCGAACATTAGACCAAACCTTCTTTCATAGCGGTAACTGTTGCCTGAGTCCTTGTTGCTGCACACAGTTTCTGTAAGATACTGTGAACATGAGCTTTTGCAGTAGCTCTTGTTATAACGAGTTTATCAGCAATTTGCGGATTAGAAAGTCCTTCTACCATTAAAGCAAGTACATCCAGTTCTCTTTCAGTAAGACCGTAAGAGTTTTTATCACGTCTTTCACTAATTGTTCCTACAGGTGATGATGACACAGGTCTTTGCAGATTTGAAAATACAATTTTTGCTATGGTCGGGTCAATCCAGCCCACTCCTTCATATACCGCTTTTATCGCTGAAATTGTCTGTTCCGGAGTGGCTCCTTTCATAATATATCCATCTGCGCCGGCTTTAAAAGATTCAAAAATATCCTGCTCACTATTACGGGAAGTAAAGATTAAAACTTTTACATCCGGCAAAAATTCTTTAATTCTGGAGGTTGCTTCTATACCGTCAATATTTGGAAGCCCGATATCCATTAAAATAACATCAGGAGAAAACTCCCGCGCTTTCTTAATACCATCTGCTCCGTCTGAAGCTTCTGCCAAAAGGTTTACCCCTTCTGCTTTTTCCAGAAGCAATGACAACCCCATTCTATATAATTGATGGTCTTCTACAAGTAATACATTAATCATTTGACACCTGCCGGAATATTTACTACTGTATCAGTTAAAATAAACGAAAATTCACTTCCTTTGTTTAAAACGCTTTCGAGCCAAATTTTACCGCCATGGGACTCAATAATCTGTCTTGAAAGATAAAGCCCCAGCCCTGTACCTGCTGAGCGTTTTTTACTTGTACCTTGAGAGAACCTCTGGAACATATTTGGGATATCTTCCTGAGGAATTCCGCAGCCGTTATCCGAAACGGAAAAGATTAAGTCACGATCTTCGTTTTTAATTGTTATAACAACTTTTCCGCCTTCCTGAGTATAGTTGATAGCATTTCCGCAAAGATTGCATATAACTCTTCTGAGTTCGCTTTTGTCTGCTAAAATATGCAGATTTTCATTGATACAATCTATTGTAAAATCAATATTTTTGCTGTCAGCAAGAGGTTTAAGCTCGTCGTAGGTTTGTTTTGTGAGTTCATATATATTGAACTCGGTTTTATTTAAAACAAGTTTTTCTGCATCATACTTGTAAACTTCCAATAAAGCATTTACAAGCCCAAGCAGGTCTTCGTTACTCTTTTGCATAGTAGATAGGAGAAGTTTCTGCTTATCATCCAATTCTCCTAAAGCTCCGTCAAGGAAAAATTTAAGCGTTTGAATTGCTGCAAGAAGCGGAGTTCTCAAATCATGTGTTAGAGTTGCAATAAAATCATCTCTTAGCTTGTCGGCTTTCTTTTGTTCGGTCACATCTCTCATAACCCCGACAAAACGCTTAAAGGTATCATCCGGATTGATTCTTGCGAAACTTATGTCCACCGGAACTATTGCTCCGCTTAACGGATTTTTTATATGGAAATCTCTTAAGAAAAGCTCGTTGCCTTCGGACTTATGCAGTTCTTTTGATATAAAAGTTTTTGTGCTGAATAAAAAGTCATCTATCGATGAATTGATAAGTTTGTTTTCAACAAGACCGATAAGGCTTTCGCAAGCGGGGTTGACCTGTTCTATTATGCCGTCTTCGTTAAGAATTATAATCCCGTCAGCACAGTATGTTACAATGCCTTCCAGCTTTGCATTAGATTGCTTTAAATCAGCCGTACGCTCCTCAACAAGCTGTTCCAGATTTTTTGAATACTTTTCAAGTTCTTTTTTAGCTTCTTCCAACTCAATAATTTTTTGACGGAGTTGTGAAAGAAGATAACTTCTTTCAATGCCGTTTTTAATATTAATGATTAAATCATCATTACTCCAGGGTTTTTCAATATATCTATACAGCCCGATTTCGTTAATTGCACGAATAGCATTTTCTTTATCGGCATATCCCGTAAGTAAAATCTTACTGACTTCAGGGTATAATTTTTTGACTTCTGACAGAAATTCAAGCCCGTTCATTTCCGGCATTAAAAAATCTGATATAACCAAATCCGGGGTATTGCTTTTTAAAAACTCCAGGGCTTCTTTAGGCCTGTTAAAGAAGTGAGCATCAGAAAACCCTTCCACCTTTAATAATGTTGAAAAGGCGGATGTAACTATTTTTTCATCATCGACAACAACAATCTTCCCCGTTTCCATACTGTTATATTAACCTAAATAAATACAATAGACAAATTATTAACATTTATGAATAATATGTTATAATGAGCAATAGATTAAATCTGCATTCTTTGAAAGATTAGTTTTAAAGTTAAATAGAGATACAAATAATTAGAAGGAGACAACGCAAATGGCAGAAGCTAAAATTTTAGCCACAATACCGAGAACTGATACGGAACAATTACAAATTTCTATTTCGGAATACAAAGGAAGAAGCTACTTTAATCTGAGAATATTTTATACAACAGATGACGGTGCAACCTGGCTTCCGACTAAAAAAGGCGTAACTTTTGCACCAGACCAGCTTGATATATTATCAGAGGCGATTGAAGAGGCAAAAAAAGAATTTATGGAAGAATAAGGAGAACTCCTGAATGAAGAAAAATTTTAAAAAAGGTTTTACATTGTCTGAATTACTGGTAACCCTTACGATTATTGGCGTTGTAGCAGCTGTCTCAATACCGCAGTTAGTATTGGGATTTCAGAAAAAGCAGACCGGTTCGCAATTAAGCAGAGTTGTTAGCCAGATAGAACTCGGGTGCCAGAATTTAATTCAGTATGAGAATAGTAAAATTACAGACGGCTCTTATATAAATACCTTGAGTGCCGTTCCGGATTTGAGCGTTGAAAAATTGGCGCCGTTTATAGGTGCAGCTGATACCGATGAGACTGTTTCAACCAGTTCTATAAAATCAAACGCTTTTTTAACAGGACCGTTATTTATGCAATCTGTTTTTGCGGATGAAATAACACCTACTGAAGATTCAAATAAAGTTGTTTTACAGTTTTTAATTGATGTAAACGGCTCGAAAACTAAACCTAATGCTTATGGGAGAGATATTTTTGAATTTAGTTTAACTAATAGCTGCAAAGTTGTTCCGTATGGTCTTGATACATATAAAACGGCTTGTGCGAACGGCAATATTACCGATGCCAGAGCTTGCTCAGCAAGGGTAGTGGCAGACGGCTGGAAAGTGACATATTAAAAAGGAGATAGAATTTATGAAAAAGAAAGTAAAAAGGCTGTTAATAGCGACAATAGGTATGGCTGCAATTCTTACTGTTTCAGATTTTGACATTAATAGAGATAATATTTCTGAAAAACCTCTTTTACCTGCTGCAATGGCTTTATCAAGTAGTGGAATAACGACAGATAATACATGCGCCAATCCAATCATGAATGGCGGTTCATGTAATGATGAAAAGTATCAACCGGGAGAAATATTGCCTCCGCCTGTTATAATGCCGCCGCCTCCGTCTGAATATGGTGATGAGGATAGTGATGAGGATGTAAACGAACCGACAATTAGCGAACCAAGACCATGGAACCCTCCGGCTGACGATGATGATGGGGATGGGGATGTTAACAAGCCGACAATCAGCGAACCAAAACCATGGAACCCGCAAAATAACTCAGCTGATGCATTAAATACCGGTAGTGTTAAAGCTACTCCTCTAACGGAATCAACAAAACTTCCGGCTCTTAACGGTGATTTAAAGAGATTGAAGCTTAACAAAGGCGGTGCAGATATCCTCGTTCCTTCCGAACTAAACAAATAAGTTTAATGAGAAACAAAAATGACTAATACAATTCAAGATGAATTTGTAGCAACAGTATCACACGAGTTGAGAACCCCCCTTACCAGTATAAGGGGGTTTTCTCAAACTCTTCTGTCATCCTGGGATAAGCTTAAAGAAGATGATAAGAAGAAATTCATAAAAATTATAGAGGAACAGTCTAACAGGCTTATTAATCTTGTTGAAAATATTCTGGAAGTTTCTAAGATGAACACAGATAAGCCTGTTTTCAGAAAAGTAGACGTAAATTCTTCTATAGAAAAAGTTATTCAATTACTTTTACAAAAATACAAATCTCGCAAAATTACAACAAAATTTACTTCAAATTTGCCTCCGTCAATGCTTGATGAAGATAAATTTCAACAGATAATTATGAACTTGGTTGACAATGCCTGTAAATATTCAGAAGAAGAAAGTCCTGTAGAAGTTTCAACTTCTTATTATGATTCTGAACATATATTGATTGAAATTAAAGACAATGGAGTAGGAATTAAAGAAGAGGACAGAGCAAGGGTATTTGATAAATTTATACGACTGGAAAATCATTTAACGAGTAAAACACAAGGTAACGGACTGGGGCTTTATATTACAAAGAAACTTGTGGAAGAAATGAATGGAAGTATAGGTTTTGTAAGCGAACCGGATAAAGGCACAACATTTAAACTGAGTTTTCCGATTTATAATCAGGAGGAGGCTTTAGTATGCTCTCAACAGTCCTGATTATTGATAAAAGGAAAGAATTACCTGCAAAATATAAAAAATGTATAGATGATTCGCAAACGAAAGTTATTATTTCAAGTTTATTAAAAGATGGTCTGGAAAAAATTCAAACCCGTCAGCCTGATATGATAATTATTTCGGACAGTATTGAAGAAGATTTGGGAGACTTCTGCCGTCGTATAAGAGAATTAACTTATGACACAAGGCCGATAATTGTTGCACTTTCAAAATCTGCTGACACAAAGGATAGAATTTCGGTTCTTGAAAAAGGCGCAGATGATTTTTTAAGTGAACCTGTTAATATTGATGAATTTAAAACCAGAATAAAAGCTCATCTGCGAAGAGAAATTGAGTCAAATCTTGATAATAAAACACTCCTTCCGAACCAAAAATTAGTTAAAAAAGCTTTAAAAAGGACTCTCGTTGCCGAAAACCCTGCAGTGTTATTAGTAAGTGTGGAAAATTTGGATAATTACAGAACTGTTTATACAGATTTGGCAGCAGACAAGCTTATACAAACATTTGTGGCAATATCTAAATCTACACTTGATGAAAATGATTTTATAGGACAGCTTAATGATACGACGTTTGTAATAATTACTAACAAATACAGCGGTGAAAAGCTGGCTTCATTTTTAGTATTTGCATTTGATACAGTTGCTCCGAAATTTTACTCTGAAACTGATTCAAAGAGGGGATATATGCTTCTTAAAGGGGAACGCTATGCCGGGATGAGGGCTAATTTTGTATCTTTGTGCATTGGCGGGATAATAGAAGGTTTTAATTTGATTTCAACACCCGAAGCGCTTATAGAAAAACTCCTGTCAATAAAAAATCTGGCAAGAATCCCGAGCGGTTCAAACTATGTAATAGAACGTATAAAGCTTTCCGGCGATGGTTCAATTGTCGAGGACAAACCTAATAAGAGTATCTATATAAAAGAAAAAGACGATTCTTTAAATTATTTGATAAGAACAGCTCTTGAACTTCAAGGGTATGATATTTTATCGGAGCTGAATGAAACTTCTCAGCCTTCCGTTATTATTATGGACAGCGGCGATGATCTTTCTGAACTTGAATTGTTAAGGAAGATAAGGACAATTCCAAATTTTAGCGAGACAAGAATTATTGTTACATCTACCGTTCATAATAAATCTGCGATACTTGATTCGGGGGCGGATTTATATTTACCGAAACCGTATGAAATTTCTGATTTAATAAGATGGGTTGAATATTTTATACGTAAATGATAAAAATATTATATGAAAGTATCGTCTAATGTAAAAAATCCGGCTTTCGGTGCTAAGTTACTATCCCAATGGCGCTGTAATTCAAGCGTGGATAATAGTGCAAGAAATATTACTATTGTAAAATTAGAAAATCATGAGTATCCGTTAGCGGAAAAGTTTGTGAACATGGTTGATAAAACTCTAGAAGGTTCAATAACAAATGATATTTTTATTGATGCATTAAAAGCTATTAAAAAGTTACTGGAGTCCGGAGAAAAAGTTTTAAAAAAGACAAGAGTTCTTCTTGCTTTGTATAATGATAAATTGTGCGGAATACTTGTTGCCAATATTCCTAAAAAAGATAAAACCGGAAATCTGGTATATTCGTCACGCCATAATTGTGCCAAAAACGAGACAGAATTAGACTGGCTTGCAACTTGGTCCCCTAATAAAGATGAAAAAATAAAAGGTATTGGAAAGGCAATCTTAGGTGAGTATTATAAAACACTGGAAAATGATAATTTTAAAGATGTTTACGTAAGGTCGGAACTTCCGGAAAATTCCTTTGCGCAGTATTTTTATGAATCAATGGGGTTTAATATTATTGCTCCGAGAAGGCAGCTATGGTGCGCTAAAAATGCTAATAAAGCTATGATTAAGGATGAGTGTGAAGGTTTGGAGTACGATAAAATTATACCGATGCTGGCAGAAAAGACTAATATTAAAGAAATTTATGACAAAATATCAAAATCTATGTGCCGGCAAGAGTTTGTTGACAAATCTGTTAATATAAAAGAGCTTATAAAAATTTAATCTCTTGCAAAAAAAGCTTTATGTGATATTTTAGAAAAGTAAGCCCTGGTAGCTCAGCTGGATAGAGCAACCGCCTTCTAAGCGGTAGGTCATGCGTTCGAATCGCATCCAGGGTAAATAAAAAGGACAGGTTTACCCTGTCCTTTTTATTTGCATTGAATAGCGATGAGAGCGCCACTTGCGTTCGAGCGGATTTCCGTACGGACGCCACGAGCGCAAGCGAGTTAGTCCGGATAGCGAGAATATTGAGCCTGCTAAGCCGTCAGGCTTAAAGGCGAAACTATTCGAGCGTGGAGGAAATCCAAGACAGCGGGAGCGAGCTGAGGGCGGTGGAGCTTTCTTTGTAAGAAGTATAGCTTCTGAAAAGAAAGTCCGTAGACCCGTTAAAAGCGAGCGACCAAGACAATCGCATCCAGGGCAAACAAAAAAAGTTGGTTTAAAGTGTTATAAATATTTGTACGTAGTAATTTTATTAAAACACAAAATATGTTATACTTAACTGTATGTTTGAATGGTTAAAAACTATTTTAATATTACCATTTAATGTAATCGTGGTTATACCTTTAATTATTTTGTTTTTTACGGGTTATCACTACAAGCCGTCGGCGGGTGCGTTCTTTATTGCAGGAATGGTGCTGCTGTTAGCTGGATTTTTATTATCAGCTTGGACAATGGTGTTGTTTAATAACATAGGCAAAGGTACTGCAGCCCCATGGAATCCTCCTAAAAATCTTGTTATTGAAGGCCCGTATTCTTATCTTAGAAACCCGATGATTACGGGGGTTTTATTGATTTTAATTTCGGAATGCTTCCTTTTAAGTGCTATATCATTAATATGGTGGGTAATTATATTTTTTATTATTAATAATATTTACTTTGTTTTGTTTGAAGAAAAGCAGCTTGAAAACAAATTCGGTAATTTATACAAAGAATATAAAAAGAATGTACCGATGTGGATACCGAGGTTAAAGCCTTGGAAAATGTCTGAATAGGTTTTTATATATAAAAATGGGCATTATCAGTTTTTACACTGATTTATTATCCATTTCATAATGATTTTAACCAGATAATTTTGTTGTTCAGAAGTTAATTCCACACCTTTTTTAAATCCGTGCCATTTTTCAATACATCCTCTGCAGCAGGTAGCTGTTGCGTGCTGAGCAATAAAAACCGGATGATTTCTCATTGGAGTTTGTTTTCCGTCATTGGGGATAATTGCAGGTGCGATTCTTTTTGCTATAAAATCTTTTGCGTGTTCTTCAATTTTGTCAAAACCTTTTGATAAAACATAGTTTTTATCTTTTGGGGAGAGTTTAAATTTACTTCTGAATGTTGATTTTGCAAGACATTTAAAAATATCATTTTCCATAATTCTATTTTAATACGAATTAGACTTTTGGGTTAAGGTTTATATTTTTCGAAAGATTTCGTGCTAAAATATTTACGAGGGATAATATGGAACAAAAGTCACTTTTTGAAAATGAGGTCAACCAGCCGCTTGCATCCAGGCTTCGTCCGCAGAATCTTGATGAATTTGTCGGTCAGGCGCATCTTATAGGAGATGGTAAAATCTTAAGACGGCTTATTGAGAGTGATAATATTACATCTCTGATTTTTTGGGGCCCTCCAGGAGTCGGTAAAACGACCCTTGCAAGTATAATTGCAAATAAAACTCACTCAACTTTCATAAACTTTTCTGCTGTAACAAGCGGGATAAAAGAGATAAAAGAAGTTATGACTCAGGCAGAACAGGCTCGTAAAATGGGTGAAAAGACAATTGTTTTTGTAGATGAAATTCACCGTTTTAACAAGGCTCAGCAGGATGCATTTCTTCCTTTTGTTGAAAAGGGCAGTATAATTCTAATTGGTGCAACAACGGAGAACCCGTCTTTTGAAGTTAACGGAGCTTTACTTTCAAGATGTAAAGTTTTTGTCCTGCAAGGACTTAAAACCGAAGATTTGGTGCTGCTTCTTAAGCGTGCTATAACAGATAAAAGAGGTTTTGGTGACCAGAAAATAAACATAGAGGATGAGCATCTTGAAATTATTGCAAAATTTGCAAACGGTGATGCAAGAAATGCCCTTTCCACCTTAGAGATGGTGATTCTCAACGGTAATGTTAATGAGAACGGGGAAATTACTGTTACGAATGAAACTCTGGAACAGTGTATTTCGAAAAAATCTCTTTTGTATGATAAAAACGGAGAAGAACATTACAATATAATTTCGGCGCTCCATAAATCAATGAGAAATTCTGACCCGGATGCGGCGGTTTACTGGCTTGCAAGAATGTTAGAAGCCGGTGAAGATCCATTGTACGTTGCAAGACGGGTGATAAGATTTGCAAGTGAAGATATCGGACTTGCAGACCCGAGAGCGTTAGAGCTGGCTGTAGCGGCATACAATGCCTGTCATTATATTGGTATGCCGGAATGTTCGGTTAATTTAGCGCAGGCGGTTGTTTATATGTCTCTTGCTCCAAAATCAAATGCTGTCTATTTGGCATACGGAACAGCCAAGCAAGATGCTATAAAAGAACTGGCAGAACCTGTTCCTCTTGTTATAAGGAATGCTCCGACAAAATTGATGAGAGAATTAGATTATGGCAAAGGATATCAATATGCTCATGATACTGAAGCAAAGCTTACAAATATGCAATGCCTGCCGGATTCTTTAGCCGGTAAAGAGTATTATTCTCCTACAGAGCAAGGGCTTGAGGCGAAATATAAAGCAAAATTAGAACAAATAAAAGAGTGGAAAAGAACTCATTAATTGAATTTACGTTTTATAAATTTCAAGAATTCTCCGAGATAGGTTGTTGTAACAATTCCGATAATAAAGTAGAAATAAGTGGTTTTTAAAGGACAGTAAAACCAGTAAATATCATGAGAGTTTTTAATCTCAAACGGCAGGCCCTTTAAAGCCAAAATTGTATAGGTAATGATGTTAAAAATCAAAAGATGGTTTGCCATAATATGATAAGTATTTTGACCAATCTTATGCAGGAAAATACAGTCTTTTATTTGATTGTAGGAAATATTAACAAGAAATAAACATATCCAGATACCCGTCAAACTCGTTAAAATAGGGACAATCCAGTTATCAAAATCTCCCCATACCAGAATATAACTTAAACCAATACCGTCAGCGGGAGAGAAATCAGAATTTGTAAGCCATAAAAGTGATTGTAAAGTAAGGATGCAGCCTAAGGTTTTAAAATTAAATATATTAAATCTTCCTTCAATTCTTTGTGTATAAACGTACCCTAAATGAACAAAAAATAAAGAAAACATTGTTCTTGTAAGATAAAGCAGCCAGAGGTTTCCGCAAAACGATTCCATTTGTATGGCAATAATGGCAAGTCCCAGATAAATACCTGCTCTAAACCAAGTGTTTATTTTAATATAGTTTAAAATTTTATAAATAATGAGTGTTGTAAAAAGCTGCGGTACAAACCAGAGAGGTGATATTAAATCCAGCTGATGTCCTGTTAGAAACGGAATTAAAAGTTCGTTTCTTAAATTTACCGGCATGCCCCAGAACTTACCTATTAGAGGACTTATTGCCCAGGTGATTCCGAGATAAGTTATGCAATAAAGTATGTAAGGAATCATTAAGGATTTAAATCTTCGTTTAAAATATTCCATAAAACCGTACTTTTCTTTAAAGAGCATACCTGCAATAAAGAAAAATAAAATAACTTGAAAAGAATAAGGCGGAAACATAGGAATCAGAGAGAATTCCAGATGACCTGATACAACTATTAAAATAGCTAATGTTTTTAGCAGGTTAATTTTATTTGAAAAAATTTGTTCCATAACAGCTTTATTTTATCATAATTATTATTAAAAAAACGGAGCCCGGATTAGACCGGAACTCCGTTTTTAAATAGTTATATTTTGAAACTAATCAACAATGATTGCGCCTACAGGACAAGCATCAGCAGCTTCTTTAACACAGGCTTCATTACCGGAAATGCCGTCTTCTTTAACTGCAGCCTTATCTTCTACATGAAATACTGCATCGCAGATTGATTCACAAGCGCCGCATCCGATACAAGAATCTTCAATAATTACTTTCATTTAATTTCTCCTTATGTTTATATTAAAACCACTTTGAAAAGTGAGTATAAATTTATTATACAACTTAATTGCAAAAAATAAAACAATTCTCTAAAAGAGCCAATCGGATATTCTTTCTGCAATTGAGTCAAAACCGAGTGTTAAACCTAAATCTTTCGGTTCAATTCCCTTAGAATAATATAATACCGGTACATATTCCCTTGTATGATCAGTGCCTTCTACTGTCGGATCACAGCCATGGTCAGCTGTTATGATGAGAAGGTCATCTTCACCGATTAACGGGAGTATTTTTTCTATATAGGTATCTATTTCTTCAATAGCTTTACCGTAACCCTCCGGATTATTTCTGTGTCCGTACAGCATATCTGTATCAACAAGATTGGTGAAGATAATTTCTCTTGATGAATCTGTTATATTCACTCCCGGATAAATCATTTTATCAAGAGGGAGTTCATTTTTTACAGCTTGTAATGTAAGCTCCAGCCCTTCTTTATTTGAACCGGTGTGTATGGCATGAGTAATTCCTGCTTTTGAAAAAATATCTTCAATTTTTCCAATGCCAATGACTTTTGCGCCTGAATCTTTGACCTTATCCAAAATGGTTTTCTTCGGTGGAGCCATTGAATAGTCCCTTCTGTCCTTAGAGATTCTGGTAGGCTTTCTGTCAATAATTTTATAAGGTCTTGCAATTACCCTTGCGGTATTGTAATTTCCTTCATCCAAAAGCCTTCTTGCAATTTTGCACCAGTCGTATAATGTTTCAAGCGGAATCATATCGGTATCAAGTGCGATTTGAAATACACTGTCTGCGGATGTGTATACAATCGGGAATTTTGTTCTGTGGTGTTCATCATTTAATTTTTCAATAATAGCAGTTCCGCTTGCCGGAATGTTTGCAAGAATTCCGCCGCAGCCTGTTTCTTCAATAAATTTATCAATAAGTTCTTTCGGAAATCCGTTTGGAAAAGTGGAAAAAGGTTTTTCGCTTACAAGTCCTGCGATTTCCCAATGACCGGTTGTCGTATCTTTTCCTTTTGATTTTTCTTGCAAAGTCCCGTATTGCCCTATTGGATTTGTAACCTTATTTACCCCCTCAAAATCCTGAATGTTTCCTAGACCGAGTTTTTCAAGGTTGGGAAGTTTTAAGCCTTTATTAAATGCACATACATTTTTTAAAGTGTTACATTTTTCTGTATCTCCAAACTCTTTACAATCAGGCATTGCGCCTATTCCCATCGAGTCTATTACAATTATAATTGCACGTTTTTTCATATTAATCCTCCGGTGTTAATTATATCATATTTTGTATGGAATCGAAAAGCCATCGCAACAATAATGCCGGAAATGTACTAAAATAGAAACAGAAAGGCGTTAGGCAGTTAGTGACTGGTGAATAGTGAGTAGTGACTAGAAGATTCCGGTTTAGAGGCAGGAATGACTTGAAAATACGTCATTCTGAGGCTTTAGCCGAAGAATCGCAATGATTGGGAGTTTCTGCCGTTAAACCTTGCGATGTTTTGCTTGCGCTCAACATGACGGAGGACAATATTCAGCCAATGAATTTCAATAAGCACCCATCCTAACCTTCCCTCAACAGGGAAGGAACTTATTTACCCTCCCTTATGAGGGAGGGCGGGGCTGGGGAGCAATTAGTGAATAGTGAATAGTGAATAGTGATTAGATGATTACTATTTTTTTGTCACCCTGAACTTGGTTCAGGGTCTATAAATTTTGTATCGGGGCTAATGCCGCCCCGAACCCCGCACCAACATTCTTTCTTTTTCTTGCGATACAAAAAGAAAGAATGTTGGACAAGAAAGAAAAACGACGCACTGTCGCATTTTTCTACCGAAAAATGCCTGATTTTCCTCCTCCCCTGCTCGGAGAGGGTTGGGACAAAGATTCGTCACCCTGAACTTGATTCAGGGTCTATCCATTCAATACAAAATTAACATTGATAGATTCCGGCTCGGAGGCCGGAATGACGGGAGTAAATATACTAGCCCCCCTCTCCTTTTAGGAGAGGGAACCTATTTTGGAAATGAGGAATCGTAGCTCCCTCTCCTTAAAGGAGAGGGTAGGGGTGAGGAGCAGTTAGTGACTGGTGAATAGTGAGTAGTGACTAGAAGATTCCGGTTTAGAGGAAGGAATGACTTGAAAATACGTCATTCTGAGGCTTTAGCCGAAGAATCGCAATTTCTGCCGTTAAACCTCGCGATACTCCCCCTTTACCCCCCCCAGTTTGCACTCAACATGACCGGGGGGGGGTAAAATATTCGTCATTCACTCCAATTTCTTCTTGAATTTACCTATCATACTTTGCGAAGTTTTGTTACAAATTTAAGATTTACTGAAACTAATCATAAGTTGCAGTTTTATTATATATAAGTTTAATAAGGAGATTTATATGTCAGATATTTGGGATGCAGCTCGAAAATGTAATGCTGAAGAACTCTATCAAGCCGGAAAAAATATACCTTGGGGCAATGATGCTATAGCTGCAAGCTTTTTGGCTACAGCTTGTGAAAAGATGACGTTAACATATAATAATATAGTTGATGATAAGAATGAATATCTTACGGATATACAAGACCAATTAGATGAGATTACGGAGCTTCAAAAAGAATTAGAATTGGAGATTCAAAGGAAAGAAGCAGAACAGGAAGAAATATTAACAAAAACACAGAATGAAGAACTGAGTGAAGAAGATTCTGCAAAAGTACAGGAGCTTTCTTCTGATATGGATGAATTATCAAAAACATTTAATGCTAAAATTGATGCTAAGAAATCTGAAATTAATACAAAGAAAACAGAGTCCGAACATAACAATTCAAAAGAAAAAATAGCAACGGATTATGGCAATACGGCGGTTGAAAAAGGGCAAGTATTAGCTGAAACTGAAATTAAAGATACTTTTTTAAGACGTTTATTCGGAACAACAGGAAAGCGGGAGAAGGCTGCGGGAGAAAGAGCCGTAGAAGCAGGTGAAGAACTTTTAGAACAGGTAGGAAATGTAAATGGAATAACAAACGAAATTTCTTCCAAAACAAAAAATCTTTAATAAAATAAAATTTAAAATCTTGCGTGTTCATGTTAACATAATCCTGTAAAACTATAGGAGACAAAAAATGCAGGCAAGACGTGCAGCAAGAGAATTAGCACTTATATTATTTTCACAGTTTGAAAAAGAGATAACTCACTATTCAAAAAGAGATTTTGAAGATATTATGCTCAAATCAGTCAGAATTCTTTCCAATTCAGCATCTGAAGAGCTTAAGCTTACGGTGGGCTCGTTGATTGATATAAAAGAATTTCTTGATACATATGAAGCAGAACATGCGACAAATCTGTCCCGTCCGCTCGGGGCTAAAAATAAACCGGTGCAAATTCCGATGACAGATGAAATGATAACCAAAGTGGATACTATGATAGATGTAGCGGAAAAAGCTATTCTTGCATTGGAAATTGCAGAGTTTACAACACTTGAAAACCAGAGTGAAGTAAAAGATTATGCAAGTGAAATAGCGGAAGCATACAAAAATCATCATGAAGCAATTGATGCCCAGATTCAAAAGTATTCAAAGGGTTGGGATATTTCAAGATTGGTCAAAATGGATAAAGATATCTTGAGGATTGCTATAACAGAGCTTTTGTATACAAAAGGAGCCCCTGTTAAAGTTGTTGTGGATGAAGCTGTTGAGCTTGCTAAAAAATATTCAACGGAAGATTCTTCTTCTTTTGTAAACGGTATACTTGCAAAAGTAATAGTTGAAAACGGACTTAAGGGTTAATTATGTTTAACTTTTTTGACAAGCTTAAATCCACCGTATCTAAAACAGCGCAAGCGCTTGTAGGGAATGTTGTGGATGTGGTGGGTGATGAAGAAGAATTCTCCGAATTTGTTCTTGACGATATGGAAGATTTGCTCATCAGTGCGGATTTAGGGGTAAATTATGCTTCCGAGCTAACAGATAAATTAAGGGGGCAGACAAAAATAAAACCCTCACAGGTTAAAGAATTTTTGCTGAATGAGTTTAATAAAACTCTTGATGAAGCAGGTTCAAGCGAACTTAATTACAAAGAGAATGAGCTTAATATTTACTTTATAACCGGTGTGAACGGAGCAGGAAAAACTACTTTGATTGGTAAGCTGGCATACTTTTTTAAAGAAAGAGGGAAAAAAGTACTAATAGCGGCAGGGGATACTTTCCGTGCTGCGGCGGAAGAACAGGTGGATATTTGGTCTAAGCGTTCCGGTGCTGATATTGTGAGACGAGATAAGGCTGATCCCGCTTCGGTTGTGTATGAGGCTATACAAAAGGCTCGTAATGAACGCTATGATGTTATTCTCGTTGATACAGCCGGCAGACTTCAAAATAAATTTAACCTCATGGAAGAGTTGTCCAAAATAAAAACAGTCATAGATAAAAATGCTCCGGAATCTTTGAGAGAAAGTATTCTGGTAATTGATGCCAATACAGGTCAAAACGGACTTGTTCAGGCAAAAGTGTTTAAAGATTGTGTGAATCTGACAGCCGTTGCTCTTACAAAACTCGATGGTTCTGCAAAAGGCGCTATAGTGCTTGCAATTGCAAAAGATTTAAAACTTCCTGTCAAGCTTGTTGGTGTCGGGGAGAAAATGGAAGATTTAAAACTCTTTGACTCCAAAGAGTTTATTCAGGCATTGTTTGAATAAAAAGTATTAAAAAAAGACCCCCGCAAAAACTACTGCCAGGGGTCTTTTCAGTATTAGCTAACGATTAAAATTTACCGTTTGCCGGTCTTATACCGATGGTCTGCGTGTGTAGCATGCGGGTCAAGTCGTTTTTCTTAAGTATTGACCCAAGAGGGCGGCTGGGAAACAGAATTGATTCTGTAGTTTCACGGTTGCCGCCCGACCATAGGTCTGCGTGTGTAGCTTGTGGGTCAAGTCGTTTTTCTTAAGTATTGACCCAAGAGGGCGGCTGGGAAACAGAATTGATTCTGTAGTTTCACGGTTGCCGCCCGACCATAGGTCTACGTGCGTAGCTTGCGGGTCAAGTCATTTTTCTAAAGTATTGACCCAAGAGGGCGGCTGGGAAACAGAATTGATTCTGTAGTTTCACGGTTGCCGCCCGACCATAGGTCTA